>PKXQ01000079.1 GCA_003132405.1 Acidobacteriaceae bacterium | reverse complement strand
CATCTACTGGACGAGTACACCCCCTTGCTATTCTAGTAACAATAGAGCATATTCAGCGGCTAGCTTCCGCTCCGGATCCACTATCCATGCGAATGGTAATTGATGTTTTCGCGCAGATTTTTGGGACCCTCTGGGCGCATAAGCTGCGTTCTTTTCTGACCATGTTTGGGATTGCGTGGGGGGTTGGTTCCCTGCTTTTGCTGGTCGGGTTGGGCGAAGGCTTCAGAGCGGGCAACCAGCGCAATCTTTCGGAGTATGGCGAAAACATCATCATGATGTTTCCGGGGCGCGCGCCGGCAGTTGCGGGCAGCATGAATTCCGCTCGCCAGTACCGGCTGACTTACCAGGATTATCTCGACATACGCAAGGAAGCTCCGCATGTCAAGATGATCACTCCCGCGCTGGTCACCGACAATGTGAATGCGGTCAGCGAATACGCCAGCGCCAGCGGACAGTTGGATGGGGTTGAGCCGCAATATGGCCAGATTCGCTTTCTGCCGCTGAAACAGGGGCGATGGCTCAACGATCTCGACGAAACTCAAAAGCGCAACGTGATCGTTCTCGGCGACGAAATGACGCATCATCTCTTCCCCGGACATCCCGCCCTCGGCTCGTTCATTGTGGTCAACGGCTATCGCTTCGAAGTCATCGGCACGCTCAAACGCGTCGGCCGCGGCGACGACAACATGACCAATACCCGCGCCTATGTACCGTTTCAGGTGATGCGCAGCGATTTTCCGCTGAAGGGTGAAGAAGCCTTCGATGCCGTTTCCTATATCTACTATCAGCCTCGGGTGGCCGATGAACACGTGCTGGCGCAGGATGAAGCGCACCGCGTGATCGCGCGCAATCACCACTTCGATTATCACGATGAAGATGCGTTCGAGGGGTGGGACACGGTGCAGCAGGCGCAAATGATGGGGACGATCTTCGACGCGATGAACGAATTCCTTGGCACCGTCGGGCTCATCACTCTCGCGCTCGGGGCGATCGGCGTGATCAATATCATGCTGATCGCGGTCACGGAGCGCACACGCGAAATCGGATTGCGTAAAGCTCTGGGCGCTACGAACCGCAGCATTCTGCTACAATTTTTTGCCGAAGGAGTTTTGCTTACTCTGGTCAGCGGACTGATCGGCATGGCCATAGCCGCGGGACTTATGGCTCTGCTTGGCAATGCCAACGGACCTGGAGGGTTCGATCCGCCTCGACTTGTTCCTAAGACTGCGATCCTTGCCATCGCCAGCCTGACTCTCGCCGGGGTCGCAGCGGGACTTTATCCCGCACGTAAGGCCGCACGCCTGCAGCCGGTGGAAGCCCTGAGGCAGGAATAATCATGTCCTTTGATCTCCAGCCCAGTTTAACGGGGAAACTCTTAGTGCTCAGGCCATTGCGGCCAGAGGATTTTCATGACCTGTATGCGGTGGCATCCGATCCGCTCATTTGGGAGCAGCATCCGAGCAGCGACCGCTACCAGGAAGAAGTTTTCAAGAAGTTTTTTCGCGATGCGTTGGAATCTGGCGGAGCGCTGATCGCCATCGACTCCAAAGATGGCAGGGTCATCGGATCGTCGCGATTTCACGGATACGACCAGGAGAAAAGCGAGATTGAAATTGGCTGGACGTTTTTGGCGCGATCGCACTGGGGTGGCATTTACAACGGCGAGATGAAAGAGCTCATGCTGCGACACGCCTTCAAATTCGTGGAGAGCGTTGTCTTTCTTGTTGGCCCGCAGAATTTGCGCTCGCAAAAGGCTGTCGAAAAAATAGGCGGAGTGCGCGTGGGATTGAGACGCGACGCAAGCGGGCGAGAAAGCTTTGTTTACCGGACCACGGCGGCAAGCTTCCTGGAAACATGGGAGGCGCGCGGGGCGGCGGCGCATGTACGAAGTGTGTCGAAAACGTGTTCCACTCGTCGCGAATGCAGAGGTCCTTCGCTTCGCTCAGGATGACAAGCTCATAAGAGTGACGCTTTCGCGCTCCGATAGCGGCAGATGAAGCTGAAGGCTTGAAATCACAAATTCGAAACCACAGATTACAAATGCTGCAAGATCTGCTCCAGGAATCCTACGATGCCATGCGCCATAACCGGCGTCGCACGGCGCTCACCATGCTGGGCATGGCATGGGGCATCGCCACCGTGGTCATGCTGCTTTCCTACGGCGACGGCTTCGGCAACGCAATCACGAACATCATGGCGAACTTCGGCACTAAGCTGATGATCGTGGTCCCTGGCCGCTCTACCATGCAGGCCGGCGGTCAGAAGGCGGGTGTGCCTCTCCACTTCACATTGGACGATATCGAGTTACTCTCCACCAATATTCCCCAGATCACGCACATCACCCCGAGCTGTAACAAGACTGCGACGGTGCAATATGACACGCGCTCCTACAGCATGAATGTTAACGGCGAATATCCCAACACTTTTCTGATCCGCGCTTTATCCCTGACGCAGGGCCGCTTCTACAACCCTGAAGACCAGATCCAGCGGGCGCGGGTTGCAGTCATCGGCTCAGACACCAAGGACAAACTTTTTTCCGGACGCAGTGCTCTTGGCGAGCACATCCGCGTCGATGGGGTCAGCTTTGAAGTGGTTGGCGTTCTTGCCCCTAAGATGCAACCGGGCGACGATAACATCAATCGCGTTATTTACGTTCCCTTCACCACCATGAGCGATCTCAAGGACACGCACTACCTTGACACGATCTGGTTCGACTATGAGACCAACGATTACGAGCGGATCGAGCAATCGGTGCGCTACACCATGGCGCAGCAGCACAGATTCAATCCCGCCGACCGCCGCGCGCTGCTGGTCTTTAACCTGATGGAGCAGGTTAAGCACTTCGAGACGATCGCCATCGGGCTTAAGATTCTGCTGGGCTTCATCGGCACGCTTACACTGGGAATCGGCGGGGTCGGCTTGATGAATATCATGCTGGTCTCCGTCACCCAGCGCACGCGTGAAATTGGCATCGAAAAAGCGCTGGGCGCGCGACGGCGCCACATTTTTTTTCAGTTTCTGGCTGAGGCTCTGACTATCACCTTTCTCGGCGGACTCTTCGGCATCATCCTCGCCTATGTCGTCTCGCTCAGCGTGGGCAGGCTCACGCTTTATAGCGCGATGGCCAAGCATGCCGAAGGGGGCGACATTCGACTGGTGATCAATCCCATTACGCTGATCGTTGCCATCATCATCCTCACCGCGGTCGGATTGATCAGCGGGATGGTGCCGGCGATTCGAGCTTCGCGACTCGATCCCATTGAAGCGCTGCGCTACGAATAGCGAAACGCCGCGAATGGAGGTAGTTGCTGATTGCATCAGATGAAGTAAGAGCCGGGCGACGAAGCCCGGCTCTTCATTTCTAAACTTACGCTCTATTACTTCTTGTCGTCTTTCTTAATGTCACCCTTGTCGTCCTTGGTCTTATCGTCTTTTTTCGTCTTATCCTGAATTGAGAGCAGTTCGACCTCGAAGATCAGCGTTGAGTCTGGCCCGATCTCCGCGCCAGCGCCGCGTGGACCGTAGGCAAGGTTTGAGGGGACGAAGAGCTGCCACTTCGATCCCACTGGCATAAGCTGCAGCGCTTCCGTCCAACCTTTAATCACCTGACTTACACCAAAGGTCGCCGGCTGTCCGCGCTTGTAAGAGCTGTCGAATTCTGTGCCATTGATGAGCGTGCCTCGGTAGTTGCACACCACGGAATCCGTTGGCGCAGGCTTTGGCCCAGTGCCGGCGGTGAGAATTTTGTACTGCAAACCGTCGGGCAACGTGACCACGCCTTCTTTGCCTTTGTTGGCAGCCAGGTATGCTTCGCCTTCTGACTTGTTCTTATCGGAAGCTTCTTTCATTTTTTCCTGTTGCTGTTTTTGAACTTCGGTCTGAACTTCCTTAAGCACGGCCTGCGCTTCTTCTTCGGTCAACTGCGTCTTGCCGCCGGCTACGGCATCCTTCAATCCCTTAGCTACGAGGTTCCAATCCACCTCTACGCCTTGCTTTTTAAGATTGCCGCCGAGGCCGTTGCCGATGTTCATGCCGAGCGCGTAGCTGAATTTTTGTTTTCGCGTGGTGAGCGGCACGGGTGCCGCACTCTTCGTTGCGGTTCCCGTTTTCTTGGCCGGAGTCTTTGTCGTTGTTGTGGCTGCTGGAGCCGATGGAGTCGATGCCGATGGAGTGCTTGCCGGAGTCTGCTGGCTATAGCCAGTTCCGGCCAACATCATCCCCACGGCCAATAGTAGTGCTGTAGTCAGAGATCTTTGCATTTATCTATTGTCCCATTGCCTCGCATTCTGCGCCAGACCCGTATGCGCACGGCTTCATAACTTTTATGGCACGCGGTTGCGTCCGCGCTCATCACTATCATTTGCCCGCCGGCACATACAGCACCGGTACATTCTCCTTATTCACCATCTCATTCAGCGACACTAAATCCTTTGACATAAGATCGTGATAACGCGCCAGCAGCGGGCGCGCCTCTTTTTCGAGCTTGTCATAGACCTCGTATTGCTGTTTGGTGGGCGCGACGTCGGCGGAGTCGACGCTGAACAGCAGTGAGTGCAGCCGCTCATCGGTGAACACCGGATAGTTCAGGTTCGACTCCGAACTCTTCGCGTTCACCTGAAGCAACTGCGACTCGACGTCGAGGCTCTTTTTGTCGAAATCTTTGGTGGCCGAAATGACAGAGGAGTAGCGCGAATCGTCGCCAAAGCGCCGACTGAGTCCACGCGTCTCAATCCGCACCTCGCGAATCGTCCCAACCGCTTGATGAATTTCGGAGACGAGCGCCACGATCTTGAGGGCCAGGTCATTCTGCTTGGCCAAGTCGTCGCTCGACACTTTTACGCGCGGGTCGACCTTCAACTCGAGCGACGACGTATACGATTTCCCCTCCGCTGTCAGCCGCACCTGATACGTGCCCGCCTGTACCATTGGACCTCGATTACGGAATTCCGCGCCCGGCTCACCTGCCAAAGGAGTCGCGCCTTGCCAGCGCAAATCCCAAACAAATCGATTCAGGCCCGCATCGGCCGGAATCTTCTCGTCCGGAGGCGTCAGATCAGGCCACTCCGGCGGCGTCTCCGCTTCTTTTTTTTCTTCATTGGAATAGCGGCGAATAACTTTGCCGGATGCATCGAGAAATTCCAGCGCTACGACTCCCTTGGGAGCGGTCGGGAAGTAGTAATAAATAACCGCGCCATTCGGAGCACTGTCGCCTACCGGCTGCCGGCGCTCGAAAAAATCTGGCCAGCGCATGCGATAGGTCATTCGCGGCTTGTAAAGAACAACTGCTGCCGCCGGTTGCGGGGTGGCCGCTCGCAGCGGCGTGATATCGTCGAGAATCCAGAAGGCGCGGCCATGCGTCGCCACGACCAAATCGTCATTCTTCACAATTAGGTCGTGAATCGGAGTGTTCGGCAAATTCAGTTGCAGCGATTGCCAGTTCGCCCCGCCGTCGAATGAGACGTAAATCCCCGTCTCCGTCCCCGCGTAGAGAAGATTCTTCTTGGCCGGATCTTCGCGCACGATGTGTGTGTAAGCGCCATCGGGAATGCCGTTTGTGATCTTCGTCCACGTCTTGCCAAAATCCGTGGTCTTGAAAAGGTAGGGTCTCAGATCATCGAGCTTGTGCGTATCGACCGCCGCATACGCGGTTCCGGCATCGTGCGGCGAAGCGTCGATCAGGCTCACCAGGCTCCACTCCGGAATTCCCTTCGGCGTCACGTTGGCCCAGTTTTTTCCACCGTCGCGCGTGAGGTGAATCAGGCCGTCATCGGTGCCTGCCCATATCAGATCTTTCTGCACGGGCGACTCGGCAATCGTAAACACGGTGTCGTAATATTCGACCGAAGTATTGTCCTTGGTCAGCGGGCCGCCGGCCGAAACCTGCTTGCTCTTATCGTTACGCGTGAGGTCAGGACTGATGGCGGTCCAGCTCTTGCCTTCGTCGGTTGTCTTGAACACGAGTTCAGCCGAGGTGTAAATCACGTTCGGATCATGCGGCGAGATTTCGATCGGTTGCGTCCATCCCAGGCGGAATTTGAGATCGCCTACACCGTGGCCGGAGGTGTCTTCGGGCCACACGGTGATGTCCTGCTCCTGATTGCTGCGACGATCGAGGCGAGTGACTACTCCGCTGCCCGAGCCCGCATAAATAATGTTGGAGTCACGCGGATCGGGCGCCAGGTAACCGCTTTCGCCGCCGCCCGCATCGAACCAATGCTGCCGCCCGACGTAGCCATCGTCGGTTCGGCTGGCGATGCCAACAGTCGAATTGTCCTGCTGCGCGCCATAAATTTTGTAAAGAAAATCATTGTCGGCCACGACGTGATAAAACTGCGCCGTGGGCTGGTTGTATTGCGTTGACCAACTCTTGCCGCCATCGACGGAAATGGTCGCGCCGCCATCATTGCCATTGATCATGCGATTCGGATTCTGCGGATCGAGCCAGAAGCCGTGATGGTCGCCATGCGGCGCAGGGAGAAGATTCAGCGACTTGCCACCGTCGGTGGAGCGAAACAATCCAGTATTCAGCATGTAGACGGTGTCGGCGCTCTTCGGATCGGCAAAAATGTGCGTGAAATACCAGGCGCGTTGCGTGAGCCGCTGATCGTCGTTGACGCGCGACCAGGTTTCGCCGCCATCGTCGGAGCGATAGAGCCCGCTCTCTTTCGACTCGATGAGCGCATACACGCGATTTGAGTCAGCGCCTGAAATGCTCACCCCAATGCGACCCAGAATTCCGTCCGGCAGTCCTTTGCCTTCGAGATGCTTCCAGGTATTTCCGCCGTCGATCGAGCGATACAACCCGCTGCCTGGGCCGCCGCTTTCGAGTCCCCACGGCAGGCGTTGGATCTGATAAAGCGCGGCGAATACAACATTGGAATTGTGCGGATCAACCGCAAGATCGATGCCACCGGATTTGTCATCCTTGTAAAGAACTTTGTCCCACGTCTTGCCGCCGTCGGTCGTACGATAAATGCCGCGATCGGGATTGGGGCCGTAAGCGTGGCCCAGCGCGGCAACCAACACATGATCGGAGTTGCGCGGATCGATCCACACACGCGCAATGTGTTGTGTGTCTTTCAAGCCGATATGCTGCCAGGTCTTGCCGCCATCGGTCGTCTTATACATTCCATCGCCATACGATATATTTCCGCGTAGGCAGGACTCGCCCGTCCCAACATAAATCACCGACGGATTCGATTCCGAGACGGCGATCGCGCCGATCGACGAGATCATCGTTTTATCGGAAATAGGCTGCCAGCTCACGCCGCCGTCGGTGGTGCGCCAAACGCCACCGGCAACGCTGCCGAAATAATAGGTGAACGGGCTCCCCGAAACTCCGGTCACTGCGAGCACGCGTCCACCGCGAAACGGGCCAATGTCGCGCCACTTCAATCCCTTGAATTGTGCTTCGTTATAAGACTGCCCCGCCGCCGATAGCGCCAACGCCAACACGAGGACACACGAACCCACCCAACCGCGAACCTTCATAGACGCCCCCAATAAGGTTTTCTCTGAAAAGATGACCGACAATAATAACCCATCAGCGAACGTAGCAACCTTCAAGAATTGTCATCGCGAGTAATCCGAAAAAGAAATTCCAGCGCCTCGGGAAATCGCGCCGCCCAGGCTGCTTCGTTGTGGCCGGCGCCTTCATCAATGCGAACTTTCAGGCGGCCTTCACTCAATCCGCAGTCACGCAGCAAAGATTCCAGTTCACGAATGCCGTCAACAATTTTCGCGTCCTTCTCCCCATGCCCCACTTCCCGAGTGCCCATCGCAAGATAGATACGCTCAGGCCAACCGCAGAATCGACGGTTCTCCTCGAGGATTTTCTTGTTCGCCACAAACAGCGAAGGACTCTCGATCAGCAATCGTCCGAACACGCCCGGCATCGCAAACTGCGTATACAGCGTAATTAGTCCGCCGAGAGATGATCCGCCGAGTCCTGTATTTTCCGGCCCCTTGCGCACGCTATAGCGCTCTTCTATGAGCGGCATCACTTCACGCCGCAGAAATTCCGGATAGCTCCTTCCCTTGGGATGCAAAACTCTTGGATCTTTTGATCTGTAGGGAATGTATTCCTGGACTCGGCTCTTCGTATTGTCAATGCCAACAATGATCAGCGACGGAATTTTTCGCTCGCTGATCAACCGCGATGCGGTTTCCCCCACCTGCCAGTGCACCCCGCCAAAAGCCATCGCGGCCTCGAACAGATTCTGGCCATCATTCAAATAGAGAATTGGATAGTGAGCAGCACCGGAGCCGTCGTAATCAGGAGGCAGCCAAACCCGCACCAGTCGCGTGTTCCCAAAGACCTGGCTGCGCAGTTCATGCAGGTTGAGTTGGCCGCCCGCGATGGGCACGGCAGGGGCAGGGACAGCTTCTTTTGTCTTTGACTGTGCTTTTCGAATCGGCGGTCGGGGCATGAAGTGAGTTTCTAATGGCGATTGCCTACTGGCTAATGACTACGGGTTCTCCACCAGACGAGACCGGACAAAATGGTGATCGTCGCGATCAATGCCAGCGAACTCAAACATAAAATGCACCAGACCCCCAACACGTGGCCTTCTATATAGGTGAGGTATAGAGCAAACGCCAGACCTGCTGCGGCCCCGCCAAAAAGCATCGCTGGAGTTTCACGCCGCTCGCGATACATTGTCGCCAATCCCGCCAGTGCCGCGTAGCCGATCATTCCGATGAGTGCGACAGGTATGCCAAGAATCGACGAGTATTCGCTCCGGTTCACGATGTCGCAATTGAAAGTCTCTCCGATATCGCAGTACGCCGTCTTTGAAGTCGCATAATGATGTTGCAGCGAGGTCGACGAGACTACAATTCCGCACATTGCCAGAATCGCGACCAGGCTCATCAAGCGTTGCGTTAGCTCGTGTTGCATCATCGGGCTCACGGAAGTGAGCATCCCGTTCGGTCGCTTAGCTCTTCGAGACTAAAAATATGCTCCACGCGCTCTCCGGTAGGCGGAAACTGCCAAGTGGGATAGTGCTTGATGCCTTCGTCCTTGCAAACCTGGGCGACTCCATGCAGATTGCCCTGGATGCCGCACTCGATATAGGGAGCGTATTCGAACGATGCGCCGAATTTTTCTTTTTGCTCTACGCAATGGGGACACCAATACGCGCCATACATCTTCACGCCGCGATCTTTCAGACAGCGGGCGAAACCATCGTGTTTGTGCTGAGTCCGGTTGCCGAGATAGTAAGCCAGTGCGAAAGCGGCGACGATGAGCACGGCGTAGAGCGCAATGCGCCCCCAGTTTCGGCGCGAAGTCTTAATTCCCAATCTTTCGTTTTGTCGTTGTCTGCGCTCTTGCGACATGGAGTTTTTATATCACGATATTGTTAAAGGGAAGCTCGCCGTATCAAACCACCACCCGCAACGCCGAAGGCAGGACATCGATCGCCTGGCAGTCGAGCGTCAACACCTCTCCGTCGACCATGACATCGACCGGCCCATCTAGTTGAAACTCGACGCGACGAACCGCGTGGCGTTCGGCGAGCGGATGGCGCGTGTGCGTGCCGTCATAAAGGGTCGAGAGGTTGCGGATCAGTCCGAGCCTGCCAATCGGGCCCCACCGCACGTACTCGATTAATCCGTCGTCGGTGACCGCGTCGGGCGCAATCATCATAGTTCCGCCCGTAAATTTACTGTTATTAAATGTAAGAAACAAGCAGGGCCGCATATCAAACTCTCTCTGATTGTCGAACCGCAAGGGAAATGCGCGTCGATTAAGCCGCGCTAAACAAAGAAAAATAGAAAGCAAATATCCAAACCGCCCCAGCGCTTGAAATCGGCGATGCCGCAAGGTTGCGACATCGGCGGCGAAACCTACGCTTAACAGGTTGATGTAATAAATCTCGCCCTCTTTGTGCGTCAGCCGCAGAACGTCGCAAGGTCGCGAACGCCTCGCCAACAGCGCTTGAATCGCGTGTTCCAGACCATGGTCGCTGGCCTTGCAGTCGCTGAAATCCCGCAAAAAAGAATTGCCCGTGCCGAGCGGAAGAAATCCCAGGGTGGGCGTTTGTTCATCAGCACTCGGGTTCTCGCGGGACGCAACATCTGGGACTTGAGAGGCCGCCTCTCTGCTCTCGGGGAATAATCCGTTGACGATTTCATACGAAGTCCCGTCTCCGCCGACCGCGATAAATTTCCGATAGCCGCGCGCATACGCTTCTCGGGCAATTCGAGTAGCGTCACCAGCCGCAGAAGTCTCCGTTGTTTCCACGACGATTCCGGCGCTCCGCAGGCGACCAAGCACCGCGCCGACACGTTGGCCGCAACGTCCTCCGCCCGCTGCCGGATTAATAATCGCAAGAAATGTTTCGTTCAAAGACAAGTCTCGGTATCAGATGTCAGCTTAGCTCGCAGTTTGCCGCAAGCTGCCGGGTAAGTGAAAGCCACCAGCTAAATCTCAACGATGGATTCCCGCGACGTTCCCGCTCCGATGTCCACCGCCAGTTCTCCACGCTTGATCTTCAGCGACGCCGTGCGCGGAAAATCTTTCTCCCACAGCAAATATCCACCCACGCGCTTGAAGTCCGCCAGTCGCCGGTTTCGCGTCACAATGTCCTCGCACGTTTTATCTTCGAATTGCTGGTTCTGTTCCAATCGCAGCACCAGCACCAGCATCTCGTCTCCAAGCATTTTTTGCGGCCACAGGTAATTCGCCGCAAAGACGCAATATTCTTTTACCGGTAAACCGTCAAACGCCGATTCAATATCCTCTGGATAAATATTCTTGCCGCCAGCGGTGACGATCATGTTTTTCTTGCGTCCGAAAAGTTGGAGGTGCTCGCGGCCGTTGGGATCGAAGCGGCCGAGATCGCCTGTCAGTAGCCAGCCTTCGACGATGGTCTGCGCCGTCAGTTCCGGGTCATCCAGATAATGCGACATGACCGCGCGGCTGCGCACCGCCACCTCGCCAATGCCATCGCCATCCGGATTTAAAATCCGCACCTCGCTTCCGGGCAGCGGCTTGCCCACGGTATCGGCGCGAAACGGTTTCAGATCATTGAGCGTCACGGCGGTGCAGGCTTCTGTGAGGCCGTATCCGCAAGTTACAGGAATTCCGAGATCGTAGAAAAACCGCAATGTGGAGGGATCGGTAAATGCTCCGCCAACAATCAAGGCCCGCAACTCTCCGCCAAAGGCTTTGTGCACGTCGGGCAGCAGACGGCGGCTGATTGCCACGCGCGGACGCCCTCGGGTCAGCACTTTGTTCAGCCCGATCAGGCGTTCCAGCATCCAGCGCTTGCCTGGCTTTAGTTCGTCAAACTTGGCGCGCAGCCCGCGTTCCAGATTCTTCAGCACCATCGGCACCAGGCTTACATAAGTGATGCGATAGCGCACAAACGCATCCCGCACAAATTCCGGACGCAGCGTCCGCAGGTGCACCACGCAGGCTCCGCACACGAAGGGACCGATGAATCCGACCATGAAATCAATCGCGTGATTCGTGGGCAGAATGCTCAAATAGCGTACGCCTGGCCAAAATGGATACCACGCGGTTAGTGCGGCGCACTGCTCGAGATAACTGTCGTGCGTGAGCACGCAGCCATTCGGGCGTCCGCCGGTGCCCGATGAATACACGATGCATGCCGTGTCTTCGCGTTGCCGCGCTACGAATTGCGGCTCGCCCTTCCGCTTAAATTCTTCCCATCGATAAGCTCCGCGCAAGTCCGCACCGGGCGGCGCTTCTGTGACCAGCACGATCTGAGCCGTTAGCTTCGCAAAGTCAGGGGCCTGCGTGATTGCACGCCACAAGTAATATTCAACGACAAGAAAACGCGCCTTCGAATGCGCCAGCAGTTGCAGATGTTCCGTCGCGGATAACTTGTAATCCAATGGGACCAAGACTCCGCCGCAAAAGAAAGTCGAATACGCCGAAATCAGCCACTTTGACTGATTGCTCATGATGATGGCCGCGCGATCGCCAGGTTTGAAATCGGCGTCCTGAAGCGCGCGGCAAAGCGGGCGCGCCATTTCCTTAAAGTCAGAATAGGTGAGCCGGACTTTTTCGCGGTCGCGATCGGCTTCAATCAGGCAAGTTTCATTGGGCCAGCGGTCGAGCGCGTCCTTGAGCGCCGCACCCACGCTGGCATATTGGCGAAGATCAAGCATTCAAATTGTTATCTTACAGCCGCGCCTGGATTCGACTCGCCAGCGTCCGGAAATCCGATACACCTTGCAATTCGTAATCCGGCAACTCGATGCGGAAGTGTTGTTCCAATCTGGTCAGCAAATCGAGCGCTTGCAGGCTGTCGATGCCCAGCGTCTTAAAAAAGTCATCGTCAGGCGTGAGCTTTTCCCGCGGCACTTTGAAATGCGAAGCCGCCAGATTCAAGATTTCGTCGAGTGTGTGATCGATCGTGGGCGCTGCCATAGATTTGCTGTCCTTACAATTAGAATTTCAAATTACAGGTCGCCATTTGAAAATTAAGGCAAGTACGGTTGCACTCCTTCATTTTCGACAAACTTGCGTAGCCCTTCCTCGACTGCGGGGCGAGAATAAAGATCGCAGAAAATATCAATCTCCTGCTTTAGTTCAGCGTAAGGAATTGGCTTAACAAACTCTTTAGCGGCTGCCGCTGTCCGCTTATCAAATTTCCCCACTTGACTTGCGGTAGCGCGCGCCACTCGCAACGCCTCGCCTTCGGCCGCAATCTGGCTCACCAGCCCAATCTGCTGCGCTTTCATCACATTAAAACTGCGGCCGGTCAGGAGCAGATCGCGGACGACTGCATTGCCCAAATCCCGCTTCAGTCGCGGGATTCCGCCGAATCCTGGAATCAAGCCCAGCCGCAGTTCCGGGAAACAAAATCGTGCCATCCGGTCAGCAATAATGATGTCGCACACCAGCGCTAACTCAAATCCGCCGCCAAATGTGACGCCGTGCACCGCCGCGATTGTCGTCAGCGGCGAAGCATCGAGTGCGTTCATTACGGAGTGGATGCGTTCCAAGAATGACCGCACCCCGCGCAAGGCCGCGGCTTTATCCATTTCCTGTGCGCGCTGAAACAGTTCGCGCAAATCCGCACCCGCCGAAAATCCGGCCTTCAACGTCGAATGAATAATCAAAGCGTGCGCATCGTTTGCCAGCGCTGGCAAAGCTGACACAAACGCTTCCAACTCCTCCAGCGTGACCGATCCGATCTCATTGCAAGCCTCGCGATGGAGCGCCAATTCAATCGCGCCATTAACGATCTGCCACGAAAGCGTCTGACCTTGGAAATTGAGATCGTTCATACCGTCGTCGGTGTGGCCTGGCTCTTCGAAGCCTGATAGATCGTGTCGATTTCACTTCGAAAACGTTCGGCGATCAAATCGCGCTTCAGCTTGCCATTGGCCGTCAGCAGCCCACTCTCGATGGTGAATGCCGCCTCCATCAGATGAAAAGCTCGAACCTGCCTATAGTGCGGAAGCCCCGGATTAATTGCGTCCAGCGCCGCCCGAACTTTCTCGCCGCTCACGTTGCCTGTAACCAGCGCGCCCAGATAGCCGCGGCCGTTGCCTACGAGCACAACTTGAATTGCGTCGGGCAGTTCACGCAGAATCTCATCTTCAATCGGCTCCGGCGCGATGTTGTGGCCCGAGCCAAGAATGATGAGGTTCTTGATGCGACCCACAATCTTCCAATTCCCGTTGCTGTCGACATCGCCCTGATCGCCGGTGTGAAACCAGCCATCGTGCAGCACCTTCGCCGTCTCCTCGGGACGACCCCAGTATCCGGGAAAAATATTCGGGCCTTGCACCACAATTTCGCCGTTTTCACCAACCTTCATCTCCACGCCTGAAATCGCCGGCCCCACCCGCCCAGGTATTACGTGACCATCCGGATCATCCATGGTGCAAATCGCGGTTGTTTCCGTCAGCCCATAGACCTGCAAAACCGGGATACCCAGCATCATAAAGAAGAGTTGCGTTTCGATATTCAGCGGCGCCGAACCACAAATCAGGGCGCGCAAATTGCGCCCGATCATTTTTTTTCGGATGGTAGGAAATACAAGCCGATTCGCGAGGCCGAGCCAAACAGCGTCCACTGCGCGGGCCTTGTGCTCCTGGCGGCGCACCCACGCGCCTTTTGCATTGGTGTAGACCTTCAACGGAAAACCACCTGTCTTCCAAAGCTGCTCGTCGACTGCTTTGCGCATGCGTTCGAGGAGGGCGGGCACATTGAGAAAATAATCCGGCGCCGTCAGACGCATGTCGGCGGCAATCTTTGCCAAATCAGTATTCAGCGTAAGCTTGCTTCCGCGCAAAAGGCAGGTCAGCATCATGATCCACGAGCCTGCAAAACAAAGCGGCAAATAATGAAACACTGCATCCTGGCCCGAGCGCGTCTTTTTCAGACCAACGTCCATCAACTGATCGAGCCGCCCCGAAGTGCAGCCCAGCATGTATCCGACATTGAGCGCGTTCAGCATCACGCCCTTGGCCTCGCCCGACGTGCCCGAAGTGTAGATGACGGCCACGACATTTTCGTCCTTAACCGTAAGCGAGGGATTTTCCACCGGCCCGCGCGTTGGAGTAAAGACATTTTCGAAGCAGAAGTGCGGTGGAGCTTCCGGCCAGGCTTCCACGATCGAGTCGGCGAGCGACTGTTCGCCGCAAGCAATCACAGAGGGCCAGCAATCTTTCATCATCGCGACTAGTTCGGCCGGGGCTTGCCGTGCATAGAGCGGCACAGCGGTTAATCCTTCTGCCATGATGGCGAGATCCATCGCGACCCACAGCATCGAGTTGTGGGCTAGCAGGGCGCAGCGGTCGCCATTTTTCAGCCGCAATCGCCGCAGATAAGTCCGCGCCACTTGCACGTTGGCAAGCAACTGCAACCCGGTAAGCGAGACGGTCTGCCCGTCGCGCAATTCCTGTATCACGACAGCATCGCCGCTGCGCTCGATGCTGGCGAAAATATCTTCGAGAAAAGACATGGGACTCTGTGTAGTAAGGATTGCTTGACCGAAAGCTAGTTCAGTCACCTACGCGTAAGCCGCCGCCAACTGTTTCAACCCGTCGCTCATTGGCGGTAAATAATCCTCCCAGCTCCATTCCCCGCGCCGGGTGGGAAACTCCGGGTACCGCCTCTGCACTTCTTCTTCGAAATACACACCCATGCGCGCCATGAGTTTCAAATTTCTAACCACCGTTCGCGCAATTCCGTCGGCAATCCGCTCGCCCTCGCGATCTAGAATTTCGAGTGCTGCCAGCGTGCGCGGCTCCAAGTCGGGGTCGTCGACGTTCATCAGCAATTCGGGATGCTTGCGCTCATTCATCAAGTTGCGAATGCGCTCATCCATGGTGATCCCCGCAGAGGCGACCAGAGCGGGCATCGACGTAACGATCCCGTGATAGCGCGACGACACCATCATGCGGCATGCACGCAGAATACTGACCAATTGATACATGTTGTAATCATCCGACGTCAGCACCGGAACACCACCGAGCTTCTCGGAGATGCGGCGGCAAGGGCGCGCATCCATACGCTCCGTCGCCGCCATAATCACAAATACATTTCTTTTCTGGCGGAACGCCGCGACTGCATTGGCAATCGAATTCAAATAGTATTCGTAGGCGCGATCTGCCTCTGGCCCGGCATTATGAAAATAGGGCCCGCGATAGTGACTCTCTTTGTATGCGCCAGTCAGGCTGTGCAGCGCGGCTTTTGCCACCGAGGCTTTTACCGGCCACTCAAAGGGATTGATCGGGCAAACCACCAGCACAGGCGTCTTGCCATCCCAACCAACATCGCGCAGCGCCTTCTGGCCATAGTCTGCGCCCATTGGCTCAAAGGTCCACGCCGTGTCTGTGCCTAATTCCGTCGGCACTCCGAGCTCGCGCAGAATTTTTCGCGACTCGTTATTGCGTGTGATCACCAGGGAATTCTTGCAGTAGCGGCCGCACATCTTGGCGACTACAGGATCCATGTGGCCCGCCTCGGCGCCGTAGCCGATCGACAATTTGTTCTCCGCCGCAGCGATGCCGAGCGATCCGATCATCATCGTCGCCAGCGCGTTCGCAAATTTCGATTTGAACATTGAGCCTTCGCAGGCCACCACGCCATGATGCTTCGGAACTTCATTCGCGAGGAAGGGAGGGAAAATATCCGGCAACCGAACCTGCGATGTGCTTTCGAAATATCCGCGCGACCGATCAAAGTTAAATGTCATCATGCTGAGGTCGACATTTTCTGGTCCAAGAATCCGCCGAATCTGGCGCAGCATTTCCTCCACACGCACATCGGAACCAGTATTGCGGGTGCCGTTATAGCCGGCAAATAGCAGCTTTAGTTTTTCGCCGGGCTGCCAGGGCTCGCGTTTGCCCATCATCCACTGGATTTTCTTCCTTTCGATAATGCCCGATACCCAGGCTTCCAGCACGAAGTCCATCATGCGGCGGACCCTCCGGCTTTCGTGCTTTCTGGCCAGCCTTGATAGGGGTAGGAGAAATTGTGCTCACGACTGAATCGCAGCAGCGGAAAACTGTATTGCGAAAACGGTGCGGGCTTGCGTCCCATTTCCGTGGTGACGCGCGTATTGTCGAACACTGTATTCCACGTCAAGTAAGGCAGAAAGACCTTCATCAGGGCCGCGCCGTGGCCGACTGGCCCTTTGCGATTCGCGACCACATCAATGGTCGCGCTGAAGGGTTTTCCCAGGATCGGCAAAAATACCGGCGGGCGCTTGTTCTGCTCCGTCGCCAGCGCGCGAGTTAGTTCGCGAAATGACTGCGAAGAATTGCCCGAGGAAAGATGGTAAGTATCGTGGGCGGGATTGGCTTTCATGTGCAAGGTAGAAATTGCGTCGGCCACAAAATCCACGTTGACGATATCAATTTTGTCCTGGGGACGAAAGGGCAGCACCGGCAATCCTGCCAGAAATACGAATGACCGCACCATGTCAAACTGCGTCGTCTGCGGATAGCGGCTGTCGCCGAGAACGATGCTGGGCCGGAAAATCGTCAGCGGCACATCCGGCAGCAGTTCGCGCACCATGTGCTCGCAGAATTTCTTGGTCCGCCCATAGGGATCGTAATCTGAGCGCTCCCACTCAATCGAACGGTCTTCGAAAACAACTTCGTGGTTGCGCTTGCCGGCGACTGCTACCGTGCTCACATTCGAGAACCTGCGCAGGCCGTGATAATACTGGGATTGCCGCGCCAGTTGAACGACTTCGAGCGTTCCGCGCAGATTCACGTTCAAACAACTTTTTTCTGACTTGCGATTCAACGAAGCGGCGCAGTGGATCACCGAATCGGTAGTGTGCACCAGTCGGTCATAATCATCGGGCGCGAGACCGAAGCGGGACGAAGTAAGATCGCCGCGAAAAATCCGTATCTTCGCTTGCAGGTATTCATAGAACTTCGGGAACGGCAGGTGCAACTGCAAAGCCTGCCATAGGCGCAGTTCTGCATCGCGAGGATCGCGGCCGCGCACCAGCAGATTCAAAGTCGCATCGTGTTGTTCCAGCAGATTTGCGGCGACATGCGCGCCGATGTAGCCGGTCCCACCGGTCAGGAATATCGCCACGTTGCTCCGTTTGTCCCAGTCTTCATGGCATCGCCATTTTCGGTCGTCATCGTCGCAGGTGTCCCTGCCGTCGTCGGGGCCGACCGCGTCGGCGTCGGCATCTGCAGCAGCCGAGGCGCGCGCGCTTCCAGCGGACGCCCTTCAATCAGCGGATAGGTCCAACGCCGCAACGCAGGAATATGGATGTCGATCCAATATTCAAACCAGTCGAGCCCGGCGGTATCGTAACCGAACACTTTCCGCTCTTCGGGCGAAAGCGCCTGCGACAATTTTTCCACATTGTCGGCGACGAAATCATGTTCGTTGTGAAGAATGAACGGCTCGAACAATCCTACCAATTTTTCCACACGCTCCAGGTTACGCTCGGTTTTCGCCAGAGGCTTTGTCATCGCCGATGGTAGGGGCGACATCACCCGCTGAATCGATTTGATGATCATCTTCTGCGCCGGCGCGGACATACGTTGATACCGCTCTTTCGAAACCGGAATCGCATCCATCCGCAGCCGCAGCCAGTATTCAAGACCCTCTTGCGCGCGATAGTGCTTTCGATGGCCGAGCGAGGTCAACTCAATCGAGCGCCCCATGTCGCACGGATTCGTAACCGAAGTCGCCAACTGATACAGCGGATCATGACGCCGCTCCACCAGCGCCGCGCCAATTAAAGTCATTCCCGCGCATACTGCATCGACCGGAATAATGTCGAGACGCTTGCGTTCGTTGGAGGGAAGTTGGCGGAATGCCGTCCCCAGCAAATAAGACAATGACGCCGAAGTATTGATTCCCTCATTCCATCCGCGAAACGGCTTCGCCACCGAAGTCTCGACAATTGCAGGTCGCACAATCGCAATCGGCAGCCCGGCGCCATGTTTCGAGATGAGCGACTCAGCCAGGCTCTTCGTGAATGTGTAAGTGTTCGGCCACCCCAGCTCATTCGCGCGGCGCGTAGCTGCTTCCGTCAGATAATTCTTCAACCAGCGAACGCGGTTCTTGCGAATCTGATTTTCCAGCGCTTGCCCGCTCAGGCCTTTCGCGGCGTGCTCTTTCTCTAACGCCTGCTTCCGTAATTCTTCTGCAACTTCGGGCCCCTCGGCACGGGCCTCGGCCTGCTCCACCAGTTCATGCAGCCGATGCCATTCTTTTTCCGCATCGAAATCTGGAATGCCAGCCGGCGTGTAATTCACGCGCAATCGCTCGCCCACGCGCCCATCGCGCTGTCCGGCTACATAGCAAGTCGAAAGATGGAGCAACGCCGCATGATCCGACTCGCGAATGAATTCAATCAGGTGATGGGTGGAATCCACGTTGACGGCTAACGCGTCACGCAAATCGGGATTGAAATCTGTGAGCCCCGAGCTGTTGATGATCAGGTCGAGATCTTTCCGCAGGCGCGCGGCCGTGTCTGAATCGAGTCCGAGGCCCGGCTGCGAAACGTCGCCTTCGACTACCTCAATTTTTTCCGCCAGCAGCGTGCCCAGCCGATCGCCGTATTTTTCGAACAACGTGTCAAAGACTGGCGAGCCTTCGATGATCTTCTCGAAGCGCTTCTGCGCCGGACTCGACTTCTGCCGCCGGATCAGCAAATAGAGTTTTCCGATTTCCGGCAGATCCATCAGCGTGTTCGCCAGCCACACTTTGCCAATGAATCCGGTGACGCCAATCAGCATGACCCGCTTACCGTTCAATGCTTCGCGCACCGAGAACCGCGCGGGATAACGCTTTTCGTCGAAATAAACAATGGGACGAACTCGCGGCGCCTCCACTCGCACTGCCGGCACAATCGCCGACGCCAGCGACTTCGGGCCGCGCAATCCCAGCGCCCGCACCAACCGCGCCGCACTCTGCTGCCCGTCCGGCCCGGCTTCGCGAAGGCGCGCAAACAAGCCCCGCGGCCGGATCACCGGACTCAGCAGCCGTCCTGTCGCGACTCCGTTGCGAAAGTCGAGTCGGTTGGCAATAATCCAGCGCACGCCCAAATGCCGTGCCAGCGGCCGCATCACGTGGTCCAAACCCTGGCTCACCAGCACTACATCCGCGCCTGTCGCCTGCAACGCATTCAGCCGCCGCACTCCTTCTTCTTTAAGCAACGGCTTCAGTTTGTATTCGAATTCTTCTTCGCCGAGCAGATCGAGTCGATCGCGCGTCACGCCGCGCAGCACGGCATGAACGATTCGCGTAGCAGCTACGCGATTCGCCAGATACAAAAACGGGCGCAATAGCGCCATCACGAGCACCAGGCTGCGGCGCACGGCCCGTGCAATATAGGTCTGGCTGTTCCAGGTGAAGAAGGCAATTGGACGAACCGTCGTCAGCTCGAGCAGACTTCCCTCAACGCGCCAATAAATCGGCGAGGACGGCCGAGGCCAGGCAGTAGGCGAAGCGGTGGCGAAAGCCGAGGCAACGACGCTCGGCGCCACGCTCATAGCGGAAGGTTCGCCGCTCGTGACGGTGTCAGTTGATTCCATCGTCCGCCGTTCTTCGATATTACTCACAGGTTCCACGATAAATTTCCGTCGCGCTCGCTAGACCGCTGTTGCCACACCATACCGAGACGTCGGCAGGGTCTCGGCTCACAGTGCCCGGGAATTCGGATCGGGTTATCTATTTTAACCTCTCTTGAGGGTAAAACTGCCGACTAACCGATCCCGGGGGCTTTGGCGTCAAATCTGCGTAAGTCCATTTCCCAGACTCTGCGCCAACCGTCGAATTTCGTTCGACGTTTCCATTTTTTCTCGTCCGCTAGAAATGCTCGCCATAACCCGCGGGGACCGGCTCTTGTAGTCGTGCGCCCCGCGGTTTTGGCTCCGTTCACGCCACCCAAACGATTTGCCTGCTACACTTTTTCTCCAATGAAAACCTTGAGATCGCTTTTGAGTTTGGCATTGCTTGCCGGACTGCCGGCGGCGCGGATGGCCTGTGCGCAGTCGACGACTGATTCGGCCACCGCTTTGGTTATGCCGGAAGAAAAGCATCTGCGCAACGTTCGGCAGCTCACTTTTGGCGGGTCGAACGCCGAAGCGTATTTTTCGGCCGACGGCAAGCGACTGATTTTTCAATCGACACGCGACAATTTGCAGTGCGATCAGATCTTCATCATGAATGCCGACGGGACCGACCAGAAGATGGTTTCGACTGGCAAGGGGCGCACGACTTGCAGCTACATTTTCCCGCACAATGACAAAATCCTGTATTCCTCCACGCATCTAGCGGATGCTGCATGCCCGCCGCGCCCGGACTATTCGAAGGGCTACGTATGGGCGGTGTATCCCGGATTTGATATTTTCACGGCGAAGCTCGATGGATCAGATTTGAAGCAACTTACAACCACTCCCGGTTACGACGCCGAGGCCACAATTTCGGAGGATGGTAAGAAGATCGTTTTCACCTCGATGCGCAACGGCGACCTCGATATCTATTCGATGGACGCTAATGGCAAACATGTAAAACAGCTAACGCACGAACTCGGATATGACGGCGGCCCGTTTTTTTCCAAAGACCGCAAATGGATTGTGTATCGAGCATACCATCCGAAGACCGAGCAGGAGATCGCTGAATACAAGGAACTGCTGCAAAAGAATTTGATCCGTCCGACCACGCTTGAGATCTGGGTTATGAAGGCCGATGGGAGCGGCAAGAGGCAGCTTACGAAGCTGAACGCGGCCAGTTTCGCTCCATCGTTCTTCCCCGACGGCAAACGAATCATTTTCTCAACGAACGTCGGCTCGACCGGCGGGATGGGGAACTTCGAGCTGTACGCGATCAATGTCGACGGCACCGGGCTGGAGCGAATCACTTACTACGACGGCTTTGACGGCTTCCCCATGTTCAGTCCGGATGCAAAGCAGCTAGTCTGGATTTCGCATCGCAACGGAAAGGCTCCGCGAGAGACGAACGTGTTTATCGCAGATTGGGTGGAATAGGGGAAGGTCGGAGGTCAGAGGTTAGATTGCAAAGGTAACGCGCAATCGCTAGCTCAAAGCCGCTGGAAGGGCATCGCGAGCATTTATTGTTTTTCGCGTTCGCGGAAGAGTTGCTCTTTAATCCTGCTGGGTAGACGCGAGCTGTCGAGTAGTTCGCGCAGCGCGGCGGCCGGGATTTCGCTACTGAATTCGAGCGCGCGAGCCAGCGAGAGATGCTCCGTTCGCAGAAGTGCCGCACGGATTTCTTTACGCGGAGACCACTTGGCGTGCCGCGCGACCGCATGCACGAGCGCCGCGCTGGCGTCCGCGCCCAGCACAGAACCAATCAAGAGCGCTTCGGTGAGTCGCCGATTGTCGAGCGCTGCCAGCATGACGCGAGTCTGCGGACTCTGAGTTTTGTCGTCCGCGATCTTAGTCTCGATCACTGCGCTATTAGCCTTTTTTCCGTCCAGCAGCAGCGCTGCGGCTACTCGGCCCGAGGCACGGCGGGCGAGAGTAAGGCGCTCGCCGATCGTCACCGTTTCGAGGCGCGCGATGAGAATATCGTCGACCGCAACTTTTACGTCAGCGGGAGCAGCCGGCGCAAGCGCAAGTTTCATCAGATCAAAAGCATAGAACTGGCGCGCCAGGGGCACGGAAACATGACGCGGCGTGCGCGGATGGCCGGCTAACGCGATCTTTACCTTGCGACTCTTGAGTACGCTGGCGTTCTTCGCGAACTGCTCCAAGATTTGAGGCTGCAAGTCGGCGCGCTTGAGAAGCGACAAAGCCAGATCTTCGGTCAGCGCGGGGTCGGCGGCGATTCGAAGCAGTCCGTCGAGCGCGAGCGCCGTTGGCGTTGCCGCCGACGTCGTGATTTCGTCTTCGACAATTTCCGGATCGGACATTTTCTTGTCGGACATCTGTGGGACGTCGAGCGTCAGACGTGGCTGCGGTCAGCGCGCGTCGGATGGATCAGCTCCTTTTGACTTTCGCCGCGCTCTCGCCAGAGCTCCTTCTACGGGATCGACTAAATCCTGCCGCACGTCGATGGCAGGAAAGCTCTCCCGCAACTTATTGTAGAAAACCTCGCGCACACGAGGCGACTGACGAAAGACACTGCCCGTCATCGCGACGGGGAGCCCAGATGCCATATGCCCGTCTCCAACCTCACAAGCCGCGAGACGCCGAATCACGATAGCCGTCAGTTCAGCTAACTTTATTCCCGCGTCAGACAGTAGTTCGCGGGCGATGGAGTCGCCCTCATCGGCAGCGCGAAGCACGATGGGAAACAGCCGGGGAAAATCCGGCGGTGGCGTCGAGTTGGCTTGCTGCACTAGCTCGTCGAGCGTCGTCACTTTCCAAGCGTGCAGAATCATCGCGGTGAGCGCCGTATCCAAACCTTGATCGCGCGCATTGAGAGCTAGGGAGATCGCACGCCGTCCGATCCAGTGACCCGAGCCTTCATCGGAAATAGCAAACCCCCAGCCTCCGGCGCGCGCAGTTTGACCGGCAGCATTGCGGCCAAAGACGATAGAGCCAGTTCCCGCAATCGCGATCACTCCTGCCCCCGCGCCGAAAGCGGCTTCTAGCGCGATCTCATGGTCGCCGACAACTTCAATTCTCGTCGGTACGCCCTCAGAGATCAGTTCGCTGAGCATTTCTCGAATCTTCCGGGCAATTGCAGGCCGCGCGGCGCCGGTCACACCGATGCAGACGGCGCTGATCCTGTCAGAAGAAATCTTGCTGGCTTCGCACACTTGACGGATTGCGGCGTGCAGCGCTTCCCGCGCCATCTGCTCCCCAACCCGAATCACGCTGCAGCCGCCGGTCATCGACTTTGCGAGCACGATCGAATCGTCAGTCAGAACGCAGCGAGTTTTCGTGCCGCCGCCGTCGATTCCGAGATAATAGGCCATCGCGCTAGTTCTAACACAGGTTCTGCAGCGAGTCTGGACCACAGAACATGCTTGTACAATGCTGCGAACTGGTTGGCATTGGCAGAAACGCGTCGATCGCATCGTTACGTATAAGGAATGATTTGGGATTGAATCGGATAGACCTCCTGATTATCGCCCTGTACCTGGCGGGGATTACGCTGTTCGGGCTGCGTTTTCGCAGACGGCAGCGAACGATGCGCGATTATTTTCTCGCCGACCGCGACATTCCGTGGTGGGCAATCTCGCTGTCGATCGTCGCGGCCGAGACGAGCACCCTGACCATCATCAGCATTCCCGGCTTGGCCTACGATTCGAATCTTACTTTTCTGCAAGTGGTGATGGGATACGTAATTGGCCGCGTCATCATCAGCTTTGTACTGCTGCCGCAATATTTTCGCGGCGAGCTGTATACGGCTTATCAGCTGATCGAGCGCCGCTTTGGCCCGGAGCTGCGCACCGTGACGGCCGCGCTTTTTCTGCTGACCAGAGCAGCAGCCGAGGGAGTGCGCGTCTACGCTGTGTCGATCGTAGTGTCGATTGCGCTGGGCACAGGCGAGGTCGCCTCGATTGCGATCATCACGCTGCTAACTTTGATCTATACGTTTGAGGGCGGATTGGCGGCGGTGATCTGGACGGACGTGGTGCAGACCTTTATTTACGTCGGCGGAACGCTCGTGGGCCTGGTGACGATTCTTCATCTCGTGCCGGGGGGATGGACGTCGGTCGAGGCGATTGCGGGTAGCCTGCACAAGTTTCAGGTGTTTGATCTAGGGCTGATCAATCCAGCTGTCGCATCGCACTGGCCGCACTTAAATTTTGCGATGCCTTACACGTTGTGGGCTGGAATCATCGGCGGCGCCTTCTTGACGACAGCGAGCCATGGCACCGACCAGCTTATCGTGCAGCGTTTGCTGGCGTCGCGCAGTCAGCGCCAGTCGGTGCTTGCATTGCTATCGAGCGGAGTCGCGGTTTTCTTTCAATTTACATTATTCCTTTTTGTCGGCGTGATGTTGTTCGTCTATTATCGGGTTCCCTCTTCCACCTTTGGACGCGCCGATCGCATCTACCCAACATTTATCGTGAGCCGAATGCCGCATGGCATTTCGGGGTTATTGATCGCTGCGATTCTGGCTGCGGCAATGTCAAATCTAAGCGCGGCATTGAATTCGCTGTCGTCAAGTTCGATGATGGACTTCTACCTTCGGTTACGTCCGGCCTCGACCGAAGCGCAACGCCTGCGACTGGCGCGTCTAGCCACAGTCGCATGGGCAATGGTGCTATTCGCATTGGCCGTGCTCGCGTTGCATCGGGTCGGGCGCGTAGTAGAAGTCGGGCTGCAGATCGCATCCATTGCCTATGGGGCGTTGCTCGGAGTATTTCTGCTTGGAGTACTGACCAAGCGTGCCAACCAGCGTGGCGCCATCGTGGGCATGGTCTGCGGATTCGCGATGGAATTGTATTTGTGGGGATGGTCGCGGGTGGCTTTTACGTGGTGGGTTGCGATTGGAACCTGTGTGACGTTTGCGGTGGGATACGCAGCGAGCAGCTTATGGAATATCCCATCGCATTCTGAACCGCAGAAATCGGCGACAACGCAAAGAGATTGACGCAAAGAGACTGACGCAAATAGACGATGGACAGACCTCCCAACAACGGCCAACCCCGCCCCGAACTGTTACGCGACCTGGGCCTATCCCACGCTGGCGCCGTGGTCGTCGGCACTATCATCGGCAGTGGAATTTTTCTTGTTCCCTCCGAGATGATGCAGGCGGTTGGGTCGGCGCGGCTTGTCTATCTAGCGTGGATGGTTGGCGGCCTGCTCTCGTTTTTCGGCGCGGTCACTTACGCCGAACTCGGCGCCATGAAGCCGCAAGCCGGCGGCGAGTATGTGTATGTGCGCGATGCCTATGGGCCGCTCGCGGGATTTCTCTATTCGTGGACATGGTTTCTGATCGCCAAGCCCGCATCAATTGCGACCATAACGACGGGATTGGTGCGGATCCTCGGAACTTTTCCTGTTTTTTCTTTTTTCTCACTGCCCTGTATTTCGCATCCCTTCACCATTAAATTCGGGCAGTTAGTGGCAATCTCAGCCACTCTTTTAATTTCCGGGTTGAACTACATTGGCGTCCGCCGCGCGGGAGAATTTCAGTTTCTGTTCACTCTGCTCAAGGTTGCAATCATCCTCGGAATCGTCGCGGTCGGCTTTTCCTACAGTGGAGGAACCTGGGCAAACTTCGCAACCGAGTTCACCGGCGCAAAGGGCGGAGTCGCCGGATTTTTCGCCGCGCTCGTCGCCGCGCTGTGGGCATACGACGGTTGGAACGATCTCAATATGGTCGCAGGCGAAATAAGAAATCCGCAGCGCAACATTCCGCTCTCGCTGATATGGGGAGTCGCAACCGTGGGCGCGCTTTACATTCTGGTGAACGCCGCGGTGCAATATGTGCTGCCAGCCTCGGCAGTAGCCGCTTCCGAGCGTCCAGCCTCCGACGCGGTAGCGCTGGTGCTGGGGCACGCCGGCGCCAGCCTCGTGTCAGCCGGCATGGCGCTTTCCATGCTCGTGACCTTGAACGGCACTATCATGAGCGGAGCCCGCGTCCCGTTTGCTACCGCTCGCGATGGATATTTTTTCAAAGCGCTAGCCGAGGTTCACCCGCGCTTTCACACACCCTCGGTGGCGATTATTGTGCAATGCGGTCTGGCAATCATTCTGCTTCTGCTCGGCGGCAGCTTCCGGCAATTCTTTTCTCTCGCGATTTTCGCGGAGTGGCTCTTCTACATGATCGCCGGCAGCACCGTCTTCGTTTTTCGCCGCCGCGAGCCGAACGCCGATCGGCCGTATCGCGTCTGGGGATACCCCATCGTCCCCGCATTGTTCGTGCTCGTCTCCGCTGTCCTCCTCTATTACACCTTCACCGACAATCTCAAAAGTTCGGCGGGCGGATGCGTCGCAATTCTCGCCGGCATCCCTCTCTTCTATTATTTTGCGCGGCGCCGTACCGCGGCACCGAAGTAAGGACCCCAAAGTAATTGGCCCTCGGCCAGATACTAGGCCGATTGGCTGAATACTAAAGGTTGTTACCAAAGGACAGGCGCAGCCGACACGTTTACCCCCTGCCCATTCTCCCATAAGGTGAAGACTCCAACGCCAAGCGCTCTCCCCAGCCTGGGCCCCCTTTGGAGTCATTGCATGCCTACGTACGATCGCGATTTTCAACTCGGCCTGTTGCCTGAACGGAAGTGGAACTGGCGCACCTTTGCCGCCAGCTACGGAATTCTTGCGGGCCTGATCCTCCTGCTGATCGTCGTCGGCATCATGGCAACCGATACTCTGCTGCCCGCGGTGAACTATCACGTCACGGAGCTGATACCGCGGCCGTCGCTAAAGCCGGAGCGAATGCCCAAGCCGAAGCCCCTGCCCTTGCATGCGAAATTAGTGCCGCCGGAGCCGGTGTTTCAGGCGCCGAAATTGATTGTGCCCAAAGAAGTCCGCGCGCCCAAGCCGCAACCGCAGGAAATCGAACCACCCAAGGTAGTGGTGAATAACTTTGCGCCCGCAGTGTTGAAAACGATGAACGGAGCGCGTCCCGTTCTGGTTCACACCGGCGAATTTTCCGGGAGTTCGGTGACGCCAACGGTGAACGCTCCGATTGAAAAGGTCCAAACCGGCGGCTTCGGCGATCCCAACGGCCTGAAGCCGAGCGCCAACAGCAAGCCTAACGGAAAATTAATCGCTTCCACGAATGGCTCATTCGACATGCCGGTGGGGCCGGGGCAAGGCAACGGGTCAGGCGGCGCGAATGGCATTAAGGGAACGGTGGCGAGCGCCGACTTCGGCAGTGGCGTGGCAACCGGGAGTCAGGGAAACGGACGGCGGAGTGGCCAGGGCGTGCAGACCTCAGGTTTCGGCTCGCAGGAGATCGCGCAGAACACGCCGCACGTGCAGCGCATGGATAGCGGTCCGGCGGCCACATCGGTCGAGATCACATTCAAGCCGAATCCGGTTTATACGGAAGAGGCGCGAAATCTGAAATTGGAAGGCGAAGTTCTGCTGGAAGTGCAGTTCGCGGCGAACGGGCAACTGCGCGTGAATCGAGTGGTGCGCGGTCTCGGCCATGGACTTGACGAAGCCGCAATCGCCGCCGCCAACAAGATGCGTTTCAAGCCAGCCACGAAGAGTGGGCAGGCGGTGGATTCGGCTGCAATTGTGCACGTGGTATTTCAACTCGCGTACTAAAACTATTGGAGACAACGGTCATGCGGAAGTTTATGAGCAGCACGATGAACACCACGAATTGGATCATTCTGGCTCTGCTGGCAGTATCCATTGCGGCAGTGGCCCAGCAACCGGCGCCCGCGCCGCAGAACCCACAGCCGGTTGCTGCCGCACCCGCCGCGCCCGCCGCACCAACGAGCGACGCTCAATCTTCGTCAGCTCAGCCCGCGCAGGCGCAAGCCCCGTTGGCGCCGCCAACTACGATGGATCAGGTGGTTGACCGCGTCATCCTTCGCGAAAAAGAACTGGTTAAGTTCCTATCCCCGCGCACTCCGATAGTCGAAACCTATCTGCAAGATCTCGCCCAGGATCCGCAACTGGGGCCGATTCCGCACGACGACCACTACTTCCTGGGCCGTATGGATTTGAAAGCTTCGATCGATCGCAGCGACTACCTTCAGGATAAAGGCAAGAAGGACAGCGATGAAGGCATGGAGAAGCATCTGCTCGGCGAGTTCACCAAGAAGTTTAAGTTCCAGTATCAGCCGCTGGGATTTTCGTGGATGATCTTCGCCGACCGCAACGATTTTGACCGGCAGCATTACGATTTCCATTATGCGCGCCGCGAGTTCCTCGGTGACGTGCGCTGCCTCGTATTTGATTTGACGCCCAAGAAAGAAGCGGGCCGCGGTCGCTTTCTCGGCCGCATCTGGGTTGAGGATCAGGACTTCAACATCGTTCGCCTGAATGGAACCTACTCACACCCATCGCGCAACAGCTATTTTTTCCACATGGATAGCTGGCGCCTGAATCTGATTCCTGGTTACTGGGTGCCGGCATACATTTACAGCGAAGAAGGCGACTTCACCGCAGGACATATCAACAAGATCGCGTTCAAGGCCCAGACCCGTATGTGGGGCTACAACTTGAAAACAGGATCGGCGAACGACGAACTTACTAACATCCGCGTCGACAGCGTAAAAGATGACACGCCCACCGCGCAGGATGCAACTCCGCTGGCGGCCGAGCGCGAATGGCAACAGCAGGCGGAAGACAACGTCGTCGAGCGATTGGAACGCGCCGGCCTGCTGGCTCCCGAAGGCGACGTCGACAAGATTCTGCAAACCGTGGTCAACAATCTCGAGATCACCAACAACATCGAATTGCCGCGCCCGGTAAGGACACGCGTGCTGACGACTTCTCCGCTCGAAACTTTCAGCGTCGGCAACACCATTGTTGTAAGCCGCGGCCTAATCGACGTGCTGCCCGACGAAGGCAGCCTGGCTATGGTGCTCTCGCACGAATTGGCGCACATCGTGCTAGGCCACAATCTGGGTAGCCAATATGCCTTTAACGACCGCATGCTCTTTTCGGACGAGGGAACTTATCAGAACCTCGGCTTCAAGCACATTCCGGAAGAAGAAACGGCCGCCGACAAGAAAGCCATCGAGATGCTGAAGAACTCGCCTTACGCGCAGAAACTCGATGCGGCTGGCCTCTTTCTAAAAGCTCTTCAGCAGCGCGCTCCAACATTAAGCGCTCTACTGCAGGCCCACCTTGGCAACAACATCGCGGAAAACGGCACCGTCACCCGCATGGCGCAACTCGCAACCTCGGCGCCGGCGCTCGACTGGAACAAGCTCGATCAGATCGCGGCCTTGCCTCTTGGAGGACGCGTCAAGTTGAATGCATGGGATGACAAAGTGGAGATCGTGAAGGCGCAACCAGTCGCGATCACTTCCGCTCGCGACAAGATGCCCTTTGAAGTCACGCCGTTCTACCCACGGCTCTCGCGCAATAGCAACGCCGTCGCGCCAGCGTCGAATCCAGCAACAGCAGCTACCACCGCCACGGCGGCAACCACCGCTGACGCGAGCCCAACGCCGGCCCACTGAGTCGGGTTTCAAGTTGAAAGAAGCGCAGGCCGGGACCGGAAGAAATTCCGGGCTCCCGGCTTGTGTCTTTTAGCGGCACTCGTAGTAGTAAGCTTTGCGCTCATAACCGAAACCTCAAGTCCGAAACACCTGCCGGTTGCCGCTTTTCGCCGCGTGTTTCGGTTCTGGTACCCAAGTTTTCCAACTTTTGCTATGATGGTGCGCCTACGCCTACCGCCCCCGGGTATGGCTCGTAAATAATCAGCAGTTCAACATTCTGTGGATAGTTCTGCGTCCGCTATACGGGCAGCATTCAAGAAAGGTCGTGCGTCTTGTCCAAGAAGTTTATTTTCGCAGTTTCGATGGTCCTGCTGGTTGTGTCCAGCGCCACGCTGGCACAGACGCTGACAGCGCTTAAGAATCAACCGCCTGACGGCATCATCTACACCTTCCAGTTGACCGATGGCACAGTTATGGCTCAAGGAAACAACTGTTCCGATTTCTGGCGGCTTACCCCGGACATCACCGGCAGCTACGTCAACGGAACCTGGACGCAACTTGCCACTCTTCCCTCTGGATATGCGCCCTACGCCTCCGCGTCAGCCGTCTTGGCCGATGGACGCCTGCTGCTTGAGGGCGGTGAGTACTCCGGCTGCGGCGCTGAGTTTACACTTACCAATCAGGGCGCCATCTACGATCCCACAACCAACACCTGGACCACCGTTACGCCGCCGAAGGACTGGAACTATATCGGCGATTCGCCGTCAACGGTGCTGCCGAACGGCGACTATGTGATCGGCAACAAACTCACCAAGCAAATGCGGGAACTCAATCCCAAAACGATGAAGTGGACTAGCTTGCCCTCGAAGGATAAGAAAGATTTCGACGCCGAGGAGGGCTGGACTCTTCTGCCGAACGGCTCGATTCTAACGGCGGATGTGAAAGCTGCTCCCAACTCCGAGATATACACGCCGTCCGCGAAAGAGTGGGTAACTGCCGGAAGCACCATCGTCGACTTACGTTCCCCGTCGCCCTACGGTTGCATCAGTTATGGTCCTGGCGGAACACTATGCTACTACCCGCCTGGAGAGATTGGGCCGGCAATTCTGCGGCCGGACGGCACAGTATTCGCCACCGGTTCCTATACCAAGAGCGGTAACGGCCCTGGAAATACGGCCATCTACGACAGTCTTACTGGTACGTGGACCGCGGGCCCAGTATTCCCTAATGGCGATAATGCTGGCGATTCGTTTGCCGTTTTGTTGACGAACGGCGACGTGCTAGTAGAAGGCGACTCGGGAACATCTTACCTGTTCAACGGAACAACCTTTACCGTCGGGCCGTCTACTCCCGGAAGTCTGATGATATTGCCCAACGGTCAGGTATTAGTCGGAGGTGGTCGCACCGAGGTTTATACCTCGACGGGAACTTACCAGACATCGTGGCAGCCGGCGATTTCTAGTTATTCATCGACTGTAACTCCCGGATCGACTTACTCCATCTCGGGCACGCAGTTCAATGGATTGTCGCAAGCTGGTGCTTTTGGGGACGAATTTCAATTCGCGACCAACTACCCGCTCGTACAGATCACGAACAGCAGCACAAAACACGTCTTCTATGCCCGAACCCACAACCATAGCAGTATGGGCGTGGCCACCGGTTCGGAGACGATTACAACCGACTTCGATGTACCATCGTCAATCGAAACCGGCGCCAGCACGTTGGTGGTGATAGCAAACGGCATTCCATCTGCGCCCGTCAGTATTACCGTTCAGTAACAAGCATAACTTAAGCTGACTAACTACCCTTGTAACTCCTGCAACCGGAGATACAAGGGCAGTTTTGTGCGAATAACATCCCGATATCAAGCGCTAGAAATGCTTCCGCAGTTCGCCAAAACGTTCCACTACCAGTAGCCGCTGCGACGGCGGCGCGGTCGTGAGTTCCTCATGCTCCAGAATCCACGTCTTGTCATGCGGTATAAAGACAGCGTGCAGACCCGCGGCCAGCGCCGGGTTGATGTCTGACTTCGGGCTATTGCCAATCATCCACGTGACGTCGGCAGACAGGGCGTACTTGGCGACGGCCGAGCGGTAAGTAGATTCGTCCTTCTCGGCGACGATCTCTATCGCTGCAAAATATTCTTTCAGCCCTGAGCGCTCGACCTTTCCCGACTGCTCTGCTGGATTTCCTTTCGTCATCATGATGAGATGGTGACGCTCGGCGAGATACTGCAGCGTCTCGGGCACGCGAGGGAGAACCTCAATCGGATGGTCAGCGATCTGGTGGGCAAAGCTGCGAATGCGCTCGTGCAATTCGGACGTGACCGGGTCAACCGAAAGCCTTTCAAAAGTCTCGACCAGCGAATGGGCGAAACTGTGCAGTCCATAACCGTGCTTGACGATGGAGTCTCGCTCCACATCGTTCAGTACCAACCGAACTGCCTCGGGCGAGTGTTCGCGATGATCGAGGAACGAAATAAGATCCGCAATCGCCCGTTCGAAGTAAATATTATTTTCCCAGAGCGTGTCATCGGCATCGATGAGCAACGTCTGTGCGCCGTTCTCTCCCTGCATTTTTTTATGATAGTCGGTCGGACCAATTCCCGGCTTTGATACACTGGCACGACATGATGAATGATTTTACTAAAAGCTTTTTTTCGCGGTCTTTTGGATTATTTTTGACAAATTATCGGCCAGCTTTTCTTTTCATAATCCTGCTGGCAGCGTCCAGCGCGGCACAACAAAAAAGAGTTATGACCGGCTCGGCGGCGAAAGTCGGCACCCCCGCGAATCTGAAAGTCGCGCCCGACATCGAGCAGCGTTTAGCCAAGTTCCGCCGTGTGCAAATGCCCTTCCGGACAACCGGCCTCACCATTCGCGAGCAGCAACTCGTGCGGAAACTAGTCGAGGCCTGCGGCTACCTGGAAAGTATCTACTGGCGGCAGACCGACCCGGAAGGCTTGACGCTCTACCAGTCTCTGCTGCCGAGCCACAACCAGCGCGATGTCGAACTGCGCCGTTATTTGTGGATTAACGCTTCCCGCTTCGATCTGCTCGACCAAGATAAGCCGTTTGTTGGCGCGGACCCGATGCCGCCTGGGCGAGGATACTATCCCGCGAGCCTCACGCGCGATCAGGTCGAGCAATTCGTCCAGGAGCACCCCGACCAGAAAGCGGCAATCTACAATCAGTTCACGATCCTACGATGGCATTCGGGAAAACTGGAAGCTGTTCCTTACAACATTGCGTTTCGCGCTTTTCTCGAACCGGCGGCAAAAGCCCTGCGCGCAGCGGCTGAACTCAGCGATGACGCGGGCTTCGCAAAGTTTCTCCGACTGCGCGCCGACGCGCTGCTCAGCGATGATTACTTTGCCAGCGACTTGGCGTGGCTCGACTTGAAGAATCCGAAATTCGACATTATTTTCGCGCCCTACGAAACTTACCTCGATGGTCTGCTGGGCGTGAAAGGCTCATACGGCGCGGCGGTGATGATCCGCAACGATCGCGAGAGCAAGAAGCTCGAACTGTTCCAGCAATACGTCCCGCAAATCCAAGATGCGCTCCCCCTCGCCGCGGAAGATCGGCCGTCAAAGCATGGGTTGGAAACGCCGATGGAAGTAATGGACGCCCTATTTCGCGCGGGCGACCTGACTCACGGCTATCAGGCGGTGGCAGACAATTTGCCAAATGATCCGCGCGTCCACGAGCAGAAGGGCAGCAAAAAACTTTTCTTCAAGAATTTCATGGACGCGCGCGTGAACCACATTGTTCTGCCAGTCGCGCGCAAACTCATGGAACCAAACCAGGCCGCGAAGGTTTCGGGAGAGGGTTATCTCCAGAGCACTATCATGCACGAAATCTGCCACGGGCTTGGTCCGGCCTACGCGCGAACCGCAGCGGGCAAAGTCGACATTCGCGAGGCGATCGGTCCAGCATTCAGTGGCCTGGAAGAGGCAAAAGCCGACGTGACTGGAATGTTCGCCTTAAAGTGGCTGATCGATCATGATGCCCTCCCAAAAGAAAAGCTGGAAGAATATTACGCATCGTACGTAGGCGGAATTTTTCGCACCGTACGCTTCGGAACCGCCGAGGCACATGGCCAAGCAGAAATGATGGAGTTCAATTACTTATCCCAGCGCGGCGCCATCACCCGCAACGCGAGCGGCAAATACGCGATTAATTACGAGAAGATGCCGGGAGCCCTGGCTGATCTGGCGAAAGAATTACTGGAGACCGAAGCCACCGGCGATCGCGCGCGTGCGGAGAACTGGTTCAAGAAATACAGCGCCATGCCAGAAGATTTGAAGACGTCACTGAAAGCGGCGTCCGATGTTCCCGTGGATATTGATCCGGTGTTTTCGTTTGCGGAGAAGGTGAAGTAGGACCCTTCAAAGAATTGTCATCCCGAGCAGCGAGGGATCTGCAGTGGCTCGCTACAGTCCCCATTTTTCCTACACCCACTCCACCCGCGGCGTCTGCGGAATAATCCCCGCCTTGTGCCCCATATCGAGCAATCGCCGCACCGCTTCGCGCCCGTCGTCGCCATAATCCAGCGTGCGCTCGTTGACATACATGCCGACAAATTTATCGGCGAGCTGCATATCGAGATCGCGCGCAAACTGCATCGCGTAGCTGAGCGCTTCTTCGCGATGATCAATCGCGTACTGAATACTCTCATGCAGCGCGTGCGTGACGCTGGCCATCGTTTCGCAGCCTAGCGAGCGTCGTATGGCATTCCCACCGAGCGGCAACGGCAAGCCAGTGACTTTCTGCCACCACCGGCCAAGATCAACCACGCGGTGCAGACCCGATTTGTCGTAAGTAAGCTGCCCCTCGTGGATGATAAGACCAGCTTCGTGTTTCCCTTCAAGAATCTGCGGGATGATTTGGTCGAACGGCACAACCTCCACCTGAATGCCGGGCGCGAATAATTCAAGAGCCAAATATGCCGTGGTCAGCTTGCCGGGCACTGCGATCTTTTTTTGCTTGATCTCGTCCTGCGTAAACGGCCGAGTAGAAACCAGCATGGGTCCATAACCATCGCCCACGCTGCCACCGCACGACATCAGTGAATAATTTTCCTGTATGTAGGGAAAGGCATGGAACGAGATCGCGGTTACATCGTAAACACCGTCCTGCGCCTGCCGATTCAGCGTTTCAATGTCGCAAAGTGTGTGACTGAACTTCAGCCCTGGCACGCGAACCTTGCTCGTAGCCAGACCATAAAACATGAATGCGTCGTCAGAGTCCGGGCTGTGCGCCACCGTGATTTCGCGAACCGGAGAACTCACTGTACTCATAAAATCCACAATCCTATTCTTTTAACTTTTACTTCTAAAAAGCTCAGGCTCGCGGGCAGCTCAGACGCGAACCAGGATCAATCTTTACCGCGACGTTCGCCCCCGCCAGCGAGCCGCTATGCCGGCCGCCATCAGCACCTTGATCACTTCCGCAAAAATAAACCAATAGAGACCATATCGAATCGCCAGCGAAATCGAGTGCGTTAGCACCGCGAGCCAAGCCAGTCCACTGGCAAAGAGCACCACTTCCGCCACGACGGCAGACAGCGCCGCCCAGGCGAAGAGCCGCGCGCTTTTCTCCGATCTCTGCTCGTATATCCAGCCCGCGACAAACGCGACTACCGGATAGGCGATGAGAAATCCCCCAGTCGGACCGAGGATATGGCCAATACCGGCGCCCATGCTAAACACAGGAAGCCCGCAAACGCCTTCCATAAGATAAAGTGAAAGCGCAGCGAAACCGCGACGCGAGCCAAGCAACAGCCCCACCGCCAGAACTCCAAAATTTTGCAGCGTCAGCGGAACCGGCGTGAAGGGCAGCGGCACAGTAACGCGCGCGCACAGCGCGACGAACAGACTGGCGGCGACCACGATGGCCACCTGCTTCGTCCATTCCCGCGCCGGATCCAACGGGCGGGCATTGCCGTTCGAGATAACGGACGAGACAGCGGACCGGTTCTCCTGGCCTAAGATTTGCGCCATAATTTTAGACATAAGTATTCGTTTCAACGCGGCGGGCGTACAAGGTCAAGGTTCAGGCGACGAGTGGTCGAGCGCGTCGAGTTCTTCTTTGTGGGCCGCCGTGCGCTTCATCTGGCGCTGAACCCGCATATAGATCGTCAGCGCAACCAACACCACCACCGCCGTACTGACTCCCAGTATGAGAAACCACCAGAGCATCGGCACAACGACACTTAGGATAGCAGATGGAGGCCGGCAAACAATGTGTCCCCCTCACAGAAAAAGGCTTATTGGAAGAAAAGAACGCGCCGCTGCTCAGGCCTTCTTCGCGGACTTGGCCAATGCCTTGCGGCGATTCTCGATATTCTTCGAAACGCGCTCCAGCCTCTTGCGGGCGGTCTTCGAGGACGTGGCTACTTTCTGGATGTTGGCAAAAGCTTCGGGATTGTTGGTCTGCTCGCGAAATTCCTTGAGAAACGGATAAATCTTGCCAAAGATAAAAAACATTTCGCCGCTGCAGCCGGGCTGTAGAAAAAGCTCTTCGTTGAGCGCTCCCTGCACCACGAACGCCGCCGCCATATCCCAATAGCCGCCTACCTGGCGCAGCCACGCATTTTCCTGGCTGGGAAACGAATTCGCAACTTTGATGAACTCATCCGCCGTCTCCGGCCAGAATTCCACCGTGAGCCAGTGCCTCGCCTTGCGCATCTCCGCTTCGCGGCGGAGGTCATAGAGTTTCATAATCAGCGCTGCATCGTGCGCTGTCGCCTTTTTTGCCATATTTTTCGCCTCGTTATTTATCCCTTACATTTTCGTCCAGACTTTCGTCCGACGATCTTCGTCCAGATTTTTCCATCCAACGACCGTCATCCATCAAACCTTGGAAACGTCAGCTGCTACTGCGCCTTCGATCGCGCGTTCGTAGTCGCACTCCTTATTAGGACATGCAATGACCGGTCCATCTTTGCGAATGCGTTCCACCAGATACTCATGTCCGCAGTCCGGACACTTCTCGGGCACTGGCTTTGCCGCGGACGTGAACTTGCACTTCGGATAATTTCCGCAGCCGTAAAAAGTGTTGCCCTTGCGTGCCCGCTTCTCGACGAGCTCGCCCTCTTTGCACTCAGGGCATTTCACACCGATAAAATTCTGCTTCACATATTTGCATTCGGGATATCCGCTACACGAAGTGAACTCGCCAAAGCGGCCGTGCCGCAGAATCAAATTGCGTTTGCACAGCGGACAGGTTTCATCAAGCGGGATGTCGGGCACCTTCTTGCCCTGATCCAATCGCCGCGTCGTCTTGCAGTCGGGATAGCCCGTGCAGGCCATGAACTGGCCAAACCGCCCGCGCTTGAGTACCATGACGCGGCCGCAATTTTCGCAATATTCCTCCTGCGCCGTCTCCTGCAGATCGGCCGAATCAAGATCAGGCAGATTGATGGGATTCTCTTTGGTGAATTTGCAGGAATCAGGATTTTCCTTGTCGTAGGTGCTGCACGCATAGAACGACCCGTGCTTGCCCCACTTGATGACCAGAGGCGCCCCGCAAAGCTCGCATTTTTCGTCCGTTGGCTTCTCCATACGCTTGATGTTTTCCATGTGTTTCTCGGCGTAGCGGAGATCCTTGGCGAACTTCTTATAAAACTCTGTGAGCGCGTGGTTGCCGGTCTGCTTCCCTTCTTCGATTTCGTCGAGTTCTTCTTCGAGCAGCGCGGTGTATTGAAAGTCAAAAATATCTTTGAAGTTTTCGACCAGCAGGTCGGTGACGACCAGCCCAATTTCAGTCGGCACAAACTTGCCACCAACTTTCTGCGCGTACATACGTTCCTGTATGGTGCTGAGAATCGTCGCGTAAGTTGACGGACGCCCAATGCCGCGCTCCTCCAGCTCTTTCACCAGCGAAGCTTCGTTAAATCGCGGAGGCGGCTCGGTGAAATGCTGTTCCGGAAGCAGCGACTTCAGGGTCAGCCTCTGCCCCGCTTCGAGCGGCGGCAGGTTGTGCTTCAGTTCTTCGTCTTCCGCGTCCTTGGTGTCTTTAGACTCCACATAGACCTTGAGGAAGCCGTCGAACTTCGGCACCGAACCGGTGACGCGGAACTGGAAAATTTCGCTGCCGGACTTAGCATCAATGTCGACCGTCGTCTGGTCGAACACCGCCGGGTTCATCTGCGATGCAACGAAGCGCTGCCAGATCAGCTTATAAACCTTGAATTCATCTTCCTGGAGATACTGCTTAATCTGGTCAGGATGCCGCGCCGCCGAAGTCGGACGAATCGCTTCGTGCGCCGCCTGCGCTTCTTTCTTCTCCTTATATGTATTGGGAGAATCGGGCAGATAAGCCGCGCCAAATTGCTCGTTGATGTATTCGCGCACCTCTGTGATCGCTTCCGGTGCGACGCGAGTCGAGTCGGTTCGCATGTAGGTGATCAGGCCGACCAGCCCCTCGTCGCCCAGTTCGACGCCTTCATAGAGACGCTGCGCGATCATCATGGTGCGCTTCACGCTGAAGCGCAGCTTGCGCGAAGAATCCTGTTGCAGCTTGCTGGTCGTGAACGGAGGCGTGGCGTTGCGCCGGCGCTCTTTTTTCTCCGCCGTTCGAACAACCCAATCGGCCTTTTCGATCGCTAGCCGGATCTTCTCCGCGTCCTCGCCATTCGTGACTTCGACTTTTTCGTCGTCCTTGCCGATAAAGCGCGCGTCAAATGCCGGCGGCTTAGCCGCGGCGAGATTGGCGTCGATCGTCCAGTATTCTTTTTTCTGGAAGGCCTTGATCTCGCGTTCGCGATCGACGATCAGGCGCAGGGCAACGGTCTGCACGCGTCCCGCGGAAAGGCCGCGGCGGACTTTATCCCATAAAAGAGGAGAAACCTGGTAGCCGACTAGGCGATCAAGCACGCGTCGCGTTTGCTGCGCGTCAACCAGATTGCGATCGATGTCGCGGGGATGCTCGAATGCGGCCTTCACTGCCCGCTGCGTGATTTCGTTGAAGGTCACGCGGCGTATGCGCGCATCGTCGCCAATGTCGTCGATCTTTTTCTTCTTGCCCTTCTTTTTCTTGCCCGACTCTTCGGTGAGTTCGTCGGCGAGATGAGCAGCGATGGCCTCGCCTTCGCGATCCGGATCAGGCGCAAGGTAGATATGATCGGCCGAGAGCGCCAGCTTCTTGAGCTTGGCGAGCACCTTCTCCTTCCCGGGGATGACGACATACTCCGTATCGAAATTGTTTTCGATGTCGACGCCGAGGCTACTCTTGGGCAGGTCTTTCACGTGGCCGAATGAAGCATCGACCGTGAATCCCTTGCCCAGATACTTCTGGATAGTTTTCGCCTTAGCCGGCGATTCGACAATGACTAGACCTTTGGACAATGGCTCCTCAGTGGGGCGGTATTGAAATTGAAGCTAGCACGAATTGCAGTCAGCTGTCAGCTATCAGCTCTCAGCCCTCAGTCAGACCCTTTCACTTTTTGCATGAACGACGAGAGCATCTTCTTCACTTCAGTCACCTGCGACGTAAGGCTTGCATCTCCCTCTTCGGGTAGGTAATTCAAGTCATGCGCCAACAGAAGTTGATACTCGAGTTCGCTTGCCGACCCCATTGCAATCTGCAGAAACCGCTTCAGCTCTGCATCGCCCTTACGACAGCAACCTTCAGCGATGTTCATCCCGATCGATGCCGAAGTGCGTCGCATCTGACTTGTCAGACCGAATACTTCATCGCGGGGAAACGTTTTGCTGGATGCGTAAACATCCAAAGTGAGCTGATGTGACTTTTCCCAAACTCGAAGATTGCGAAAACTCTGCACGAAGTCCTCCGTTCTTACTGAAAGCTGATAGCTGAGAGCTAAAAGCTTTTCACAAAATTCTTCCCCGGCAACTGCTTCACTTTCCCGTTCAGCTCCAGCTCAAACAGCGCGGCAAAGATTTCCGAGGGAGACATTTCGTTCTCCAGCAATTCCACTAATTCGTCGATGTGCGTGGATTCATCAGCCTTCAGCAACTTGAGGATGTTTTTCTCGTGCGGCGAGGTCACCTCGTCCGGGAATAGAGATGCGGTCTCCTGCTCCGGCGATTCATTCTGCATGGAGCCGAGCGCGACCTGCACATCTGTCGGCAGCTCTTCCCACACGTCCTCCCACGTGGCAACAAGCTTCGCTCCCTGCTTGATCAGCGTGTTCGGCCCCCACGCGTTTTTGTTGGTTACATTGCCCGGAACCGCGTAAACATCGCGGTTCTGTTCGAGCGCAAGACGCGAAGTAATGCGCGTGCCGCTATATTCCGCCGCTTCCACCACCAGCACGCCCGCCGACATGCCGCTGATGATCCGGTTGCGAATGGGAAAATTCTGCGGCGTCGGCGGCGTTCCCACCGGAAACTCGGTCACGAGCGCCCCTCCAAGAGCCACAATCTGCTCCGTGAGCCGCGTGTTTTCCTTGGGATACATAATGTCGATTCCCGTGCCGAGCACGCCAACAGTTTTCCCTTTCGCCGCGACTGCGCCGCGATGCGAGGCCGTATCGATGCCGCGCGCCAGTCCGCTGATGATAACCAATCCGCGAGCCGCGAGGTCAGTCGAGAGGCGCTCCGCCATGGCGCTGCCATAAGGCGTCGGATGCCGTGTCCCGACCATCGCTATACTGGGCTGAGCCAGCATCTCGACGTTTCCTTTAACAAACAAAATTACCGGAGGATCGTAAATTTCTTTGAGTCGCGCCGGATATTCAGAATCGCTGAGCGCAACGATTCTTGCACCCGCATCGCTCGCCTTCGCGCATTCCGCCTGCGCCAGTTCAAGCGACTTTCCTGTGGCCAGCGATTGCGCCGAAACGGCGCGCATCCCTGTCGCTTCGAGTTCCGTCAGGCTAGCCTGAAAAACCCGCTCCGCTGTGCCAAACTGCTCGATCATTTTCCTGATGCGCGTGGGGCCCAATCCCTCGGTCAACGCCAGCGCGAGCCAATAGAGGCCTTGATGCGAAGCGGGATTGGGCGCGGCGACAGCCACGCCAGAAATGCCAACCTTATTAGCCATACTGCGCGACCCTAGTCCGCCATCGAAAACTCTGTCAAGGATGCCGCTCACACCGCCTTTGGTACAATTCGCAAAGTGATGAGCCGCTTAAAGATCTCAGCCATTTCCTACCTGAACACGGCTCCTCTCATGTGGGATTTTGAGCACGAAGAGGCGAACGCCGACCACGTTTCGGATTACGACATTTCCTACACCATTCCCTCCGCCTGCGCCGAGGCGCTGCGCGCGGGTACGGCTGATATTGGCATCATCCCCGCCGCAGCCTATGCCAGCGTCCCGGATCTCGTCATCATCCCCGACGTAGCCATCGCTGCCCGCCGCGCGGTGCGCTCGATCCTTCTCGTCAGCAAAACGCCAAATAAAACACCGATCGAGCACTCGTCGCAAGATCCATTATCAAAAGAAAAATGGTTGAAGCGCGTCCGCACCGTTGCGCTCGACACTTCTTCGATGACCTCAGTTGCGCTAGCCAAGATTCTCTTTGCCAAGTGGCTCGGCGGAGCGCGCGACTATAAGCCAATGGCTCCGAATCTCGATGCTATGCTCGACCAAACAACGCCCGACGCGTGCGACGCGGCTGTACTCATAGGAGACCCGGCCCTGCAAATCGACCGCACCCGCTACTTCAGTTTAGACCTCGCGGAAGAGTGGGTTGAGCGCACCGGAAAGTCCTTCGTCTTCGCCTTCTGGGCCATCCGCCAGCAAGCGCTCGAAGGGCGAGATGCCCGCGCCATCGCACAAGTATTCAAGCAGTCGCGCGATCACGGCCTGTCGGCAAAAAATCTCGAAGCCATCGCCCAGGAGTGGGCGCCGCGCCTCGGCATCAACATCGAGGCGATCCGCGTCTACCTCACGCAAAACATCCATTATTATCTCGACCCTCCCTGCCTCGATGGCCTTCAGCTCTACTACCGCCTCGCCGCCGAAATCGGAGCCCTTCCACCCGCACCTGAACTTCGATTTCTGTAAACTTTTGTCTCAACCAAAGCCATAGCCTTTTAGATTGCAACTCGTCAGCCGCAAACCTGCTCTAATGAGGATCATGCACTGGTTTGCGATCATCCTGCTCGTGACGAAAAAGACCGCCATGCGCTGGCTGATCCATCTCGGCGGCCCGGGCCTCATTCTGCTGGGCATTGCCGATAACTCGCTCATCCCTCTGCCCGGCAGCACCGACGTTGTCACCATTCTGCTCGCTGCCCACCGTCGCGAACCGTGGTTCTACTACACCATCATGGCGACCGCCGGAGCCATCCTCGGCGGCTATCTGACGTATCGCATGGCGCGCAAAGGCGGCAAGGAAACGCTGGAAAAAAGGTTCTCGCAGAAAAGAGCAAAAAAAGTCTACGCGATTTTTGAACGCTGGGGATTCGCTGCGGTCGCCATCCCTGCCATCCTTCCGCCGCCATTTCCGATTACCCCCATGCTTTTGGCTGCGGGTGCCCTGCAATACCCAACCAGGAAGTTTCTGACTGCTCTGGCCGTCGGGCGCGGCATTCGGTTCACCATCCTCGGTTATCTCGGCTACCACTACGGACGAAGCATCGTGAAGTTCTTTTCGCAATACTACTGGCCCGTAATGATCGTCCTGATCGTTTTTTCGCTAGCCGGTGGCCTCTACGGCCTGTATCAGTACAAACGCAGTCAGAAGGGCGACCAGCCCAAAATCCCCCGCCCGCAACCCCAGGTTCGCCGCCGAACCGCGTAAGCCTTAAACCTTCGTGTTACTTCGTGTCCTCTGTGGTGAATTAGGGTGCCCTCCAGCTAAAATAACCTTTACCGTGGAGTGGAAAGAATGTCCCTGACCAAACAGCAAGCGCTGGAGATGTTTCGCTCCGATGACCTGATCGGCATCGGCATGGAGGCGGACTCGGTTCGCCGCCAGCTTCATCCCGAAGGCACCGTGACCTACATCATCGACCGCAACATTAATTACACGAACTTCTGCACAGAATACTGCACCTTCTGCGCCTTCTATCGCCCGTTAAAAGGCCCTGCCGCAAAAGAAGGCTACATCCTCGACTTCGACACCATCTACGAAAAAATCCGCGAAACCGTCGAACTCGGCGGCACCGGCGTGCTGATGCAGGGAGGCCTGCATCCCGATCTTAAGATCGACTGGCACGAAAAGATGCTCAGCGGCATCAAGCAGCGCTTTCCCAAAGTTCATCTCCACTGCTACTCCGCCTCCGAAATCCTCGCGATTGCCGAGTACAGCAACCTCACCATCCGCGATACGATTGCGCGCCTGCGCGACGCTGGCCTCGATTCCATCCCCGGCGGCGGCGCCGAGATTCTCGACGACGAAGTACGCTACAAAATCGCGCGCCTGAAGTGCCTGACCGCCGATTGGCTGGAAGTCCATCGCACCGCGCACCAGCTCGGCATGCGCACAACTGCCACCATGATGTTTGGCGTTGGCGAGTCCATCGAGCACCGCATCAATCACTTTCAGGTTCTCTACGATTTGCAGCAAGAGACGGGCGGCTTCACCGCCTTCATCCCCTGGAGCTTCCAGCCGCAGCACACCGCCCTCGGCGGACGCAAATGGGATGAGGCCACTGCCGTCGAATATTTAAAGGTGCTGGCGATATCGCGGCTCTATCTTTCGAATTTCCTGAACGTGCAATCCAGCTGGGTGACGCAAGGATTAAAAGTCTGTCAGATGGGCTTGCGCTTCGGCGGCAATGACGTAGGCTCCGTCATGCTGGAAGAAAATGTAGTCCGCGCCGCGGGCGTGACCAACTGCACAACCGAAGAAGAATTGCGCCGCATCATACGCGATGCGGGCTTTCGCCCAGCGCAACGCGACACGCTGTACCGGCAATATTTTCTGAACTGAACTCAACTTTGAACTGTCATCCGATCTGTCATGTGATTTGTCATCTTGAGCGAAGCGAAAGACCTATGCATTCCGCGGACGCTACACAGGTCCTTCCCCTTCGACGAGATCAAGGACGGGATGACAATCGGCTTGGGCCATAGACTTGCGTTCTCGACCTTAATAACCCGCTGCCTCGCGATCGTCTTCTTTCTTGTAGGCGCCTGCTTGCTCTCCAGCGCCCAAGACTCCGTGCCCGCGGCGAAAATGTCGTCCATCGCAGGCACTGTAATAAAAGACCCCGGCAGCCTGCCGCTCAAAAAAGTTCTGATACAGGTCGTCGCCGAAGCACAAGGTGAAAGCTACACCGCTTCGACCGAAGCCGACGGCCATTTCCGCGTCGAAGGCGTCGTTCCCGGCCGCTATAGTATCTTTCTCGAGCGCACAGGATTCGTAGGAGTCAACAACCGCGGCCGCAAGTCCGACGTCAACGTAATCACCATTCAAGCCGGGACGTCGGTGGAAGACCTGCTCTTCCGCATGTTGCCCACCGCCACCATCACCGGCCGCATCATAGACGAAGATGGCGATCCCGTGTCCGGCGTGAGAATCTTTGCGCTCCGGAAAAAACCGGGCAAAACTACGCGTGAAGCCGTCTCCAGCAATGCCACCCACGACCTCGGCGAATACCGCCTCGCCGGCCTGTTTCCCGGCCAGTACACAGTCTTGGCCATGCCGCCTCCGGACTTTCGCGATTACGAAAAGGCGTCGGAAAAGTCGCCCTCGACCGCTGCCGGAAACGGCAACTCAGCCGAGTCGCCCGACACTCGCTACCTCGCCACCTACTATCCCGGAACCAACGATCCCGCACAGGCCGCGCCCGTCGAGGTAAAGGCCGCCGATGAGATCCTCGTCAACCTCACACTGGTGCCGCAGAGAACCTATCGCATCCGCGGCACTGTGACCGGTATCCCCGCCGGACAGAAACCAGCCGTCGAGTTGTTCTCAAAGGCGGGCGATTCGATGCGGGCAAATACTAGTGAGATAGGACCGGATGGCCAATTCGAAATCCGTGGCGTCGCGCCCGGATCCTACATTATGAAAGTGGCGACTGAATCGGGACCCCAGGCACTGACCGCGCACCAGGATCTCAACGTCGCCGCCGCTGACGTGGAGGGCGTAAAGCTCGTCCCCCAACCTTCTTTCACAATCTCGGGCCATCTCTTGATCGAAAGCACCGCGGCAGTAGAGCCTACGCAATTCGTGGTAAACCTGCGCCAGGCCGAATTGCCTGAAGATCCAGGCTTCTTCATGTCACAGGACTTTTTTGGCACGAACGCCCAAGTCGATCGGCAGGGGTACTTCCAGTGGAAGGATGTGAACCCGGGCAATTACATTGCGCAAGTCTTCGGAAGCGCCGCGCAGGGCAATTTCTACGTGAAATCCGTAACCCTCGCCGGTCGAGATGTAGCCACCGGATTCGCTGCAAGCGGTCCAGGCTCGCTCGATCTGCGGCTGAGTTCACGGGGAGGCATCATCGAAGGTGAGGTTGTCGAAAAAGAAAAAGATATAGACAACGATCATCCCGTGCCCAACGCTACCGTCGTGGCCGTGCCCGAAGAAAAATACCGCAAGATCCCTGATCGCTTCGGCACCGGATCGAGCGATCAGCATGGCCATTTCATCATTCGCGGCCTGGCTCCGGGCACCTACACTCTCTATGCCTGGCAAGATGTCGACGAGGACCTCTGGCGCGATCCCGACTTTCTGAGGTCGCAGGAAGCCAATGGCACGACGCTCAAGGTGGAAGAAGGCTCCAGTCAGAAAGTCGAGCTGAGACTGAGTCCGGCAGCCGAGGTGTAACAATTGGTCGCTGATCGTTAGTCGTTTGTCGCTCGCGGAGTTTGCCAACGACGAACGACCAGCGACCAATCAGTTACAATTCTTAGACTGCGGTCTTCGCCGCCGCTTCATAGTCCAGCTGACTTCATGCATCTGACGCCTACTTCCCCGCCGTCCTTCGCTTTGTTTCTCGCCACCAAAGGCTTGGGCCCCTACCTCCGCCAGCATTTTCTGGACAAAACTTTCCAAGGTCTCTACCAGGTCAATGCCTTCGATCTGGCGCTGCTGATTCCCTATTTCATCGTTCTCGTAATACTCGCGGCCTATGGCGGGCACCGCTACTGGCTCGTCTACCTTTATTACAAGCACAAGAAAAACAAAACTACCGAACCGGCGGCTCGCTTCGAAAACCTGCCACGCGTCACCGCCCAATTGCCGATCTTTAACGAACAATATGTCGTCGACCGCCTGCTTGACGCCGTCTGCCGCCTTGATTACCCGAAAGACAAGCTCGACATCCAGTTGCTCGACGACTCAACCGACGAAACCGTGGATGTCGCGCGCGCCCTGGTCGATCGCTACGCCGCTCTCGGAAATCCCGTCGTCTATCTGCACCGCACCAATCGCGAGGGCTTTAAGGCCGGAGCACTTGAAGCTGGCCTGAAAACCGCCAAGGGCGAATTCGTCGCCATCTTTGACGCCGACTTTGTTCCGCCGCCCGACTTTCTGCTGAAGTGCGTGCACCACTTCACCGATCCAAAAGTCGGCATGGTTCAAACTCGCTGGACGCACATCAACCGCCACTACTCGGTTCTCACCGAGGTCGAAGCCATTCTGCTCGACGGCCATTTCGTCCTCGAACATTCCGGCCGCTCCCGCAGCGGCGTTTTCTTTAACTTCAACGGCACCGCGGGCATGTGGCGTCGGAGCGCTATCGACGAAGCCGGCGGTTGGGAGCACGACACGCTCACCGAAGACACCGACCTCTCCTACCGCGCCCAATTAAAAGGATGGAAGTTTGTCTATCTCCAAGACGTCGAATGCCCCGCGGAGTTGCCGGTGGAAATGACCGCATTCAAGACGCAGCAGGCGCGCTGGGCCAAAGGCTTGATCCAAGTTTCGAAAAAAATCCTTCCCAAAGTATTAAAGAGCGACGTCTCGCGCCATCAGAAAATCGAAGCGTGGTATCACCTGACCGCAAACTTCAGCTATCCGCTGATGATCATCCTCTCGGTTTTGCTGATGCCCGCCATGATCATCCGCTTCTACCAGGGATGGTTCCAGATGCTTTACATCGACCTTCCCCTCTTCATGGCGTCGACCTTTTCCATTTCCAGTTTCTATCTCGTTTCGCAAAAAGAGCTCTTCCCAAAGAACTGGCCGCGAGCCGTCCTCTATCTACCGCTTCTGATGGCACTGGGAATCGGCTTAACCGTTACCAACACAATTGCCGTGCTCGAAGCGGTGATTGGCAAACAGACCGCTTTCGCCCGCACTCCCAAATATCGCGTCGAATCCAAGAAGGACAAGGTTCTCGGAGCAAAATATCGCAAGCGTCTGGGATGGGTTCCGTGGATAGAACTCCTGATCGGAACTTATTTCGCGCTGGCGATCTATTACGCCATCACTAATGAGAACTACTTCACCGTTCCGTTCCTATTGTTATTCGTATTGGGCTACTGGGTCACCGGCCTGATGTCGCTTCTACAAGGCCGCTTCGCCGGACTAGCCGTAGGCTCCGAGCGTCACACCAAGCCCTTCCCCGTCGGAGTTTAGCGCTCGGGCCGTCGGGTGATCTGGCCCTCGGGTGATTGGAAATTCATCTAAGGATGATTGGCCGAGCGATTCTATAGTCCGATCAGCAACGCGTTCACTGCGAAGCTGAGTCGGAAGGGTATTTAAAACGGAGAGTAATTCCAATCTCATTCTTGATGGGTTTTCCGTCGAGTGCAAAGGGCTTGTAACGCCATTGCTTCACTGCCTCCACAGCGGCGTGGGCAAACATCGGCGGCCCCTCAATCACTCTGACCGATCCCACCGTTCCATCCTCCATCACGGTGGCCGCCAGAACGACCGTGCCTCCCTGGCGCAGCACGCGCGCCTCTGTGGGATAAACCGGCGAAACTCTATGCAGAACTTTGCCGCCCGAAACGCCAGCCGAAACCGGCGCCGTGAGATTGGGCAATGAAACCCTTGCGGAGAGCACTCCGTTGAGGGCGGCGTGACTCGCATCGCCGGCTGAAGTCGACGGCACCGCCGGCGCACTCTCATTCGAATGAGTCTCGATTGAGCCGGAGCCCGAATCGGCCTGGGAGGCCTGCGAGGCCGGGACTGGGTGCACGATCACCGTATTCGCCGCAACTTTGCCGGCCGCCTTGTTAGAAGAACCATCAGGCGATGATGACCGATCAACGGGCATCTGAGCGGCGGACATACGGCCCGGGGCAGGTTTTTTCTCCGCGAGCGCATCCACCTTCGCCGCGAACTTCACCGGATCGCCGGCGGACGGTTTTCCACCCTTCGGAAACAACGGCTGCCCGCCCGGATCCGGTTTCCAGACTGGATCATTTCGGAACGAAGACTGAGAGTTAACGAAAGACCCCGTCGAATGCTGCGACCCCGAAAGGGGTTCGTTCGCGGACCTGGTCGCAGGGCCATTGATATTCGCGCCAACCGAATCCGGCGTCGCCGCGTGCGCCCTGCCATCTGCTTCCGCAGGCCCCTTCGACCCCAGCCAAATCACCAGGCCAAGCAGCGAAATCGACACCAGCGCAATGGCGGTCAAAACAAATGGCTGCGAGCGCCTTCCCATCACCGCCAGAGCCACATCCCCCACGCGATCCGACGCCGGCAGCAAGCCAGAGGGTTGCGCCCTCCCCGCCGCTGAAGGAATCTTCGGCGCGGCCGGCGATGCGTCATGCGGTTGCGACGCGCGCGCGCGCTCCGCCAGCGCCGCCAGTTGCACCAGAACATCTATATGCCGATCGCTGAAAGCCGCCGGTGCGGTCGAGAATACTTCCAGAATTCCGTTTACCCCGCGCCAGCCCTGAATCGGCAAAACCGCAATCGACCGCAAGCCGAGGCTGCGGCAGACTTCCACATCGACGAGAGAATTTTTTTCGGTGTCGACGCAATGCTGAATCTTTCCGCTGCGCAAACACTCCCCTGAAATCCCCGTGTCCGCGCTCAGCCGCGCACCGAGTGCGGGAGCCGTGCTCCCACTGCGCGCGCGGCACACCATCGCGCCATCCTTCCACATCGCCAACGCCGCCCCGCTAGCGCCCGTCAGCCGCAGCGCGACGTCCGTAATGCTTCCCAATATCGGTTCCAGGCGGTGGTCTCCGCCTGCGACCAGATCCTTGAGTGACGACAGCGAGGCGTTCGGGTCAATTTCAGAAACGCCCAACCCGCCTTCAGGATTTTCTGGCGAGGAATCGCGATCGGACGCAGGTATTTTTTTCTCAGAGAACGGCTTGGATTGAGACGCAACCACGGAATCTCTCTATCAACACTCAGTTGGTAAGTTGCCCGGCGAAACTGGCGAAACGCAAGCGGCGCGCGCGATTGGGCCGAAGTATGAGCTAACTTGGCGCGCCTGTCAAGGCAAGTCATCGGGCGATCGGGTCATCCGGCCATCAGGTGATCTGAACTTCGCGTAGCGGTTCTTAATCCTTAGCAACCGGTGAACGAAAGACGAGGGAAGATCGATCACCCGATGGCCGGATCGCCCGATGACCCAATAGTCTTTTCGCACCAAACTAACCAACAATCGGCTCGCGAACGCGGTGCTAACCTTATTGCGCTCTGGTTTCTCGCATGTTCCTCCGCGCGAGGTATTGCAGGGAACCGATTTTAAGAAAATTCTCAAGACGTTCGAAGCGTTGACGGATTTGGGGCCCGAACTTACGGCCGACCACGATTTCCGCCAAACCGCTCGCACCATGCTGACCGCCATTATGGAAGCAGCAGGCGCGCGCGAGGCCGCCTTATTTTCATTCGACGAACGTCGCTCCCTGCTCACCTCCGTCGACGCTCAGGGATTCGCCCTCATGCCCGATCCCTCCGTGATTCCGCTCCTCCCCCGCCATCAGCACACTCTGACCGCCGCCTCCGGCCCCATCGTGCTCAACAGTTCCACTCACGATGTTTTTCTGAGTTCGAATGGAAACGTGGCACCCGAACTCTTCAAATGCCTCTGCCCGCTCAAAGTCCGCGGCAAACTCACCGGCGCGATTGCCCTGGGCCGCCGCGCCGGCGACGCTCTCTACGAAGAAGATGCGCTCGATGCGCTCAAAATGCTGAGCCACTATATTGCGCTGGCCATTCAGAACCACACTCTCGGCCAGACCCTCGCGCAACGCGTCTCGGAAAATCTGCGCCTCGTGGCCTCGCTCCACGGTTTTTACGACAACGCGCTCGAGGCTTTTACCACCGCCATCGACGTCAAACACGTAAACATTCATGGCCACTCGCTACGCGTCGGCCGCTATTCTCAAGCCATCGGCGAAGCCATGGGTATGAATCCCAATGACGCCGCTTCCCTGCGATCAGCCGCCTATCTGCACGACATCGGCATGGTGGCCGTCGATCGGCGGCTCTTCGAAAAACCTTCCGAGCTCGATCAGAACGAATATCGCGAGATGCGCGACCACACCGTCGTCGGCCATCAGATCGTCAGCCAGGTCCAGTTTCCCTGGCCGCAGATTCCAGAAATCGTGCGCTGGCATCACGAGCGCGCCGACGGCTCGGGATACCCGGACGGCTTGCATGGCGACGAAATACCGCAAGCCGTGCGCATCGTCGCCCTCGCAGAAACCTTCGATGCCATGACCAGTGAACGTGCCTATCGCGACCGGCTTTCAGTGGGAGCAGCGCTCCAGGAACTCATCCGCCTCGCGCCGCAAAAATACGACCCGGAGGTGCTCCACGCCTTGCTGATCCAGGTACGCCGCGACGCCATCGGAACCAATCGACTGCCCCTCCTCGATCCCACCATGATGAACCTTTCGGCCGTCGACGTGGACCAATTGGCCTCTAACCTGCAACAAAGAGTCAAACAGAGCAACTCTTCCACGCCGTGATTCCCCTCTCCACGGCAAAGATTTCAAAGATTCAAGGATAAGCAAAGATCAGATATAGAAGAGAAAGGTCCGTGCCCATTATCCTTGCCGCACGCGGCATCCAGCTAAATTCCTGCCGGTATAAAATCAAAACGTAGTCTACTCGTGCCTCGTCTCGTTTTTCGGTCCCGAGGTAAACTTAAGAATCTGGCCCAGTGTATCCATTTGCGGATAGCTTCATCTAACTTTGTAGTGGGGCTAATGTAAGCCGATTTGCCAGGAGAGAATGAATGGCCGTCAGTGACCAGTCAGTCGCCACCACCGGAACACAGCTCGATCAGCTGTGCATCAATACGATCCGCACGCTTTCGATGGATGCGGTGCAGAAGGCGAACTCCGGCCATCCTGGCGCGCCCATGGCGTTGGCGCCCGTCGCCTATTGTCTGTGGCAGCAGTTTCTCAACTACGATCCGGAAGATCCACTTTGGCCGAACCGCGACCGCTTCGTGCTCTCCAACGGCCACGCTTCCATGCTGCTTTATTCCCTGATCCATCTGGCGGGCGTGCGCGAAGTGAGTCCCGAGGGCAAAATTCTTTCAACCCCTGCCCTGTCGCTCGACGAGATCAAAAACTTCCGTCAATTAGGCAGCAAAACGCCCGGTCATCCCGAGTACGGACTGACCACGGGCGTCGAAACCACCACCGGCCCGCTCGGCCAAGGCGTAGCCAATAGCGTCGGCATGGCCATCGCCGAGCGCTGGCTCGCAACGTATTTCAATCGTCCCGGCCTTGAGCTTTTCAACTACAACATCTGGACCTTCTGCGGCGACGGCGACATGATGGAAGGCATTTCCTCAGAGGCCGCATCGGTTGCCGGCCATCTCAAGCTTTCAAACCTGTGCTGGATTTACGACAGCAACCACATCACCATCGAGGGCAATACCGATCTCGCTTTCGACGAAAATGTGGCGACACGCTTTGAGGCATATGGCTGGGATGTGCAACACGTCTCCGACGCCAACGATCTGGCCGCTCTGTCGAGGGCCTACACCGAGGCCCTCGAAGTGAAGGATCGCCCGAAGCTCATCATCGTCAACAGCCACATCGGCTACGGCTCTCCGCACCGCCAGGACACCAAAGAAGCGCACGGCGAGGCCCTCGGCGAAGAAGAAGTCAAACTCACGAAGCGCTTCTACGGCTGGCCCGAAGACGCCAAGTTTCTCGTCCCCGACGGAGTGCAGGAAAATTTTCGCGACGTCATGGGCAAGCGCGGCAAGCAATTAAACGCACAGTGGAAAGCGTTGTTCTCAAAATACAGCGCGCAATTCCCCGACCTAACCGCTCAATTCGCGCGCATGCAAGAGCGCAAAGCGCCAGACGGATGGGACAAAGAACTGCCCTCCTTCGCGCCCGACGCCAAGGGATTGGCTACGCGTGATTCCTCCGCCAAGATTCTGAATGCCATCGCCAAAAACCATCCCTGGCTCATGGGCGGCTCCGCCGATCTCTACCCCTCGACCAAGACTCGCCTCACCTTCGATGGCGCCGGCGATTTCGAAGCCGATCATTACAACGCGCGCAATTTCCACTTCGGCATTCGCGAACACGCCATGGGCGCCATCGTCAACGGCATGACGCTGTCGAAAATTCGCGCCTATGGTTCCACGTTTCTGATCTTCAGCGACTACATGAAAATGCCGATCCGCCTCTCGGCTGTCATGGAAGTTCCGTCGATCTGGATCTTCACCCACGATTCCATCGGCGTCGGCGAAGATGGACCGACTCATCAACCTATCGAACAACTGGTCACGCTGCGCTCCATTCCCGGGCTGATCACACTCCGGCCCGCCGATGCCAACGAAGTCATCGAAGCGTGGAAAGTAATCATGAAGCAGACGAAGCACCCGGTCGCGCTGATCCTCACCCGGCAAGCGCTGCCCACCTTCGATCGCACAAAATACGCGCCCGCCGCTGGCCTGGCTCGCGGAGCCTACATTCTCGCCGACGCCGGTGGCGGCAAGCCGCAGGTCATCCTGATGGCCACAGGGAGCGAGATCTACCTCTGCATCGACGCCTACGAAAAACTGAAAGCCGAAGGCATCCGCGCCCGCGTCGTCAGCATGCCGTCGTGGGACATCTTCGAGCATCAGGATCAAAGCTATCGCGACCAGGTCCTTCCGCCCGATGTAACCGCACGCGTGGCCGTCGAAATGGCGTCGACCATGGGATGGGCGCAATTCACCGGACCAAAAGGCCGCATCCTAGGCATGCGCACCTTTGGAGCCTCCGCGCCCCTGAAAGATTTGCAAAAGAAATTTGGCTTCACGACAGATGCCGTGATCCAATCGGCACGCGAGCAGATCGGGCAGTAACCGTTTATCAACGTCAGGCGATTATTCTTCAGCCTGCCTAAGCTTAGGAGACGTTTATGAATCCAGTCGGCACTCTCGAAACCGCAAAAGCCGTCAACCCTCTCGTTCAGCTTCAGAATTTCGGCCAGTCCATCTGGCTCGACTACATTCGCCGCGACCTGATGGCAAGCGGCGAACTGCAGCGCCTGATCACCGAAGACGGCCTGCGCGGCATGACCTCCAACCCCTCGATCTTCGAGAAGGCGATTGCCGGAGGCCAATACCAGGATTTCCTCGACTCGCTCGCCGGGCGCAACGATCTCGACGCCAAAGGCCGCTACGAACTTCTCGCCATTCGCGACATTCAGGATGCGGCCGACCTTTTACGTCCCGTCTACGCGAGCACAAAAAAACGCGACGGTTATGTCAGCCTCGAAGTTTCTCCCTACCTCGCGCAGGACACGAACGGTACCCTCGACGAGGCGCGCCGCCTCTGGAAGACCGTCTCCCGCGAAAACGTGATGATCAAAGTTCCCGGCACCGCTGAGGGCATTCCCGCTTTTCGCCAGCTCATCAGCGAGGGCATCAACGTCAACGTGACCTTGCTCTTCGCGCAGCCTGTCTACGAACAAGTCGCCGCCGCCTTCATCGATGGAGTTGAAAAGTTCGCTGCCTCCGGCGGCGATGTCAGTAAGGTCGCGAGCGTAGCCAGCTTCTTCATCAGCCGCATCGATTCGCTGGTCGATTCTCTCGTCGAAGACAAACTCAAGAAAGAAACAGACACTGCCCGCAAAGCCAAGCTGCAGGGCATTCTCGGCAAGGTCGCCATCGCCAACGGCAAGTTGACCTACGAAGCCTACGAGCGCATCTTCTCGTCTCCGCGTTGGAAGGCTCTCGCCGCCAAAGGCGCCCAGACGCAGCGCGTGCTCTGGGCCAGCACCAGCACAAAAAATAAAAATTATCGCGACGTGCTCTACATCGAAGAATTGATCGGCCCCGACACCGTCAACACCGTCCCGCCCGCGACCCTCGACGCCTTCCGCGATCATGGCAAGCCGCGCCAGAGTCTCACCGAGAACGTCGAAGGTGCGCGCCAGACTATGTCCGATCTCGCCGCAGTCGGCATCCTCATGAAAGATGTCACCGACAAGCTGACCGCGGACGGAGTGAAACTCTTCGCCGACTCCTTCGACACGCTGCTGGCCGAGGTCGAAAAAAATACCAAGCGATCGAGCACTCCCAAAGTAACCGCACAAAGCGCTTCCCTGCCGTCCGATCTCGACGCCGCCGTAAAAAAAAACCTTAACGACTGGCGCGCCTCGGGAAAAGTAAGGCGGCTCTGGCAGCACGACGCCTCGCTCTGGACTAACGATGACGAGGCCAAGTGGCTAGGCTGGCTCGACATCACCGATGAGCAACTCGCCAACATCGCCAAATTGAAGGCGCTCGCCGACGAAATCAAGTCCGCCGGCTTTTCCGACATTCTCCTCCTCGGCATGGGCGGCTCCAGCCTTTGCCCAGAAGTGCTCTCGCTGACCTACCCGCAAACGCCTGGCTACCCGCGCCTGCACATTCTCGATTCGACCGACCCGGCGCAAATTCGCAGCATCGAGAAAAAGGTCAATCTCGCGAAAACGCTTTTCATCGTTTCCAGCAAATCCGGCAGCACGCTCGAACCCAATATCTACAAGCAATATTTCTTCGAGCGGGTGCAACAAACGCTTGGCAACAATAAAGACAAAGCGGGCAGCCAATTCATCGCCATCACCGATCCCGGCTCGAAGATGCAACTGGTCGCCGAACGCGACCACTTCCGCCATATCTTCTATGGCGTGCCTTCCATCGGCGGACGCTACTCCGCGCTCTCCAATTTCGGCATGGTGCCCGCTGCCGCCATGGGCCTCGACATCGGAAAATTCCTCCAGCGCACGAAAGAAATGGTCGAAGCCTGCCAGCCAGCGACTCCGGTTGAACAGAATCCCGGGGCGATGCTAGGCCTGATCCTCGGCACCGCCGCAAAACTCGGCCGCGACAAAATCACGCTCATCACCTCGCCCGAAATTTCCGATCTCGGCGCGTGGCTCGAACAACTGATCGCCGAGTCCACCGGCAAGCTCGGCAAAGGCATCATCCCCGTCGATCGTGAGACGCTCGGCGCGCCTGATGTATACGGAAACGACCGCGTCTTCGCCTACCTTCGCCTCGAAGGCGCTTCCGATCCCACGCAAGATGCCAAGGTCGCCGCCATCGAAAAAGCGGGACAGCCCGTCGTTCGCATCGCTGTCTCCGACACCTACAGCCTCGGTCAGGAATTCTTCCGCTGGGAAATTGCAACCGCCGTAGCCGGTTCCATCATCGGCATCAACGCCTTCAATCAGCCCGACGTCGAAGCCAGCAAAATCGTCACCAAGCAACTCACCTCCGAATACGAAACCAAGGGCGCGCTTCCCGCCGAGAAGCCCATCGTCGAAGAAGCCGGCTTCAAACTTTTCACTGACGAACGCAACGCCGCCGATCTAGCCAAAGACATAGCGAAGGCCGCCGGAGCTTCCTCCGACAGCGCGCTGAAAAATTACCTCCGCGCGCACTTGGCGCGTCTCGCCACCGGAGACTATTTCGCCTTACTCGCCTACGTCGAGATGAATGCCGAGCACGAATCTCTACTGCAAAATTTGCGCCTCGCCGTGCGTGATCGCAAGCGTGTCGCCACCGTCCTCGGCTTCGGCCCGCGCTTCCTGCACTCCACCGGGCAAGCCTATAAAGGCGGCCCCAACAGTGGCGTGTTCCTGCAAGTCACCTGCGACGATGCCCAGGACCTACCAGTCCCCGGGCAGAAATACACTTTCGGAATCGTGAAAGCAGCGGAGGCGCGCGGCGATTTCCAGGTTCTAGCCGATCGCAAACGCCGCGCCTTGCGCGTGCATCTCGGCAGCGACGTCAAGGCAGGACTAACCAAACTTGCTGAACTGGTTAAACAGGTTCTGTAGTTTCACCAGTCGCCCAAACATTTTTAAGGAGCACGAATGCAACTCGGAATGGTGGGTCTAGGGCGCATGGGCGCCAACATGACGCGCCGCCTGATGCGCGGCGGCCACAAACTGGTCGTTTCCGATCTCAGTCCCGACGCCGTCAAGGGTCTGGCCGGCGAAGGCGCGACCGCTTCCTCTTCACTCGACGACCTGGTCAGCAAGTTGACCGCTCCACGCGCCGCATGGGTCATGGTTCCCTCCGGCGACCCCACGGAAAAAACCGTTGAGGCGCTGCTCAAAGCCATGCAGTCCGGAGACACCATCATCGATGGCGGCAACTCTTATTTCAAAGATGACGTGCGCCGCTCCAAAATCTGCGCCGCCAAAGGTGTCCACTATATCGACGTTGGCACCAGCGGCGGTGTCTGGGGACTCGAGCGCGGATACTGCATGATGATCGGCGGGCCGAATGAGGCCGTCCAGCGCCTCGACCCGATCTTTAAAACGCTAGCCCCCGGCCGCGGCGACATTCCGCGCACGGCTGGACGCGAGAAAATGCCTGACCCGGGCACCTCCGAAGAAGGCTACATCCACTGCGGTCCCTCCGGCTCCGGGCATTTCGTAAAAATGGTTCACAACGGCATCGAGTATGGAATGATGCAGGCCTACGCCGAGGGCTTCGACATTTTCAAGAATGCGACCAGCAAAGATCTTCCCGAAGACATCCGCTACAATCTCAACTTGCCCGATATCGCCGAAGTCTGGCGGCGCGGCAGCGTGGTGAGTTCGTGGCTGCTCGATTTGACTGCGATGGCGCTCGTCGAAAATCCTACACTTTCCGAATACAGCGGTTTCGTGCAGGATTCTGGCGAAGGCCGTTGGACGATCCAGGCGGCGCTCGAAGAAGCCGTGCCGGCCGAGGTATTGACCGCCGCTCTCTACACGCGCTTCCGTTCGCGCCAGGATCACACTTTCGCGGAGAAGATGCTCTCCGCCATGCGCCAAAAGTTTGGCGGTCACATTGAGCTAAAACCGCCGGCAAAAAAGTAAACGCCCCAAGCTCCGAGCAGCGATCACCAATCAGCGATCAGCGGTTAAACTGTTTCTGGTGATTCGAATCATATGGCCCTAAGCTCGTGGCTCGAAGCCCGTAGCGCATTATCACCCGAGGGAAATAATGGCTCAGACAGAAGTTCTGCCCGCTAAACCGCGCGTCGGCCGCACCGCCGATCCCTGCGTCATGGTGATCTTCGGCTTCACCGGAGACCTCACGCGCCGCAAACTCATTCCCGCTCTCTACAATCTCGCCAGCCAGCAACTGCTGTCGCGCGAGTTTGCCGTCATCGGCGTCGGCCGCAACGCTATGAGCGATGAGGATGCGCGCAAAAAAGTGACCGAAGACTTCAAACAATTCGCCACCGGTACGGTCGACGCCGATCTCTGGGAATGGTTTGTCCGCCGCATCAGTTACGTCAGCGGAAATTTCGACGATCCCGCGACTTACGACAAGCTGAAAGAAACGCTCGCCAAGGTCGACCACGAGCACAATTCGCATGGCAACTATTTCTTTTACATGGCGACCGCGCCCAAATATTTCGGCGATGTAGTCGAACGGCTCGCCAACGTCGGCCTCATGAAAGAAGAGAACAGCCACTGGCGCCGCGTCATCATCGAAAAGCCTTTTGGCCACGACCTCGATTCCGCCAAGGCGCTGAACCAGCAACTCCTGAAAGTCGCGTCCGAGTGCCAGATCTACCGCATCGATCATTACCTCGGCAAAGAGACGGTCCAGAACATCATGGCGCTGCGTTTCGCTAACGGTATCTTTGAGCCCATCTGGAACCGCCGCTACATCGATCACGTGCAGATTTCGGTCGCTGAAACAGTAGGCGTCGAAAAACGTGGCGACTACTATGACACCGCTGGCGCCCTGCGCGACATGGTGCCCAACCACATCATGCAGCTCATCACGCTCACCGCCATGGAGCCGCCGATCTCATTCGAAGCGAACGCGGTCCGCGATGAGCAAGCCAAGATTCTGCACGCCGTCCAGCCCTTCAGCAATGAAGATGTGCTCAGCAAAACCGTTCGCGGCCAATATGGCGATGGCACGATGGACAACGAGCGCGTCCCCGCCTACCGCTCCGAAGAGGGCGTGCCTCCCGACTCGCGCACCGAAACCTTTGTTGCCATGCGCCTCTTGATCGATAACTGGCGCTGGGCGGGCGTTCCCTTCTATCTGCGCACCGGCAAGCGTCTGCCCGGCCGCAACACTCATGTCGTGATCCAATTCCGGCGCGCACCCTTCATGCTCTTCCGCGAAACTCAAGTCGAAAACATGATGCCCAATCAACTGGTGCTGCACATCCAGCCGGAAGAAGGCATCTCGCTGCGCTTCGCCGCCAAAACTCCTGGCGCTGCCATGCAACTCGGCGAAGTGAATATGGACTTCGACTACGCCGACTATTTCGGCGAAACCCCCAGCACCGGCTACGAACGCCTGCTGCATGACTGCATGACCGGTGACGCCACACTCTTCCAGCGCGCCGATATGGTCGAGGCCGGTTGGAGCATCGTCAATCCCGTGCTCGACGTGTGGAAGGCGCTGCCGCCACGCAATTTCCCCAACTATCCCGCCGGAACCTGGGGGCCGAAAGAGTCCGAGGAATTAATGGAACGCGACGGCCGTCGCTGGAGAAATTTCGAGAAGTAAAAAGATTGTGCAGTGCGGCAATCGGTTAATTTGTAATTTGCATTTGGTCTTGAAGGTTGCGTGGATTAAATTACAAAATTACGAAATTCCCAAATTACAAAATTTCATGCCGCCGACTCGATCCATCGAAGTCCTTGCCACTGCCGCCGACCTTTACCACGCCGCTGCCGAGGAATTCGTCCGCATTGCCCGCACCGCCATCGGCGCCCAGGGACGCTTCACCGTCGCTCTTTCGGGCGGCTCCACGCCCAAGGCTCTCTACTCTCTGCTCGCTGCGAATTACGCCACCTTTGCCTGGAACCGCGTCTTCATGTTCTTCGGCGACGAACGCCACGTCCCGCCGACCGACGCCGAAAGCAATTACCGGATGGTGCAGGAATCGTTGCTCTCCAAGATCACAATTCCGTCAGAAAATGTCTTTCGTGTGCCCGCCGAAAATCCCGATGCCGCCGCTGCGGCCGCGAATTACGAATCTCAGCTTCGCAAATTCTTCGAACTCAAGCCCAACGAATTCCCGCGCTTCGACCTCATCCTGCTCGGCATGGGGCCCGACGGTCACACCGCTTCTCTCTTCCCCGATTCCGCGGCGCTAGAGGAAAAATCGCGGCTCGTCGTCGCCAATTGGGTAGAGAAATTCAAAACTCACCGCATCACTTTTACTTTCCCCGTGCTCAATCGCGCTGCCGAAATAATGTTTCTCGCCAATGGCGCGGACAAGGCCGAAATGCTCCATCAAGTTCTCGAAGGCAAGAGCACCCCGCCGCTGCCCTCGCAAAGAGTTCAGCCCTCCGACGGAAAATTGTTGTGGATGCTCGACGAGCCCGCCGCCGCCAAACTATCGCGCTGAAATTCGCTCTCTTCTCGCAGAAATACCGGGGGGCAGCTACCCATCAGTAGGCGCGCTTTGCACGTTGAGGGTCACGCTCACTACCGTCCCCTCGCCCTCGGATTGTATCTCCAGAGCGCCGCCGAGCTGCCGCAGCCGCTCCCGCATGCCCCCAAATCCCACCCCGCCCCGGTTCGATTCGATTAGCTCCCGCTGTTTCTTCGACGGTAGGCCCTTCCCGCTATCCCTAACTTGCACCGTCAGCTGGCCGTCTTCCTGCCGGATCAGTATCGCCGCCGTTGCGCTTCCCGAGTGACGATGGACGTTGGTCAAACACTCCTGCACGATGCGGAAGATGGCCAGTTCCGCATCGTTTGGCAACCGTCCAAAATCCGCCGGCACTTCCAGATCGACTTTGATCTTGCTGCGTTCTGAAAAGCCATCCACATACCACCGTAACGCCGAAACTAGCCCGGCCACTTCAAGCAGCGGAGGGTGAAGCAGATGAGAGATGGTACGAATTTCCCGCGAAACCTGGTCGACCAGTTGCGCATTCTCCGAAACTGCTCTCGCCCCAAACGAATCCAGCTTGTGCGACTGAGACTGAACTACGGCAATATTCATGCCGATGGCGGCAAGTATCTGGCCCACGCTGTCGTGCAGTTCGCGCGCCAGGCGCCGGCGTTCTTCATCCTGCAGATGCAGCAAACGCGCCGAAAGATCGCGTAAACTCTCATTCGCCGTTTCGAGTTCCGTCGTGCGTTCCTGCACCCGCTTCTCAAGCTCGTCCCGCACCTCGCTCAACAACTGATTGGATTGTCGCAGCGCGTTCTCCGCCTTTCGCTGCTCGGTCACATCGTGAAACACCATCACCACGCCGGAAATTTTCCCGGTTTCGGCTCGGATCGGCGCCGCACTGTCATCAATCGCCGTTTCCTTCCCATCGCGGCCAATCAATGCGGTGTGGTTGGCGAGTCCAACCACCACTCCCTCGCGCAACACCCGGCTCACCGGATTCGGCGCGGGCTGCCGGGTCTGCTCGTTAATAATGTTGAACACTTTCTCGAGGGGTTGGCCAATGGCCTCGTCCGATTTCCACCCCGTCATGGCCTCGGCCACGGGATTTAAGAACGTGATTTTAGCTTGGGTATCTGTGGTGATAACCGCGTCGCCGATACTCGCGAGCGTGACGCGAAAAGATTCGCGCTGCTCGGCCAGCTCCGCCGTCTTGCGTTCCAACGCCTCGTTCGTCGCAATCAGCTCATGCTCCGCCCGATCTCGCGCGAGAAGCACCGCCTGCGCATTTTGCAGCGCGACCAAACGCAACAATTTTTCTTCGTTTTCGTCCATCACCCGTTTCCCAGAATTTTTTCCGCCAGCCGCGTGCCTTCCACTCTCGCCCGAATCTTCGCAAATGCAGTTTCGCGCGTCGTCGATGTATCGTCGCTGAACGGCGAAAACCCGCAATCGTCCGTCGTTCCCAGTTGCTCGAGCGGAATATACTTCGCCGCTTCGAGCACCCGGTCGCGAACCTCCTCCGGCGTATCCACTCGCGGATCAATCGGCGAAACCACACCTACAAACGCGCGCTGCTCCGGCTTGAGATATTGGCGAATTGTCTTCGGCACCCGCGTGCGATCCTTCTCCCCGGCCATCGCGATGTAAAAATTCCCCACGCGCAATTCAAACAGGCTGGGCACCAGTTGCTCGTAATCAACGTCAGCACTATGCGTCGAATCCCGATCGCCACCCCGGGCAAGTGTGCACACCGATGCTTTGCCGCTCAACCGTAGAAAATCGCGCCAGCGCCAGGTTGTTCAAACCAATAAAACTATTCAGCAGTTCGCCCGTCGGATCGAGCTTCACCGCCAATCGTCCTTCCGTGAAATCAATTTGGACTTTCTATGCATCCCTCTCAAAGCATCGCCGAACCTCGGTTTCGTGCTCGCGCAGCAAATCATCGATGAAATCCTGCCGCGAGTAACCGGGAATATCTTCTGCCGGATACATCAAGCTCAGCGCAGAAGGAGATATGACTGCCTGCTTCAGCGGCAGGTGCGCATAGCGCTTCGCGACTTCAACGTAGCGGTCGGCATACACTCTGTAACGAAAAGGCCCCGCTGTCAGTCGCGGCATGCGCCGCACATGTCCGGCGGAAAACGGAATCTTAAAACCGTCGGGCGCCGTATTGGCCAATCCATGCACCGAATAAGTCCAAAAAATGTGATACTTGCGCTGCTCCCCATCCGTAATTACCGGAGAACCCGTCGCCTCAAATTGTTGGATTGTGTCGCGAGTCGCCGCTTCGTAAAGCGGGTCCAACTTAGGATCGGCAAAGTTGCCCGCAGCGGCAATCGCCTCAATCAATTCCAGCGGCCGGGGCATGCTTCCAATAGGTTCGGTAGGAATCTTCATCTGATTTTTCGGGACCGATTCCGGCTCTCTAAAGTATAAGGCACGGCCAGCCGGAACCCTCCGCGCCTCGCGCTTTGTCGCTTTCGATGTCGTTCATCTCCCTTCCGTCGCGTGACGGTTGCCGCGCTCTTCGCCATGCATTTCCCCCTGCGGGCCAGATCCTTGTACCCGTCAAGAAATCTCATAGCGCTCTTCCAGCAAGTGACTGATCCGCTTCTATCAAGCATCAAAATCTGTAGAAACACTTCCCGGGCGAGCAACTCAACTGTAACAAGCGGCAAATAGTCCTGCCGCATTCTTCCGGTTTCCGGCGCCACTGATCGGGAACGGATCACGTCGGTAATTTGAAGACGAAGTGTGGAAAGAGATAGAGTTAGGTTATTCATGGGCTTTCAATCCAAATCTGCACCGCTGATTCTTGCACTCTTCACTTTGGGTTGGACGTCATTCTGCTTATCGCAAACCCCGGAGCCAATGCCTGTCTCCGATCCGCAACTGTCCGGAAGCATCAGCGGAATCGTCGCAGATCAAAGTGGAGCGGTCATCGCCGGAGCGCAAATCAGGCTCACTCGGCCGGGCGGAAATCAATCGCTTAACCAGCAGGTTCTCTCCGACGGAGACGGGCAGTTTTCCTTCGCCGGAATAGCTCCGGGCCCATTCCAACTCACCATTAGTTCAGCCGGTTTCGCTACCCTAACATCCTCCGGCCTGCTGCATTCCGGCGAAATCGATGTGGTCCCGGAGGCCGCGCTGGCCGTCGCTACCAATACGGCTGATTTGGAGGTCACACTTACCCAGACCGAGGTGGCAGAAGAGCAGGTCAAGGCTGAAGAAAAGCAACGGGTGCTCGGCGTTCTGCCCAACTTCTATGTCAGCTACGACCCCCATGCCGTTCCACTCAGTCCAAAGCAAAAATTCAATCTTGCCTGGAAGACCTTGGAAGATCCCTTCACCTTCGTCATGGTGGCGGGCAGCGCGGGAGTCGAGCAGGCGCAAAATCACTTCGCCGAATATGGCCAGGGCGCGCAAGGCTACGCCAAACGTTTTGGCGCCAACTATGCCGACGCCACTGCCGGCACACTCATCGGAGCCGCGATTCTGCCATCGCTGCTGAAACAAGACCCGCGTTATTTCTACAAGGGAACCGGCAGCACGCCGTCACGGTTTCTATACGCGATTGCCAATTCATTGATCTGCAAGGGCGACAACGGACGGTGGCAGGTAAATTACTCGAATATTCTAGGAAGCCTGGCCGCCGGTGGCGTTTCCAATCTCTACTACCCGTCTCAGGACCGAAATGGGGCAGGACTAACCTTCGAAAACGCGGCCATCGGAATTGGAGCCACCGCCATCGGCAATGTGTTTCAAGAATTTGTCATCAAGCGGCTAACCCCAAAGCTCGCGAATAATGCTGCCGCCAAGCCGTAGGCAAACGCGCCTAGTGTTCCTGCTTTTGGGTGGCGCAGCGCTTCAGCGCTGCGATAACAGCCCTGTCCTCACCCAATTGCGAAGGCCCCCGCTCCCAAGCCAATTTTTCAGCATACCCTGCTCGCCGGACGAATCTGCCCCCATCACATCTGGGTGATCGCTAGACTAAAGATAAAATGTTGCGTAGGAATGGTCGCTCCAGAAACTTCCCGACTCTCGTCCGATCGATCGTTAGGCTGCGTGGCCGCGCCAGTCGCCGATCTCCTTCAAACCTTCTCCGCGGGCATGTTCGAAAAGCCGCACTTTGTGGCGAGTATGTTCGAATTCGTGAATGTCAGCCCACACTTCCGCCTGCCACGGTCTTTCGTGCGCCGCCGCCTCGCCGCAACTGGCACAGCGTGTGTGAAAAGTAACATCCGGCCGCTGCGCCGTCTGTGTCTCTTGCAGTTCGAGGAAGATGCAGCGCACTTCTTCAATCTCCTCGTCAGGCCCGAGGATGTGCTCGTATCGAAGCAGATATCGAAAGTACAGTTTGCGCGCTTCGATCTCCGCTTCCTCGCGGGTATGGAACGGCCCGTATTCAGCCCGCAGTTGATCGGTCGAATCGCACGCCATCCAAAAAATGTCCTTGTAAGCCATCCCCACCTCAGTCGAGCAAGGAACAAACAATGCCGTGGACGATTGATTCTGCCGAACCTGGAAGTTCGGCATTCGCCAAGAAAGAAGCGAATCGGTCCATACGTAACCCAGCAATTTGATTACCGGGATTTCGGCGGCCAAGGCGTGTTGCCTGCAAGCCTGCTCCAGGGATGGCGCGGCGGCTATTGCCATGAAAAGATGGTAGTTAGCTGTGTTAAGGTGGCAACTTTCGGGCCCGATCGAACCCGTGTAAGCATCGGAACCGGAAAAGAGTGTGAAAATCTGTTTCGCTCGTGGACATTCCCAAGGTAGCAAACGCGGGCAGAGCTGGCGTGGAGAGCTATAGACAGGAGGGTATTGAGCATGGCTCAACCCAGATTAGCTTCCACCTTCGGAGGCTGAGGATACGATTTCACCCATTTCCCCAGCCAGTAACTTGCCCCGGAATGCAGAAGAACACAACCGGTTCTCAGAATCGCGTGCCCTGTGGTCAAAAATTCGCATGCTAGGGCGTGGCCCTAGAAGCAAAGCGCTCCAAACCAAATTCGCGGCGCCGACTACGACTAGCATGAGCGCTGCAGCGCTGTGATTTATCTACCGCTAAGCCATTGCCTGTGCAATCGATCCTTGTGTAATCAATCCTTGTGTAATCGATCGTGGGTGTTGAAAAAGGAACCAAAGCAGTAATTTCAGTGAAACTTCAATAACTTGCGAACGAATTTTGTTGCTGAAATTCCATGAAAAGATTTTTTCAACAGCCATGATCGTTTGTAATCAATCCTTGTGCAAGCAATCTGCAGCGCGCGTGCGGCGCTATTGCGAGCGCCGCATGCACGCGATCAAAACGCAAGATCTTCTCTACGCAAGATCGTCTCTACAAGACTGCTCCTTCGGGCGAGTGCTTTTCGCTGCCGCTTCGCGAATCGTTAGTCCGCGAAAGCTGAGGCTCCGCCCCGGGAGATGTTCTCCATCCCGGTTCCACCGGAAGCAAGCCGTTACCCAGTCGCAAATGCCAGTTCGCCCCCCCGTGCCCAGCTACATACAGTGCCAGTTCCAGGCGGGTCCACACTCCCAGTTTGTCAAAGGCAGTCCGCAGATAGTTCTTCACTACCTGCTCGCTGGTTCGCAGTACTCCGGCAATATCTTTATTGGTCAGACCCTGCCAGACCAGGGTCGCCACTTGCACTTCCTTTGCGGTCAACCGATCACGGGGTTGCATGGCGGCACCTGCTCCTTGATGAACATGGCGGTCGCGAGTTTCACGCGTTTCCGGCCTTCTTTGATCCCGGCGCGCAGAAACAGCGTGCGCAGGTGCTGTTTAACCGTCCGCGGGCTGATGTTCAGGTGGCTCGCGATTTCTTTGTTGCTGCATCCCTGCACCAGCAGATGCAGCACTTCTTGGTCACGTGGCGTTATCTTGATGTTATTGAGGTTGATCATTGGCGTTTCGTCTGCTCCTTCGGTTCAGTCTTGGGGTTGCGACCCACGCTCAACCACTAGCACCTGCTTCGCCAAATCTTCGCTCCTCCACAAATCCGTTTAAATCCATATTCTTACCTCTTTACCTTCGACATCTCTTGTCCATTTCTTAAATGCTTTTCATCTCTTTCTTCCACTCTGGCACCCGCAAATGGGAATCCCTCCCAAAAAGCCCTCTTTTTCTTTCGTTTCACACCGTCCACACTTGCACTACAATGGTTCCGGTTTGTATTGCTGTCTCCCCGTTTTGCCATGTCCACATCGCGGCCCAGCCCGTCTCGCCTGCACCTGACATTGGACGAGCAATCGTTCCAGGGCCTTCTTTCCGCTGCCTTTACCATTCAGGAACACAACGATCGGCGACGGCAGGAAGAACCCGGTCGCACGCCTCCTGCGCAGACCCTGCGGCCGGAAGAACCTCTCGATTTCCGAGTCGCAGAAGAAGAACACGCAGAACACAACCAACCCCACACCCAGACCCACACTGAACAGACCGAGCAACCGTCCGAGCAAACTAACCAAGAACAGCCGCCCACAAGCCTCGCGCCGGAAACACCTGCCATTTGCCAGCATTGCGGCGCGCTCAAGCCGGCCGAGACATCGACTTGCCCTAAATGCGGCCTCGATCATTTTCGTCCCGGCGAACGCTTACAGCGCAATTGGGCTTCGATGTGGCTCCTGAGCCAGGAACAGGGCTTGTGGCCAGAGCGCCCTCCCGAGACCGACCACGCCGTCCAGAAAATTCAGCAAGGTCTGCCAAACCGCTTCCCCCACCTCGGAACCAAAAGCTCGCCACTTCCCAGTTCCGCGCGCGAGCGCTTCGCTGTGGATCAACTAACTTCCAGCGAAAAGAAAAAAGTTGAAGCCTCGGATCGTCCCGCACATCCCTTCGAGTCCTCCGCGCTTGACGAATCTTTTCCCGCCGATACGGCCTCCGACAGCGCGGCGAGCGACGCGGCGGATTATCCGAGCAGATACCCGAGCAATGATCTGAGCGACGATCTGAGCAATGATCTGAGCAATGATCTCGTCGACGATCCCATCGACGATCGCGCCGCCCGTGACGACGCGCCGAAGACCCTGATGCAGCGCCTCGCCGATCTCAGCGTGACCGTGCGCTTCCACCGCGCCGATCTCTATCTCGGAATATCGCTCTTCGTAGCTGTGCTGGCCCTACTGTGGCCGGCCGCCGCTGCCCCGCGCCACCATGCGCTCGGCCCCTGGGAGCGAGCCCTCATCACCCTCGGAATCGCCGAAGCTCCCGCGCCGCCCGTCGTCCACCTTCAGGGAGACCCCGGCATCCAGGTGTGGGTCGATACCCACTCCGCTCTCTACTACTGTCCCGGCGAAGAGCAATATGGCAACACCGCCGGCGGCCATGTCACCACTCAGCGCGAGGCGCAAATGGATCGCTTCCAACCCGCCAGCCGCAGCGTCTGCGACTAGGACATGTTGTCGTGGAGCGGACACTCCTGTCCGCTAAAGCCCGCAGCACTTATCCGCCGATCCTAAGTAGACAATTGCTATGCGCAATCGAGATAATCCAGGAAGTAAAACTCTCGACCTTGCTCGAAGCGTACAATATCGACCGAGCACGATCGACCGAGCACGAAGGCGGCGTTCGTAACCGCAGCCCTCAGAAAGTCAACTGGCAATGTTCTCTAAAATGTTCTCTAAAATAATGTTCTCGCGCTTCTCTCGACTCATGTCCGCGTTATCCCGGCTTGCCTTGGTTGCGCTCGCCGCAGCCTTCACCACGGCCGTGTTTGCGGGGCAGTTCGCTTTCGCCCAGAGCAACAAGCCACAGACTGCGCAACCCGCCTCTGAAAAAACCGGCGACGTCGCTCGCGGAAAATATATCGTCGAAGGTGTCGCTATGTGCGGACAATGCCACACCCCGCGCGACAGCCAGGGCAATCCCGACCGCAAGCATTGGCTCCAAGGCGGTCCCGTGCCCTTCATGCCCGCGGAGCCCGACTCCGACTGGCCAGTCCGCGTTCCCCGCATCGGAGGCACTCCGCCGGCCGACGACGCCGACATGGTCAAGCTCTTAACCACCGGCATCTGGACCACCGGCAATCGCCTGCGCTTCCCCATGCCCCAATTCCGCATGGACCGCAGCGACGCCGAAGCGGTCGTAGCCTATCTAAAGTCATTGCCCTCGCAACCATAAACCGCAAGTTCGCGCAGGGGCGACGTTCCCATAGAGAAGCTGCTTGCCCAGCCCAGCAAAGCTTGGCAGCTTTGCTGGATGACCGCGTATTAGTCGCAAAAGTTAGACACAAAACTGCAAACAAGCAGCAGGCAAGCGAAGATTGCTACAATCTTTTAATGCAATGGGTGTAGACTGAATGCGCCGAAAGCGGCGACCGTTGGGCGTTTTACGCCGCAGACGCGAAAGTTTTTCCAGCGCAAGCGAATCGAGTGAACCAATGACGAAACAAAAAAAACAAAAAGGTTTTTCCCTGATCGAGTTATTGATCGTGGTGGCAATCATCCTCATCATTGCCTCGATTGCGATCCCGAACCTGCTGCGGGCCCGCATGTCGGCCAATGAAGCCTCTGCCGTCGGAGCGGTGCGCACCATCAACACTGCTCAGATTTCCTACGACTCCGCTTATCCCACCGTAGGCTACGCCACCACGCTCGGCGCTCTCGGCGGAACCGCCTGCGCTCCGCCAACCTCAGCCGGCGCCTGCCTGATCGATACCCAACTCGCCTCGGGCACGAAGAACGGCTACGTTTACACCGTATCGGGCGTCAGCGGCACTCCCGCCGGAACCTACAACGCGATCGCCTCGCCCTCGGTGCCGAACCAAACCGGAACGCGCTATTTCTGTTCCTTCGCCGACGCCGTAGTGCGAAGCTCGGTAACCGCCATCAACACCTGCGACTCCAGCATCACACCGTTGCAATAGCGGTCCAGACTCCCGCGCCACAAAGAAAAACCAGACGTGCGAATCGCCGCCGCCCCATAGCACGCTCGAAGAGCGACGCGTAGAATCATAGGCACATGCCGGCACTAAACCCTGAAATATTCGAGTGGGCACGGGAAACCGCCGGGCTGTCACTAGATGAGGCAGCTCACGCGATAGAACTCAAGGAAGCCCGCGGTGTGTCCGGCGCCCAGAGGCTAGCAGCGCTTGAGGCGGGGGAAGAGGAACCTTCCCGACCCCTGCTAGTAAGAATGGCCAAGGCCTATCGTCGCTCGCTGCTCGTGTTTTATCTGGAGAGACCCCCGAAAACAGGTGATCGGGGGAAAGACTTTCGGACGCTTCCTGGGGGTAAGCCCCCACTCTACAACCCAGTCCTCGATGCGTTGATCCGGGATATTCGCGGACGCCAAAGCGTAATTAAGTCCCTACTCGAGGATGAGGAAGCGGAGAGACTACCGTTCATCGGCTCGGCAGATGTGAATGTTCCCGTGCCTGAATTAGCGGAGCGCATCGTCCTGCAGACTGACTTTGACCTGACTAAGTTCCGTCGACAGGACTCCGTCGAAGAGGCGTTCGCCTATCTTCGTCTCAGACTAGAGGACACAGGCATCTTCGTCCTTCTCCTGGGAAATCTGGGCAGCTACCACACCAACATCCCCGTCGATACCTTCCGTGGCTTCGCGATGGCGGACGAGATCGCACCAATAGCAATCATTAATGACAATGATGCGCGATCTGCGTGGTCCTTTACTGCATTGCACGAAGTGGCTCATCTGTGGCTCGGTGACACTGGTGTGAGCGGATGGGTGACCGGATTGGCAATTGAGCAATACTGCAGCGATGTCGCTGCAGAGATACTACTTCCGCCAAGGGAGCTCGATGAATTCGTCGACATGGGGCGGCCATCTTTTGACGAACTCGTCGACTCTATAGGTAAATTTGCGGGCAAGCGCAAAATCAGCCGCGCCATGGTGGCGTACAGAGTATTCCGAATGGGAGCCATCACACAAAAGACATGGGGCGATCTGAATGAGAGGTTCAGACAAGATTGGCTCGATCGAAAGGAGCGAGAAGCGCTAAAACAAGCGGCCAGAGAAGGAGGTCCGAGCTATTACGTCGTTAGACGGCACCGGATAGGAAAAGCCCTTCTGGATCTCGCCGGCCGCTCGTTGGGCGAGGGCCTTCTCACCTATACGAAAGCGGGACGCCTACTGGGGGTGCGAGCCAGAAACGTTGAGCCGCTGTTGTCCGACGAAACCCCCACCCGAGGGGGCGATTAGTGCTATACCTTCTCGACGCAAACATCCTCATAACAGCGGCAAATACTTATTACGGCATCAACCGGGTTCCTGAGTTTTGGAGTTGGCTGCACCATCAAGCTGCATCCGGGCACGTAAAACTTCCGATTGAAATGTATGAAGAGGTATTGGCAGGACGCAAAGAGGACGACGATCTGCTCGATTGGGTGAAGGATGACAAGAATCGTCCGGCGCTCGTCCTGGAAGAGATGTCAAATCCGGAGCTTGTCCGACGCGTAGTGGTTGAAGGTTATGCGAATGATCTTGCTGATGATGAGGTCGAAAAGATCGGAAGCGATCCGTTCTTGATTGCGTACGCGTTCGGGAATCCTGAACGATGCATTGTGACCACAGAGGTTTCGAAGCCTAAGAAGCAACGGCACAATCGGCATGTGCCAGATGTATGCCAAAGTCTAAAAGTGCCTTGTTGCGGACCTTGGGAACTAAATGAAAAGTTAGGCTTCACGACAGGTTGGAAGCCCGAATAATGTATTATCCGATCAGTGCCGACCCCCGATTACCAATATCCTCTTGACACCACCCCATATAATAGAAATAAAAGCATCACCAAACTTACGCGCACTTACTAACTCCAGCGCCGCCGTGACCTATACCGGCAGATAAGGATCCACCCCCACTAACTCTTCCACAATCAAGACTTTACCTATAACTATCTTTCTATCAAGACTTTGCCCGCCCAACCCGAGCTAAGTCGATGATTCCAATACACCGCCTAAGTAAGGGGGGTATCCCTACTAACTCGGTAAGTAAGTAGTCCACTGACTCAGGAGTCAGATATGTCATCTTACGCAGCACCCCGTTGCCGCCACATCAAGGTCAACGGAACTCAATGTGGTTCACCCGCTCTCCGCGACAAGAAGTTTTGTTTCTACCATCACAAGGAACGGCCATGCCCCGTCGAATGTTACTCCGAAGGTGAGTACGCGACCGGCGACGTCGTCCTGCCATATTTCGAAGATGCGCACTCCATTCAGGCCGTCGTCCGCCGCGTCATGCAGATGCTCTTGCAAAAAAGAATCGAACGGAAAACTGCCAGCCTCCTGCTCTATGCTCTCCAGATCGCCTCCTCCAATCTCAAGCGCGTGGAACTCGAAAAGCCCCAGCCCGAGCAGGTTGTCACCGATTTCGAAACTGAATTTAAAATTCCCATCGCCGCCCCCGTCGAAGACGAAACTGTAAGCGATAGTTCGGAGTGCGAAAGCGTCGCGAGCAAGAGTTCGGAAGACAGCAAGCCTACAAACGAGAGCGGCGAAGAAACTCTTCCGCCCGGATCCATCCAGGCCTGTGAAGAGCGCAAGCTGATTTGTGCGATCGGGTTTGCGGGTAGAGTGAAGCGAAGTCGGCAGTCGCGAGGGCCACTTCTCGAAAACCGCGAGAAGTGGCGCACCCCACGTGGAGTCTACGGTGCAACCGGTTTGGCACTTGGAGGTGATTAGCTAGCTTTAGCCGCGGCCTTCACCTCGACTCCAGCCCATTTTTCGAGCAGCATCAGCGTTGCCGCGTAGTCTAGGTCTCCTTGGCCTTCTTCGGCGGCTACGTCGTAGACCTCTTCTACGGCTTCGAGGCCGGGGAGGCGGACGCGGGATTCTTTGGCGGCATCGAGGGCGAGGCGAATATCTTTCAGCATCAGGCGCAAAGGAAAGTTTGGCGAGAAGTCGCGCTGCAAAATAAATGGAGCTTTATATTCGACCACTCCGGAACGGACCATCGACGCCTGAATCAGCGGCAGCATTTTTTCTATGTCGACTCCTAGCTTCGAGGCTAAGGTGAGCGCTTCGGCGAAGCCTTCGAAGATCATCGCGATCTGCAGATTCATGGCGAGTTTGGTGGCTTGTCCCTTGCCGGTTTCGCCCATGTGGAAGACCTGCTTGCCCATGGCTTGAAAGAGCGGTTGAAGGCGGGCGAGCGCGGCGTCGTTGCCTCCGACCATGAAGATGAGGCTGCCAGCGGCGGCTGCGATCTTCGAGCCGGTCATGGGAGCGTCGACGTAAGCAACGCCCTTCGCTTTAACGCGCTCGGCGAAGCGCAACGTCGCGGCCGGAGAGATGGTGCTGGAGTCGGCGATGATCATGCCTTCGGCTAGCGAATCGCTGACGCCGTTAGGGCCGAACAAAACGGATTCGGCTGCTTTCGTGTCGGAGACGCACATCCACACTGCTTCGACGCCCTTCGCCGCATCGGCGGGAGAAGAGGCGGTGCGCGCGCCTTCTACTTCTTTGTCTTTGCCGCTGGTGCGATTCCAGACGGAGACTTCGTGGCCGGCCTTGACTAAATTGGCGGCCATGGAACGGCCCATGATTCCCAGACCTAAAAAAGCGACGCGCATGAAGATTACTCCTTCGGAGATTTTCTTTTGGACTCTGCTAGTTTTGATGAATGGCCCACGCTTTGGATTTAATATGACGAGCAAAGCGGCGGTCAAGTACGGTCGTCGATATTTCGATTGATTAGGTGAAGAGTTTTACCACCGGGGACACAGGGTGCACGGGGACTGGTTCAAAATGCCTCCAATCCGCCGTATTACGCGGCTGAGGTAGGATGTAGAGCGCCAGGGAGGGGTTGGCGGGCGACAAAACGATATAGACGCGGGTCGATGTCGCAGGTCCCGGCATCTAAGATGCACTAGAGACTATGGACAAAAAAGTCGATAATCGTTGCAGGATCAGAGTATTCATGGTCCGCCTCGGCTGCGTTCGAGTCGGGGACCGGTTGAAGATTGCAGGTTGAAGTGACGATCAAGTCTTCCCTGAAAAATCGAGCCTTGCGCAAGCGAGCGGGACAGTTCACGCAACTGGTGCGGCATTCCGCGGTCACTCCGCGCACCGGTGAGACGCACAAGCCGAAATTGGTTTCAAATGGCCAACTCGGCGTAACGTTTATTGGGCATTCCAGCTTCTTTTTGCAAATTGGCGGATTGAACGTGGTCATCGATCCTAACTTTGCCCGCTGGCTCTTCGTGCTCAAGCGGCTACGCCAACCGGGATTGAATCTGCGCGATCTGCCGCCCACTGATGTAGTGCTCGTGACGCATGCGCATTTCGATCACCTGCATCGCCAATCGTTGAGAACCATTGCAAGGCAGACGCGGCGTGCGACGGGAACCGCGCCCACTTTGGTGGTGCCGCATCATCTCTTTGATCTGGTCAGCGATCTGGGCTATGAGCAGATTGTCGAACTCGAATGGTGGAACACATATCGCCACGGCGCACTTGACATCACGCACGTGCCCTCGCGCCATTGGGGAGCGCGCATTCTGAAAGATTCGCATCGTGGCTATGGCGGGTATGTGCTGCGCAGCGGCAAGCATTCTGTTTATCACGCGGGAGACACCGCTTATTTTGCCGGCTTTCGCGAGATCGGGGAGCGACTTTCACCGGAACTGGCGCTGCTGCCGATCGGAGCATATAACCCGCCGCAATTCCGCAACGTGCATACCAGCCCTGCGGACGCTACGCGCGCCTTTCTTGATCTGCATGCGCGCTGGATGGTCCCGATGCATTATGGGACGTTCCGGCTGTCGCACGAGCCCATCGATGAACCTTTGCAATTATTGGAGCGCGAAGCGGCGAAGGCTGGCGTGAAAGACAAAGTGGTGGTGCTCGAAGAGGGCATCACGCGGTTCTTCTGAGGAGCGGGAACTCGTCAGGTTACGCCCGTATGCGTCTGCGCCGCCAGGTTGCGGCAATCATGATGGCGACGCCTGTGGTGGACAATAACAATGTGTCGGGTTCAGGCCACAGAATGGGCGTAGCGCCTATGCCCGTCCTGCCGCTAAGTAGACTACCGCCGTGGTTCTGGTTCCAAGAGTTCTGATTCACATAAACAGTCTGCTCCGTGCCTCCGACCACCTGTCGGCCGTTGTAGAGCGTTCCCTCCACATTGCCGCTGAGAAAAAAGACATAGTTGTTGCCGGTGTGGCTTTCTAATGTCCAAGTGATAGGGCCTGCGAAACTACCGCTAAAGATCGCTCCTTTGGGCACACCGAATTTGCCTAAACCAGTGGCGACGAAGCTGGAGTCATTGCTGGAAAATGTTCCGCCGCCAAAGAGAGTGCCACTAAGGAGAGCGCCCGTCGAAAAGCTGATCGAGCCGAGGCGGTGTCCAGGAGGCGCTTTTCTCCAGTTCAAGCCGAAGCCCGTAAGTTCCGACCGCGTGATATCGATTCCAGCGTTAGTGACGGTAACGGATCCAAACTGATTGGTTAGATTAACGATGTCTGCCCAAGCAGCCATCGACAACAGCATCGGACAAAGACCAAGTAACGAAATTCGCTTCATGGTCGACTCCAGAGAAGCCAAACTACGCCTGCCTATGCGAGGAGCGCAATTTTACCCTTCTGCGTGCGAGAAAGCTACTTCGTCAAATGTATTGCAGCATGGTCATGAAGCCGTAGTCCATGTGCAACTGCTGATGGCAATGGAACAGGGTTGGGCCGGGATTGTCCGCTGTGAAATCCACTTCAACTTGCTTTCTGGCGGGCACCACCACTACATCTTTCACGACACCAGCGGTCGCTTTGCCGGCGAACCTCGTCACTTCGAAGCTATGGCGGTGCAGGTGAACCGGGTGTGATTCGTCGCTTTGGTTATCGAAGCGAAGGCGGTAACGCTTATTAGCGCGGACGCGGATGGGATCGGTTTTGGGGAACGATTTGCCGTTGATGGTCCAGTTATCGACCCAGCGATTGCCGGCAAATTTCTTGCGGAAGACTAAGGGGACGACGCCACCGGCGGGCTCTGGGGTCTCCGCTTCGCGGCCGAATATTGTGTAATCCCACGGAGTATTTGCGGAGGCGATCCACTGCGGCGCGCCGCTGCGGTTGGCATATTCGACTACGACGCCGAGGCCATCTTTTCTTGTTTGATCGTTCGCCTCGCCCAGAATCCAGACACCTGGATTGTTCATGGTGACGACGGCGTCTACGCGCTCGGCGGGACCCATCTCGATTGCGTCCACTTCGCGCGGAACTGGGACGGCGTTGCCGTCGAGGCTGACTATTTTGAATTTGTGGCCGGGCAAGGCGATGCGGTGCTGTTCGGTGGCGTTGGCGTTCAGGATGCGGAAAAGAACTCTCTGCCCTTCTTTCACGCGCACCGGGTCGCCTGACCCGAGCGCATGGCTATTCATGGAGTAGGCGGGATAGGTAGCTTCCAGACTGCCGTCTCCGCCCTGGCTGCTCAGATAGGCGTCCCAGCCGTGCAGCGCCAGAAAGACCTCAGCGTCGTACTGGCCGGGCTCTTCTTTTGGCTCAATGTAGAGGAATCCAAACTGACCAGTGTAAGTCGCGCGTTTCATGTCGCGGCCGGCATGAACGTGGCTGTGATACCAGCGCGTCCCCGAGGGACGCGGGACGAAAGAATATTGACGGACGCCGCCGGCGGCCACCATCGGCGTGCCTTCTTCCTCGGAGCCATCGACTTCGGAAGGAACGAAGAGGCCGTGCCAATGGACCAACTCCGGAGTTTTCGTTTCGTTGATGACCTCGACGGTGACAGGTTGGCCCTCGCGCAGGCGCAAGACGGGGCCGGGAGCCGAGCCGTTGTATCCCGTCGTTTTGATTATCTTCCGCGGCGCGACTTCGATCTCGACCTCGGAGATGCGAATGGTCAGGTCGGGTTTTGAATTGTCAGTGGCGGCTTCGAGACCCATACGCCGCGCCAGTTCGACGCAAGCAGCAGTCCCGACGAGTGATAGAAATTTTCTGCGTTGCATAGCATGAGATTGCGATCGCATTTGCGGTCGCAGTCTGATTTAGCCGCAAGCCAGTTGGCGCGGCGGCGCTTCGCGCGATCGCGCCGCGCTAGCGCTGATCGAGCATCTGGATGGTTAGCATAATCGTGTCGCCTGCAATCTCCTCGCTCTTGGGGCTTAGCTTGTCAATAGTATCTTGGGCGGTGTGGTGGAAGACATTGTTGTAACCGTAGTCGAGATCGATCACGTCGGCGCTCGGCACGCCGCGTTTGACGAAAGGCAGGTGATCGTCTTCGACGGGGCCCTGCATGGCGTAGAAGTGGGATTGGTAGCCGAGGCGCTCGGCGGCGGAGTAGATGAGATCGAGCAGCCAGGGCGTGCCGTTGCTGTCGCGCAGGATGTCGAGGTCGGCATCGCCGATCATGTCCATGACCATCAGCGCTTTAATTTTTTTGAGGGTGCCGTCTTTTTCCCAGCGCTCGGCTAGATGGCGCGTGCCGTAGAGGCTGTCGGTGTCAGACCATTTTCGGACGGCTTCTTCGCCGTCGGTCCAGACGAGCCAGACGCTGTAGCCGTCGCGCTTCTTGCCGGGCGCGACGCGCAGCTGATTTGCGAACTCGAGGAGGATGGCGGTGGAAGAGCCGCCGTCATTCGCGCCTACGTATCCAATATTGCGCAGCGGGTAGTTGGTGTCGTAGTGGCCGAGGATGACGATGATGCCATCTTTGGTGCCGGGAAATTTGGCGATGATGTTGCGGACGGCGAACTTCCCTTCTACCGTGTCGGCGGTAAATGCGTCGTCTTCGACCTGGTCGCCTTTGAGATGGTCGACGATGTAGCGCTCTAGCTTCTTGTGATTTTCGTTGCCCATGTAGCGGGGGCCGAAGGCGGTGACTTCGCGGGTGTATTGGAAGGCGCGCGTGGCGTCGATGTGGGGGAGCGGGGCGTTTTCGGCTCGGGCAGCGGTGGCTGTGGCTCCTGCCACGGCTATAAAAAAGCAAAGGCAAAGTATTAACCACGGGGGGCACAGGGAAACACGGGGAAAGGCTTTGCGGATTGCAGTTTTTGCTGCGGGTCTTTTCATGATTTTCCCTATGATCCTCTGTGTCCCCCGTGATTAAGACTTTTTCTTGTCCGCGCGCTTCTGGCGCTGCGTGGGATGAACGATGTAGGCGATACCGGTGCTTAGCATATATAAACCCACCATGGGCGCAGCGAAGATACACATATTCAGAATATCGGGCGTGGGCGAGACTATGGCGGCGACCACGAAGATGCCCAGGATGGAATAGCGGATGTTGTGCCACATCCATCCGGCGCTGACGATGCCCATGAGCGCGAGAAAAAATACCAGGATCGGCATTTCAAAGATGATTCCCATGCCGACGATCAGCGTCAGAAATAGGGAGCTATATTCGGTCAGCGTGATCATCGGCTGAAAGTCTTTGCCGTAGCCGATGAGGAAGACCAGCGCCTGCGGGAGAACGACTTTGTAGCCGAAGTATCCACCGGCTAGAAAGAGAGCGATGGTCGAGAGCATGAAGGGAAACACGTAGCGCTTTTCGTTGCGATAGAGGCCAGGCGAGATGAAGCACCAGAGCTGGTAGAGCACGAAGGGCGAGGCGACGAATAAGCCCGCCATCATTCCGACTTTTAAATAGAGATTGAATGGCTCGGTGGGATTGACGTAGACGAGCTTGGCCGACAGGCCGTTGCGCGCGAGCGCGTCCATGATGGGGCGCTGCATGATTCCGTAGATACGGCCGGCGTATCCCCAGCAGGCGAAGAAGCCGACGGCGATGGCGATGACGGAATAGACGATGCGCTTGCGCAGTTCCTCGAGATGATCGAGGAAGCCCATGGAGGGCATTTGCTCCGCGTCGTTATTCTTGTCGATGGCGGAATTGTTTAGGGGGGAAATGGCCGATTCAGGCATCGGGCGCCACTTTCGCAGCCGCGGAGGGCTCGGGAGCTGATGCGGCTTCGGTGGCGGCGTTGCGGGCGACCGATTCAGCGGCAGCGGCCTTGACGGCAGCGTCTTCGGCGGCAGCCTCTTCGACAGCCTGCAACTTTTCAGGCGATGGAGGATTAAAGATGCGATTCGCCAGCGATCCTAGCGGAGCCTGCAAAGACGGCATGATCTGGGGGCGAGAGCTGCCATAGCTTCCGCGACCACTGCTGGAGTCGAGCGAATTGACCTCGGACTCAATCTGCGAACGGAATTCGTTGGAGGCGCGGCGGAACTCGTTGAGCAGGCGCGCGACCTGGCGTCCGATCTCGGGCATCTTCTTGGGGCCGAAAAGAATCAGCACCAGAAGAAACAGAAAGATCATCTCGCCGGAGACGCCGAAATTCATGGTCCTATCATAATGCGGGACGGGGGGAATGGGCCACTCGCCACGCGAGAAACGACAAATGCGTTACAAGGCGGGAGCAAAGCCGACGGCAGTTATATTTTCGCGGTCGCTAACAGCAGGTCCTTCCCCTTCGACGGAGCTCAGGGTCAGGATGACAAATTTAAATTGATGACAAATTCAGATTGAGGGCTAGTGCGCTCCAAAGGTGTATCCGATTGAAATGCCGACTCGGGCGGCGTGGTTGGAGCTGAAGTTGGTGTCGTTCAGGATGAAGTAGTAGCGCGCTTCGGGACGAATGAAGATGCCTCGCTTGGCGTAAAACTTGACGCCGCCACCGAAGTCCACATCGAAGTGAGCGAAGCTATTGACGCCCTGGCTGTAGCCTAGATTGCAGTCGTAGTCGGGGCACTCGTAAAAGCGAGTATCGAGGCCGCCCAGGCCACCGACGAGTTCGAGGTACGTATGATTGGCGAGTTTGGGCGAGTACACGGCGTTGAAGTCGTAAAAGAACGGGCGGAAATTGACGCCGACGCTGCCGCCGTAATTGACGCCCTGGGAGGCGCGCCAGTAGAGCTCGGCTCCGATGCCTAGATTGCGCCAGAAGATCAGATCGCCGCTTAGACCGGGATAGAGGCCACCGCTAAGCGATACAGGGTACTCCGAGCTGCTCGCGGAACTGGCTCCGGGGGCTAAGATCGCGCTGACGCCGACAGCGGCGTCAATTCTTTGAGCGTGCGCCAAGGTTGAGGTCGCGCCGAGAGCGACGAAGGCGAACGCCAGGAGCAGGAGGCGGCTAGGGGCGGAACGGAAACTTGGGGAGGCGCGCCGGGATTCGCGAACGAGTCCTGCGACATGTTGGCCGATCTCGGGTAATTTATTGGAACCCAAAAGGATCAGCAGAAAAGAGAGAAGAACCGTCTCGCCAGAGACGCCGAAATTCATGCAGCTATCATAATGCATAATGTGGAACGGTGAAGACGGGGCACGCGCTGCTCATTCGATTACCAACAACATAGCCAGCGAAAAATTAAAAGGACCCGCCGGGATGCGGTAGGTCCTTCCTGTCGGCCTTGCTCAGGGTCATGACAAATTACATCGGAATCTACTTGTTGCCAAAGGAGTAGCCGATGGTTGCGCCGGCGCGCGCGAAGCGGCCAGAGCTGAAGAGGTTATTGTTGGTGGCATAATAGAGGCGCGCTTCAGGGCGAACAAAAAAGCCGCCCTTCACATAGAATTTTATGCCGCCGCCAAAGTCGACCATAAAATGTTTGTCGCTGGTGTAATTGGTGTTGTAGCCGTTGCCGCAGCCGTCGCAGTAGAAGCGGTTGCTGATCGCGCCGACGCCGCCATCGAGGTCAAGATAGGTGTGGGTGGCAAGCTTGGGCGAATAGACGGCGTCGAAGTCGAAGAATACGGGGCGAAAATTCAGACCTTCATTTAGATCTCCGTAATTGTCGGCCTGAGTAGCTCGCCAGAAGACTTCGCCTCCGATACCGACGTTGTGCCAGAAAAGCACATCGCCGCTAAAGCCGGGATAGGTGCCCCCGCTGAGTGACGCCGGGGCGTGACCGCCGCTCGCCGAATCGGCGGAGGGCGCGACTAATCCGCTAACCCCGAACCCCAGGTCGATTTTCTGCGCTTGGGCGAAATTCGAAAACGACGCCAGCGCGGCACAGGCAAAGGTCATGAGGACGGCAATACGCGATATCCGTTTCAATCGAAACCTCCTAGACAATAGTGATTTTGAGTTCAAATTTAACACGTTGGATGCAGGGCGCGAGAGTGGCGATGCCGGTGCAAAATGAGATTTACAGAAATTTACGGATGCGGAAGTGCATGAACTGTCAGGGGATGTGAGCAGTCGATGCAGCCAGACCGACGACTGGTGGGCTTCCGGCCAAGCCTCTGAACGCTAGCGCACATATATAAGGTGGCAGGCGTACGAAGGCTATAAGTGAAGTTATAAGTGTGGTTCGCGGTGTTGGACAAGTTAGTAGGCGAGCAGGATGCGCAGGTCGCGAAGATTATTTCCGGTGGGTCCGGTGACGATGGCGTCGGCGAGCGCGTCGAAGAGTGGATAGGCGTTGAAGGTGGCGAGCGCGTGGCGCGCCTCGTCGATGCCTTCGGCGCCGGCTTTTATTTGATCGGTTATTCGGTCGCTTATTCGATTCAGGGTGCTGCCATCGACTACGGCTCCTGCGGCCGGGCTGTTGCCGTCGATGCCGTCGGTGCCTGCGCTGAGAACGGTTATATCGCTTCCCGATATTAGTTCGGCGCAGGCGAGGGCGAATTGCTGATTGCGGCCGCCGATGCCGCCGTTGCGGACGGTGACGGTCACTTCGCCTCCCGAGATGAGGCAGACGCGCGAGACTTGGCTGCGCAGTTCGCGGAGGCGGTTAATTAAGAAGGCCGCTGCTTTGTCGTAGGGCCAATCGTCGCAGGAGTTATCGACTTCGACGGCAAAACCGGCGCGTGTGGCGGCTACGGCGGCTTCGTCGATGGCCACTTTATTCGAGAGTACGGTCCACCGGCGGGCGCGGATAAAGGCGGGGTCGTCGGATTTGGGCGTCTCATCGAGAGCATGCCGGCGAAAGAGATCGGCTGTGGACTTTGGGAATTGGTCGACGAGGCCGTATTGAGCAGCGATGCGATGGCAATCGTTGATCGAAGTGGAATCGGGCATGGTCGGGCCGGAGGCGAGAGCGTCGGGCGTAGCGTCGGGCACATCGGAGACGAGGATCGAAACCTGCTGCGCGGGATAGGCGGCCTGAGCGAGACGGCCTCCTTTGACGGCGGAGAGATGTTTGCGGATGGCGTTGATCTCGGCGATGGGCGCGCCGGAGTGGACGAGCACTTTGTAAGTTGAGATCAAGTCAGGGAGAGAAATTTCATCGTCCACAGGCTTTTCTACGATGGAGGAGCCGCCGCCGGAGATCATAAAGATGACGAGCGACGCGGCGTCGAGAGCGGTGAGCGATTTAAGAATCGCTTCGGCGGCGCGTATGGATTCGGCGGTGGGGGTGGGATGCCCTCCGCAAAAGTAACGGAAGCCGCGGACTTGCGTCGTGTGATCGACTGACGAGGCGACGATGCCTGCTTCGAAACTGCCGGCTTGCGCTTCGAGAGCAGCGGCCATGGTGTGGGCCGCTTTCCCGATGGAGACTACGAAGACGCGATTGTAGGAATCGAGATGGTAGAGGTCTTCGCCGATGCGCAGGACACGGCGCTCGCAGTGCAGGTTGCCGGCGAAGGCGCTTTCGATGGAGGCGTTCTTGAGGGCGGAAGCGAAGATTTCGCGGGCGGTGTCGCGCATGCGCGCGAATTGCTGCTGGCGATCTGGAGGGATTTGCGGCACGTGGGAGATTATAGAGAAGCAGATTTCAAAGTTTCAGGGTTTCAAGGTTTCAGAGCTTAGATAATCCCTGATCCACGTTTCAATCGCATCGCGCATCTCGCGCAGGCGGCCTTCGAAGAAGTGGTCTCCGGCTTCGATGCGGACTAGCTTCTTCGGGTCGGCGAAGGTGTCGACGAGCGCTTCTAGTTTACTGGGAGGGGCAAACTGGTCGCGCGATCCGCTGATGAAGAGTTTCGGCTTGGTACAGGTGCGCAGGAATTCGAAATCGTAGACGCGATCTTCGACTGCCACTGCGGGCAAGCCTAACGCAATGAGAGCGCGTACATGATCGTCGTCATAGGCGGCACGCGATCCGACGGCGGCTCCGAAAGAGAAACCGGCGAAAATTATGGGAAGGTTGAATTCTTGTTCGAGCCAGTCGAGCGCGGCACGAACATCTTCGATCTCGCCTACGCCGTGGGCGTGCTCGCCTTCGCTCAGGCCGGTGCCGCGGAAGTTGAAGCGGAGCACGGGGAATCCGAAGCTGTTGAGCGCCTTCATGGCGTGGAAGACGACTTTATTGTGCAGCGTGCCGCCGAAGAGCGGATGGGGATGGCAGACGATGGCGGCGTGCGTCGCGCTGGGCGCGCCGGCATTGAGAAGGGCTTCCAGGCGGCCGGCGGGGCCGGTGAGGAAGAAGGAGCGGATGCTGGAGGATTCGTGAGGCACGGGCTGTCGTTCGTCGTTGGTCGGTCGCTGTTCGCTATTCGTCGTTCGCTGTTGGTCGTTCGTCGTTCGTCGCTAAACGTTCGTCGATAGTATTGCAGAGAATCTGTCTGGCAGCGACTGGCGACTTGCGACTGGCGACTGTTACTCTTTTGCTGCATGGAACTGTTTGCGCTTACCCGCCGGCTGGTCGATATCGAATCGATTACTCCGAATGAAACTGCGGTGGGAGATTTTCTTTGCGGAGAGTTGCAGCGGCGCGGATGGGAAGCTCGGAAGATGCCGGTCGAGGGCGCGCGCGCGAATGTGCTGGCTACGTGGCCTGGGCATGGGCGGCCGGAGATTGTTTTTTCCACGCACATGGATACGGTGCCGCCGTTTATTGCGTCGTCGGAAGATGATGCGCGCATTTACGGGCGCGGATCATGCGACGCCAAGGGAATTATCGCGGCGGAGATTATGGCGGCGGAGAAGCTGCGCGGGGCGGGCATTTTCGTTGGGCTGCTGTTTCTGGTGGGCGAAGAGCGCGATTCGATTGGCGCGAAGACGGCCAATCAGCATTCGATCGGCGCGCGCTTTATGATCAACGGCGAGCCTACGGAAAATAAGCTGGCGCTGGCCAGCAAGGGCGCGCTGCACGTGGAAATCGTGGCGCGGGGAAAGATGGCGCACTCGGCGTATCCGGAGCTGGGCGAATCGGCGATTGACAAGCTGGTGGAGGCGCTGCACCGGCTACACGCGATGGAACTCCCCTCAGAACCAGAGGTAGGCGCTTGCACAAAAAACGTCGGCTCAATTCAAGGTGGGCGCGCGCCGAATGTGATTTCTGACTATGCCAAGGCTGATCTTTTTTATCGCCTGGTTGGTCCGGCAGATGCGCTGCGCCGCGAGATTACCGAGGCTGTTGGCGAACTTGCACACGTTCATTTCACGCGCGAGACCCCGTTTCTGCGGCTGCGAACTTTGGACGGGTTGCCGACGATGGTCGCGGCTTTCACTACGGATATTCCGTCGCTGCCGGATTGGGGCGAACCGCTGCTACTGGGGCCGGGATCAATTCACGTGGCGCACACGACTGGCGAATTTGTGGAGAAGGAGCAACTGGTGGAGGCGGTGGAGATTTATTTTGAGATGGCGAAGAAACTCGGCTTTTAGCTATTGGCGAGAAGAAACATACCCATTTGGTGTGGGGAAATTCATATCGTAGGATTACCTCATGGGCGCACGGAGGTACTATTCGACGCGAAAGGGGCAAACCGAAGACCCGTCCATCGACTTGGACCTACTTCGCAAATTATTTGTTGCTACATTCAAATCATTCGAGGCGAAACATTACTTCGATGAGGCGTTTGGTACAGAGTGCACGGATAGCGGCTACACTCCCGGGACAGCCGGTGCGGACATCGAAACATTTGTTTTCCGAAAACTCCGAAAGAAATCCATGTACCCAATCAACGCGGAGGAATATAGCGAAAGTGACATTTTTGACTGGATCGAACTGATGTATGACCTCGTCTCTAAGCCCGAGGATGGCTATTACCACTCATGGAATAATTGCGGATGGCACTATGGGCGATACGAGAAACCGGCGGGCCAGGCAGAGTTCCGTGACGAGATCAATGAAATCCTTAGGGATTACGACGGGGGCTACGAACTATCTCCGGTCGGGGAAGTTAGGCAATTGCCAGAGGCAGGTCTCGACAAATTGCTTGCCACGCCGCTCCCTGGGATGATCAAGCAGACGGATCACGATCGGGTTTTGGCAGCCATAGATTTATTTCGGAAGCGAGACTCCTCCAACCACGACCGTCGCAATGCAGTGAGAATGCTTGCAGATGTTTTGGAGCCTCTACGAAATCAACTCAGCAAAGTGATCACCGAGAAAGACGAGAAAGACCTGTTCTTCATCGCCAATGCGTTTGGAATCCGTCACAACAAAGACGACCAGAAAACTCAGTACGACCCAGTCTGGCTAAGCTGGATGTTCTACCACTACTTGACGACTATCCACGTTGTGACTCGGCGGCTAAAGAGCCTGCAGAAGAACCCCACAGGCTAGCTCGTGGGGGCAATAGATGCGGCACCGTAATTATGCCTTGAAACGGCAGAGCGGCGATTAAAGGACGTAGGGACCCTTCGACCTCATCTGAGTTTTCGCTTGGCGAGACTCATACTCGCTCGGGGTGACAACTGCGCAAGGCATGGGTCGCCCAGCACCATTGTTCGCTGCACGCTAAACTATGTCGATGACTAACTCCTCGCACAATTCTCTCGCTCGCGCCTCCTCTGCTTACCTGCGTTCGGCGATGCATCAGCCGATTCAGTGGCATGAGTTTGGCGAGGAGGCTTTTGCGGCGGCGCGCGCGGCTAACAAGCCGGTGCTTTTGGATATTGGAGCGGTGTGGTGCCACTGGTGCCATGTGATGGATCGCGAGTCGTACGACGATCCTGAGGTGGCGGCGATCGTCAATGAGAATTACATCGCGGTGAAAGTCGACCGCGACGAGCGGCCGGATATTGACAGCCGCTATCAGGTAGCCGTCGCTTCGCTCAGCGGACAGGGCGGATGGCCGCTGACCGCGTTTCTTACTCCGGATGGCAAACCGTTTTATGGCGGCACTTATTTTCCTCCCGCGGATGGTTATGGGCGGCCGAGTTTCAAGCGCGTGCTGCTATCGATTGCGGCGGCTTATCGCGACAAGAACGGTGATGTGATGGAGCAGGCGCAGTTGGTGGAGAGCGCGATTGCGCGGGCGGAGTCTTTATCGGCAGGCGGCGCGAAGGTTTCGGCTAGCGTGATTGACGCGATTATCGAATCGGCGCGGAAGATGTTCGACGAAGTAAATGGCGGATTTGGGAGCGCGCCCAAGTTTCCGCATCCGGCGACGCTCGATCTGGTGATGGAGCAGTATGCGCGGACTGGATCGAGTAATGAAGAGCTGTGCACTATTTTCGTTCACACGCTGGAGAAAATGGCGCGGGGCGGCGTTTATGACCAGTTGGCGGGCGGATTTCATCGCTATTCGGTGGATGAGCGCTGGATTGTGCCGCACTTCGAGAAGATGTGTTACGACAACTCGGAACTGCTGAAGAATTACGTGCACGCGTATCAGGCGACGGGGAATGAATTCTTCGCGGACGTGGCGCGCGACATTATCCGCTGGATGAACGAATGGCTGAGCGATCGCGCGCGTGGCGGGTTTTACGCATCGCAGGACGCCGATTATTCGATGGACGATGATGGTGATTATTTTACGTGGACGCTGGAGGAGACGAAGGCGGCGCTGAGCGAGGAGGAAGCGGCGGCCGCGATTTTGTATTACGACATTCAGGATCGTGGTGACATGCATCACAATCCGGCGAAGAATGTGTTCTACGTTGCAAACTCGCTGGAGCAGATTGCGCGGCGGTTGAGCATTCCGGAAGAACAGGCGCGAGCATTGCTGGCGGCGGCTAAGAAGAAGATGTATGCGGCGCGCCTGCTGCGGCCTACGCCTTATGTCGACAAGACGATTTATGCGGGATGGAATGCGATGTGCGTTTCGGCTTATCTCGAGGCAGCGAAGGTGCTCGATCTGGCGGAGGCTCGACACTTTGCATTGCGCTCGCTCGATCGACTGCTCTCGGAAGGATGGCAAGGCGAGTCCAAGGCAACGGCAGCGGGCGAGGGCGCCCGCTCCACACTAAAGCACGTGATTGCTTATTCCGATCCGAAGGCGGAGCGGCGGGAAACTTCTGGCGGGCTCGATGATTACGCTTTCGCGGTGATTGCTTGCCTTGATGCCTACGAGGCTACGGCGGACTTGAGTTATTTTCGCTTTGCGCGGTCGATTGCGGATGCGATGGTGGCGAGTTTCTTCGACTCGGATGAAGGTGGGTTCTTTGATACGCCTGTCGCGGCGATTGGAGCCGCCGACGGAAAAGCTGCGCTTGGTATTTTGGGGACGCGGCGGAAACCGTTTCAGGATTCGCCGACTCCTGCGGGAAATTCGGCGGCGGCGATTGCGCTGCTGCGGCTGCATGGCTATGCCGATGACGGAGTAGATCAGGATAGTTCGCGTAATGGGTCTTATCGCAATCAAGCCGAGCGAACGCTGGAGCTTTATTCTCCGGTCGCGGGACAGCACGGAATTTTTGCTGCGACTTATGGCCTGGCAGCAGTTCGCTTGGTGCAACCGCATGCGCAGGTGGTGGTCATCGGAAAGGATGCTGTCGCGTCGGAGTTGTATCGGGCAGCGGTGCAGGCTTTTGATTTGAATACGGCGGTTTTGCGTTTGGATGCTGACAAGGCGGTCGCGCAGAATTTGCCGCCGGCGTTGGCGGCGACGATTCCGAATCTTCCCGCGCTGGGCGGAGGGAAGTCGTTTGCCGTGGTGTGCTCGGGATTCGTTTGCCAGCCGCCGGTTTTCGATCCGCAGGAGTTGGCGCGAGTTTTGGGGCGGCAGGCGCGGCCGGCGGCATAAGCTCCCGCGGGCATTGGAGATCACAATCGACGTTACAACTCTAGGCGTTTTACTCATTCTATTTTTTGCCACGCTCATTCGATCGGCGTTTGGCTTTGGCGAGGCGCTGGTGGCGGTTCCGCTGCTGGCTTTCTTTATTCCCCTCGGCGTCGCCGCTCCTCTGGCAGTTCTCGTGTCAATTACGATCGCCGCGATCGTCGTCGTACAAGACTGGAATAAGATTCATCTGCGGAGCACTGCGTGGCTGGTGCTTTCGACTCTGTTGGGCATACCGCTGGGGGTACTGCTGCTGACGAGCAGTCATCAGCGGATGGTCAAGGCCGCGCTCGGCGTAATCATCATTTTGTTCTCCGCCTATTCTTTGATCGGGCGAGCGCCGCTGGAATTAAAGCGCGATAGTCGCGCTTGGCTTCTTGTTTGTGGATTCTTCGCCGGTGTGCTGGGCGGAGCCTACGGCATGAATGGGCCTCCACTGGCCATTTATGGCGCCATGCGGAGGTGGTCGCCGCAACACTTTCGCGCGACGCTGCAAGGATACTTTCTGCCGGCAAGCATCATTGGGATGGGCGGCTATTGGCTGGCGGGACTGTGGGTTCATGCGGTGACGCATTATTATCTGATCTCTTTGCCGTTTACTCTGCTGGCGGTGGTTGTAGGGAGGGCGATCAATCATCGCCTGCATGGCGATAGCTTCCTGAAATACATTTACATCGGACTGGCGGGTATCGGTGTGCTTTTGTTATTTCAGGCTGCGGTAGGCCGGCTTTGATTCGCTCTACTCTTTCTATGTCAGCGACATCAGCATAGTCGCAATCGATCTTTCGGCTAAAGTTCTCCGCTCGGGCTGCCGATGGAATAAGTGGCGGTCGCTGCCTACTCATGTATTCCAACCTGCTTGAAGATCCGAAGCTGTTTCGGCATGTGTTGGAAGATTTGCCGGTGGGCATTTATTTCGTGGACCGGGAACGGCGAATTCGTTTTTGGAATCGGGGCGCGGAGCATCTCACGGGGTATCTTTCGCACGAAGTGGTGGGACATGTCCTTGAAGCGGTAGTGCAGGCGTGCGACCGGCAGGGCGAGAGATTCAGCGGCGAGGAACGGCCGGTGACGGTGACGCTCAACGAGCGGCGGCCGCAACTGGTCACCGCATTTTTCCTGCACAAAAGCGGGCACCGGGTGCCGATGAGTGTTCGTACCCTGCCCATCGTCGAACGCAGTGGCGCGGTCGTGGGCGCGACAGTTCTGTTCGAGGAAACGTTTGGTTATCAACAGGGAGCGTCGGGGCCGGCTATGTATGGGTGTCTGGACGCAGTCACGGGAATTCCTTCGCAGCGGCTGACACAGGCAGTGCTGAACGAATGTATGGCCGGCCTGGAGGGATCGAATGTCGGTTTCGGGCTGCTGAGGATTCGGTTGTTGGGCCTGAACGAATTCAGCGCCAAACACGGCCCGCAGTCGGTGCTGCCCTTTCTGCGCACGGCGGCGCACACGTTGCGGCACAGCCTGGATGCGGAGAACTTTTTGGGATGTTGGGGGGAGAACGAGTTTCTGGCGGTGCTTCCGTCGGCCAGTCCGGTGTCTGTCGCCACGATCTCGGATACTTTGTGGCACTTACTGAGCCACTCTGAAGTTTTATGGTGGGGTGATCATTTTCTGGTTGAGAGCGAGGTCGCCCATACGGTGGTGACCACAGGTGACAAACTGGAATCGGTTCTGCGGGAGATGAAGCCGTCGCACTCGAGCGGCATAGCGAAGGCGGCAACGGCGAGCGCTGGCAGTAACGCCGAGCGCAGGCGAGGATGATGTTCGATGTTTGCGATTATTGGCATCGTGGTGGTTTTCGGTTGCATCCTGGCGGGCTACCTCATGGAGCACGGCTCGCTCAAGGTGCTGATGCAGCCGGCGGAACTCATCATCATTGGCGGAGCAGCGCTGGGCACGGTGCTGATCTCAAATCCTGTCCACACCCTCAAGCTTATGATCAGCGGGCTCATGGCGGCGTTTGGATCCTCAAAGTACGACCAGACACGCTACATCGATTCACTGAAGCTGATGTACGAGCTCCTGCAAAAGGCTCGCAAGGAAGGATTGGTCGCGCTGGAATCGGACATTGAAGAGCCGGAGAAGAGTCCGCTGTTTACGAAGTACGAGGCTTTCGCCAAGGATCACCATGCCGTGACTTTCGTGTGCGACACGATGCGCATGGCGGTGAGCGGGGGCGTGGAAGTATTCGACCTGGATCAGATGCTGGAAGCGGATATGGATGTCCATCATCACGAAGCGCTTAAGCCCTGCTCCAGTTTGACAACCATGGCGGATTCGCTGCCCGGGCTGGGCATTGTAGCGGCCGTATTAGGGGTGGTCATCACCATGGGCGCGCTGGGCGGCCCTCCGGAAGAAATTGGGAAAAAAGTAGCGTCGGCGCTAGTAGGAACTTTTCTGGGCATTCTATTGTGCTATGGATTGGTCGGACCGTTGGCATCGCGCATGAGCAAGATCGCCGACGAGCAGCACGCGTTTCTGTTTGTGTTGCGGGTGACGATGATTGCCTTTCTCAAAGGCGTCGCGCCGATTATGGCGGTAGAAATTGGGCGACGCACGGTACCTGGTCATGTGCGCCCTACCTTCCAAGCGGTCGAAGAAGCTTGCCGGGGCGCGAAGGACGCGCCAGCTGCGGCGGCGGCTGAAGTGGCCGCTGGCGGGTAACCACGCTCATGCCGACTCCTCCTATCATCATCATCAAGAAAAAGGGTGGCCATGGCGGCCACCACGGCGGCGCCTGGAAGGTCGCCTATGCCGACTTCGTAACCGCGATGATGGCGCTGTTCATTGTGTTGTGGCTCATGAATACCAGCAAGCCAGTGCAGCTAGCCATCAGCGGCTATTTCAAAGATCCGAGCGGGACCGGCAAGGAGACGGGAAGTCAGCTTTCAGGAAAGGCCGGGGAGAGCGAAGCAGCGATCCTGAATAAAGAGACTCTAAGTCTTGCCACCGCCGTCGCGAAGGCCCAGCAGAAGGAGGATATGGAAAAGCTGAAGGCCGACTTACAGGAAAGTATTCGGGGGATTCACGATCTCGACAAACTCAGCAAATATATCGAAATGACGGTGACATCCGAGGGCCTGCGTATCGAGCTGCTGGAATCGGCGGGGGGAACGTTTTTTAAGAGCGGGAGTCCCGAACTCAACAAGAACGGACAGGAAATCGCGTCGCTGCTGGCGAAGGAGCTGGGGAAACTTCCCAACCATATTTCGGTTGAAGGGCACACCGATGCCAAACCTTACACGGGCAAAAGCAGTTACAGCAATTGGGAACTCTCGTCGGACCGGGGCAATGCCGCGCGACGTCTGATGCAGGAATCGGGATTACGCGCGGATCAGGTTTCTCAGGTGCGGGGCTTTGCCGACCAGCGTCTGCGCAATCCCAAAAACTCTTTGGATCCATCGAACCGGCGCATCTCGATTATTGTGCAGTACCTCAGCGCAACCAATACTGCCGGATCTGCCGGGGAAAACAAGAACGAGGCGGGGGTGGAGAAATCAGCCGCATCTGAAGGGAAGACGGAATCCGAGGTCCCAGACAACACCGACAAGAAAGGTAAGAAATAAAAAAGGCTGGCCAAGGAGGCCAGCCGGAAAATTGCATTTCAAGATGCAAACACCGCCCTATTTCACTTCATCGGGGCAATTAGGGTTTCTCCATGGATCACACAGCGGCGTTGGTCCCCCGTGAGTCGGAACCTTCGGGATAGCAGCGTACGCGAATGTGCCCACAAGACCTACCAACAGTAGCAACGCCCTGAAAGAACATTTCATGGGTTTACTTTCTCCTTAGGGTCTGCCGAAGGCTTGAAATAAAACCGTAAGCGTTCGGCGCCGGAATTATACACAAGGTTGCAACTTTGTGATTAAAAGGAGGTTACTTATAGGTCTCCGCCTGGCGGGACTGACTGCCGAAGACGCCGAGAATTGAGGGGTCGTTCGGCAAGCGAAACTAGCTGTGTTTACGCTGACTTCTTAAAGTAATGGTTTTACTGGAGGAGCGCGGCGCGGGTTGGCGGTTAGTGGGTTGTCAGGGCGCGAAAAATTCCCCTTGACAAGGTTTTACAGAAGCACAATTTTCGTGTAATTGAGCTATCGCCGAATTTTCGCCCCGGCAGCGGCGGAGCTGGCTCTGGGTCGATTTAAAGATTGGTTCAGCGTGATGGAGTCGTCCGCTGATTCGAGATTCGAGCTACGAGAAAATGCGCGCTCCACCATCCCTTCGAACATCGGAATCAGGGAATCCGAAGTCACCGGGTGCTGGAGATCGGCCAGGCTCTGTTCCCAACGTTGGGTCTGCAAATGGTTAACCGCCGTGGCACGAACCGGCATGCGTGAGAGCGAGTAGCCCCCCCAAATAAGAATAGCCAGGTTGTAGGCCGACATATTGATCAAGTTAAAGATTCCTTGCCTGACAAACCCACCCGAATTCAAGGCATACATCAATAAATCGACACCGGCAAAGAGTCCGAAGCCAAGCGAGATGCCGAAACTGATTTGCTTCTTGGACACTCCGAGAAAACGCGAAAACAGAACCAGGAAAAGAATGAGGCCAAGCTGTACGATGCGGACCGAGCGCTGCAGAGTAGTGAGCGCGTGCACCAGAGGACTCTGGTCAAGGGAATTCGAAAAGGCCACTACCACCGAAACCAGCAACATCACGACGCCGGCCCATTTGAACAGCAGAGTGCCGAGGTCTTTGAGCGTGTGATAAGGGCGAAACACATCGAGGAAAATCTCGTGAATTACCTTGAAACCGAGAACCGCATTCGCTGCCTCGCCTAACCAGTACATCCCGAAATACAGTTTGTGATTGCCCGCGAACCAAAGCGGGAAAATAGCGGCAAACACCGTTACTTGCACGACGAGAAACAGGAAGAACACGGGAAACTGCTTGTGCAACTTGCGGCGCCATAAGATAACCCCCACCACCGATTGCAGTATCGGTTGGGCGCACCACAAAACCAAGACGACGGTATGGATGTGCCAAGTCATGGGCCGTTAAGGGGAAGCGCGCGACCCACGCCCGAAGACGCGCCGCACTGCCCCTCCCCCACATCCTCGTGCAGACTACCCCGTTAGGTCAACCCACTTAGGTAACCTTAGTAACCATTACCTTCTGGCTAGGTCGCAGACTAAGTCTATACAAAAGACGCACGTTGGTGGCATAACGCCAAGCAGATGTTGGATTTTCGGCAATTGAGAATGTTCTCGCGTGGAAACACCTCTCTGACCAAGGTCATAGGCGACCCAAAACGGGAGTTTTCTGGCAGGCCGATTCTTTCGCAGGCCAATTCAAATGCCCTGCCTTAGCCGGCGCTATCGGGCGTGGAATGCAGGTAGGCACGCATCATGCGCACTTCATCGTCTTTTTCGTCGAGGTTTTGCAAGAGGATATCGCGCAAAGAGACGACGCCCTTCAGTTCACGTCCCAGGCAGACGGGCAGATGCCGAAAACCGTGGCGCTTCATTAAGGTCATGCAGGTTTCGAGCGAATCGTTCGGAGCGACCGTCAGAGGATCTTCAGTCATGACCTGGCTCACCAGGATGCGGGCAGGGTCCTTGCCACCGACGACCACGCGGCTCATCAGGTCGCGCTCTGAAAATATCCCTTTCAGCTCACCATTCTGCAGGACGGGAACGGCACCAATGTTGTGCTCCACCATCAGGCTGGCCACTTCGAGCACAGACTGATGCGGCTCGGCGGATATCGGGACTTGGTTTTTTAGCAGATCACGGATCAACATTCGCACCTCCTTTGGAGCCGGAAACGACGGGGCCGGCAAACCGGGTGGTACAAGATCTGTACCAAGGGCGCAAAACCGTTTTATCTCTGGACCCGCGGCGGAGTATATGTCGAAAATCGTCGCGGGGGAAGAAAAAAATGAAATCTCGAGTTGCGGGAAAGCGGTATTTTCCCAATCAGGCAACGGGCTTTAACACGCACCTAACGAAATCACGTACGATCTGGCGGCCAAAGCGGAGGGAATTGCGGCAGCATCGAGCGGGGTCACGATCAGGTTGTAATCTTCGCTAGCGCGCAGACGACTAAAGACCGGAGTCGCTTCCTGAGGTTCGACCAAGGCCAGGTATCGCAAAAAAGCAAAGACGTCTTGGGAGGGCTCAAATCCCGGCGCGACGAAAGAAACTTCGACATCCTCATGATAGAAGTGCCATCCGAGCGAAGCGGCCAGGCGCACGCCGCGCTCATAGGCGGCTGGCGGCAGAACTCCAGGCGCTGGATTGTCGAAAACGATTCGCAGCTTGCGTTCATCTTCGCGGCTGAACTCGCGCACTTTGAGCGCGCCGGTTCGCGCCGTCGCTTTCCAGTCCACGTGGCGCGCCGAATCGTCGGGCATGTACTCGCGAATCAGATAAAGATCGTTGCCGCGTCCGCTGACAAAGGTTTCGAACTCGCCGGTGACCATGGGTAGAACTTCGAGAAACTGATCGGTCGGCTCGACGGCTGGATAGACGATCACTTCGCGCGCGAGGTTGATGCGGCGAGTCTTCATCAGAAAGGCAAAAGGAAAACGCGTGGCCAGGCCAAAGTTCTTTTCCGAGTAGAGACCGCGCGTCCTGAAGCTGATCTCGAGGTCGGCGCGCAACTCCTGCCCTGGAGCGAGAAAAGGAAAATAAACAGACTCTTGGAGAATCGGCTTCTCTTCCGGATCCTGCAGGCGCCGCAAACGGCGGTCGGGCAGCCGGAACCACTGATCCTGAGGGGCACGATTGCGCGGCCAGCCAAAGGTCGATGCTTCCCATCCCCAGCGCACTTTATTCTTATTCTTGCGCTTCGCCGGAACCACGCGCACGGAAAACGACGGCAGCCACGAACTCAAATTGCGCAAAAGCAAACGCGCCAGCATCGGACGCCCCGCAAAAACATGTTCGGGCAAGTGCACGTCAAGTTGCAGACTGCGCAGCACCAGCGCCGAGGCGATGCCGGAAACTAGAATTGCAGAGAGCAGCGCGGCAACGACAACGTAAAGCAGATTGTTGCCGGAACTGAGAGCGGCGATTCCGATCAAAACGCTGGTTAAGATGTAGATCAGGCCTGCGCGTGTGACGTCGTAGTCCATGGCTTCGCGCACGCGGCTGGCAGCCACTCGGCGCGCCAGATAGGGCACCGTGGTCAGTCCGACGAAAGTCGCGAGCAGTAGCGCGACCGATGCCAGAATCAGCGTTCCCCAAAGGCTGCCCGCCTCGCGCGATACGGTTGAGAACAGCGCCGCTCCGAAGGCCAGCACCAATCCGACAAGCGCCAGCAGAAACCGCACCCACACCTGCGACATTCCGAGCCACGAATGGGACGAAGCCGAAGGCTGCGCCGGATTCTGTACGTTTGCCGAAATTGCTTTGCTGATCAGGCTGTTCTCCGGTGTTGAGATTCTTCTACAGCATATGACGGCGCGCGGGCGCGGGGGAAGTGACCGAAGACACTTCGGCCGAAACGGTAGCCTCGGCTGTTTTATCGACGACGAAATTTTATTCCTGCTTTTCGCTCTCCATCTTGCGACGAAGATACGCCTCAATTTCTTTCTTGCCTCCGTGCCTCGCCCAGTCGGCCGGAGTTCCGCGCCAGAGTACATCCTTCAAATCCAGTCGCGCTCCGCGTTCGACGAGCAGTCGAACCATTTCAAGGTTGCCCGCTCCTGCTGCTTGATGCAAAGGCGTTGTATGAGAATGGCCACCGATCGGGTTATACCGGTTGGGATCTTCGCCCGCGTCAAGCAGCATACGAACTATCTCGACGTGCCCATACGGAGCGGCCAACGCCAGCGCTAGGTGGCGTTCTTCTCCGTTGCTGGCGGGAAGCAAGCGGCGAAAATCATCGATGCGCCCGAGAGCAGCGGCCAACGGGAGATCGATGCGAGCGCCCCGCTTGATCAAGGCGTTCAGCGCTTCCGTCTCGCCGTGCAGAGCGGCCCCGTGGATCGCGCTATCGGGATCAGCTCCGTAATCGGAGAGCAGATCGAGCAACGCAAGTTGCACGCCGCATTCCCGCGGCACGCTGCCCGTCGCAGCCAGCATAAGCGTCTCGTTTAATGACGACTGCTCAACGCCAGCCTCGAGAATCACCTTCGCTACTTCAACGATGTTCTTTGGCAGGGTGCCGTGGCGAACCGGATTTTCGGCGATGAATTCCAACAGGGTCGGATGACGGAAATAATTTCCGCCCTCGAAGGTCACGTGCTGGCGTGCCAGATTCGGATGTTGTTTCAGGTGGGCTCGCAAACCGGCCACATCGCCCGCGTCGAGGAGTTCTACCGCGTGGCGAAACGTTGCGTCTTCGATGCGCTGGTGATGCGGCAAATCAAGTTGGTCGGCGAGGGTTGGCTTTTCGATATGCGCTTTCAATCTCGCCCAGCTGGGAGATCCAGATTCGCGAGCGATGGCTAGTTCCGCGTCACTGAGTTTGAACTGCGCGGCAAAGATTTCAGCATCGGCGGCTCGGCTGAATCGCGGATGAAATTCCCTGAGCCGCTGCGCTGATCCTGGCGTGCGCGCGGAATGCTCCTTGAGCAGATCTTTCGCTTGATACTTGAGATGGTTGAGATTGGGATTTGACGGGAGGCGTCTTACCGGCATAACGAACTTCCTTTCGTTTGCCCGAGGTCCGCATTGATGGGCAGAAAGTCAGTTCGTGAAAACAAGTCTTGCGATCAAGGTGGACTTCTGTCCTTTCCGCGGACCGGATGCGCCCTTCGCGCTCCGGCCATAGTAGCACGGATGGTGGCACAGGCCGCGAGCGACAACGGCGCATAGACTCAGTGCAGGATCAACGTCGATTGGCTCGCCACGCACATTGGGCTGATGTAACGCTGGTGTCGGCGGGAATGCTGCGGAAGAAAACGCGCGAGGCTGAAAAGCGGGCGGCAGCGTGATTCCGAAACTTTATAGATTTGGTTGCGCAACCTTTAGGTTGCTATTTAGCTTCGCCTTGAATAATATGCAACCTAGAGGTTGCGTAATATGAGTGATCCTAATGCTATCGAGAAAAGGATTGAGCTTAAGGCGCCGGTTTCGCGTGTCTGGCGCGCTCTTACGGACTACCGTGAGTTTGGCAAATGGTTTCGTGTGAAACTTGATGGGCCCTTTGTGCCCGGCCAAGTCTCGCGCGGCCAGATGACCTATCCGGGATACGAACACGTCAGATGGGAGGCGGTAGTGCAGAAAATGGAGCACGAGCGGCTCTTTTCCTTTACCTGGCCTCATCCCAAGTCCTTTGAAAAATCTGCTGCGCCGCAGGATTACTCGGGGGAACCGACCACGCTCGTCGAATTCAGGCTGGAGCAGACTGCCGGCGGCACGTTACTGGTGGTCACCGAGTCCGGCTTCGACAAGCTTCCCGAAGATCGCCGTCTCGACGCTTTCCGAAGGAACGAGGGCGGTTGGACGGAGCAGATGAAGAACATCGAAGGCTATATCTCGAAAAATCATGTCGCACAGAAGTCGTAGCGGCGGGTGGGCGAAACGGCGAGCTTCCGGGCGGACGAATCCCGCGGTCGTCTTTGCGGCTCTCGGCGATCCGACCCGGCTGGCGCTGGTGACCAAGCTCTGCGGACAGCGTCCTTATTCGATCTCACAACTGACGCGCGGCTCGAAGCTGACGCGACAGGCGATTACCAAACATCTCCGAGTACTGGAGAGCGCGGGAATTGTGCATGGTGTCAGAGCGGGGCGCGAGAGCCGATTCGAGTTCGATCCGCTGCCGATGGAGGGAGTCAAGCGATACCTCGACCTCGTGTCGGAGCAGTGGGATCAGGCGTTGTCGCGCCTGATGGCGTTTGTGGAGGAGTGAGGGCCGAGACGGCGATTGGAGGACCTGATAAGGACGGCGAAAGCCACTTCTCGAAAAGCGCGAGAAGTGGCGCACTCCCGATCCATTCGCGACGTTCGGCGACGAACGCATTCAACCTTTTTTCCCGAGAGCCTGGCGCCGATATCTCCACGACAAAACAGCGATCACAACCGCGGCAACAATCAGTACGGCAATATTGAATCTCTGCAGTACGCGCAGCAGCGTATGCCAATGGCGGCCGAAGAGATAGCCTGAGCCGCTGATGAAGGTTACCCAGACGGACGCGCCGATAAAGTTGAAGAGAGTGAAGGCTCGCCAGTTCATGCGCAGCACGCCCGCCAGCGGGCCGGCGAAGACGCGCATGCCGAAGATGAAGCGGGCCGAGAGGATGGCGGCGGCTCCGTAGTCGGCAAACATTTTCTCAGCGCGTTCGAGAGCATCCGGCGAAATTCGCAGCGCGCTGCGATAGCGATCGAGCAGCGGACGCCCTCCGTACTCGCCAATGGCATAGCCAATATTGCCGCCGAGCGTCGCCGCGCACGTGCCCGCAACGATGATCCAACCAACATGAAGATGACGCTCGGAGTAGGCCAGAAAGCTCGCCAGCAGCAGCGTGATCTCTCCGGGGACGGGGAGGCCGGCACTCTCCGCCAGCAAGGCCAGAACTACGGCCCAGTAACCGTAATCGGCGATGAAAGTGCGAAGCGAGTGAAGAATCGTGTACTGCATGAGTGGCCGAATGGGAAGATCAGTATGCAGGTTAGCAGGATGGGAAAGAAAGGTGTCGCTCTCAGATGTCGATCAGCACATCCGCGCCATCGATTTTAACTGGATAGACCGCGAGCTTCGCTCCGAGCGGGCCGGCCTCGCCGGTTTTCGGGTCCCAGGCCCAGCCATGCCACGGACAGATCACCTTGCCGCCTTCGATCACGCCCTGGCCGAGCGGGCCTCCGCGATGCAGGCAGATGTTGTCCAGGGCGCTGATTTCGCCATTTACGTTGGCGACGCAAATCGTCTTCTCGCCGCAGGGGAATTCTTTGGCTTCGTTAGGGGCCGGAAGTTCGGACTGTGACGCAATTTTCGTGAACATTCCGTTCATTCTATTTGATTGCGTGGCGAAGCAATAGAGATGAAGATTGCGGCGATCATTTTTTGGCGTAGGGCCGCGCGGCAATCTGGCCTTTCGCCTCCTGAATAGTGACCGTCTGTCCGCTCGCCATATTTGCGAGTTTGTCTACCTGTCCGCTGGGCCAGTCGATTTCGATGGTATCGGCTTTGGTTTTCGATCCCATGCCGAAGGTGAGAACGAGTTCGCTCTGCGATAGATAGCTGGAGCCGGACTTCATCGTGAGCCACTGCTTTTCGCTGCTGGAGTTTACACGCACAACCGCACCGATGCCGTCACGATTCGATTTTGTGCCGACGAGTTTTATACGCAGGCTCTGGTTAGAGCCGCCCTGATTGAGGTAGAGATGGGGCGGGCCGGCGTTGGTCATGACGAGGATGTCGAGTGCTCCGTCATTATTGATATCGGCGTATGCCGCGCCCCGCGCCACTTTTGGAGCAGCGAGGGCGCTGCCAACCTTCATCGTGACTTCCTCGAACCTGCCGTTGCCGAGGTTGCGGAACAGATGCGGCGGCTCGGCGTAGCTGACGCGCTTTTGGACCGCCTCGATCTGGTCTTCGATGTGGCCGTCGGCGACGAAGATGTCCTGCCAACCGTCGTTGTCGTAGTCGAAGAAGAAACAGCCGAAGCCGAGTGTGACGAGCGTGGCGCGGCCCACCTCGGAGCGCGGCGCTTCGTCGACGAAGAGTCCGTTGCCTTCGTTGTGGTAGAGCGAGAGCATCTGGTTGGAAAAATTTGTGATGATCAGACTTGCGCCACCCGAGCGATCATAATCGGCAGCATCGACGCCCATGCCGGCGCGGGCGATACCATCTTCGCTGAAGGCGATTCCGGCAGGAACGGCGCGCTCTTCAAAGGTGCCGTTCCTTTTATTCACGTAGAGTTTGTTCGGCTGCGTGTCGTTGGCGATCAGGATGTCGGGCCATCCATCGTTGTTGTAATCGAGAATGGCGACGCCGAGGCCTTTCGAAGTCGGATCGTAGAGGCCAGCTTTCTGCGTGGCATCTTCGAATTTGCCGTTGCCGAGGTTGTGCCAGAGGCGCGCCGAGGTTCCTTTATATGATTCGGGCGTGCAGTAGGACTTGTGCGAGCCGTCGAGAGTGCAATAGAGGTCGGTCTGCTCAGACCACTGCACGTAGTTGGCAACGACGAGATCGAGCCTGCCATCGCGATCGTAATCGACCCACGCCGCGCTGGTTGAGAACTCGTTCGGGCCCCACAGTCCGGCGGATTTCGTAGCGTCGGTGAACGTGCCGTTGCCGTTGTTGTGGAAGAGATGGCTCTGGCCGACGGCGGTGATGAAGATGTCGTCGAAGCCGTCGTTGTCATAATCGCCGACGGCCACGCCTAGTCCGAAGAGCGAAATGTCGAGGCCAGACTTGCGCGTCACGTCGGTGAATGTGCCGTCGTGATTGTTGTGGTAGAGCTTTAACGTGGTCGCGCCATTTTTGATATGGCCGGGCCAGTCCTGACCGTTGACTAGCAGTATGTCGGGCCACCCATCGTTGTCGTAATCGATGAAAGCGCAGCCCGGGCCCATGGTTTCGGGCAGCCGCTTTTTTCCGAAGGCTCCGGTGTTGTGGGTGAAGTGGATTCCGGCGTGGGCGGTGATGTCGCGGAAGGTAATTTTCTCCTGCGCGTGGCTTGCTGCGACGATCATGAACATTAATAACCACGGAGACACGGAGGCACGGAGGAGGAGGGCGATGGAATTCTTTGATGAGCGCATCACTTTTGGGCCCCGGAGATGGCCGCGCTAACTGCTGCCGCGCGTTGCCCGACTGGACGGCCGAGGGCGGCCGTCGCTACGTGAGTCTTCGCGATGGGCAGCGGGACGGAGACGTGTTCGTGGATGCTCTGGCGTTCGTTGTTGTCTTCGGGATTCAGCTGACGATAGGGGCCGGTGATAGCCTGCGAAGCTTCATCGGCTTTGAAGCGCAGGTAGCGTGCCTGATGTTCTTTCGACATTTTTTCATCGCCCAGCCCGTTGTAACAGAGCATGAGATTGTAGTGCGCTTGCAAATCCTCGGGATCGACGGCGAGCACCTGCTGGAGAGTTTTCACGGCACCGGAATAGTTGCGCTCAAGAAAATAAACGCGGCCAAGATTGTTCAGCGCCACGCGATCGTGTGGATATTGGGCTAGGACTTTCGCAAGATGCTGTGCCGCTCCGGCGTAATCGCCTTCCTGGCGCAGGACTGAGGCGTAGAAGAAGTGTGCGCGAGCTAGATTGGGGCTGAGCGCCAATGCCTTCTCAAGGACAATGCGAGCGCGGGCGGTGTCGCCTTCTTGCAACCCTGCGCGTCCGATGTTGACCCAGCCGTCGGGATTTTGCGGATCAACTTCGGTGACTTTTTCGAAAGCGCTCTGGGCTGCTTTGAGATCGCCTTGCAGCATGAGGCCGATGCCGTAATCGTTCCAGCGCTGCCAGTCTTCTTTCGCAAGTTGCGTTTTGGGCTGCGGTGGAGGAGCGTTCGCGGGCAACACGTCGAGGGATACTTTATCTTGCGCTATCGCGACGATGGGAACGTCAGGAATTTGTTCTTTTTTTGCGGATACACCATGCAGCGAAGCGGTGAACGTCATCTTCGTATCGTCGTAGTCGGGCGTGGTCGATACAAGCGTCGTCTCCACTGTCGCTGGGTTGTTGTTGCTCTTGTTTTCATGCTCCCCAGCAAAAGCAAACTGCGTATTAAACCAGGAGAATTTGCGATAGCAAAGCCGCGCGCTCAGCGTAATCTTGCTGCCGGTTTTCTCGGGAATCTTCACGCGGAAGTGCACGGTGTCAGCCGCACCGGGGGGAATCAAGCGTACGTACACTACGGCGCGTGTAGCCCAGGCATTGCGTTTGTTGATTGGGTTGCCGTGCGCATCCACCTGAAGCGAGCGATAGAAGTGTGCGCCCTTTTCGACAGGACCTTTGCCGTTATCTTCGACCATGCCACTCCAGAAAATCGTCTGGCCTTTGTCGTCGACGCCTTTGAGTTCGAGCCAGGTATCGTAGGCATCAACAGTGCCTCCGGGGAAGAAGTGGCCGACGCGTTTGGTGCGCACCACTACGTCGACGCGTACTGCATCGCCGCGGCGGACTGCGGGTTGCACACGATTTAAAGGCGCAGTGACTGGGGCAGCCTCGCTATTGGCGTTGGAACCGGCGCCAGGCGTGATTTTTGTTTCCGCTTCTTCGCCTACCGCGAAAGTCGTTGCCAGCTCATTGTCGCTGGTTCCCCCGCCTTTCAACATTGGCGCCTTGCGTGGAGCGTTTGCCGGCGAGAGCGCAAAAATATCGACGGTAAGCGCTTCGCTCGTCAGGAAATCTTCGGTGGCCTTCAACTGCGCAGTGTCTTCGTTGGCAGTCGGCAGCGCGGTATTGGCGCCCGGGAAACGGTGCGAGTGAACTTTGCCATCGACGTTCCCCATGTCGTTGGAGGGCTGGAGCGGCATGTGGCAGTCGGCGCACTGCTGCGGCTTCGGCGGATAGTAAAACGAGCGCGCGCCCTCTCCGGAAACGCCGCTGGCCTGCCAGTTGTCATACTCGTTGAAGCCACGAAACCAGCGATAATGATTGACTGGCACGTCGAGATGCACTTTGTGGCATGAGGAGCAGAACTCCGCCGTCTGCTGCTTCATAAATGGCTTGAGGAAGACGCGGCGGTGCGGCTCGGGATTGAGCTTGATCAGAAAATCGTGCAGGCCGCGAACCACAGGATTTTTGCTGGCCGCTAGTTCGTGCAGCTTGGGATATTCGAGATAGAAATCAGCCTGCCCCATCGTGCTCTTCACGTCGGCGATGGAGTGGCACATCATGCAGCCGAGGCCGGCCTGAGCTTCGGGCGTGTGCACGATCTGCTTGATCGGAGTGTCCATTTTGCCCGCGTAGAGCACGGCCGGATCGTGGCATCCGCCGCACCATTTCGAAGGCTTGGTGCCGATCGTATCCTGCATGTACTCGATCGACTTGCGATACCACTGATTGTTGAATGACGAAAAATGGTGGGCGGAGCTGTTCCACTGATTGTAAATATCTTCATGGCAGCGCTTGCAGGAATCGGATTCCATGAAGAACTGGCTGGGAATTTTTTCGCCCCCGTAGACCTGCGCGGAGCTAGGGAAGAATGGGCCGCTGGGGCCATCGCCTTCGCCATCCATCGTGAGAGGTGGGAGCTCAGGATTTTGAATGCGCGCGTGCCGGTTCCAGCGGGTTTCGCGGAGATAACGAGCCGCCGGCGCGAGAACGGCCAGAACTGCGAGCACGGCTACGATGCGCAAAGCAGTGTGGCGCGAGAGCCATCCACGAGTTGCGTTTTGAAGATTCGCTTCTCGAGTCGCGCCCACGCGCGCCGCGAAGATCAATCCCGCTCCAAGAAAGCTTAGAGCTAAATGAACGTAGACCAGCGTCCACTCGGTACGCAATGCTCCGGTATAGATCAGCGCCAGTCCTGGGATCGCACCCAGGAAGAGAAGGGCGATTCCAACGCGGACGAGCGGCTCACCTTGACGCCACGAGCGCAGTAACCAAAGCAGCAGCCAGATTGAAGCTACGACACCTGCGACCGCGTGCAGCAAGACGACTCCGGCATAGAGAACATTCGCTTGCGGGAACGTGTACAAATAAATCGCGGACAGGATGAGGAAACCGATCAGCAGCGACAGGAATCGATTCATAGAAAGTCTGTCACAAAGTTGGCAAATAAGGTTTGGCGAGCAATGCGACAAAATCCTGCAGGCCTACATTAAGAACCCGCGCCCACGGTTGCGATATATTATCGGCCGGCTGGAAGTGGTGTCTCTAATCGAAACATATTAGGAGCTTTTGTTTGCTGGATACCGAAATTCAGGTTTAAGAAGCGGAAAGGCCAAGATGACAGCGTCCACGCTGAGGATTCTGGCCCGACTCGGGTCTGTTCTGATTAGCTGCTCTCTATGTGGTTATAGTCGTTCTCTGGTCGCGGACCTGTGGACTCGGAGGATTCCATTGCTTTGATGGCGGCTATGGCGGAGCTGTAGAATTCGCGCAAATTGGCACGGTCATTGGTCTCTTTTGCAGTCTGTTTGGACGCGGGACAAGTCGACTGGTGTTTGCGACCATCGCGTTTGCGGAACTCGTTTATTGTTACCTTCAGTTACTGGCGCACTGACGCGGACTTATTCATTGCGCTGATTCATTGCGCTGATTCTGGCCGACAACGATTTTCTGGTCTACAATTTTTTGCGCCAAAGAGCTCCGGCGGAGCGAACGGCAGCTTTGAGCTTCTGTCGCAGTGGGCGGGCATAGAGCAGGTCGACAAAGTTTTCCATTTCACCCGCGAGTCCGCCGCCATAGCCAAACCACCAGATTTTTTTCATGCGCGGAAGCAGATCGCTGTCGATATATTTCACGCGCGCCATTTCTTCCAGGCCCCAGCGTCCATGGGTGCGACCGACGCCGCTTGATTTAACGCCTCCATGCGGAGCTTCACTGATGCTGAAACACGAGACGGCGTCGTTCACCATTACGGTCCCAACATTGATCTGGCGAGCTAGGCGCTCGCCGCGGGCGCGATCTCGTGTCCAAATGCTGGCGGCGAGTCCGTAGTCGGAATCATTGGCCAGGCGTACGGCTTCGGCATCGCTGCTGAAGGGCGCGATGGGCAGCACAGGGCCGAAGGTTTCTGCGTCTTTCTGCATCACGCGCATGCCGTGATCGACGTCGGCCAACACGGTGGGTGCGAAAAATGTTGGACCCAACTCGCGCAAGCGCGCACCGCCGGCGAGCACGCGCGCGCCCCGCTGCCGCGCATCTTCGACGTGCGATTCAACTATGCGCACCTGACGTTCGTTGATCATCGGCCCGATTTCGGTGGAAGGATCCATGCCATTGCCGACGCGCAGCTTGCGCGCCTTCTCGGCGCATGCGTCCAGGAATGCGGAATATAAGCTCTGATGCACATAACAGCGTTCGATCGAAAGGCACGTCTGGCCTGCGTTTACGAATGCTCCCCAAACGGCGCCGCTGGAAGCGACATCGACGTCGGCGTCTTCGAGCACGATCATGGGGTCCTTGCCGCCGAGTTCGAGCACCACTGGAAGCAGGCGTTGGGCGGCGGTTTGGGCAATCCGCCGGCCCGTGGCGACGCTGCCGGTGAAGACGAGTTTGTCGATTTCGCTCTCCACGAGCGCTGCTCCCGTTTCGCCTTCGCCCGGAAGCACCTGGAAAATGTCGTTGGGAACTCCGGCCTGGCGGAGCAACCCCTCTAGTTCGAGCGCGATCAGTGGCGTCAACTCAGAGGGCTTGAGCACGACGGCATTTCCCGCCACCAGAGCTGCCAGAGTTTCGGTCGCCGGGATCGAGAAGGGATAATTCCACGGCGAGATGATTCCTACGACGCCGTAGGGCTCGTGCAGGATGCGGCCGGATTTCGACTTCATCGCGAGATTTCCGTGCGCGAGTTTTTCGTCGCGCAGAATCGCGAAGGCGTTATCGATCAGGAATCGAGCCGCGTCGAGCACGACGAGAACTTCGGTGAGGAGGGCTTCGACTTGGGGCTTCCCTGCTTCCTGGGCGATGCGGCGGGCGATATCTGTCTTGCGCGCGAGAAGAATCTGCTGAAAACGGCCGAGTGCCTTCACGCGATTGCGGATGCCCCAGGCGTTCCAATCAGGCTGCGCGGCGCGCGCGCGGGCCACTGCCGATCGCACTTCGGTTGGGCCAGCGCTATCGAGTTCGCCCAGCACTTCGCCCGTTGCCGGGTTCACGGAGGCGATGCGGGTGACGGCGAATTCGGCGTTCGGGGCCATCTCGGAAGAAGTTTACGCGGGATGCGAGGGCCGCGCCAGAGACTTCATCTTTGTTCCAGATTGTCTTCCAGGCGTGTGCATTCCTGCGCTGCAAGCTAATGCATGGGTCCTTCGCTGCGCTCAGGATGACAGAGTTTGAGGTGATTCTCGTCGGTACTCCACCGCGACCAGATATAGGCCACTGGCGGGCGCGGTGGGGCCGGCAGCGGTGCGCTCGCGCGCGCGGAGGATGCGGCGAAAGTCTTCCAGGGTCACCGTTCCCTTTCCCAGCAGCAAGAATGTGCCGACCAGGTTGCGCACCATGTGATGAAGGAATCCGCTGCCGCGAACGGTATAGATGAGTTCGTCGCCTTCACGCGCCCAGACCGAAGAATAGATGGTGCGAATATTGGTGGGCGCGTCGGCGTTCATCGCGACGCCCCTTGGCGCATTACCGAGAGAAGCATTCTCGCCGGCAGCTATGCGTTTCACTCGCTCCGGATCAACGGCCGCGAACGAGGTGAAGTCGTGCTCGCCCTCAACCGTGCCTGCGGCTTCCTTCATTGCCGATTCGTCGAGCGGATAAGGATAATGCCACACGTAACGAGCCAGAAACGGTGGACAGATCGCAGCGCGCAAAATGCGATAGCGATAAGTTTTGGCGAGCGCCGATTTGCGCGCGTGAAAATCGGGCGCGGCCTCGGTCACCTCGAGCACGCGGATCGCGGGCGGCAGAATGTCATTCAACGCGCGCAGCCAGTTTTCCGCCGGGATCGCCGACGCGGTCGTAAAACTCGCGACTTGAGCGAGCGCGTGGACGCCCGCGTCGGTGCGGCCGGAACCTTGAGGCAGTACGTTTTCGCGGGTCAAACGTCCAATAGCTGAGGCGAGCGCGCCCTGGACCGTCGACTGGCCGGGTTGCATCTGCCAGCCGGCGAAATCGGCGCCATCATAAGAAAGAATCAGTCTGAGATTACGCACGTTCTTTTCGAATCCTCGGTTGCATGGGCAACATCATTGTGAGTTACAAACCCGCCGCCTCGTCACAGAAAGCGCGGCGGCGCGTCAGCTATACTATTTCACTTACGATCAATTTATTTGCAATCTAGTTATTCGCGACCAAGGTGCTGGGAACATTGTCTTTTCCGCCGTCGCCAATTGGGCGACTGAAGGAGAAGATTGCAAGGAACTCTTGCCCATCGGCCTGCGTATAAGAAGATGTCGGCGAAATTGCGGACCACTGCGTCCCGTGCCCTCAAACCGGATCGGTTGAGGCAGGTCACTTATTGTCACCAACTGAGTATCACCAATGGAGATGATGCGAATGCAACGTTTTAGAGTGTTCACTGCGTTTCGGCGGGCCGCCGTTGTTTTCATTGCCGCCATCTTCTTTGCTGTAGTGATGGTGCCTGCGGGATTGGCACAAGATGCGCCAGTGCCCAGCGCGCCGTCGGCGCAGATGCCGGCGCAGCGGGCTGTGTCGTCCTCCTCGTCAACGCAGCCTTTTGATGTGCAGGAGTATTCGAAACCACAGTCGCACTTCCCTAATCTGATTGCTCCGTATACTCCGCGGCACGTCGAGGCGCCCAACCTCGCCAACACTCCGCGCATCGACGAGCTCATGCATGACGGCAAACTCTATATTTCGATGAACGACGCGGTCGCGTTGGCGCTCGAAAATAACCTGGATATCGCGATTGCGCGCTATAACCTGAATATTGCCGATACCGACGTGTGGCGGGCCAAGTCGGGCGTCAACACCATTCTCGGCGTCAACAACGGAGTCGTGCAGAATACGCCTGGCGGCGGTGTAGGCGGACTCGGAACTCAGGTGGGGTCGGGGCAGGGCGGTACGTCGGTCGGGGCGGGCGGCGCCGGCGCCGGAACGAGCGGGCTGGTTCAGTCCACTCTGGGCAGCGGGCCACTTATTACCAGCTTCGATCCCATCCTGACGGGCACTTTGCAAAACGATCGCCTGGGCATTATCTGCACCAGTCCCTTCTGCGGCCCTCATCAGAACACCGCAACCGGGAACTTTACATACACTCAGGGATTCCAGTGGGGCACGAATGTATCGGTCGGCTTCAACAACACCCGCGTAACCTCGGATAACCCTTACAATGCGTTCACTCCGTTACTTAATTCCAGTTTCCAGTTCAAGCTGACGCAACACCTGTTGCAGGGTTTCGGATTCGCGGCCAACGACCGCTTCATCAGGATCGCGAAAAACAATCGTGAAATTTCGGACGTAGCTTTCCGCCTACAAATCACAACTACGGTTGACCAAATCGAGAATATGTACTGGGATCTGGTCTATGCGTACGAGAATGTTAGGGTTCAGAAAGAACAAATAGCTTTTGCGCAGAAGACGCTCTCCGACAATCAGAAGCAGGTGGAAATCGGCACGCTCGCGCCGATCGAGGTGGTACGCGCCCAGAGTACGGTTGCTTCCGATCAGCAAACCCTGACGGTGGCGTTGACCAACCTCCAGTTGCAACAGCTCCTCATGAAGAATGCTCTGAGTCGCTCGCTGGTCGACCCGACACTGGCCGATGCGGAAGTGATTCCTACCTCGACGATGGTGTTGTCGGCGGAGGAAGCGGTTGTACCCACGCAGGATCTGGTAAACGATGCCCTCAGTCATCGCCCCGAACTCGCCGAACAGCGTATCAACCTCACCAATACCGAGATCAGCAACAAAGCGATTCGCAGCGCTTTGTTGCCTTCGGTGGACCTGTTTGCGTATTACGGCGGTGCTGGTCAAGGCGGGAATTCGAATCCTAACTACGTATGTACTAGCGCCACTGAATTTCCAGTCTGCGGCCTCACCAGTCCTGCCCCGGCCCCGCCTCCCGTCTCTTACCCTGGCACATTGAACCAACTCATTAACTCCACCGCTTCTGACAAGGGCGCGGGCATTGCCATCAATATTCCGTTGCGCAACCGCGCGGCGCAATCGGTTCAAGTGCGAGGCGAATTCGAATACCGGCAAGCGCAACTGCGCATCCAGCAGATTGAAAACCAGTTGCGCATCGAGGTGCGCAATGCTCAGTTTGGTGTGCAGCAGAATCGCGCCAGCGTCGCCTCTGCACAGGCGGCCGTTGATCTGGCGCGGCAGTCACTCGACGCCGAACAAAAGAAGTATGCGCTTGGAGCGTCGACTTCGACTCTCGTACTTCAGAATCAGGCGGCGATGACGCAAGCCGAAGTCACGCTTGTTTCAGCCAAGGCGTTGTATGAAAAGGCCGAGGTTGAACTGGATCGAGCCACAGGCCTTCTGCTCGATCATGCCGGAATCCTGATCGGCGATGCGGAGCGCGGTCAGGTCACGCACGCGCCGAGTATTCCTCACGTAGCGCCCCGGAACGCGGATCATCCGGTTCCGGCGAACCCTCCGGCGCAACCGCAGCAATAGGGCGCTTATCGTAGCGTGAGTTTAAGCAGTGAAGCGCTGGGGTGGCTGCATCCCGGCGTTTCTCTTTTGCGCCGCGCTGACTCTCGCGTATTCTCTCTCCTTAGGAATTGTGTGTGATCCTCTCCGTCGTCGTCATCACTCATAACGAGGAAGTTAATATCGGGCGCACGCTCGCCAGCGTGCAGGCGCTGGTTGCGGATGGCAAAGGCGAGATCATCGTCGTCGATTCTGGCTCAACTGACCGCACCGCAGAGATCGCAAAATCTTTTGGGGCGAAAGTGTTTATTGAAGAATGGAAGGGTTACGCCGCGCAGAAGAATTCGGCGATCGACAAGGCCGCGGGGGATTGGATTTTGAGTTTGGATGCGGATGAGGAGCTAGGACCGGGACTTGCAGGGGAGATCTATGCGGCTATGCACGGCCATTTCAGCGAGGATTCAAAGACAACTGATTCGTTGGAAAACGTCGAGAAAGTCATGGCTATTCAGCAAGCACAGGCGCGAGGCGTGACAACTGCTCCGATTGGGTTTTGGATTCCTCGGAAGAACTTCTTCCTTGGCCGATTGATCAAACATGGCGGCTTTTGGCCCGATCCGAAACTACGTCTGTTTTGCAAAGGAGCGGCCCGATTTGAGGACCGTGCTGTTCACGAAGACGCGCAGCTTATCGAGGGAATATCGAGGCGACTTGAACACGCCCTCCTCCACCACTCCTACCCCACCCTCGCCGACTATATCGACCATATGAACCGCTACTCATCGCTTGGCGCGGAAATGGCCGTCGCCAAAGGCCCGCGCGGCTTTAGCGTGTTCAACATCGTGGTGCGACCACTCGCAACCTTCACCTACAACTATTTTTTTCGACTGGGATTTCTTGATGGGCGCGAGGGACTGCTTCTGCATCTCTACCACGCCGTCTATGTGTCATGGAAGTATGCGAAGGCGTGGGAGCTTTCGCGTTCTAAAGAATCGCGATAGAAACTAACATTGCATCTCTGGAACGAATCGATATTGACATTTTGGTCCCACGATTCTTTTTTTCGTTCTCGTGACAACTTCCACGAGCAAGCTGGGTTTGAAGCAAACGAAGCTAAGCAGCTTCCCGGTTAGGATCCCAGCGGTGCATTGTGAACTGCCTGACGTCGTTCTTCTGCGTTCACGGGCGGTTCATCCCCCACAATCAGCTTCACAACTTCCACCAACTTTGAGGAGACTTATGAAACTTCGCAGGAGTGCCGTTTTGCTCGCAACTCTGTGTCTCGCGCTCGGAGCCTCCAGCTTCGCCGCCGACAACGCTTATCTTCACATCGTGCAGGGGATTCCGGGCTACGATGTTTCCAAGAATCTCAATCCCGGCTATCCGGTCGACATTTTGATTGATGGCGACTGCCTGGTACGCGGATTGTCCTTCGGCAGTGCCAGCGGACCGCTCAGTTTCGCCTCCGGAACTTATGACGTGCAGATCAGCGAAGCCAATTCGCTGGCGCCCTGCACCAATACGGCGGTGATCAGTGCGCAGGTAAAGCTGGAAGCTACAGACAGTACGACAATCGCAGCCGCGCTCAACGGAAGCGGCCAGCCCACTCTGCTGCAGTTCGCTGACAACCTCTCTCCGGTCGCGGCGGGTAATGCGCGCTTCGTCTTCGCGAACGCGGCTGATGCTCCGACTCTGGAAGCCACGCTGACGCAGGTAGGTGAGAAGAATCCGAAGACTTACACTGTGACCGCGGCTACGGGCGCAGAGGCGGCGACCAGCGTAACGGCGGGCACGTATCTGGTTCAGGTGACTGCTTCGGGCAGCACGACCATGCTTACGTCAGAAGAGATCGACCTGACGGATCAGTCGGCCACCTTTACTTACGCGGCGGGTGAGGCATCCAACAATTCCGTTGGGCTCATCAACCGTACTGTCCGGGACGTGTTCTAGAGAGCGAAGTCTTAAATGGGGCCGGGCTTGGGCGGCCCTTCTTTGACTTGTCGAGCGCAGAATGTGTAGCAATATTAGGAAGCAAATCGCCAATATTAACCGGCATCTGTGCGCAGCGTGATGCGCATGATGTCATACTTCACTTCCACCGTTCGCTTCGGGAATTTTGACTCTACATAAGACTTCACGTCTGCGACCGACGGAATTCCGTCGCGGCCGGTTAGTCCGCGAGCATCGTCGAGCAGGATCACGTGGCGATGGGGATGGCTTAGGATCATTTGGAGTTCGGCCGACAATCGCTGCTGATCGCCCTGTTTGCCCACCCAGCCGTAGTAGCCGGCATCGAGCCAGAACAATGCCGGACCAGTCAATAAGGCGAGCACTTCCGGCATGACGACGCGGCTGTCACCACAGAAAATCCGCACGTGGGGATAGCGTGCGAACTTGCGGCTGGCTCGCTCGGCCAGCTCGGGGACAAACTCTATCGAGTAGATGCGATCGAAATGGGCTTTCATGGCCGCTACCATTTCGCCGTAGTAAGTTCCGGTTTCGACTAGAGTCTTCAGTCCAAATTTCTGGCCATATTCGCGCACGACTTTCTGCTTGAGCAGATGAGGAGATCGCGACGGACGGCCGCGCAGAATCCAATACCAGTAGTCGGGGTAGTGACCGATCGCCTTATAGACGCCGTAGAACGGAGTGCGCTGCAATAACCGCCGGAAAGCCTTCAGAATTCCTCCGCTGGAGAACGTCAAGAATAGGTGGACGGGAAAAGCGGCGTCAAGCAAGCGTGCAGATCTTTGCCGCAGCAGGGCCAGAGACGCGGGCGAATTCTTCGCCAACCGCTCGGTCGGTCGCGCCGTTTTGCAGCGCGGCGAGCGCTCCTCTATCATTAAGAGGCGGAGTGGAAGTGGGGAATGGAATGCCTGAGAATAAGCTGAAAGCCAACCTGCGCAAGGCCGTAGCAGAGAGTCCAATTTCTGACGTATTTGAAGATCGTCATCCTGACGCGTCCGAAAAAGAATGGGCCGAAAAAACTCTGGCACCGACTCTCAACAGGACTCCCGAAAAGCCGATTGGCGCTGCTACCGGCACCAACCTTGACGAAAACGGCCGCGCCCGTTTCAGCACCATCTCGAATGCGCCGATCCGTCGCTTGTACACGCAGGCCGATCTTCCCGCCGACTGGAATTACGATCAATATCTCGGCTATCCAGGCCAGGCGCCCTACACGCGCGGCATTCACTCCACCGGATACCGCGGAAAACTGTGGACGATGCGCATGTTCTCCGGCTTCGCTTCGCCCGAGGAGACTAACCAACGATACAAATATCTTCTCGAACATGGCGGAGGCGGACTCTCCGTCGCGTTCGATCTGCCGACGCTGATGGGCTACGACTCCGATCATCCGGCGAGCGAAGGCGAGGTCGGCAAGTGCGGTGTGGCCATCGATTCGCTCGAGGATATGGAAATTCTCTTCGACGGCATCAGCCTCGAAAACGTCACAACATCAATGACCATCAATTCTCCGGCCAGCGTGCTGTGGGCCATGTATCTGGTCGTGGCCGAGAAACAGGGCGCCGAATGGAAGAAGATTTCGGGCACCATTCAAAATGACATTCTCAAGGAGTACATCGCGCAGAAAGAATACATTTATCCGCCCGCGCCTTCGATGCGGCTGGTGATTGATACTTTCGAATTCGGGTCGAAATTTACGCCGCGCTTCAACACAATATCCATCAGCGGCTACCATATTCGCGAGGCCGGTTCGACAGCGCTGCAGGAACTCGCCTTCACCATTTACGACGGCGTTGAGTATGTCGAGTGGGCACGCCGCCGCGGGCTCGAGGTCGACGATTTCGGGCCTCGCCTCAGCTTTTTCTTCAATGCTCACAATGATTTTTTTGAAGAGATCGCCAAATACCGGGCTGCGCGCAAGATCTGGTATCGGTTGATGAAAGATCGCTTCGGCGCGAAGAACGATCGGACACGTCTGATGCGCTTTCACACGCAAACTGCTGGCGTTTCGCTGCCAGCGCAACAACCGATGAATAACATCGCGCGCGTTGCGCTGCAGGCTTTGGCGGCAGTACTGGGCGGCACGCAGTCGTTACACACGGACGCCTACGACGAAGCGCTCGCTTTGCCCACCGAAGAGGCCGCGCGCATTGCCTTGCGCACGCAGCAGATCATTGCCTTTGAGTCGGGAGTTGCGCAAGCGGTTGATCCGCTGGGCGGAAGCTACTTCGTCGAAAAGCAAACACTCGACATGGAAAAGGGCGCGTTCGAATACTTCGAGAAGCTCGATCAGATGGGCGGAATGGTCAAGGCCATTGAGCGTGGGTACCCCCAGAAGGAGGTTGCCGAGGCGAGTTACCAGTACCAGCGCGCGGTCGAGGCCAATGAGAAAATCACGGTTGGAGTGAATGATTTCGTCATCGAAGAGGGATCGCCGCATATTCTCTACATTGGCGAGTCGGTGGCGCGGACGCAGGAGAAGAAACTCAATATCTTGCGCAGCCGTCGCTCGAGCGAGGAGGTTCAACGCCGGCTCGACGCGCTGAAGCATGCCGCCGCAAAGAATCCGACCGCGGGCAGCAATGGCAATATCTCTGAAGTCAACACCATGCCCTACATCATCGATGCCGTCCGCGCCTATGCGACGGTAGGAGAAATTTGCGAAGCGTTGCGCCAGGTGTATGGAACGTATACGGAAATAAGCGTCACGTGATTTTGTTTGCGGTCGCAAATTGCGACCACAAAGATTTGTGCTCGCTCGCAAACTGCCTCGTGGGGCAAGCCTCGAACAGGTTTAGTGGAGTGTCCGCTGGATGGGTTCCATCAGCATCCAGGAATCGAATGCGGCCACGGAATCGCCGGGTGGAATTCATCACATCTTTATTGTTCAATCGTCACATCCCGCGCTGTCAATCGTCAGTACGATTTTCGGATGCAACTGCGCTCGGCAAAACCCCTCACGATAAAAGACACCTTGGCGAAACAGCGAAAGGCGGCCGTGGTTCCTATTGAATCCCGAATCACGATTCTGCGGCAGCAAAAAGTCATCCTCGATAAGGCCCTGGCCGAGATTTACGGAGTAACGGTAAAGCGCCTCAACCAGCAGGTAAATCGCAACCGGAGCCGCTTTCCTGTCGACTTCATGTTCCAACTCAAACCGGGCGAGTTCGCCGCTTTGAGGTTGCAAATTGCAACCTCAAAGAAAGGACGTGGCGGCCGACGGTTTCTCCCATATGTCTTCACTGAACATGGTGCCATCATGGCAGCGACGGTGCTTAACTCCGAACAGGCAGTAGAAATGAGCGTGTTTGTAGTGCGAGCGTTTGTCCGTTTACGTGCGATGCTGGCCACAAACAAAGAACTCGCGGGCAAGATAGAAGCGTTAGAGAAAAATCTGGCGAAGCACGACGACTCGATTCAGGAGATCGTTAGATTGATCAAGAGACTGATGGAACCACCACCCACTCGCAGAAGCAAGATCGGATTTGCGCTCCCATCTGCGCGGACCAAGGTAATTGCAGTCTAGCTGCTGAATTTAAACCTCAGCCAAAGAGATAATCGCGTGGTCACATGACTGCAGCGCCACAATTTTCCCGCCGCGAATTCATTTTTTTCCTCAGATCTTCACTCTGCGATGCCCCTTACTTCATGCGGTTGCGATATAAGTTTCCATCCACTTGCCCGACCATGGCACCGATGTCGAGCGGCATCTCCAAGAACGACGTCACTTCCTCAGCAACCGCCTTGGGTTCGCGGAGCACACGATGATAATGCACGCGCGTGACCTTCATGTTGGCGCGGCGGGCGAGCCACTGATTCACCTCGATCAGGTGTCGGTGAAAAAACTCCTCCATGGCGGAGTTGTCAGCGACCAGATCCGCATTGCCGCGCCGGCGCAGCATTTCGTCTTGCGACTTCAGCACCTCAGGAAGAGGACGCTGCATGAAAACGATCCGGTAGTCGTGGCCTGAGGAAAGCGACATAACGAACTCCGAGACGATCTTCACCACCTTGCCCTCGGCTTCGGCAATCAGGCTCGGGTCCTTCTTAAGTTGCTTGACCCGCTCCCACTCCAGGTAGCCTCTAGGGTTGTCGAGATTAGGCTTGCGTACACTGTCGGAGAGAACCGGCAGGCCGCCCGCGTGCAGCATCTGCATCATCAGTGACGTGCCCGACCGCGGCAATCCCGAAACAATGGTGATCATCCGTACCTTTCAAGATAGAAATGAAAAAGAATATTCCCTTCCTCGACCCGCAGAACCCAGAACTTAGCATGATAGAGGAAGGTGCCCGCCGAGCCAACCTCCCTGTTCTCGACGGACACCGAGCCTCAAGAAACGGGGCGCGCGCACTACTCCAGATTCCCGTGGGTTGGATAGAATTTCTGAATCATTCTCCCGGTCATCAGCCCGCCTTCGTATTCTGGAATGACGACTTCATCGGCGCCCGAGGTGCGTATGGCATTCGCGTAGCGTTGCTGTCCTGCGCGCGTGATGATCTTTGCCTTGGCGTTCAGCGATCTCGCGGTGACCGTGATGTAAAGATTGTCGGCGTCACTGTCGATCACGATGCAGATTCCGCACGCCCGCTGGATGCCGGCTTGCACCAGCACGTCTTGCCGCTTGGCGTCTCCCTGAATCACAAGAATGCCGTTGTTCAGCAGTTCGCGGCAAAGCCCTTCGTTGGTCTCGATCAGCACGAATGGAATCTCGAAGCGAGTAAGCTGGTCGACCACGGTGCGGCCCACCTGGCCGTATCCGCAGATAATGAAATGATCCTTGAGCTTTGCGATGTTGGCATCATTAACCATGGATTTCCAAGCCTCCAAACCTTGCCGGTTAAAGATCGTGACCATGACTCGTTCCGCGATCCACACCTGAAAGGCAAACACCCCGACGTAAACAAAAATTGAAAATAGCTTGGTTGTAGCGCCGACCGAACGGTAATCGATGGAATGGGGATGAAAGACCCAAAAGAATGCGTCCAGGGGGCGAAGCCCTTCCATTCGCATGTAGACGCCGACGCACAGCAGGCAGAAAGCGCCGAACACCAGCGTGGGCAGCCATAATCGCTTTAGAAAAAGAACTATGATGCGGCCCATAAAATTGACGCGACTCCTGTTTTCGCCCTCCGAGCGAAATCGCTGAGGTCTTCCAAAAACCGTTTCAGAGAATCCGAGAAATATAGCAGAGCACGCGACAATCAAATACGATAACTAATTACGAATCGATTAGAAATTCTAATCGAACCGATCGCCATTGCGTCGCAAACGGCATTCTGATACCTTGCCTGACGACTCATAGGAGGTCTTGTGGCCTTTTGTCCAACCTGTGGAACCCAGATCGCGGATGGCACAACCTGTACGAAGTGTGTGCCAGGCACAGTGCCCAGCACCATCGCAGTGCCTGCGGGCGCCGGGCTTGCGGATAATGTGGCGGGCGCACTGGCCTATGTGACCATCATTCCGGCGATCGTGTTTCTGGTTATGGAGCCATTCAACCGGAAGCGCTTCATCCGCTTCCACGCGTTTCAATCGATCTTCTTTTTTGTGGCATGGATCGCGATCGACATCGGCCTGTCAATCATTGGCCACATTCCCTTCCTCGGATGGGCAACACTTTTCCTTTGGCCGCTAGTTAGTCTGGCGTTATTCATTGTCTGGCTGATCCTGCTACTGAAGGCTTACCAGGGACAGCTGTTCAAACTGCCGGTGATCGGCGACATAGCCGAACGGCAGGCGGGGGCCTAAAAGCCAGGTCACAGGTGACAGGTCGTAGGAAAGTCGCGCCGCGGCTCTTCCTGTCACCCGTCACCTGTCACCTGTCACCTTCTTTTCCCCTTCTTGCGCGTCTCTCAAGTAAGTAAAATAGAAGTCGTGTTTGCCGGACTTCAGCCACCGAATGCTTTTCCTGTGTCGGCGGCAATTCGACGCCATCGCGTCGTCGGAGTGTCGGTGGCCGCGCATCTGGTGCTACTCGCTGCCATCGTCTTTTATAATCGCGCGCCGGTCACGCTCACTCCCATGTGGCTTGCCCATGGAGATGGCAACGTCACTTTGATTTATTTTCCGCCGGGGGCAAACAAAGACGCACCGGATGCCGCGAAGCTTTTATTTCCGCGCGCAAGTAAATCCAAGCCGCACGCGCGTCCAGTGCCTCCAAAGCCTCAGCCCGTCACTGCTGTTGCCGATGAAGCGGCGGGAGACCATGACGCCCATGCCGGATCGCCGCTCGGCACTGTGGTTGACGGGCCCATTACCGGCCACGAGGTTCATGTCGCGTATTCGGTTATCCATCCCGATCCGCCGGTCGCTCGCTCTGAGTTGCCTAGGGACTTAGTGGGCGATGTCGTGATCGTCGCGACCATCGACTCGCAGGGCAATGTTGTAGAAACCAAGATCGTGCAGACAGTTGGCCACGGCATTGACGAGAAGATCGAAGCCACCGTGCGCCGCTGGCACTTCCAGCCCGCCACGCTCGATGGCGCTCCGGTAGCGTCTCACGTCGACGTGCACTTCCATTTCCCCTCTTAGACACATCGGGTCATCGGGTCATCTGGCGATCTGGCGATCTGAAAAACGTCTGCTTTTCGATCACCAGATCACCCGATGGCCCGATCACCCGATCTTCTCCACATTCCCCATCTGTTCGCCTCTGTGTTAAACTCTCTGCCGATCAGTTCTCCGACGGTCAATCATGCGCAGGACACGAATGCACAAGGCGAACCACCAATCCGCCACGCGACACCTTAAGAAATCTGACCCTATCCTGGCGGCGATTATTGAGCGGGTAGGGCCTTGCAACATGCAGTTTGGCGACCCTACGTTTCATGCGCTGGCGGAATCGATACTCTATCAGCAGTTGAATGGCAAGGCGGCCGCTACCATCTTTGATCGCTTTACGGCGCTGGCCGGAGATCCGCTCACTCCCGAAGGCATTCTCAAACTCACCGATGCGCAGATGCGCGGCGTTGGATTATCGCGGCAGAAGACGGCCTATCTGCGCGATCTCGCCGATAAGACGGCGGCTGGGTTGCTTGAGTTTGAGCGCATGGCCGAGATGGCTGAAGAAGAGGTGATCGCACATCTCACTCAGGTCAAGGGCGTCGGCGTCTGGACCGCGCACATGTTCCTGATGTTCACGCTGCGGCGTCCGGATATTTTGCCGGTGGGCGATTATGGGGTGCAGGCCGCGATCAAGAAGCACTATAAGAAACGCAAGTGGCCGAAGGCTGATGTGATGACCAAGATCGCTAAGGCTTGGGCTCCTTATCGGTCGGTTGCCTGCTGGTATCTTTGGCGGAGTCTGGATATTAAGACGGTCGAAAAGTAGGTTGGCGGGCGGCTGGGTTTCGCTTTTGATTGTCTCTTTTATTTAATTGCAATGTTTACTACTAAGTAACCATGGCGATTGGGCTGATTTTTTTTTAATGCCGCGATCTTTAGAATCATGGCTTTAGGAGAAAATTCCTTCCAAATCTTTGAGTCTAAAGGGTTAATGTGCATAATATTCCGGAAGGTAATTATCCCTTGACGGTAGGTAAGGACTTTCCGTATATTGATTATCGGCTTGGCGGCGTGGCGAGGTACTATCTCACGCCACGAAAAGACATCAATATGCGCGTCCCTGATGAAGTGCTGAAGTGCGTCGTGTTTCTCGGCATCGAGCACGGAGTCTCTGTCGAATGGGTAGGTACGGGCTTTCTGGTCTCGCTGGAAGAGAAAGAGGGGGAAGGCACATTTCGATTCACCTATCTGGTCACAGCCAATCACGTTGCTGACGATCTCGACGGGGTGCCTTTCAAGATTCGCGCAAATCGGAAATCGGGAGAAGCGGTAGAGATTGCAGCGAACGAGTCTGGCGATCTGGTGTGGCATCGGCACCCAAAGGGAGAATCGGTTGACGTTGCCCTATGCTCGTGGCAAATGCCGTCCCGAGACTTGGATTTGCTTGCAATCCCGACCGGCATGTTTCTCACGCGAGAGATCGCGGAAAAAACGAACGTCGGGCCGGGCGATGAGGTTTCGATAACTGGGCTGTTTACAAAGATCAAGGGCCAGTCGAAGAATGTGCCCATCGTCAGAATCGGCAATCTAGCCATGGTGCCACATGGGCCGGTGGTTCCCAGCGGTGTGGGGAATATCGAAGCATATCTGATCGAAGTCAAGTCTCTAGGCGGGATAAGTGGCTCCCCTGTTTTCATTCGACAAACAGTCGATATCCCTGGATTGTTTCTGTGGGGAACGAACACCCCTGCGACCGCACAAGCATCTTCAAACGTCATTCGTCTGCTGGGTCTAGCGCATGGCCACTGGAATATAGACCTAAAAGAAATCGACAGTCCAATGATTGAGCACGTGGAAAAAGGATTCAATGTGGGACTTGCCATCGTTGTACCGGCAGCGCATATATTAGAAGTGCTACACGGCGCGGAGTTAACCCATATGCGAAGAAAACTCAAAGATGCAGAGATCGGGAAAACCAAGGGTGCGACAATGGATTCCGCCTCTAGTGAAAGTATCTTCACGAAAGAGGATTTCGAGACTGCTCTGAAAAAGGCGAGTCGCAAGATCGACCCTAAGTCGAAAACGTCATCTTGAAAACTCTAGTCGCGCTGGCGATACTCGCCCTAGCGCTGATCGGAAGCCTCGCCTATCTGTACAGCCGTCACATCCAAAAGCAAGAGGATACCGTAGCAGCTTTCGCCCTCAGTGAAATCGACAGAAAAGACGAAGCGTGCCGCAAGCCCTACGAAACAGCGGAGTGCAAGCGCTATCCCATCGGATGCCAGATACCGCTAGAGGGCTGCAAGGAGCGCAAGGGCGCCGCTGAGCAGGAATGGGCGCTGAAGTACCCAAGGCAAGCGGCTCAGGGGCAGGCGAACATTCTGGAAGAAGAACGCAGTCGAGACGAAAAGAATATGAAAACTCAGTAGTAATTCACAGGCTGCAAGAATTGTCAGGGAAGCATAAGTCTATCGCCATCGTGCCTTATTTTTTCTCTGACTGTTCTGCTGCGATAGGAATACCGTACCAAAACATGCTTTCTCACTCCGCGGTATGGGTCATCAGGGAACGTCGTGCCATCAATGGGTACGTTTAGCTTGTTATTTCTGATGTAGCCCCTCAAAAGCAGGGTCACGTCCGCATATTGTTCATCACCGATCCCGTGTCCCGCATAATGAATCACGAGACCCTTCGTGTAGAAAAACAACTCAATGACACCCAGCAAAAGCACGACAATGACGAGGCAACCAAGAGCGGCATTCTCGCCTTTGAAATGCCCAACAATTATTGCGACAGTCAAACTAGCTGCAACTCCCACAAGAAAGTCTCTCAGCGTCATGAGTGTTCCGCATGGCCACACCCCTGCGCTATACTCGGAGTGGGAGTGACGACCGACGCCCTCCAGTTTTTTCCGAATGCAGAAAAAGGCCCGTTGACGCGGGCCTTTTCCATTTTAGCCTGTCTATGCGGCCAGCAGTTCTTTCAACGCTTCAACTCTTCCTTTAAAGCGGCGTTCTGTTTCTCAATTAACCTGGGGAGTTCGTCGATCAGCTTGTCGCACTGAGCGATATGTTGTGGCCCCAGCTCTCCCGCGTCGGCGCAAGCCTTAGCGGTTTCAGCGTTCTTCGGGAGTGCCGGACTTGCACACGCGGTCACGAGATGGGCATCAGTGACGCATACTTCATAGCTCACGCGGTCAAGCTCAAGATGCGCGAGTTGACTATCGGTCTTGCCGAATCTGGTAAGGCCGCTGGTGTAATAGGCGTCAGCTTCAGCCTTTCTTTCTTCCACGGTTGCAGAGTCCCACGTCTTCGCTAGTTCATACCCGTGCTTGGATTCCTGAGAGACGGCGGGTTGAGGAGTTTCGGAAGCTACCGGCTGAGAAGACTGCTTCGAGCAGGCGGTCAGGGCAGATAGACGCATGACGGTAAGCAGGGTTTTCATGGCTTCAGTTGTGACCTCACTTCACGTTGCTGATGCCGAGGTCTTTCATTTCCTCACTTAATTGCGCTACCAGTTTTTCAGCCGCTAACCTTTCGTTGAGCAATTCGACCAACTTCGCTTCGTCCAATAGGCAGGCAGCATCAAAGTCTGGCGTATAACTGTCCCGCAAGTGGCCATGTTCTATAGTCAAGCGCGCTGCGCTTTGCTCGATAGCCTGTCCGCACTTTTTATACGTTTCCGACACTCTCTTAAGTTTCGTATCCACATGGGCGAGTGTTATTTTTGCTTCGCTATATTGCTTCAGAATGCTGCCGATTTGCCGTGCCTTTTCGTCTTCGCTCATATCCCCTCGTCTTTCCGTGACGACCGAAGCCGAGTCAGAACGGCTCAACCGCGACGGGCGATTGCCGCACAACTGCATCCCGCTTCTCAACTTGCTGCAAAATGCTAAGAAACATCGGTTGCACATCGAATCGCCGATTGTAGCGAAAACTGTATTCGTTGAGATAGGTCTGGAGGTAGTGACGGCCAACGGAGTGATAGACGCCGCTGATTCCACGCTTGATTAGACTCCAGAAACCTTCGATGGTGTTCGTGTGAACCTCGCCAACCACGTAGACGCCCTCGCTGTGATTGATTCTCTGATGTTGGTATCCACGCGCATCCAGCCCATTGTAGGAGCGGAAAGTGTCAGTGAAGACAACCGACTTCGGGAGCACATGCTCTTTGATGAGTCCATTCAGCGTATCGGCTTTCACGTCGGCGGCTACGAATGCCCGAACCTGCCCCTTGCGCTGCACCATGCCGACAACGGGAGTCTTGGTAGTCCCGCGCCCACGCGTGCCCCTAGCTTTGCTGCCGTAGTACGTCTCATCCATTTCCACTTTGCGATTGAATCCACCAATCGGGCCGCTCTTTTCATCCGTCAACATCGTGCGAATCTGTTTGAACATGCGCCACGCCGTCTTGTAGGTAACGCCCGTCTCGCGCTGAATCTGCTTTGCCGAGATGCCGCAACGCGTCTGGGCCATGAGGTAGATGGCATAGAACCAAGTCGTGAGTGGAGTAGGCGATTTGTGAAAGATCGTGTCAGCGGTTGGGTGAACGTGATGGCCGCAATGATCGCAAGAGTAGGACGGGCGACTCTTGACGCGGTGATGCTTGGTGATCGCGTTGCACGCCTCGCAAAAAATGCCATCCGGGTAGAGATAATTCTTGAGCCATTCAAGGCAGGTCGCGTCATCCGGGAATTGCTTTTGGAAGTCTTTCAGGGTGAACGGCAGCATGTTCGGCTTGCGATTGTTGTGGGCCATAATCTTACCTGCTCTCAGGTAAAATCATAGCAAATAGTCGTACCTACTGTCAAGGGATAATTACCTTCCGGAATAATGACTTAGCCTCGATAAAGCCTCCGAAAATGGCTTTGGGGCAGCTTCCAGGCGGGTCGCTTTTGGCGGACGCTCCTCGAAACTGCCCCAATCAATATTTACTATTGCATTACTAGGGGTTGGAGTCAAGAAGTTTCTCGCGAGAGATGGGGCGCGCGGCTTTGCTTTGGATTTTGGGTTGCACGTCTACTCACTGAAGCGATCAAGCACGGTGAAACAAGAGCGGAAGGGCACGGCTTCGGGCATGCCGCTAGCCGGCCACTTGTAAGGGAGCGCTCGAAGGTGGTGCAACCCGGAGTTATACTTACTCGTCGAAATGGCCCACGCGCGAGAAGTCTAGTACCTGCAAGAGTAATCTTAACGCCGCCAAGACAGAGTAACTCGCGAGGAGAGATCCAATGGCGCTACCGAATGCTTACCTAATGACGACGAAGAACCTGGACGCGTTTCTGAAGTCGATCCAGTCCGCAAAAGCGCCGGAGCGCTTCACTATCCAGTTTTTGAAGCAACTGGACTTCACCAGCTCTAATGATCGGCTCTTTCTAGGTGTGCTCAAGGCTTTGGGATTCATCGACGATGCTGGGGTGCCGAGGCAGCGATACTTCGACTTCTTGGACCAAGGTCAATCCGCGAGAGTGCTTGCTGAAGGCATTCGCGAAGCGTACTCCGACCTTTTCAACGTAAACAAGAACGCGCAGGCCTTGGGTGTCGATGAGGTCAAGAATAAACTCCGTACGCTCACTCTAGGGCAAAAGTCGGACAACGTAGTGTCGCTGATGGCCAACACTTTCAAGGCGCTCTCCGATCTCGCTGATTGGAAAGCCGCGCCGCCCGCGAGCACGCCCGCTCAAGCCTCGACCGCCGAGAAGAAGCCAGAAGACCCCACAAAAACCGCTGCACCACTAATCGCTGTGCCGCCGAACCTAGACACGGGCAGTCGGCCGCTCCAGCTTCATTACGACATACAAATACATCTGCCTGAATCTCGCGACGCAGCTGTGTTTGAAGCGATCTTTGCCGCTCTCCGGAAGCACTTGCCGTAAAGATGGAGGATTGCATGAATGCAGACGAGGCCTATTCGTTCGTGTTCCGAGGCCTGCTGACTGAGGAAGCGTTGGACCAGACCGGTCGGCTCAGAAGGTTTGGTCTCGCCGCTCATTTCGATCCCGAGATGGCAGCGCGACTGCCGATTGATTCCTTTGACGAGGAACTTGTCGCTCGCGCCCAGAAGATGGCGGTCGTGTATGTTGCCATAGCCGCCTTTGAGAATTCTGTGCGAGAGTTCGTCAGCAAGGTGCTGCTTGAGAAGTTTGGCGCTGAATGGTGGCTGCAATCCGTATCGGAGAAGATCAGAACTAAGGCAGAATCTCGCCGCGCTGAAGAGGAGAAGATTCGCTGGCACACGCCTCGCGGAGACGAGCCGATCAACTACACGGAGTTCGGAGACCTTAGCTCGATCATGAGTCAGAATTGGGTGCTGTTTGAGGACTATGTTCAAAACCAGGAATGGATGAAGTTAGTTATTTCAACCGTCGAACGTTCACGTAACGTGATCATGCACAGCGGAGACCTCGGATTGCAGGACGTGGAGCGCATCGCCACCTCTATTAAGGACTGGATACGGCAGGTTGGCGCATAAGGTCGGAGGCAGGTGGGCCCGCCAGCGTCAGTGTTTTTTCGCATCCACGCAGTACCGCAAAACCGCGTTCATACGCGTTATGATGGCCTTCGCCTTGTTTCTTGAACCACTCGAATACGTCGCTGTCGATGCGCAGATGGACGGAGGTCTTGCCGCTTGGCATGACGACTCGGGCGCGTTTCCGGAAATCTTCGCCGACGGGCGGGGCTTTGGGCCGCTCGCATATAGGCTGTCCGGCATCCGACGGTGTCGGCGTTCCGGCGGCCCACCCTTCGCGATAAGGCTGCGAAAGGATGGGGCACCCTCTGGGTTAGTTGTGCCGGCTAGATCAAAGGAAGTCTCCCTCAGCGGCTAAAGCCGGCACTGAGAAGAAGCCTTTTATCGCAGCGG
>PKXQ01000140.1 GCA_003132405.1 Acidobacteriaceae bacterium | reverse complement strand
ATTGTCAGAGACGCGATTTTTCGCCAACAAGGACACCAGCGCGAAGCGACGGAATTTGGCGTAGCAAGAAAGAGGAAATAGTCCATCATCCTGATCGTGAGTTTTATTTTTTCAGCTGTCTCTCTCGTGGGCTTCTCACTCATCGCGGGGTCTTGCCAGTCCACATACACGCGCCAACCGTCCTCTTGGAACAAATTCAACAACCCTCGGACCATACTCGCATCGTCATGACTGTGACATAGAAAGGCAGTGCGCACGCCAAGCGAGCGGGCTTCGGTGAGAGTGCTCGCAGATTTCGCGAAGCCCCTCAAAATGTTTTATTACTTTTCTGAGTACCACTGTGCAAACTGAACACTCTGGCTCCAGCCCCAGGGTTCTGCCTCGCGGTCTGCGCTGCTCTCATACCTCATTTTTGCGACGGAAAGTAGCTAAGCTAGTTCATATGCAGATGCTTCAAGACATCGAGAGGACCGTCATCTCTAGTTACGACGCAGCGAACTCCTTGCGCTGAAATGGGCGGACGTTGACTTCGACAATCTTCAGATAAATGTGCAGCGTTCGCTTTACCGAAATGTTGTTGGCAACTCCCGTTGCTGAGGGCTCGTTCCTTCACGGGCTAAGGATTCGTCTCTGTTCTCGCTGTACAAGGAATTTGTTCTGGCAGTCTTTCGCCGACGACAATAATGCGGCGAACTCAGGAGTTCCTCGGAGCTTCACCAGCATAGGGTCTGATTGCAAAGTCTGATAGGCGCAATAATTGTGTTCTATGGCGCTTCTCAACAAACGTAAGGCGGCATCCTTCTGCCCGCAGTACGACAGCAATGTTCCGAAGACATATCGAGGCTCCGCATCAACTCCCGCTAGCGCGGCGGTTTCGACCTCTTGAGCGCTTCCCTCTAATTGAGATGCCTGTTGGGGGTCAAGGCACGCCTGAAGCAGATCGTGACCCATCAGAGGAGTGTGCGACACTCTCTGGATGCTGTGCCGCGCCTCGGCCAGTTTGCCTTGGCCAATAAGGATAAAGGCTGTTTGTCTTGCAGCCCAATCCGAGCCCGCATCGAGGCCAACAAACTCCATTGCCCTCTGTGGTTCACCTAGCCGACTAAAAACCCAAGAGCACGACCGAAATTGGTAGTTGCCCCGATCCAGCTTGATGGCGGTGTCGCATTCTCGTGCCGCCTCATCCAGCAACCCGGCATAGCGCAGCACATAGCCGAGAACGAAGTGGGCTGAGGCGCTCTCCGGTCGTCGTTTAACCAGGACTGACGCTTGCGCGTAGGCGGTTCCAATGTTGCCGCGATCCGCCTGGTTAGTAATCAGCGCCCCAGCGGCAGAAATCAAGTTCGGATCGAGCGCCAATGCGCGTTCGAATGCCGAATCCGAACGCTTGAGCATTGCTTCCCCTCCGTCTCCAAAGATGGCTCCGTAGTAATACCGCATCCCCAGAGCCGCCCAAGCGGGCGCGTAACCGGGGTCAATACCCACGGCACGCTCCAGCATCGCGATTGCATCCTTCGTGGGAGCAACATCGTGCGGAACCGCGATGCTGCGCAAATATAAATCGTAGGCCTCTTCGCTCTTGGGTCGAGTCCCCGCCTCCCAAGGGGCCGCTGATCCTCCCAGGACGGGGACAAGACCCTGCCGAACCTGCGACGTGATTTGTTCCCGCATCGCTATTTTGTCTGAGGCTGCGACGCTGATGGTATCTCGCCAAACACTGCGGTTGTTGGCAACATCTACCGCTTCCAAGGTGACCTCTAATTGATCGCCTGCGCTGAGGTAGTGTCCCGTTACGATGGAAGTTACCCCCATCTCCCGGCCAGCCTGTTGCAAGTCCAAGTTCGGCCCGCTGTACCTGCTCGTACTGGCAAAGGGACGTATCGAGAGCGATGGCACATAACTTAAAACGTTTGCGACCTCGTCTGGCAAGGCGAGCCGTAGAAAATCGGCGTCTTTATCGGAGCCCGCATTCTGGAACGGCAGCACAGCCACAGAGCGGAGGACGCTGGAGTCCGGATTGCCGAATAGCCGCTGCTTCCAGCCGGTTCCTCGCAGCAAAACCACGGCCATTACGATTGCCAGCCCCCCTACCAAGCCCGCTATCCGGACGGTCTTTTTTGTTGTTTGTGTCGCTGAGTCCAGAGCCAGGGTTTCGACACCCCTTGCATTAGCGCCAGACGCCGGGTCGGAATCTTCCGATTCTGGACTCCTCGCCCGCGCTGCGAATGCAGCCTCCGATACATGCGTGGGAGCAATCCAGCGGTAGCCGCGGCGGTCGACGGTCGCAACGAAGATTGGATTCTCGGCCGAATCTCCGAGCGCGTCGCGCACGCGTTTGATGGCGCTGCGGATCCCGAGATCGAAATCGACGAACACGTCGTCGGGCCACAGCGCCTGTCGGAATTCCTCGCGCGTGATGACGTCGTTCGGACGGCTCAACAAGAGCTTCAGGGCGCGAAAGGGCAGGTCCTGGATCCTGACCTTGACTCCGTTTTTGCGCAACTCATCCGAGCGCAAGTCGGCCTCGAAAACCCCGAACAGTACGACCGTATTGGGCGTCCGATTCAGCGAGTTGGCAGGCATAGAACGGAGTCGCATCGGGGGGAGACCGCAAGTCTACCATCAAACAATTGACGGCGGAAGCAAACTTTGTCTCGCTTCGCGTCCGTTTCGGGGCGCCCTTGCGCCTCATTCCCCAAGCAACAACTTCGTGCATTGTACTGCAAACAAAACCCTTAGCGCGTCACACTCACAGCACGCACGGATCACGCTCGGAAGATTGACCACGGCCCCCATTTTAGGGCAGATTGGGCGCCGTGGAAAGAGCAACAGATATTCGCGGGGTTTCAGGAGGCTGTCAATGAATTACGTTCAGCGCGCAAGTAAATCGCTTCGCATTGGCACGGCACTTGTTCTCGCCATGTTCGTAGTGGCCGTTGCCGCGACAGCGATCCCGGCCCAGGCCCAAACCCTCACCGTACTTTACGAGGCCACCGGCGATCCTGGAATTGCAATTCCACAGGGACTAGCAATCGCCCTGGGGCGCAATGGCCAGCTGTACACCACGGATCTTTCCACCGGCGCATTCCAAGGAGTGTTCAGCTTTACCACTGCGGGAGCGGTGACCTTGGTGAATAACGTTGGCGGTGGCCCCTACGCCGGTGTGACGCTGGGCACGGATGGGAACTTTTATGGCGCAACCGTTATTGGTGGCGCCAACGGCGTCGGAACGGTGTACAAGGTAACGCCGAAGGGCGTTCTGACCGTGCTTCACAGTTTCACAGGCAACGCCGACGGGGATTTTCCCGTCGGGCCGCCGATCGAGGCCACGGACGGCACTTTCTATGGGACGACAAGCTCAATAGGTGTTCCCAACAGCACCGCGTACTCGGTCACCTCCAAAGGGGTGTTCAAGACGATCCACACGTTCACTGGCTCCGATGGCCAGAATGTTGATGCACCTCTGGTACAAGGCACCGATGGAGATTTCTATGGTGTCGCCGTTGCAGGGGGGGCGAACAACATGGGTGTCGTCTTCAAAATGACTTCGTCAGGCGCCGTTACCGTGCTCCACAGCTTCACCGGCACTGATGGGTGCAGTCCGAGCACCGGCCTGATCCAAGCGAGCGACGGAAACTTCTACGGCACAGCGCCTTGCGGGGGCGATGGCGGATCGGCGGGAGTGATCTTCAAAATCACATCGGGCGGCGACTATAGCGTGCTCTACAACTCCCCTAGCGGGGACACCTCCCCGCCTAACTCCAGCCTGGTGCAGGGCACAGATGGGAAATTGTATGGCGTGACGGCCTCTGGAAGCTCCGGAGCTTATGGAACGATTTACAACATCACGACGACTGGAACATTCACCCTTGTCCACACATTTGTCGATACGGACGGAGACAATCCGTCGACCCCTTTGAGACAGGACCCAGATGGCAAGTTCTATGGCGCTACTTCTAACGGCGGCGGCGCTTGCGAATGCGGCGTGCTCTACAGCCTGGACATGGGCCTCGGGCCGTTCGTAAGCCTGATGAGCACTTCGGGCAAGGAGCTCTCCGCAGTTGAAATCCTCGGCCAGGGTTTCAGCAAGTCTTCGGTGGTTGAGTTCGGCGGGGTCGCGGCAACGAAGATAGCGGTGACGGGCTCGACGTATATCTCCGCGACCGTTCCTGCGGGAGCGCTGACTGGATCGGTAACGGTGACCACCGGCGGGACGACGCTTACGAGTACGAAGACGTTCAGCGTGCTGCCGACCGTCAAAGAATTCACTCCTCCAAGTGGCCCGGTGGGAACTGCGGTGACGATTACGGGAACCGGACTGACGCAGACCACGAAGGTGACCTTTGACGGAGTGGCAGCGACCAAATTCACGGTGAACTTAGACACGCAGGTGACCGCTGACGTGCCCACGGGCGGGAAGACCGGCAAGATTGCGGTTACCACCAAGGGAGGCAGCGCCAGCAGTTCGGCGAAGTTCACGGTGAACTAAGCAAGCCGAACTAAGTAAGCTGAACCAAATAAAGTGATGAACTACGCAGGGAGTCGGCGGATGGCGGAAAAGAACTGCTGCTGATCGAGACCGACAATAACTCGTTCCTCGCCGGGAACGCGCAGGAATAGATACGCGGCTTTCGCCACGTTTCCCAAAATGTCAACAAATCAGACTCTCAGGAGAGGAACTGTGAATTGCATTCGCCAACAGGTTACGAAATTCCGCATGGCCGCATTCGCGCTTACCATGCTCGCCCTTTTCATTCTTACAGCCGGAGTAGTTCTTCCGCTCCAGGCTCAGACCGACCCCGTCTAAGGCGCGCCACTGACGACGGCGAACTGGTTGCAGAGCGGGACGGGCGGAACGAGCGCTGCAAGCGGTATCTCGAATTAGTAAGTTACGTGTTATCAATACGCACAGTGGGACAGGCAACGCCTATCGGCCCGCAAACGCCCGGTCATCATGGTGCCGTCACATGCCCGCCAGACTGGCCACAAAGGCTCCCACGACCTCTGAAACGCTGGAGCCGACCTGAACCCATCCCGGCAGGCAAATCCCCTTGCAAATCGGCTTCCCGTTGGGTGCGCGAGACCCCAGCGGGTCATGGTTTCATCCTTCCGTCTGCCTTGATACTCCATGTTCCGATCTTCGTGATCCTGACTCCCGTGCTGCCAGAAAGACGGCGCACTGTGAATCTTACCAACCGGGCAGGTCGATTCCCGCCGATGCCCACGCAGTTTGGAAATCTCAAGTCTGGCTGTGCGGGTAATCGGCGATCTCAAACGATTTGCCAACCTTCAGCGCCGCCAATCTCTCGGCGTATATGCCCCACTTGGTTGGCTTAGTGAGCGCCTTCCATTGACGGTAGATCACGTGCTCATCGCGGATGCAGAGCGGCGAACCGCAAAGGGAATCGACCGTGAAGCCGTACTGGCGGCTTATCCCTCTTTGCGCTAAGAGGCGAAACCGCGTCTTTCTGGCAATCGACGGTGTCGCCGCCTCGACGCAATCCTTCCTCGTCACAGTCTGCATGGTGTTCCTATCAGAGCTGGAAGAGGACATCGAGGTCCTTGATCCCGCGAACACCGTGCTCGTGCCAGACACAAGCCGGACCTATAACGATGCTGTGCTGTACTTGGAGAGCCACCGACGCCGGAGTATTCCGAACGACGAACTCATACATCTCGGACACCGTGGTGTCATGAATTTGGTGCCGTACCAACTGGACCCGGCTCTCCAGGCACTCAATCAGCCCCGCTCCCGCATTCTGATGGCAGACGCCACCGGCCTCGTGTACCCCGCTGTGTTTTTGTCGGGACGCATGTAAACTCACTCGATACCCACTAGTCGCTCACTTCAAAACGACCCTATCGAAACTGCGCCGACCACACGGACCTGCGCATCCCCACATTTCTGCTTGGGGGCAGTCCCGATAGGGATCTATCTATCGTTTATCGAGACCGGTGTGGTGAAACTTCCCAGCCGACTTCTGGCTTGAATGGTCTCCGGCTTGCCCGCCCCGGTCGGCAATCGAATAATTTGTACTGATTGGTCAGTCCGCGTATAATCCTCTCCCGCAACCGGAATCAACAATTTTTGTCAACATTCATGTCAACATTCAGGTCTGCCGGCGGCACCGAATTCTCGTCAGCTGAGGGTCCAATCGTTTCTATCTGTTCGGTTCTCTGCATAGGGAAACATCGAGTGCGGCACGAAATCCAAGGAGGGTAAGCGCATGGCAAGCAACCGTGGGGTAGCTTATATGGGCCCCGGCGTCGTAGAAATTCAGAGTATCGATTTTCCGAAGCTGGAACTTGGGAATCGCAAATGCGAACACGGCGTCATTCTCAAAATTGTTTCCACTAACATTTGCGGCAGCGACCAGCATATGGTCCGGGGTCGGACCACCGCGCCCAAAGGACTTGTGCTGGGGCACGAGATCACTGGTGAAGTCATCGAATCCGGGAGGGACGTTGAGTTCATCGCGGTTGGCGACCTGGTTTCTGTGCCGTTTAACATTGCCTGCGGCCGGTGTCGAAACTGTAAGGAGCGCGCCACCGGCATCTGTCTGAACGTAAACCCGGCTCGTCCTGGCGCCGCCTACGGTTATGTGGACATGGGCGGATGGGTTGGCGGTCAGGCTGACTATGTCATGGTCCCTTACGCCGACTTTAACCTGCTGAAGTTCCCCAACAAAGCTCAAGCCATGTCGAAGATTAGGGATCTAACATGTCTCTCTGACATTTTGCCAACGGGCTATCACGGCGCAGTCAGCGCGGGGGTCGGCCCGGGAGCGACGGTCTACGTTGCCGGCGCAGGTCCGGTTGGGCTCGCCTGCGCGGCCGCGTGCCAGTTGCTGGGAGCCGCCGTCGTGATTGTAGGCGACCTCATCCCCGAGCGGCTGGCGCAAGCCAGGAGTTTTGGGTGCGAGACCGTCGATGTCTCCAAGGATGCCTCTGTCGGCGATCAGATTGCCCAGATCCTCAAAGTTCCGGAGGTGGACTGCGCAGTGGATTGCGTCGGCTTCGAAGCCCGAGGCCACGGCCATGATGCAAAAACGGAAGCTCCCGCCACCGTGCTGAATTCGTTAATGACGATTTGTCGCGCGGGCGGCGCTCTCGGCATCCCCGGTCTCTATGTAACCGACGATCCCGGTGGAGTGGACAAGGCTGCCCAGCATGGAAATCTCAGCATCCGCATCGGCCTGGGATGGGCGAAATCGCACGTCTTCACCACTGGCCAATGTCCCGTGCTGAAGTACAACCGGCAGTTGATGATGGCCATCCTGCACGACAAGATCAAAATCGCCAAGGCCGTCAACGTCACCGTCGTAAAGCTGGAAGAGGCGGTTCAAGGTTACAAGGACTTCGACAAAGGAGCCGCGAAGAAGTTTGTGCTGGACCCGCACGGTTCGATCGCGGCGTAACCGGGATCTCGAGAGCCCCACGCCCCTTTTTCTTGGGGGTGTGGGCTCTTCCCGATTGCATGCGAAACGTTCCGCTGGGTTTTGTTGTTGTATTGAGAAAGTACGCTGCAGTCTTGTTAATTAATTCAATCCCGAAAGGAATCGATCATGACTCTGGAAGACGCGCGCCGTGTAATCGCGGCAGCAGAAAAGAAATCTAAGGATATCGGTCAACCCATGAATATCGCCGTGGCTGACGAAGGCGGCAACTTGGTATCGCATGTCCGCATGGATGGCGCATGGCTGGGCAGCATCGACATCTCCATCAAGAAGGCCTACACCTCGCGGGCTTTCGACATCGCCACCAAGGATCTCGCCACTCACTCGCAGTCAGGCGGGCAGTTTTTCGGTATCCATGCCTCGAACAACGGCAAGATTATGATCTTCGCCGGTGGTATCCCGCTGAAGCGTGGCGGCAAGGTGGTGGGCTCCATCGGGGTGAGCGGAGGCTCTGGCGATCAGGACCACGCTGTCGCCGAAGCCGGTGCGGCGGCGTTCTAGAGCATTTTTGCGTCCGTATTTCATCACGGCAAGCGCTGTGAGTTCTCGGTTGCATATTGGTTTTCAGAACACGGGGAGAGAAATTCGTGTGGAGGATTTCAACATGAAATGGATGAGAAACTGCTTCTGCCTGACCGTTGCACTCTTTGCGTCCATGGCGGCTATTTCTACTATCGCTTGGGCGGACGGACCTGACACTCTGTCCCAGGATCCCAATCAGTGGGTCATTCCACTGGGCAACTATCATGGCACCCGCCACAGCAAGCTGAGTCAGATCACGGTGGATAACGCCGCAAAACTAAAAGTGGCCTGGACCATGTCCACGGGCACGCTGCGGGGGCAGGAAGGCCAGCCCCTCGTTGTTGGCAACATGATGTACTTCGAGAGTTCGTACCCGAACTTTATTTATGCTGTTGATCTGGACAACATTGGACGGATGGCGTGGAAGTTCGCTCCGGAGCAGGACAAGTTTGCGCCCTCGGTTGCCTGCTGCGATGTGGTCAACCGCGGTCTCGCCTATGCGGACGGAAAAATTCTTGCCACCACGCTGGACACGCGCGTGTACGCTCTCGATGCCAAGACCGGCCAGGTTATTTGGAAGGTTCAGAATGGCGATCCCGAGCAGGGGCAAACCATGACCATGGCTCCGCTGGTGGTGCATGACAAAGTCATCGTCGGCATCTCTGGCGGAGAGTTCGGTGTCCGGGGCTTCCTCACCGCCTACGATCTAACTACTGGCAAGATGGCGTGGCGCGCCTACAGCGTCGGGTCCGACGAGGATATTAAGTTCGACGGTGCGAAAACGATTGATGGCGCGACCCAGGCGCCGGTAGGTAAGGATTCCAGCGTCAAGACGTGGCAGGGGGATGAATGGAAGCTGGGCGGCGGCACGACGTGGGGATGGTACTCCTACGATCCCACCCTCAACCTTGTTTACTACGGAACCGGCAATCCGGGTACGTGGAATCCCACACAGCGACCGGGGGACAACAAATGGTCCACCACTCTTATTGCCCGCAATCCCGACACGGGAGTGGCGGCGTGGGCCTATCAGATGACGCCTCACGATGCCTGGGATTACGACGGCGTTAATGAGAGCGTCCTTACGGATAGTGCCGTTGATGGCCAAACCGTCCCGACTCTTACTCATTTTGATCGCAACGGTTTTGCCTACGTGCTCGACCGGCGGAATGGGAAGCTGCTGCGGGCCAACAAATTTGATCCCTCCACCAACTGGGCCTCGGAGGTTGATCTGAAGACGGGGCGCCCGGTTCTGGATCCGGCGAAGATGACCAAGTCCGATGTCAACGTAAAAGACATCTGCCCGGCCGCTATGGGCGCCAAGAACCACCAACCGGTCTCCTACGATCCCAATACCAAACTTTTTTACGTGGCCAGCAACCACATCTGCATGGACTACCAGGCATTCAGCGTGAAGTACAAGGGTGGCTTCCCGTATGTGGGAGCGATTCTGAACATGTTCCCGGCCGATCACGGCGATGTCCGGGGGCGGCTTTTTGCCTTTGACGCGGTGTCGGGCGAGACCAAGTGGGTCATCAACGATATGTTCCAGGATTACAGCGGCCCGCTGACCACCGATGGCGGCGTGCTTTTTGCTGGCACGCTGGACGGCTGGTTCCGGGCGGTCGATGAGTCGTCCGGGAAAGTACTGTACAAATTCCACGCGCCCTCGGGCATTATCGGCAATCCTATGACCTACATGCACGACGGCAAGCAGTACGTTGCCGTGCTGACCGGGGTAGGTGGCTGGGCAGCCATTGGGTTGGCAGAAGGGCTCACCAAGGGGTCTGAGGGACTGGGCGCAGTCGGCCTGACCCACACCCTTTCCGACTACACCAACCTGGGAGGAACGTTGGTCGTCTTCTCGCTTGAGTAATAAAGGATATCGTTAGGGAATTAGGAACTCGATAGCAGGTTATTCGAGCCGAAGTGAAAGGAAACATTGACCCGGGAAGGTGGAATTTTTCAAGTTGTCATTTTTTCTGCAATCCTAGTGCTCACGTTGGCAATCCTCCCGGGCGTTGCTTGGACTGGGGTCGCGGCATCCGCCGAAAAGGCGAGTTCCCAGGAATCGCCTGGAGAAAAGCTGATAAAAGCCAATGATTGCGCCTCCTGCCATGCGGTAGACGTGAGGGTGGTGGGCCCTGCCTATCGCGATGTGGCGAAAAAATATCGCGGGAAGCCCAATGCCGTGCAGAAGCTATCGCAAAAAATCAAGCAAGGAGGTTACGGCGACTGGGGACAAGTGCCCATGAAGCCTCATTCCGCGCTGACCAACACGCAGCTCAGGCAGATGGTGACGTGGATACTGTCTCAGGGAGCCCCGCCAGCGAAGAAATCCGCAGCGGCAGCTGGAGATTCGGCGCAACCCAAAGCCGCGTCCAAAATGTACGCCTACACTTTGGCAAACGGCACGACAGTAAAATCCGACTTCCCTGTTTTTGTCGAGGACGAGGGCAAGGACAAAAATCAAAGAGTGACCAAGGATGTCTTCAGTGGCTATGAGATGTTCAACTCATACTGCTTTCGCTGCCATGGGCAGGATGTGACCGGAAGCGAGATCGCCCCCGATTTGCGCCACTCGCTCAATGCGGGCATGACGGAGCAGCAATTTTTCAGCATGGCCATGGCGGGTCGCCCGGAGAAGGGCATGCCCAGCTGGGCCGGTTTTCTCAGTGCGAAGGAAGTGAAGCAGGTCTATGAGTATGTCAAGGGAAGAAGCCTCGATCTGGTACCAGTCGGCCGGCCGCCATCCGAGACGGATTAAGCGGCTCTAGCGCGGAACATTCTTCCAAGCCGACAAAGTGTAACGGACCATTTGACATTGCCGTCAAATGGTCCGTTTTACCTCCGTGGTTGGTCCCTACGCGCGCGTTAGGGCGAGTTAGGCGATTCTGGAGTGTACAAACGCACGCCATTCTGGTTCAAAATAGCGGTAAGTTCCGCTTGATGGCTCGCGATGATCTCGTCAAGTTGCTTCTTCAGCGCTTCATCGCCTTCCCGAACTCCCATGGCCATTGGGAACGTATATTGCTCCGGTGCTCCCAAGGCGCGCTCATTCGGAACCATCACCACTTCCAAATCCTTGTAATCGCGCAGGAAGCCGCTAATGGCCGGCTCCCATGTAATCATGACATCCACCTGCCCACTCTCTACCGCTTTCAGCATGGCGGCCGGAGACTCGCTGCTATCGTCGCCTACGTCAAAAGCCACGGCTCCAGGGATCATGCCGCGCATCTTCATACCATCTTCGACCGGAGTGTCCCGCTCAAAACCCACCTTGATCTTTTTCAGGATGGGCGAGTCCATTCTGGTAACGTTGAACTTCTTGGATTTCTTGAACACAAAAACATAGGACGAGATGTAGTAGGGCCGCGTGGTTAGCTCTCCCCGGCTGCCGTAGGGAATGTTCATTACCACGTCGCACTTATTTGCGTCGAGCGTGGTGGCCAGGAACTGCGGGAAGCCCCCGCGTCCGCGATAGCTTGCCGAGGTGTATTCCACGGTCGCGCCGAGCGCTTTGGCCACGGCCACCGCAATCTTGTTTTCGAAACCTTCACCAGCACTGTTGGAGTAGGGAAGGTAATCTGGATCGGCGCAGACTCGCAATACTTTGGCCGAGGCCTGACCGGCAGACCCTGCCAAGCCCGCCGCCAAAATGATAGGGATAATAGAGTTTCTGAGTTGCATAAAAGTTGTGCGGCTCTCTGATCGAGCCGAGGAACGTGCCGAAAAAAGTTATCAGTTTGGCGAAGGACATTCAAGCACAATCTTGATCACGGAATCTATCATGGCCTTTCACTCAGGCACTTGCGGCCGGAATTATTTTCCATCCGGATCGACTGGTTGAATCTGCACAAACTGCCAGCCGAACCGCCCTTTGATGCAAAGATTGCCATGAGTCACACTGTGGTCGACTGGCGAGGTCACGCCCACGATCTGGCCTTCCTGCTGATGCACGGTGAGGTCGCAGCCTACGCCGCAATAAGGGCAGATGGTGTCAGTCTGGGTCTGGCGGCTTTCGTTCCAGGTGCCGGCCTGGCGCATGTCATATTCGACCTTGAACATCAGCGCGCCCGTGGGGCATACGCCGATGCAGTTACCGCAGTAGACGCAAGCCGAGTCGGGGAGGGGAACGTCAAATTCAGTCGCAATGTGGGCGGAGAAGCCGCGACCCGCCACCGCAATCGCGAAAGTGTTTTGCGCGTCTACGCCGCAGGCTTCCACGCACTTGTAGCACAGAACGCATTTGGAGTAGTCGCGGACGTAAAGCTCATTGTCAATTATTACTGGCTGGGCGACGGTGGCGCGGGCTGAGCCAAAGCGCTCGGGATGAGCGTCGTAGCGGTCCATATAGGCGTGCACCGCCGGGGCGGTCGACAGGTCCACGGACGAAGCCAGAAACTCCAACACCAGGCGGCGGCTTAGACGGACGCGCTCTGAATCCGTTCTAATGGACATGTTGGGTTCTACTTTGCGTGAGCAGGCGGGAACAAGCGTGCGAGCGCCTTCCAGTTCCACCACGCAGACGCGGCACACGTTGACGGGGCTGAGGCTCTCCAAAAAGCAGAGCGTTGGGGTGTCAATGCCAAGTTTCTTCGCGGCATCCAGGATGGTGGAACCCTCGGCGACCGCAACAGATTCGCCATCAATCTTGATTTCAATGGACCGCCGTTCGCGCTCCGGCGGCGCTTGCGGCACGGGGCCGCGCGGCAGAGGAATGGTAGGCCGGGGCGCGTCGAGCGGCTGCGAATTGTTTGGAGATTGAGTCATGCGAACAGACTCCAGCGTTGCATCGCGGACTCCAGCGCGCTGGCGGCGGTCTGGCCCAGACCACAGATTGAGGCGTCGCGCATGGCTTGGGCCATCTCGCGCAACATGGCGACTTCCTGGGTGACCGAACCCAGCGGCTTGGCAATCACCAGACGCTGGAGCGCTTCCTGCTGACGCACCACGCCGACGCGGCACGGAACGCACTGGCCGCACGTTTCATGGCGGAAGAAACTGGCGATGCGCAGCAGGATCTGGCGAAGATCAACCGTGTCATCGAACAGCATCACCACTCCTGAACCTAGAGTGGCTCCGATAGCGCGCGTGCCTTCAAAGGTGAGGAGCGTATCCAGTTCCTGAGGTCCAACAAAAGTTCCAGCCGCGCCGCCGAGAAGAACCGCTTGAAGTTTACCGCTGCCCACGACGCCTCCCGCCAGATCGATCAGTTGGCGCAGCGCAGTTCCCATAGCGACTTCGTAGACGCCGGGGCGCGCCACGTGTCCGCAAAGACAAAAGAGCCTGGTGCCGGCGGAGTTTTCCGTGCCGAGCCTGGCGTAAGCAGAGCCGCCCTCGAGGATGATGCCGGGAACGTTGACCAGAGTTTCCACATTATTGACGGCGGTCGGCTGGCGGAAGAGTCCAGACTGCGTGGGGAACGGCGGCTTGTTGCGCGGTTCGCCGCGATAGCCTTCAATCGAGTTGAACAGCGCGGTCTCTTCGCCGCAGATATAGGCGCCTGCGCCCCGGCGAATCTCAATGTTGAACTGCAGGCGGCTGCCAAGAATGTTGTCGCCGAGAAACCCGTTTTCGTTGGCTGACTGGATTGCCCGTTGCATACGTTCGGCAGCCAGCGCATATTCTCCACGTAGGTAGATGTAGCCCTGTCGCGCCCCGGTAACAAAAGCGGCAATCGTCATGCCCTCGAGAATGGCGAAGGGATCGCCTTCCATCAGGATGCGGTCCTTGAAAGTCCCGGGCTCGGATTCATCGGCATTGCAGATGACGCAGTGCGCGCGAGCCGGGTCGTGTCGCAGCAAATCACGCTGCAGAAAAAGCGCCTCCCATTTCTTGGCGGTCGGAAATGCCGCGCCACCGCGGCCCAGCAGTTTTGAAGCTGCCAGCTCACCGAGCGTGCCTTCAGGGCCAAGGTCAAGAGCTTTGCGCAGGCCTCGATAGCCGCCGAGTTTTTGGTAGGTCTCCAGGGTTGGAGCACCACCTTTGCCGATGCGGTGAAGAAGACGCAACGGCAAGAATTCACTTTCTTTACCTGCCCGGTTCTGGGCTGACTGGGGCACGCTGATTTGAACATTCAGCACATCAGGTTCGGCGGGCAGGCGACCCTGGGCAGCATCGTCCATCAACGACTCCACGGCGTCCGCCGAAGCAGGAGCCGACACTCGTTCATGAGATTTTTCTCCGGCCGAGGTCACCAGCACCGCAGGAGCGCGCTCGCACAGCCCCAGACACTGGCTGCGAAGCCAGATCGCTCGTCCGCCGGAGCAAGAGGAACCCGCGGGACCAATCTTGCCTTCGAGATCGGCACAAAGTTTGTCCGAGCCACGCGTGACACACGCAATGTCATCACAGACGTGGGCTACGATCGGGGGACGAGGCTGCAGGGAAAACATTCCATAGAACGACGCCACACCATGGACTTCCGCGGGGGCAATGTCCAACCGCAACCCAATATAGTTAAGAGCGCCGGGGCTAATCCAGCCGATGCGGTTCTGGATTGCATGGAGCACGGGTAGAAGACGATGCCGCCTGCCATGTGCGTCGCCACCGAAAGCGGCGAAAGCCGTGCGTGTGTCGCCGATTGGCCGCTCACTGCTCTGCCCATCATTATCCCGCCGATCGCTGTCTTGCCGCTGGCCGCTCTGCCAGCTTGATTCGGGAGCGCCCATTTCGGAATCAACTGCGACGCGCTCTTCAGCAGTCGCTTGCGCGTCGGTAAAATGTAGATCCATTGGGTCCTCTTATACCTTTTCAATGCGGATGGCGGTTGCCTTAAACTCCGAAGTGCCTGATTTGGGGTCGACAGCGTCAATCGTCAGCTCATTTGTTGCTATCTGATCATGAGCGTGAACGGATAAAAACGCGAGCCCCGGACGCAAGGCCGAATCAAAGCGCACTGGCGCCACGAGCGAGCCACGCCTAGACGTCACGCGGACCTTTTCACCTTCCCGCAACTTGTAGAACTGACCGTCTTCCGGAGAAACATCCAGCGCTTCTTTGCGCCGCAACGGCGAGGCATATTTTCTGGTTTGAACGCCGGTATTGTAATCGTCGAGCCGGCGGCCGGTGGTCAGGCGAATGGGATATTGTTCGTCAAGCTGGTCCACTGGCGGCTCGAATTCCACCACGCTAAATGGCGCGCGGGGGCCAATCAGAGGTTCACTCCACAGCCGCCCGTGAAGAAACATTTCTCCCGGGTGCGACTCGTCATAGCACGGCCATTGAATGCCGCCCATTTCTTCCAGCCGACGGTAACTCATGCCGCCGTGCATGGGGCTCAACGGGCGCAACTCATTCCAAATCGCTTCGGGATCGGGCGTGCCCCAGTCATGGCCAAGGCGGCGGGCCAGATCGAAAATGATCTCAAGATCGTCACGAACGCCGGCCGGAGGTGGCACGGTTCGGCGGACGCGTTGCACGCGGCGCTCGCTGGAAGTCACCGTGCCTTCGCTCTCAAAAGCGCCAGCGGCGGCGGGCAGCACGACGTCCGCAAGTTCCGCCGTACTTGTATAGAAAAGGTCCTGCACCACAAGGAATTCCAGGCCGCCCAGTCGCTTCAACGCGCGATGCCGGTCGGCTTCGGAGTCGGCAGGATTCTCGCCCAGGACGTACAGCATCGTGAGATCGCCGTGCTCCATCGCCTCAAACATGTCGCTCAGGTGCCAGCCGCGCTTGGGTTGGATCTTCACCCCCCACGCTTGCTCAAACTTGGCGCGCAATTGGTCGTTCTCAACATGCTGAAAGCCGGTAAGGCGGTCGGGAATCGCGCCCATATCGCCGCCACCCTGCACATTGTTCTGTCCGCGCAGGGGGTTCACCCCACTTCCGTAGCGGCCCACGTGCCCGGTAAGCAGCGCAAGGTTGATGAGGGCGACGACATTGTCCACGGCGTCGTGATGCTCCGTGATACCCAGAGTCCAGCAGATTTGGGAGCGCGGAGCGCTGCCGTAGGCATGGGCCATTCTGCGGATGGCTTCAGCGGGCACGCCCGTCTCGCGCTCGGCTCGCTCGAGGGTGTATTTCTCAACGTGGGCCTTGTAGGCTTCGAATCCGCTAGTGGCGTTTTGGATGAACTTTTCGTTAGCCAGCCCGGCGACGATGATTTCGCGGCCCATCGCGTTGGCCAGCGAAATATCGGAACCCACGTCCAGGCCCAGCCAGAGATTGGCCCATTGCGCGGAACTGGTGCGCCGCGGATCCACGACATAGAGTTCAGCGCCGTTGCGAATGCCTTTCAGCAAATGATGAAAAAAGATCGGGTGCGTTTCCCGGGCGTTCGATCCCCACAGCAGGATCACGTTAGTACCTTCAATTTCGCGATACGAGCTTGTCCCGCCACCTGCTCCGAATACCGCCGCCAGACCGGCGACGCTAGGGGCGTGTCAAGTCCGGTTGCAGCTATCGATATTGTTCGTGCCCATCACGCTGCGGACGAATTTCTGCGCCGCGTAGTTCAGTTCGTTAGTGGTCTTGGAGCAACTGAACATGCCAAAGTTCCGCGGATCGTTTTTCTCGATGGATTTGCTGAACGCTGCAGCGACGCGGTCCATGGCTTCATCCCACGTAGCGGGACGATGCGAACCGTTCTCGCACACCAGTGGTTGGGTCAGACGGGCTTGCATTGGTCTCAGCATAATATTCCCAAAGTAGATGTGAGGAGAATCGTAGCACCCTTTGATCTGGGTCCGTCTTGCCGGCTGGTTTCGGATGACGGGCTAATTGGAATTAGCGTTTTTCTCGGGACGGATTTTGGTGGTCGCAAGCAATTAGCATAAGCAAGAACACGAAAAGTCGCCCGAACGTTGGTTTCCTGCCAGGCATTCTCGGAGAATGGTTCGATTTTCTGACTGCCCGGCGAGTCCGTGCTACTGCGGATTTGTTATTCTCTGGCGCAAGATCAATGGTTGGGGCGCCGCCGGAGACGGCACCCTCTGTGAAATAGCACTCAAAGAACGATTTGCTTACGCAACTGCCTCGTGCTGGGGCGCTGAAGCTGCACGCTGCGCAGCCCCTTTTCCAAGGAAGTTAGCTAATTCAGAGTTCACTTCCTCCGCGTGGGTCCAGGTTATACAGTGCGGTCCATCCTTCACCACCGATAGACGGGCTCCCTTGATCAGCTTGGCGGTCCGGAGCCCGGTGGCAGTGATGGGTAGAATCCGGTCCGCATCGCCGTGAATAACCAGCGTGGGCACGTCGATGCGGGTCAGGTCCTTGCGGAAGTCTTCATGCCAGGTTGGCACACAAGCAAGACTCGCCGTGGCAGAGGCACCGGCTGCGATGTTCCAGCTAGCTTGGACGGCCTGTTCGCTGACACGCTTGCCCAGCAGAAGGTCCGTGTTGTAGAAATTCTTGAAAAAATCGGTGAAGAACGCGTAGCGGTCTGCGATTACGGCTTTCTGTATCCCCTCGAAGACGCTGCCGTCCACGCCCTCGGGGTTGTCAGGCGTCTTCAGCAAGAACGGCGGAACCCCCGAGATGATTACCGCCTTGCTCACCCCCTTCGATCCGTATTTCCCCAGATAGCGCGCCACTTCGCCGCCACCCATCGAAAAACCGACTAGCACGAAATCACGAAGTTTGAGGTGCGTCACGAGCGTGTGCAGATCCTCGGCGAATGTGTCGTAGTTGTAGCCCGTGGTTGGCTGGCTGGACTTGCCGAATCCTCTGCGGTCATAGGTAATGACGCGGTGCCCTGCGTCCAAAAGAACTGGCAGCTGCTTCTCCCAGGAAGCACCGCTCAGCGGATATCCGTGAATTAGGACGACGGGCCTACCAGAGCCGTGGTCCTCGTAGTAGAGGTCGATGTCACTGGAGTTTTCTTTACCGACGTTCACGTATGGCATTGAGATTCTCCTTTTCTCTTAGTTTTCCTACAGTAGAGAGTTGAGGGTTGATTGTGGTCGCGGCGTTCTTTAATTCTAAACCCGCTGACAGCCGATGATGATGATGCTCAACAGAATTTTCCAGGAGTCTTCATCGGGAACTAGCACACAAAGGCTCGTGCTGTCGCCGACCAGCTCAGCGAAGGGTAGATATTTGGAAGTGATTGTATTCAACGCATCTGGCGGAGAGGGAGGTGGTTTGTGACTCCTTATCAAGAATAATTGTGCGGTGAGCACTCAACAAATTTCTCGACGATACGAGATTAGTACCGCGAAGTCAGCTTCTGCGAAGTCGCATCGACCGATCAGGGGTCGATCTTGTACCACTTCGGAAATGATTCGGATGCTTGTGCGGAGTACTTTTCACAAATTTCGCCGGTCACGTCACTGTACCCGAAGATCGGAAGCGCTTGTAACCCGATTAAACACAGGGTATTATGCGGGAAGTGTAGGCTTCACCACGACTTGCAGGTAACGGCGGTAATAGAATCCCTCCCTCTCCGCCATACTAAGAATCCCTCGTAAACAGGAGTCCGCGGCTCGTAATTCGGCTACGCCTTCTGCAAGCAAGCAACCGGTCGCGCTTCCGTCGAAGCCGGAAGATGCCGCGCCAACCGCACCTGCGACTCACTCCGCACACAAAGCCCAACCCTTGGCAATGAGGATGGCACCTTTCAGACAGCCATCAGTTACATCGCAGGAGGTGGACCCACCTCGGTTGCGGTCGCGGATATCAACGACGACGGCAAGCCGGATTTGGCCGTGGCCAACGGAATGGCGGGCGTGCTGTTGAATAATATGGGCGCCCCACCTACAACAACCTCCCTGGTCGCAAGCCTCAATCCCGCAAAACCAAACCAGGTGGTAACTTACACGGCTACCGTGGCGGGCCAATCCGGCGGAACGCTGAGCGGGACCGTAACCTTCCAAGATGGCGGCGCGACGATCGCCACCGTGACATTAGCGAACAATCAGGCGGCATATAGTACCTCATACAAAAAGAAGCAGGTCCAAGAAGTTCCGCCGTCCGTGACTGTTCCTGAATCCGTCGTAGGAAGCGAGCAATCGGAAGAACCGAAGGCTAAGCAGGACAATGAAGAGTCGCAGCGTGAATTGTTTAAGACACCCAAGGTGGACAGATGAAACCATTGCCAGCACCGAACGTGCCCGGTAATACCGAAGCGGAAAGATTCGACAATGCCGTCCGCAAGATGTTCAGCGTGTCGAAAGAAGAATTGCGGAAGCGAGAGGCGAAGTGGAAGCGGGCGCAAGCACGGAAGAAGCGGGCGAAGAAAGGCTGATTTATTAACAGCTACCAAAAAAGCGAGGGGAGCGACCGATACAAGCGCAGGTTGCATCTGGTATCGAATTGCATTTTTGGATCGCCCTGCCGCAAGGCACAATCGGCTCCCCCTTAAGAGAGGGAGCCGATTGCATTGTTCTTCTTAGCTGTAAAGTTCTTAACTGTGAAACAACAACTGTTTAGTACTTGCCCACAACTGCGATCGAGAATTCATCCTCACCAGGATCCCCAATGTTCGCAGCCTCTGCCCAGGTATAGCCGAAATAGGCGGACTGGAAGTACGAGGCATCGCCAACATTGCCCCAGAGGCCACCGTCGCCGGAGTTATAAGCGTTGAGTGGCGGCTGGTCTTCCGAATCAGACAAATACGCGTAATTGCCATTGTTAAAGGTCGGCGTGACATTGACCCAGTACTCCGTCCCTGCCTTGAGCGCGATTGGTGGAGTCGCGCATTCGAAGGAGTATTCGGTAAGACCGTACTGTGTCCTGCCTGTAGGCGGATCGCCCGAAATCGTGCAGTTACCGGTCGCAACCTCCGTCCCGCCGTAGCCGTTGCTTATGTCGGTCCGTATGTCGTAAGTCGAGCCGGTGAAATCGGAAACGCCAGTGGCGCCTTCGTTAAACACAAGCTCGGTTACGGTCGCGGTCTTTTCAACCTTAACCACACCTTTATTGTTAACTGTGGTCGTGACTGCAGGTGCGATCGCAACATAGACCTGCGCCTCGCCGAAGGTTGCATTGGCGTTGAATAGCCCGTCCGCGTTAGGGTTGCTGGGGTCGAAGTCGCCCGAGTAAAACAGGCAAGGACTGCAATACGCCGGCTGAGGGGGCTGGACCTTTGGTTGTTGTCCGGTGTCACCACGTGAGGTTTTGCTAATTTGTGCACTCGCAACCGCACCGATCAGCAGCAGTATGCTCAAAACGATTATACTTTTTTTTCACAGAGAGTCCTCCTGGAAGTTTTTGTTCACAATTGTGATGGTTGCACAACCTGTTCTCAGTGCAGCTTCTGCTGGGGAGTGGAGTGCCTTGCACTGACTGGGGAAGCTTAGTGCATTCCCACACTAAGTCAAGCCAATAATCGAGGTTCTGCGAAAGAGATTCTGGGAAGCGCTGGGGAGGGGAAAACTTTGCGCTTTTACGGCAAAACATCGGCATCGAGATGCAGAAGTGTTGATCAGTCTCGGTTATTTTGGCAACTATATTAGTACCCTATTTAGCTACAGGGAAAGTCTCGGGAGCAATAATCTTATCCACATTCTTCGGCAGTGTCAGAGGTCCATTCAGTTTTTCGTATTCCTCAACATTAGCTCGCAAGAAATCGGCGATGATCTTTGCCTCAATCCATGTCAGTTTCTTGCAAGCTCGAATTCCTCTTGCGCAGAAGTTTGCACAGCCGCGAATTTATTTTCAGGAAGTGCTGACAAGCGTTGGTATAGCGATGCTATGATGTTGCGCGGCGCGGATCAGATCCAAAGTGATTGCAACACGAAGTTAAATTTTGATTCGAGCTGCTTGCCCGGCGCTGACGCACGCCCAAATGCGACGTCCTCCCCTGCCATTGGCACCCGGGCCGCTGTTTTTCAAGAAAGTCGTGGGTACGCAAATCGTTCAGCTAGCCGAGAAACTGGAAGCGGATCGACCCTCGAGTTTCTGGCGCAGCATATAGCTGCGTTCGAATTCCGGCACCATCGGTGCCGGGCGAGTTCGGCCGCTTGAGAAACATCTCCACTCCAGTTCTATAGGACGGCTGGATGCGAGCCAATACCTGTACCAGAATTAGCTCCACCACTTCAATCGGGAGGATATTCATGAAAACTGTTTGTAAGTTTGCAACGCTGACTCTCATGATGTTGGCGATCGCTGTTTGCAGCTTTGCGCAAAAAAATACTGCGCCAAGGCCAGAGACAACAACTCAGAACCTGGTGCGAGGCGTAATTGGGCCAGCCGGCACCAATAGCAGCTGGGCCAATTATTCGGTATTTGGTCTCGTCCCCGGCTCGGCGCTCTTTCCGATCGCCAGCTCAACCACCGTCTTCTACTTCGGCTTCACCGCTGGCACCGAGGCTGACGTCAGCAACATGGTTGTCTACACCACCACACGCGGCAGCCTGACGATAACCGCGGTTACACCCGTGACTCTTGGCGGTTCCTCCAGTCCGAGCATCATGCTGAGTAACACATCCGTTTGTCCGGTCGCGCCTTCTTCGACCGCTCCCTGCATCGTGCGATTCGATCCCACGTCGCTCGCGCTTTCTCCAGCGAACGATTATTACTTCGCGGTCTACCTCACGAATAACTCGAACAATTCCGCCATCGCCGGCACACAACCCGGCAATAATCAAACGAGCCTGGCGGGAACGTATTTTGGGAGCGACTATAGCCGTCTCACAACCGGTCAGTCCATTCCCGGAGTAGCCAATCGGAGCCCGACGTTTCTCATGTACGTCATGAATAACTAGAGGTCCGGTTGTATTGTCCCGCGCGACACTCAGCGGGCATTTCACCGATACCCATACATGAACGCTGAATCAACATTTTGAATAGGGGAGATTCCCAATGAAAACTATTTTCAAGTTCGCAACGCTTACTCTCATGATGTTTGCTCTCTCGGCATATAGTTTTTCCGCTTCCAAAGCCGAGAACCTGGAACGGGGCGTGACCGGACCGGTCGGAAACAACACCAGTTGGAGCGGTTATTCAACCGTGTCCCTGATTCCCGGGGCAGGACTGATCCCGATCACCAGCACGACCACCGTTTTTTATATTGGATTTACCGCCGGGGCCGAGGCCGACATCACCAATATGGTCCTCTATACGACGGCGCGAGGCAGCTCAACCATCACCGCTGTGACGCCCGTAACCTTGGGCGGAATCTCCAATCCCATGATCGACCTGGCGAGCGTGACGGTCTGTCCTGTGATCGAGATATCGACCTTCAATCCATGCATAGTGCGGCTTGATCCGACGAAACTTGTTCTCTCGGCGCTGTCCGATTACTATCTGGCCGTGTTCTTTACTGCCAGCGACGCGAACAATAACTCGATCGGCCTCACCGCGCCCCAATTTCAGCAGAGCAGCCTGCGCGGAACCTACATTAGCGGCGACGAAACACGCCTCACTGTCGGTGCGGCGATTCCGAGCACCCTGAGCTTTAGCAACCAGCCCTACTCACTGATGTACGTCATGAACAACTAGGGTTGAGGAGCCACGCTCGATCCACGAGTATCGATCCACTAATACCTAGCAGCAGGTTGAATTCAATTTAGAAACAACGGAGATTTCCCGATGAAAAATTTATACAAACTCGCAACGATGATGCTGATGGCGACGGTTCTGGCGCTGAGCGCCTTTGCGCAGGAGCCGGCTCCAGCCATAGCTTTGGCCAATTTGACGGAAGGGCAAGGCTCGGTCGCCAGCAGTGGCAGTCAGTCCTGGGACGGCCTCTCCGAGTTCGTTCTGATTCCGGGGGCGTCGCTGATGGGAGCGAGCTCCACCACAACCGCTCTCTACATCGGATTCACTGGCGGCTCCGAAGCCGACATAGGCAACATGGTGCTCTACGAAACGCCGCGAAACGGCAGCACGGTGCTTAAGGTCACCAAGGTCACGCTGGGCGCTATTTCCAATCCAAGCATTAACCTGACCAGCACCTCCGTCTGCCCGATACAGCCGGTGTCTGTGACCAATCCTTGTATTATTCGGCTCGATACCGTCAAGTTGGCTCTCTCGCCACTCGACGATTACTACTTCACCGTCTATTTCACGCTCGACACCAACAATGAAAAGATCAGCGGCCTCGGGCAAACTGCTTCGCCGGGCGCCCTGAGCGGTTGGTTCCTGTATGGGGATCAAACTCGAATCGGAGTGAAAGGGGCCCTTCCAACGAACGAGAACAGCGATCAGCCACCCTATTTCCTCGCCTACGTTACCAATCAGTAATCAGCCCCGAGCGCGACCTCCAGGAAGCGCTCGGGTTTTTCTTCTTCAACTGGATTTCGATCTAGGGTAGATGGATTGCCAGTGCACGGCTCGAACGAGCGCAGCCCGCTCACCTTCTAGCGCGCGCGCCCCCGGCCTCCATACCCCCTGGGGGTAGGGTGTAGCAAAATCCCCTCGTGTCGTATATACCCCCTATTGCTTTGACGGGAGAAGGGAAAGAGATGGTCTCAGAGCGCCCCCCTGGATAAAAAAAAAGTTGGGTGAAAAAGGGTCAATGAGCGTAAACGCCTGTAGGTGTTGAAAAAGTCACTGTGATTAGCACGCGGAGAGGAGGCAGAAGCGTGGTAAAAGGAAGCAATGCTTGCCATGCTCTGGATCACCATTCTCGGAGGTGCGCGAATCATGATGGGGCAACACGATCGTTCCGAAGCGTTGTTCTACTACTTCCGGCTGGAAGATCAGGTTCCTGAGAGTCATCTTCTGCGGCTCATCGATAAACACATCAGCTTTGCCTTCGTGCGGGAGAAACTGAAAGAGAGTTACAGCGATACGGGCCGTCCGTCCATCGATCCTGAGCTACTGCTGCGCATCCTGTTGATCGGCTATCTGTATGGCATCACCAGCGAGCGCAAGTTGGTGGAGGAGTTGCGCATGCATCTGGCGTGGCGCTGGTTTACCGGCTTGGGGTTCGATCAGGAGATTCCGCACCATTCCACGTTCTCGAAGAACCGGCACGGAAGGTTTCAGGAGTCGAAGCTGTTGGAGCAGTTGTTTGAAGAGATCGTGGCTCGTTGTCTGGAAGCCGGACTGGTGCAAGGGGACAACCTGTCGGTGGACGGGAGTTTCGTGGAGGCCAATGCCAGCAAGCAGAGCCGCATCCCGCGAGAGCAGTTAGCGGAAGCGGCGCAGGTGAACCACACTGTGCGCCAGTACCTGGTGGAACTGGAGCAGCAAAATCCGACCGACGAGCCCGTGCATGAGCAGAAACTGGTGTCCACAACCGATCCCGATGCGACTTATGCGACCAAGGGTGGAACTCCGGCCCGGCTCGGGTACTACGACAACTATCTGGTGGACAACCACAGTTGCGTAATCGTGGGAGTGCAAGCAACCGCAGCCCGGATGAGTCAGGAGACGGTAGCCGCACAAGACATGATCGCTCGCTTCGCTGCATGGCAAGGACGCGATCCCGAGTCGGTGGTTGCTGATGCCACCTACGGCAACGGTGAGTTCCTGCAGTGGTTAATGGAGCGGGGCATCACACCGTATATGCGCACGCGGGACAGTGCTCTCCGCAAGAACAACCCACTCTACGGTCCCGAGCGATTTACTTATCTTCCCGAAAACAACAGCTATCTCGGTCCGGCTGGCGAGCAACTCAACTATGTCGGCCTGAATGTTCGCAACCGCGCTCACGCCTATATCGGCAGCGGCAAGCGTTGTGGGGCATGTCCGCAAAAAGCGCAATGCACAAATGGGCGATATAAGTCGGTGGAGGGAACGGTGAGTATGGATAAGGCGATTTCGCTAACGACTAGGATAATTGGGCAATCTACCCTGAGACTTGGGCAACGCCCCGTCCCTTGGCAGAAGTCTTCCCTACGAAGCGAGCGACCGACTCCAGCCTCCGTAGATCGTCGCTGGTGAAGTCCGGTCCGGCTGCGTCTGGGCGTGGGGCCTTACGGGAGACTTGAATGACGCCAACGACTTTTCCCTTCGTGGTCAGAACGGGTGCAGACATGAGCTTCTGAATTACTTGCTCATCCAGTCCGGTATTGCCTAGTTTGACTAGTTCGAAAACGCTGCAATGCTTTACTTGCGTGAAGCCATTGAAAAGCTCCGCTTGCTTGGTTTGCGCTGTGCGGGCAGCTACCGCCGAACTGGAAAGAGGGATCGCTCCCGCCGTCTTCAACACGGCGGGGTAGATGAAGTGCAGCAGCCTCCCGCTAAGCTCCAACAGCGCGACTTCCGTTTCTCTTACTTGGAACATCTTGGCCACGCAGACGCAAATCGACTCCGGAGTGCTCTCGGACGAGTCCAAGCCTGCAAGCTGATCGATTTCCCACATCTCTCCGAGCATGCCTGAGGACAGGGTAAGCGACAAGGTAACCAACGTACGCCTGCTTGCTTGACGCACGTTGCCTGGATTTGCACGCTCGCGCTTCATCCCAGACAAGATCGTGCGCACATGATCGCCGAAGTTGACGCGAAGTGCGACCAACTTTTTCGAATTAGCAACATCGCTCACGGATTCGATGGTGCCACTCTTATGTCGATTTGGTTCAGTAGTTCGGGCGAGATCGGGGGCTTTTCCTGTGCGGGCTTCATCTCACAATTTTAACCGTGAGTCCTCGATCACATTCCGGCGCTATCGCACGCCAGAGCGCATCCATTCCAGACTCGGAAGTCGGGATTCGCCATTGCGTTCCCGCTCGAACAGTTCTTTCCGCCCGACCTTCGATGCTGGGCGTTTTCGAGGTCAAAAAATAGTCCGTGTTTCTATACGGACGCATCCAAAGGCAAGAGCAGAGAACTTAAGGAGGATTATTTATGTCTCGTTTGCGAATGTGGCAAGTTTGGATGGCGACGGTGGTGCTTGGTACTGGATTGACTGTCGTGCCGGGTATGGCTGCGGGCAACACCCAGACCTTCACCGGAAAGATTAGCGATGCCATGTGCGGCGCTACGCACACCGAAGGGGGTATCGCCCCCGCAGATTGCGTTCGTGTCTGCGTGCAGAAAGGCGCTAAGTACGCTTTGGTAGTTGGCGACAAGGTCTATACCCTTGACACCTCGGATAAAGCCCAGCTCGACGAACTCAACAAGCTGGCTTGGGAGCAGGCCAAAGTTACGGGCACAGCCAATGGAGATACTATTTCCGTGAAGTCAGTGGCTGCCGCTAAGTAGGAGGAGGGATGGCGGCTCCGGGTCGCACGGCGAAGGCCAAACAACCCGAATCATTAAACGGCTGGCAAAAGATCGCGGATTTCTTGGGTCAACCAACATCCGTGGCCCAACGGTGGGCACGTTCAGGAATGCCCCGTCATCCACGAGGGTCGACGCGTGCAGGCTTCGCCAGACCAACTGAATCGCTGGCTGGGGCGGGAATCTGCTGGGAGCCTATCCTGATCGCCACCGAAACGGCTGATCTCACTTCCGAATTGAAGCGCGGGCTGTCATATGTCCGGAGGCACGCGCCTGCCCACAAAAAGAAACGAGCGCCGTGAGGGCGGCAGGTTGGGCACTCGGCGGGATCACGATTCTCGCAAGGTAAAACGTCCGCTATGCCGCTCGTGGTTTCGACTCAACTGGGAATCCAGCCTTCTGCCATGCTTGCAATCCGCCCTGAAGAGCCCACACGTCTTTGTATCCACGCTGGCTGAAGTTTCTGCGCCAAACTGGCGCTAGAGCCCTCATTTGGTCAAGTGCAGTACGCGACGACTGGTTTGTTCTTGGGGATACGAGGAAGGTTGTCTTCGAGTTTGTCTAGCGGCACTCGGATCGCTTCCGGCAGCATGGTGTCCGATTCCGCCCAAGCCGTTGGGTTGCGAGTGTCAATCACCGTGAAATCTTCTCCAGCCATCCATTCTCCTTTTCAGTTCTTCGACTGTGATTCGCGGGGCGTCAGCCATAAACACCTCCTCAAATGGAATTGAATACTAGATGCGAGACGGCGAATTTAGGCTGTCGAAGAAAGTGGCGTAGAGCTTAATGATCTCTACGCAGCCTTCTCCACTGGAAGCCCAGCTTCCATCCACCCCTGCTTGCCCTCGGGATAATGCGCTACGTTGGTGTAACCCAATGGCCGCCAATTCACGGGCGGCGTATTCGCTGGCGTGTCAATGCGTGTTCGCGCAGTAGGTGATGATCTCAGCATCCTTGCTAGGCAACAAATGCGGTGCGAGTTCTTTGATTCGTTCTGGCGGAATGTTCAACGCTCCGGGAAGATGGGCTTCGCGGTAGCGTTCGGGTGCAAGCGTCTCGACAACCTTGACCGGGTCTTTTCGGTCCAGCTTGGCTTTTAGGTCTTCTGTAGAAATAGCAGGTTCCATTCTGACCTCCGCGAGAATCCATTCATGCTTTTGGTTGGTGCAGTCGAAAACGGTTTGCCGACGTGGGCACAAAAGGTTCGAGCAGTCGAGTTACTTGACTTGCCGCGTGAACACCGTTCAAAAAGTAGATGTGGCGCAGCGAGTGGATGAGCTACTTTTCCTGTATACAAATATACGGCTGCGCCACCAGAGGAACAGAACGACCGTGGGCCGCATAGTTCCTTCACATCTGCCTCAGACTACAACGGTGGCCTATTGGTGACTGCTCAAAATTGCTCAGGTTTCGGAATATAGGTGTCCGCACTCCGTGAGGGCGTCAGCGCGACCGAATGTCGATATGCCCGCCTCGACTCAGAATACATGATCCAAATTGACCTGCAGACGCCCCCGGACTCGTGAAATCATGGGGTATGGGTAAGAGAAAAACAAAAAAGCAATCGGACAAAGCAACACTCGCAGAAGTCGTCAAGGAAATGGCGAAGCCGAGAGTCGCTACGTCTGCAAGAGAGTAGAGTTCTGTTTTTTCGGAACGAAGTTCTAGTCGTGGAGAACGATGTTGAGGAGTGAACTGTGAACTTGTAATTCATCGCCAGCGTGATAATCAATGAACCCCAATTTCCTGAACCTGTTCATGAAAAAGCTCACCCGTGAGCGGGTTGTACCCACCATCTCTGCCAGCGTCTCCTGACTGATCGTGGGGATTACAGATTCTGGCTTTCCGTCCTTGCCGAAGTGAGCCAGCAATAGCAACATCCGGGCAAGTCTCTTTTCACTGGAATTGAAAAGCTGGTCAACTAAATCCTCTTCGTATCGGATGTTCCGTGTCAGCAAATATGCCACGAACATATCGGAAAACTCGTGTTCCCGGTGAAGCACTTCCGTCATGGACTTTTTGTCGATTTGCATCACAGAGCAATCGTTCATTGCGCTTGCGGAGCACAAGCGGAGAGTTTGCCCTGTGAGGCAACCTTCTCCGAAGAAATCTCCCTCGTTCAGAATGCCTATCGTGGCTTCCTTCCCGATCTGCGACACAACGGTGAGTTTTACCTTTCCTTCCTTTATATAAAAAACAGCATCGGACGAGTCGCCCTGAACAAAAATCGCCTGCTTCTTGGCAAAAGCCACGATCTTCCTACCGCCGTTGATGGTCGAAAGGAATGTCTTGGTATCGAATTTCCTGAGTTTCTTGGCCGCCACACGGGGACCCATTAATCTCCTCTGTGCACTAATATCACATGCCAATCTTGATGGTCTGTTGGGCATACCACATAGGCAGAAGATTCTCGGTTGTTCGCAAGGTCGATTTTGGAGCCTCGTTTTGAAGTGAGCGGAATCGCTTCAAGCGTGTTTGGGGGAAACAGTGACCGTGTATAATTCTCCGAGTCGTGCGATAAGCAGAGTTCTTGTTTCGCACACCATTGCGGGTGGGTTCATCCCGCGTCCGTGAGGCTTTTCGGTTCTGGTTTGTGGCGAACAAAAACCTCCAAGTCGTGCAGTCCGGCGAGCGGACCAATGCCGCGGGAAAGCCAGTCAGCAACAAAATACTTCTATCTATCTCCGATCGCGACTACAGCTCACTTCGTCCTCATCTCGAATACGTCAGCTTGCCAAACCATCTAGTCATTCACGAGACAGGTGGAAAGCTGGAATTTGCGTATTTCCTGAATCGAGGTTTGATTTCCCTTGTAGTCGTAATGAAAGATGGAAGAACAGTCGAAGCCGGCATCGTTGGCAATGAGGGCTTTACAGGAACACCGGCGTCTGTCGGCCTGAGCAGGGGCCCACTACGGGCGGTGATACAAATCACGGGGGATGGGTTTCGAGTAGAGGCCGGAGCTTTGCAGAACACTTTGGAAACCGCTCCCCACCTTCAATTGATGTTGAGCCGCTATTCAGTAATTCGGGGTATGCAGGTTGCACAAACAGCTGCGTGCAATCGGTTACACGATATTGAGCAGCGTCTTGCGCGGTGGTTGCTAATGACTCAGGATAGAGTGGATTCAGGCCCGCTGCCCATCACTCATGATTTTCTCGCAACGATGCTAGGGACAGATAGATCTACCGTGAGCTTGGCAGCTGGTGTTTTGCAGAAGAAAAAGCTCATCGAGTACACCCGTGGTGCAGTGAAGATCGTGAACCGCAAGAAGCTTGAAGACTCCACCTGCGAGTGCTACGGGGTTATCCGACAGTACGATGATGAGCTTGGGTTGAAAGTTCGGAAGTGAAGACACGCCCTGCTTAATTGCCGACTCGAAAACGTTGTTGTTGATAATCACTTTTCTCTAACGTGCACCGTCAACGAGACGATTGGGAAAAGGACGAAAAGAATAAGGGTTTGACTCAATCTTTTGCGATCGATCGGCGGTCGCGATGCGGCTTGGTGCGCGGTTGGCCACTACCAAGCTTACACTTCTCCTTCGGAGCAGCACCACAAGTTGGACAACGGACAGCGAGTATTTGTTTTGGGCTGAGTTCTTTTTTCATGGCGGAGAGATAGTGCCCCCAAAACCAATGCACGGAATGGTCAATCTTGAACACTTTATGCACTGACGGGGGAATCCTATGGAGTACGTTGAAATTGAGGGCGATTTTTTCTGCGATTTTGAGCAGAAGTGAATCATCTGTCGGTAAAATTAAACTTTGCGGCGTCTCGCGCACAAGAATGTGCTGCTTCAGGGAATACTGTAGAACTGTTCACTTTTGACTCACGTTATATGCCAGATCGCCTTGAGTCCAAGCCCAACCAGAGCAATCAACGAGAGGTAAGCACTTCGGGACTTCTCCGTGAAAGCCCAAGCACCTGCGGCGAGAATAAACGCTTCCTGATTCCCCTCCTCTCGCCAGACTTTACGCCGATGCCAACCTGCGGCAGGCGAATTTTGTTGCCTGAGACTCGCCACTCCGGCTTACGGGTGCCGGTGCAGCACGTGGGTGGCGATATCGGGCCAGAATTCGCGGAACACATTGGTCAGCGCGTCCCGCCCCAGCGCCCATCCAAACTTCGTGGCGAGCGCACCGGCAGTCCGGCTGCCGCTTGGGTAATACGTCACCGAAATTCCTTGCGCCATAGCCCTGCCTAGCAGTTCTGAAATATTAAAGCTGTTGTGGCCGTGATAGTCGGGCGTGATGACGATGCGAGAGCCTGCGTAGAACCCGCGTTTCAAGATGCTGCCCTTGCCCATCGCGTAGTACCGTTCGTCTTGATGGAAGATTGTAGGCAGGGCAAAGATAACCAGGTAATTGCCGTCTGTCTTGTCGAGAAACCCACGCCAGTAATATCTCCCAAACCCCGGAAGCCCCTGTCCGAGCTGGGGGTGGGCAACGGTCCACTCCGCCAGAGCGGAGGTTACGCCTACGAAGATAAATGACGAGTAGTCGAAGCTGTTCTGGCTCGCGATAATGAAAGCCTGCTTCGCCGTGGGCGGCGGCGGCAGCGCGCCGGCGCTGACCGCGCGGAAATTGGGCATCACGCCCAGGATTCGCTTCGGTTGCTGCTTCTCAGGCGGGACGCCTTGATTCGCAGCCGCCGTACTCTGGTCTGCACTCTTCGCATCGGATTGCTTCACATTGCTGCCAGTGCTCGTTGTCCCGGACTGTTCCGGCGGCGAGCTCTGCTGCGAACTTTGCGTATCGGACGATGCAGTCTCGGCGGATTCCGAAGATACGGCTGGCGCCAAAGATGAACTGCGCTCTTGCGCCCATAGACTCTGTACGAACAGGATAAGTACTAGTGGCAGAAAAAAACGCAAGCAGTGCATTGATTCTCCCTCTCCGTAGGTGAGATGCCGGAAACTGGAATCTGGCCCAGAACAGAGCCTTGAAGCTGATACCAGCACTTGCAGAGGGAGATGTTGAAACCCTACGATGCCCGCCTGATGCGGTGCTATCCCGTGAGCACCCGGATCAATCAGGTGGCTAGCGACGACGAGGAATGCTCCGTGCCAGTCGAGCTTGCTGAAACTCAGAATCGGCTCTTCTAGTAGCGGGACTGTGAGACGTCCGATGCAAACGCTACCAGAGGGTAAATCCTGCACACACAATCAGGGACTCACGCCACGCCGAGGCGTGACGGAAATCGCATAGCCTTCTAGACAGGGATTTCTCTCTTTAGGCCGCCTGACGTTGGAGCTTCAGTCGGCGGAGCAACTGAGCGTTCGCGGCCACGATGATGGTAGAGAGGCTCATTGCGACTGCTCCAACGCTCATTGGCAGATCGAGCCCCCAGCGGACGAAAACGCCCGCTGCGACCGGGATGGCGACAAGGTTATAGGCGGTCGCCCAAACGAGATTTTGGATCATCTTTCTGTAGGTAGCACGAGATAGTTCGATCGCTCCCACAACGTCGCGGGGATCGCTACGCACGAGCACGATTCCAGCCGACTCAATCGCCACATCGGTTCCCGCGCCAATCGCGATTCCGACATCCGCGGTCGCTAGTGCTGGTGCGTCGTTCACGCCGTCACCAACCATTGCGACCCTCTTGCCGCCCGCCTGAAAGCGGTTCACTGCCGCAGCCTTGTCAGCGGGAAGAACCTCCGCTGCGACTTCGTCTATACCGATGCGTTTCGCGACCGAATCGGCTACCGTTTTGGAATCCCCGGTGATCATTGCGACTCGGATACCAAGCCGATGCAGTTCCTTAACGGCCTCATTGGATTCGGGCCGAATCTCATCCTCGACGGCGAAAGCGCCGAGCAGTTTCCCGTCGGCGACGACATAGAGAACTGTCTTTCCCTCTGATGCCCACTGGGTCGTCAACTTTTCAACTTCCGGGGGTACCGTTGCCTTGCCTTCGGTGAGCAAACGCGGTCCGCCGATAATCACGCTCTTCCCGTTCACTTGTGCTTGTGCCCCCCGACCGGGTAGCGACTCGAAGTTGTCAGCTTGCAACGTGGGCAGATTGCGGCGCTTGGCTTCGCCGACGATTGCCTTTGCGAGCGGATGTTCAGAGTTGGCTTCGACGGAAGCAGCACGGGAGATCAAGAAGTCTTCATTTGCCCCAGGACCAGTGACCATTCCTGATACTGCTGGCGATCCGCGCGTGAGCGTTCCGGTCTTATCGAAAATTACCATGTCCAAATTGCGAGCACGTTCGAGTGCGAGTCTGTCCTTGACGAGAAGACCGTTCTGAGCTCCTATCGATGTCGAGATCGCAATTACAAGCGGGATCGCGAGTCCCAAGGCATGCGGGCAGGCGATGATGAGGACCGTTGCCGTCCTGATCAGAGCATGTTCTTTGTCCCCGGAAAGCCACCAGTATGTGAACGTGATTGCGCCCGACACGACTGCAACGTAGAAAAGGATTGCGGCTGCACGATCCGCGAGGGCTTGCGTGCGGGACCCAGAAGCCTGCGCGGCGGCAACGAGCCGCATGATACCGGACAGAGCGGTCTGCTCCCCCACTGCTATAACGCGGACTCGAAGGCTTCCGCCGCTGGCGACGGTTCCCGCAATGACCTTGCTGCTTGGTCCCTTCGAGACTGTTTGGGACTCGCCGGTAATCATCGACTCGTCAACATCTGCACCCCCCTCGACGACTGTGCCATCCGCCGGGACGCGAGTTCCGGGCCGGACGAGGACAACGTCGTTCACCTTCAACTCAGAAATTGGAACGGTCTGGGTCTCGGTTCCGCTCACACGTTCGGCAGTGTCTGGGAGCAGCGCGGCGAGTGCATTGAGCGCGCCACGAGCCTGGGAAATGGCGCGCATTTCGAGCCAATGACCGAGGACCATGATCGTAATCAGAGATGCGAGTTCCCACCAGACTTCAATCTCGAAAAAGCCGAATGTTGCGGCGAGCGACGTACCAAAGGCAACTATGATCGCCAGGCTGATGAGAGTCATCATGCCCGGCTTACGGTCAGCAAGTTCGCCCCACGCCCCGCGGACGAAGACTAGCCCGCCATAAGCGAAGACTCCTGTTCCAAGGATTGCGGGAATGAACTTCGAGCCGGGGAAAGACGGCGCTGTATATCCAAGCCAGTGTTGGACGTCCGTCGACCAGAAGACCACGGGAATCGTGAGAGCGAAGGTCAACCAGAACTTGTCGCGAAACATAGCGACGGAGTGTCCGGCGTGACGGTCGTGGTTTCCGTGGGCCCTGGACATTTTGTGACCGGCATGTGGGTCTGCCTCTTGTCCGTGGGCTTCATGTGTCATTTGGTCCATTTGAACTCCCTGCCGGAAACCGAACGCTGTCGTCTGACGCGCAGGTATTCGTCAAACGTTGAGGGTACAACCGATTGGTCAGGCCAGAGTGAGCACTCTTGCTCAGATGGTTCGCTCGTCGATTGCTAACCTCAGTACGGAACCTAAGGAAGGTCATAATGAATACCACAACAGCTGTGAAAGATCCTGTCTGCGGCATGGACGTAGAAAGCGCTACTGCCGCTGGACGAACCGAGCACAAAGGGCAGACCTACTACTTCTGCGGCTCCAAGTGCAAAGAGAAGTTCGACCTTAATCCAGAGCAATACTTGGGCAAGTCTGCTGGCACGCCGAAGAGTGGCCGTGGCTGCTGCAGCTAAATCCGGCCTATTGGAGAACAGAGACTCTGACGGTCTAATCTCGCTCTATCGCAAAAGAGCCAAACGATACGACTGGAGTACGCTGCTCCTGTATTTCGTAGGGTTCCGTCATTGGGCTTACCGCAAACGTGCGATCCACTCTCTTGCTCTCAACCCCAGCGATACCGTGGTGGATCTCGGCTGCGGAACAGGGCTCAATTTCTCTCTTTTGCAGGAGCAAGTAGGTCCGCGCGGAAGGATCATCGGAGTAGACCTTACCGACGCGATGCTCGATGAGGCAAACGCGCGCATTGCCGCCCACGGCTGGTCAAACGTAGAACTGGTTAAAAGCGACGCCGCGAACTATGTGTTTCCCTCAAGCGTGAACGGAATTCTCTCTACGTTTGCTCTGACTCTGGTGGCCGAGTTTGATGAGGCCATCCGAAATGGAGCTTTGGCGCTGCAACCGGGGAAGCGCTTCGTGATTCTCGACTTCAAAAGACCTTCCGGATGGTTCATGTACAAAGCCGCTCCATTGCTCGCCAAGTTCTTAACGGGTCCATTCGGCGGTACTATCGAGATGGCTTCGCGAAAACCCTGGCAGTCATTGGAGAAGCATCTCGCTCTTATTCAGTTCATAAATCTGTATCTTGGCGGAGCTTACATCGCGGCAGGAGAAAAGCCCGTTCCTCCGACTTGCTAACCCTCTCCCCTCACAGCCAATGTTCACGCTTGCTCCGCTGCCGGCTGTTTTGTCAAAGTGCCATGCCGCAGCGCGCGGCGCTTCAGTAAGAAGAAGAAAACTGGGACCAAGATCAACACGTGAATGGTCGATGTAATCATCCCGCCCACGATGGGCGCGGCAATCGGTTTCATGACGTCCGACCCAATGCCTGACTCCCACAGGATAGGTGCAAGACTGAGGATTACGGCGGTCACGGTCATCAGCTTGGGACGCAGCCCCTGGACCGCGCCTTCGATGGTGGCCTGCTCTACATCCTCGTCGGTTAAAGTCGAACCTGTGGCGAGCCGATGTTGAAGCGCCTCGTGCAAGTAAACCACCATCACCACGCCGGTTTCGACCGCGATACCAAACAGCGCGATGTATCCCACCCAGACAGCGACGCTGAAGTTGTAACCGAGCATCCATTGTAGGATGAGTCCGCCAGACATGGCATAGAGGGTCGGGAAGATCAGCACCGCTGCCTCGGCCGCGGACTTGAAGACCATGTAGAGCAACAGAAAGATGACGAAGAACACGATCGGCAGAATAATTTTCAGTCTCTTTTTGGCGTGAAGTTCGAACTCATACTCGCCCGCCCAGCGATAGGTGTACCCTGCTGGCAAATCCAGCTTGCTCCGCAGCAACTTGTCTGCCTGGTCCACGAATCCGCCGTAGTCTTTAGTTTTCAAGTCGAGATAGACGTAGCCAGTGAGAGCACCGTCTTCATCGCGAATCATTGCCGGACCTCGCGAGAAAGAAAGTCGCGCTACTTCACTGATTGGGATTTGCGCTCCCGACGGAGTGGCGATGAGAGCGTGGCCTACGGCTTCGGGATCGCCGCGGAAATCGCGCTCGTAGCGGACATTGATCGGAAAACGCTGGTGGCCTTCGATATTCTGAGCGATATTTGCGCCGCCGATGGCAGAGGTAATGACCCGCTGAACGTCTCCCACGGTTAGCCCGTACCGGGCGGCTTCCGGTCGATTCACCTCTACGTTCAGGTAAAAGCCTTGCGACACTCGCTCTGCGAATACCGAACTGGTCGCTGGTATGCCGGTAAGAATCTGTTGCATTCGTGCGCCGATATCCTGAATCTGCGCCAGATCGGGCCCTTGGATCTTCAGACCAAGCGGGGTTTTGATGCCCGTGAGTTCCATGTCCAGCCGGTTTCGCACCGGCATCGTCCACGTGTTGGTCAGACCAGGGAATTGGAGCTTGGCATCCATTTCCGCGATCAGCTTTTCATAGGTCACACCCGATCGCCATTTTTCCTGGGGCCTCAACATGATGGTGGTGTCGTACATGTCAAGCGGCGCATTGTCAGTGGCGCTGTCGGAACGCCCCACGGTGCCGAACACGCTTTCCACCTCCGGAAAGGAACCGATAATACGGTCCTGCTCCTGCATCAGCAGGCTCGCCTGCTGAATGGAAATCCCCGGCAGGGCGGTCGGCATGTACAGGGCTGATCCCTCGTACAAGGCAGGCATGAATTGGCTGCCTAATTTGAAGTACAACGGAATGGTCACCGCCAGAAAGATCAGATTGATCGCGATTAGCAGTTTCCAGTGCCGCAAACACCAGCGTAAGACGGGGAGATAAACCGCTTGAGTGATCCGGGCCGCAGGGTTTTGCGATTCAGGGCGCAACCGGCCGCGAATGAACAATGGCATGAGCACGGGAACCAACGTGATCGAAAGCAGCGAGGAAAACGCCAACGCCGACGTCTTGGTCCAGGCCAGAGGGCGGAACATGCGCCCCTCCTGTGCTTCCAGCAAGAAAACGGGCAAGAACGACACGAGGATGATAATCAGCGAATAGAATAACGCGGGGCCAACCTGCTTTGCCGATCGCACTAATATAGATCTTCGTTCCTGGGAGCTGAGTTTGTCGGTATGTTCGCCGGCGCCCAGTCCGCTACGTTCGGCCAGATGCTTGTACCCGTTCTCAACCATCACGATAGCGGCATCTATCAACACCCCAATCCCCAAAGCCAGTCCGCCCAACGACATCACGTTGGAACTTACGTTGAGGTAGTACATCGGGATGAAGGCCGCCAGCACCGCAATCGGCAGCGTGATAATAGGCACCAGCGCCGAACGCAGATGGAACAGGAAGGCGATGCATACGAAGCTGACGATGATGGCTTCCAGGATCAGATCCCGCTTCAGAGTCTTGATCGATTCATTGATCAGCCATGAGCGATCGTAACCCGTGACAATTTCGACTCCAGGAGGGAGTGACGGTGCAATCTCACGCAGCTTGGCTTTTACACCAGTGATCACGTCAAGCGCGTTCATACCGAACCGCATGACTACAATGCCGCCAACGGCTTCCCCTTCCCCCTGCCAGTCGGCAGCGCCGCGGCGCACCTCCGGCCCGAAATCTACGCTACCCAGATCGCGCAGCAACACAGGAGTTCCATTTTTTGTCGCGACCGGAACGTTCTCCAGGTCGGCGGCTAACCGCAGGTACCCAAGACCTCTAACCATGTACTCTGCGCCGTTCATCTCCAGAACATTGCCACCAACCTCGTTTGTGCTGTCGCGCACGCGGTCAATCACGGTAGAGACAGGGATCCCATACGAGAACAGTTTGTTGGGATCGAGCTTGACCTGGTATTGCCGGACGTAACCACCGATGGTTGCAACTTCGGCCACACCGGGGACGGTTTCGAGCTGGTAGCGTAGATACCAGTCTTGTAGAGCACGTAAGTCAGCCAGGCTCTTGGTATGACTACGATCAATGACAGCGTACTCATACACCCAACCGGCTCCGGTGGCATCGGGTCCGATGGCTGGATGAACGTCCGCTGGCAACCGTCCGCCGATCTGCTGCAGATATTCCGTGACCCGCGAACGCGCCCAGTAAAGATCCGTTCCGTCTTCAAATACGACGAAAACATACGAGTCCCCGAACATTGTCTGCGCACGTACAGACTTAACGTGAGGTGCTGCGAGCAACGTGGTGACGATTGGGTAAGTAACTTGGTCCTCGATCACATTGGGCGGCTCACCCGCCCATTCGGTGTGGATGACCACTTGCACATCGCTGATATCGGGAAGCGCATCCAGCGGGATGTGACGCAGGCTCCAAACACCCGCTACCGTTAGCAGCACGACCCCGGTAAAAACCAGGAAACGATTCTGCTCACACCACTCAATAATTCGGGAGATCATTACATGCCTCCCGTGGCGCTTACGCTGAGCTGCTTGCTGGCAATCGTCTGACTGCCACGTTTCGCCACTACCGTGACTTGCCAGGTCCCGCTGGTTTCGAGAATCAGCGGGCCTTCGTAAACGCCATCCCCTTTTTCGCGGAGTGTGGCTACGCTTCGCACAGCGGCCATACCCATTGCCGGCATGGCTGCCATGAAGAAGGTCGCGGTCACGTCCGCTCCAGCGACGGGTTTGCCGTCCGCACTGCTGAGCTTCACTCGGACCGAGTTCGCTCCTTTATGTGGCGGTGATGGATCGGTGCTGAAATCGACAGCAATGCGCTCGGCTGGTGGATTCATCGCCGCCGCTGCTCCTGCCCCTGGCGGAGGAGGCGTGAACGACCCAATCGCTGCCTGCAGTTGCGATTCTGAATCCACAAGGAAACTGGCGGAGCTGACAATACGTTCGCCCACCTTCAAACCCTTCAGGACGACTACGTGATCATCCAGCCGTGGCCCAACCTCAATCTCACGTGGTTCGAGATAACCGTCGCCACGGTCGATAAAGGCCACTTCTTGCGTGCCCGAATGCAGGACGCCAGAAGCAGGAATGACAAGTTGACGGCCAAGTGGAATCGCAATGCTGACGTTGACGTACATGCCAGGCTTGAGCGCGATTCCCGGATTGTTAAAAACGAAGCGCACGGGTACGGTGCGCGTCGTGACATCGACCTGAGGCAAGACTTGATCAATCCGTCCTTTGAATGTACGTCCTGGATAGGCATCAACCTTTACTGTGGCGGGCATTCCGTGCTTCAGGGCGGCGATGCCGGTCTGAAAAACGTTGGCGTTTACCCAGACTGTGGAAAGATCTGCGATGGTGTAGAGCTTCGTTTCAGGTTGCACGTATTGATTGGGAAGTGCATTGAATTCGATGATGTAGCCGGATGCAGGGGAATCAATGGTCACATCATGCTGCACTGTGCCGGTTTGCTCCAGTCTGGCGATCTCGCTCGGCGGCACGCCAAATTGGCGCAAACGATCGGCAGCGGCCTGAAGAAGCCAGTCGCTCTCGTGCGATGCAGTCCCATGCGCGTCGCCCACGAAAGCCTGCTGGTTTTGCTTAGCTAGCAGGTACTCTTGTTCGGTACTGACCAGCTCGGGGCTGTAGATCGTGAAGATCGGCTGCCCCTTTTGAAGGTACTGGTATGTGGCATTAGCAAATACCTTCTGGATCCAGCCGGGGAAACGTGTTTGCGCGTAGGCACGCTGCCTCTCATTCATCTCCACGTTGCCCGGCACGCGCAGTTCGTTGCTGACGTTTCGCATCTCAACCAGCGCAGTCTTCACCCCGATGGCTTGCATCCGCTGCGGAGAAAGTTGCACGGGAGTGAGCGATGCAGATGCGCCGGAAGAAGGGGCCGTGCTAGCCGGCGGTTGCTCCGGAACGTGGGGGCCCTTGGCCATCACAGGGCTCGCATCATCGGTTGCAGGCGCAACGCGACCGCGACCCCAGATGACATACGCAAGCGTGCCAGCCAACACAAAGCAAATTACTGCGCTAATTACGAAGGCTTGCTTATAAGTGCGCTCGCTCATTTCGTCCACCTCCGGCGTATTGGGTTGTACTGTCCTGTCGATTGGCGCTCCAACTGCAAATTCCAAGTCGGCGAATCGCGTTTCGAAGTCCGCCATGGCCTGGAAGTAAGCGAGGTCGATATCCACAACCGTCATCTGGCTATCGAGCAGATTGAGGAAGTCGGTGCGGTCATTCTCGTAAGCGATGACCGTGGACCGCAGAGTTACCTCGGCTTGGGGCTGCAGCAAACTCTTATAGAGGTCTGCAAGCCTTTTCGCAGACCGCACCTGCGCCAGTGCTTCCTGAATTTGGCCGAAGGCGGAGTTCCGCAAGGCGGCAACCTCGGCATCTTGCTCGCTGACCTGAGCCTTGGCCTCAGAAATCTCGGCGTCATGCTTGCGCCGGTTCAACCAGGGCAGGTTGATCGAGCCTTCCACCATGTAGTCGTTGCGGTAATTCGAGCCGCTCGGCATGAGCATGTAACCCGCTGAAACGGTCATATCGGGGTTGTAACTCTTGTCTGCCAGCGCTTGCTGCTGATGGCTCTTCTCCAAGGCGGCTTGCGCCTGGGCCAAGTCCGGCCGCGAAGCAACGGCCAATTTTTCCAGCGCTTCTGTTCCCGGCAGTTGTTGCGGAATGGAGTAGTCACCGCGAGCATTGATGGACGCGGCGGGGTCATGCCCGATGAGTGTATTCAAACGAGCGCGGGCCACTTCGGCGTCCTGCTCGAAGTGAATCATGTGCTCGGCCAGGCGGGTAAGTTCGACTTGCGCCTTCAGGATGTCTTGCTGAGGCACTTTGCCCACCGTGTATTTGATCCGGGCCGCCTCCACTGCCTGCCGAGCGATGGCCACGTGCCCGTCGTGGATGCGAAGCTCATCTTGAGTGCGCAGGAGATCGTAGAATGCTTTGCGCACCCGCACCCGAACATCGAGCCGCATGTTATCGAGCGCCGCCTTGGCTTCGGCGACATCGCTTCGAGCAATGTCGGTGCGTAACCCACGTTTTCCGAAACCCGGAAACGTCTGGCTCACCATGAACATGTTTTGGGCCGCGTTGTAATCCCAGGGTCGGCGCAGAGGCTCCCCCCAACCCCGATACATCAATGAGGGATCATCGAGGGCGCCAGCCGTGGGCACGTGGGCTTCAACGACAGCCAAGTGTCGAACTGCGACGCGGATGTCCGGATTACCGAGCAGCGCCATTTGCTCGATCTCGTCAAGCGTGAAGGCGGGTCCCGATGCGGCCGAATGCTCGTGCTGCGGCAACAACGCGTTCGCAGCGGGAAACGGGTCCTCAGCTGCAGCGCTCAGCGCGCATGCGCACACTAAGAACAGTACGTGTAGAAATCTCATAATTCTCTCCGTCAGTAGAAAGACACTTCGGGCTTTAGCCCAAAACAAACAGGAAGACGGAGAACTGCCTAGACCCTCAGGACAGTGGTTTTAGGTAGGTATTCGTTTGGTGGATGGCCGGAAGTCTTGTTGTGAAACCGGTTCGAGCACGGCGGCGATATCGGAACAGGAAGAGCCACAACTACTTGCAATATTGGACGAACCTGCTGGTTGTGTGTCACAACCATTGTTGTGCCCGGTCGAACTTCCGTTTTACAGCAAGAGTGCGACTGCGGCATGTTCGCCGATCCGCACATCTGGACCATGTGCTTGCAGCATTCCATCTCTGGAGCTGTCATCGCTCTGTCGGGGATCATGCACGCCAGCAGCGGCGCAGCAGTCCAGCAGATCACCAGGAAGACGACGGCTATAGCGGCGAAACTTCTCGCACATCTCGTAATGCGTGGAGCACGGCTCTAGCTCCAGCAGGAAATCCTTGTCGAAGTCGTAGTATTTCGCCACGCTAATGTCGTGCCCGGCAAAGGCGCGTGTTGAGTCCTCGGACTCCCAGAATGAGGGCATCAGAAAATGCACGGTATCGCCCTCCACGCGACGTAGCGCATAAGCGCCCTTGTTGCCGGGAGTCGAGCGGTAATCGGGTATCGCGACGGTTCGCAATCAGGTATAGGCACTCGTCACTTTTGGTTGCGGAGGCGCGCCATGCCAAATTCAGGTGACCATGCGGAACTCCATCCGTCGTCGTTCGTCCAGACCACTCAGATGTAGGAACGAGCGATTCGCGCTAACGGTCTGGTCAACTGGCGCAATCGAAGCCATTGCGCTCTGCTCCCTACTTCCGTTGAATGGACTCCAAATACTTCGCTATATTTTCTAGCCGCACATTGCCTAAGTCCTGATCAAACTCGATCTCGTGGAAAATCGGTCCCCAAATTGGCATCGTCTTCGAGCCGTGTGTGGGCAGGAGATCGTCACCGCCAAACATGATGGTGGTTCGGACGTGAATGGCAGGAAATGCGCCGCCATTCCGCTGCGAAAGTGTCGTCAGGTCGGGAACATTTCGCTTCAGCGTCTTGGACACCGGGCCATCCCCTCGTCCTTCAAGTCCGTGGCAAGCAGCGCAGTTGTTTCGAAAGATGGTGGCTCCGTCCACCGAACGTATCGGCGGCTGTCGTTGGGGCGTAGTCTGCGCGAAGGCAGAAATGACCACCGCAACCGATAGGACTAGGATCAGAATTCGTCGCTGCACTGTGGCCTCCGGCGAAGAAAGTGATCGGACGGTAACAGATTTTAGGTACTAGTTGACCGTACTGGGCACGGAGGCGAGCGTCTGAGCAATAAAGCTCACGTCGATCACTAGCTTCGTTTCTTTCGGCTATAGTGGTCATCCTGACATTTCTGGCAACGCTTGTTGGTGGGCGTCTGGGGTCGCTTGTGGCACCGCACGCAGACTCCCGCTTTGACATCCCTTTCATAGTTCCGATGCTCTCGCACCTTCTGGTACTTTGCGTGCGCCTGATTGCACTCCGCGCACCGTGTTGTCCCGCGCACCGTCCATCAACGGAGGCAACTGATACAGATGCCACGTTTCTTGCAAAAGCCCTGACCATGGCACGAGGGTTCTTGTCGGCGGTTTTCATCGGTCGGGTCGGCACATCATATCTAACGTTCTCGAAATCAAACACGGCAAATCCCGTGGACGATGGCAATCGGAGCGGCGGTGAAAGCAGGCCGGCGCGGAATCGGCTGCGCCCCCCCACTTCATGTCACGATGCGGTCAGTGAGCGTTGTGGCGATGTATTTCGTTGCTCCGTGCTCACTTCTACGAGCGGCGATACGTGATGAAAGTCACAGACAGAGAGGCGAGGAAAATTCTCTAATACTTTGTAAGAGGCGCTCAAAGTGAATACCGCGAACGGTGCCCGACTCCCGCACAGGGCGTCCATTAACCGAACGTCGGTATGGATTGAGCAACAGCATTTTCGGGGTTTTGGTTGCTCCGAATGTGGCTGGCGGTTTGAACCTTCCGGTGCTCCCACCGGCACATCTTTGGATGAAATGAAGCGCAACTTCGAGTTGCAGCGCGACAAAGAGTTTACATCCCATGTTTGTGCCGATCACCCAAATGGGGCAGGTAGGCACCCACTGGCCGGTACACCGCACCGCATCATACCCAATCGTGACGCCTATCGCCGACCGCGGGTTTGGTTGGAGGATTCCCGATAGTTGCTGCAAAAAGGCGATTTCGCTCTTTGAGAATTGCTGGCGCTTTGCTGCGGTTACTTTGCGAGAATACCCGCTGACTCAAGGCTCAAACTCCGGGCAGCCTTGGCGTTCAATCGTAAGAAGTCCGGCGCGATGACTCCGGGGATTGCCGCCAGACGCCAAAGTCCACCTAACCCCACGAAAGTTGGAATGGCACTTTCCGCGCTTACTCCCGCCCGGCGAGAATGAAGATGAGGTCGGGGGGGGGAAATCGTGAGCATTTATGAAAAGTGTAAATCAATGCCAGCCCGTTGCTCTTCGTGACCACGCCCGCCGCATTCGACCATGCCGAGCGACTGACAGAAGCTTCATCCTGATGATTCGGCTCAAAGGCGATGGGCTAAATCAGCTTGTTGCCGACCGCCATCAAGAAGGTTGTCGCGCATTGCTTCGAATGCTTGCTCCGGTTCCGCAAAATGATTCAGGTACATCTCTTCAAAGTCTGAGTGCAAGTTCCCGTAGCGAAATCCTTACCGCCCACAGCGACCGGGAAATGTGACGAGATTTCGTTGAGTGGTAATCAGGTTCTCGGCAATCTTGGCTACCAAGTTTTGCAACTCTTGGTTATCCAGGACAACCTCCATGACCAAAACTTTAACAGACACACTTGCAACTCCTGCCTTCACGTTCATCACCATGCATAATAGAAGCCAAAAAGCCAAAGCGGAACGCGCGAAGCTGCAATAGACGCAATCTGTCTCTGCCAAGTGCAATTGAACGTTGCTAGGTGACCGTAAAGGTCAACGCCGCGCTGTTGCCGCCGCTGTCACAACCGAGGTCTCCGGAGAGGTTGGCAGGAGTGTGCACGACAATCTGGGCGGTACCGGGAAATGAAATCTGGGTCGTGGTAATCGTGGCCTGTAGCTGGGTACTACTCACGACTGTGGTGGGCAATGCCGCTCCGTTCCATAGCAGATACGAATTGGAATAAAAGTGGCTGCCGTTCACTGTGAGCAGCAAGCCCTGCTCTACCTGAGCGAGGCTCGCAGGGTTCGGTTCGAGCGAAGTCAGCCCGGGCTTCGGCCGGGCACTCCCGCAGAACGGGTTGAGCGCAGCGCAACCGACGAGGAACATGATTCCGAGCAGCAGAGCAAACAGCGATTTCTGGATTTGATTCCGGGGCATCGTCAAGAACACACCTTCCGGCTAGCCGCCGATTCTTGGATGTTGCGGATGTGCTGTTCCAGCCTTCTTAAGTCTTCCTCAATGGCGTGTGATAAATGCTTGAGTCCGTCCAACATCTCGATGGTTACCGCATCGGCGGTATTGAGTCTGGCTTTCTCAAAGTGATTCCTTGATTCGCTATAGCTCATTACATTTCGCCTTTAACTCATGCATTTGAAATTTTTCCTCTGGTTCCTAATCGTGTCACTTTCATTGTTTCTGGCGAGATGTGCGTTCAACGAGCATGCCACATTGGTGCATAACGCAGTGACAGCGCTGGAGGGCAATGGTGTGTCGTCAGGGCATGCTCGTTCATTGCCCTAGCCGCCTGAATGCGGCATCTAGAGTTCTCGCCATTGAACTCCATTGTGGTGACGGAGTATTTACAAAGTCGGCACTTGAACTCGGCAAAGCCGTTCATCTTTTTGATGATGTAATGTCTCACAGCTTTAATTGTAGGCCTTATCCTTGGCATGACCCCGAACTAAAGTTCTCCCGGATGTTCCACCCCATGAAAATCGGAGCGGCGGTGGAGACAGCGTGTGCGGGGCAGGATTTGGGTTCAAACGAAAACATGCCCCGGGGCGCGGGCCGGGGCGTTTCTTCTCATACTGCCTTGTTCCCGGGAAGATTGCTCAGGAAGCACGCCGCTTCTCATCTTCGGTTTTCTGTTGACCTTGGTGCTGAGAGTCGGTGCCCTGTGGTGGGTTTTTCTTGGAAATATCCTGTGCAGGGTTGCCCTGGCTCTGATTTCCCGGTGAGGGTTTACCCTTCGTATCCGAGGTGTTTACCGACCCCGTCGGGGCTGGCTTGCCCTGTTCCTGTTTGCTCTGGTTTTTTTCAGTTTCGTTATTCATAATCGCTCCTTTTTGAACGTCAGTTATTTGGGTGCCTCCAAGGTGGGGTCGGCACGTCGAAGAAACAACAACCACTGCGATGCGCGTTTCAGTCCGCGCTCTTGAGTCGCCGACTCTGTAGGCAGCATCCGAAAATGATGTTATGCCTTGGAGAACAGAACGACTGGTCATAATTGACCATATCTTGGAAAACAGCCTCCACCGATAGAAAGATTGAAATCGGATTGGAAGCCGAGCACGACTTAGATGTACCGCACAATTCCAGCTATGGGGGATTGCGCCGGGGGATGACTACCCACCCCAATCGAGCAAGGTGAGCACACCTTCGCGGTAGTCTCAGAATTGTCTTCATATCGTGCTGTTTTGACCAGTCTGTTCGGACTTGCGAAGCGTAGGAATTGAAATGGGGGGACAAAGTCCCACTGCGCATGCTCCTGCAATTGGACTAATCGAAGATGAACAGTGTCAGAAGATCGGCCGAGGGTATAAGGCAGTGAGATTCAGATTTTTACTGTTTCTCTGGATGGAGCCGATTTACCCACGCTGATCCAGAGTCCGACCGGCATGAGCGATCTGCGCGACTCTAACGAGACAACCATGAAAAAGACGATGGCAATTTGTTTCGCTCTATCGTTCCTGACCTGCGGAGTGGTTTCTGCACAGGACACCATGAACCACGACGACGGTCAGAAGACTTATGCGTCTCAAACGCCGATTCAACTAGCTGGCACAATCAGCGATACGGGCGAGACGTTTGTCAGCGACAAAGGAGGCAAGAGCTGGACCATCATCAACCCAGATGCGGTCAAGGGACACGAGGGGCACCACGTATTGTTGACCGCGAACGTAGATGCCGACAAGAACGAAGTAAATGTAGTTTCGCTGAAGATGGCAAAGAAATAATTGAACCGATGGGAATTGCTGCCAATATCTGCACAATGATTTCAGTCTTTGTCATGGGCACACGTTCTTGCCGAGAACCAAGTTGGAAACGACTACCTCTGCCGACCAGCGGCAGCCAAGGGCTGCTGAGGCGATGGCTGGCACGGCATTTCCGTATGCGCAAGCGAGTCGATGCGATTAAACACGTCCCCGCAGACCAAGCACTCGCGCAGGCACATCGGGTTCGTGGTGAGGTCTCCGTTGGTAAAGAGCATGATGAACAGCTTGCCCACTTTGTCTTCCTTCATCTGGAATAGCCTCCTACGCCTGAACCTGCGCCACGAGGTCTGCCCCAGCAGGCAAAACATCGGAAGGGGAATTTCCGTTGGACTCTTTCATGAGTCTGCAAACTGACGCTCTCGAAATGCCATGCTTGCGTGCCACGAGCGTCAGCGACATCCCCGTGCGACGATCAATGACAACCTGCTCCCGATTGATGTCCAGCCGTGATCTGCCGATTTGCCTTCCCTCCAATTTCGCCCTTCTCATTCCACTTTTGACCCGCTCCACCACGAGTGACCTTTCCAGCTCCGCAATTGCCGAGATAATGGTTACGAACAGACGTCCCATCGGACCTCCCGTCGCTACGCCCTCCCTGTGGCTGACAAACTCAATCCCCAGACTGTCGAGTTCGTCGACTATTTGCAGGAAGTTCCGAGTGCTCCTCGCAATGCGGTCGAAAGCCGCGACCAGCACCACGGAAAACTTCTTCCGCCGCGCATCCGCCACGAGGGCATCAAGACCCGGACGGCGTGCCTTCTTTCCGCAAATACCACGATCTTCGTATTCGTGGACAACCTCGAATCCTCGCTGCGTCGCCAACTCTCGGAGATCGTACAACTGACTTTCGACGTGTTGGTCGGGTGTTGAGACTCGGACGTAGATGGCGGCATTCTTCATCTGGTGGGGTTCTCCTTTACGCTCTTAACTAACATGGGGAAGGGATGGCGGAGCCGCTCGCTGGCGATTTCGACGATGACAAATTCAGGCCCCAGACAGTTCAGTTGGCTCCAGACTTGATCGGTCAGTAGTTGGCTAATGGTGCTGTTGGGCACTCCTATAAGTTGTTCCTTCAGAATCGCGCCGATGCAGAGCGATCCCACCACCCGTTCGAATAGGTTCTTAGAACGAGCGAGCCTGCGTTGTGCCTCGATGAGGTCCTCCACGCTTGGCTTTCTGCCTCCCCGCTGTAGTAGTCGTCCACCCATTCACCTGCATTGCTGTTATACCCAGCCGAATCGCAAAATCGATAGGAATTCAGGACAAAATTTTGAGTAACCACTGCAAAAGATTACGGGCGTGCTACTCCTGTCAATCGGGTGTGCTACTCCTGCAATTTTTCCTTGGAATTCCTATCGATTGTGCGAACACCGTGGGTATATATACGGGAGGGGGAAACATGTCACTCAAAAAAGAGTACGTTCGCGATGGCAAGCGGCAGATCATCGGGTCGGTCACCAGTGGATTCAGCGACGAGTCAGCCGTCGTCCGCGACGAAGACAACAAACTCTCGGGTCGTACCAGCGAAAGGTATGACACGACCCGCGACGATCATGGCAATTTGGTCTCAATCAATTCGCCCGACCCCGGCCTGCTGCTCGGGAGGAAAAAGTGATGACGGACAGGGAAAAGGTTTCTGCCTCGGGAGACATGCCACTTCGGGTCACGAGCGAGGCGGTAATGTACCTGTCTTCGCTGTCCCAATTCCACGGCATTCCCGACAGCACCCTTATTCGCCTTGCCGAACGCAGGACGAGAATGTACGTGCCCGACCGCTGGGTTGCCATCGCCCTGATCTTGAGCAATCGCATACCCATCCCAGTTCCGACACCGCACGGGCAAGTGCAAGGGAATTCGAGTGAAGACCCTGCTCTTGCCAAACTAGAAGTAATCATCGGGGGACGGATTCCACGATAGCGACACCCATCTCCTGATCGGGAGTAAAAAGTAGCCTCCCCGCCGCCTCCCCCCAGCCGTGGCTTTCGACACCTCACGACAGTTTGTCGTGAGGTTCCGTGGCTTGCCGCAGCAAAATGCCATCGTGGATCCGTTCCCGAAGCTGGGTGATCTCGCGGAAATAGTCCTCGACTCGACGATTGAGGTCCTCCCCTTTGCGATTCCCCAGAGCGGAGCTTAGTTTCCAGTTCTGCTCGCACCTGCCGGGACATCGAGAGCATTGCGCTCGTCGGCGACTCGTATAGCAGACTCAAATTCTTTGAGCCGACCGCCGAGTGTGTGGAGTTCATCTCGATGGCGCTGTTCAATTTCGGCGGTTCGCTTGGTGAGTTCGGTCTCGAAGCGAGCCCAGACAGTCTGCTCATCGTGGTGCTGCTTTTGGAGGAGGAGGCGGAAGGCTTCTTCCGCACTAAGCTGGGCAACGCGGGCGAAATCCTTAACGCCGAGGCGATCCAGAACCTCGGTTCGCTTCAGCTTGCCTTCGCCCAAACACAGCGGGCACTCAATGGCTTCGGTCGGCATAGACAATTGCGTGGTCATGCGATCCTCCCGGTGCTTCTCACCGAGGAATCATCCCAAGGTTCCTTGTGCGATTCGGTTAGCGGAGAGGAAAGTCACCCGCGTCGTGATTGGCATGCTTGACCCAGACGACAGGATAAGTGGTCGCGGGCAGCGAGCCTTGTGGCCTCTTTCTCCCGGATGAAATCGCGGTTTAAATCCTCGATTTCGGCCATCAAGTCGTGAGCGAACAATTCGGTCGCGATTCCCGCCTTCCTTAAGGAGAACCGAAAGCGCTTGCAAGTCCCGAATTTAGAGAATCATTGCCTAAGAAGTCTGAGCCACCTTTGTTCAAGCCGAAGGAAGCTATGAACGGCCGAGCGCGGTTTCGTTCACCAAAGGAACGCATCGGAGTCTATATTGACCCGGTATCGGAGATTGTGGGGACACGAGAAGCGAAACCCGTTTTCCTCTCCGAGACAGCGGCGATGTGGCTTCGGTTGATGCCTGTAGTTGATCCGGGTCGAAAATGGCTTCCTCAGCAGCTAAAAGAGCAAGCGGCGCGTTTAGCAACTCTGCCCCTGATTCCAAGCTCTGGAGATATACACTTTGTGCGCGAGAGTGACGGTTGCGGATACTTCCGCGTTTACGACGAAGGACTACCTGCTCCTGCTGTTTCATTCATTTTCGAAACGGGCGAGATTTGGGTGATCAATGCTTGGCCGTCGGCGATGTCACCCTACATTAACCTTAATGAGCAGGGATTCGTTTCTAGCCTCACTCAGTGTGCGTCGTTCTTAGAGACTATGGGCATACCCGGACCTTACAGGTGGATTGTCGGAATCGAAGGTTTCAAAGATCGTCATCTCTACATTCCCAATCGCCCGGAACGCATTGGCGTGCCTTGCTTGACCGACCTTGTTGAAGAGCAAGGCCAATATCAGAAAGGCGATGACGCCGCTGAATTGCTTCGACCTTTTTTCGAGAGAGTATTCGACCAGTGCGGGGTGCAACGCCGCCCTTTGCCACGCTGAGGAGTCTGCGTTTCCATTGCGGCCACACGTCGTCAATCTTCCGCATGATCCGTTCCGTCCCCTGAACCGCAGCCGCGATCAAAGCGTCGGTCCGGGGGCTGCGCCACGGCGGACCGCATGATTTGTTCGGCCACCGAACATCAGGCTTCCAATCGTGCTTGCTGCACCATCTCGACCAGAACCTTTCTGCTTTCTGCCGGGTTGCTCACTTCTCGCAAGAATGCAATACGAGCGCCTCGTACGCCATCGTTCGTTTTCACACGCAGATGAAACCCAAGGCGATCAACTGCGATCATCGTTGCTTCCTGCGCCTCAATGCGAGCAAATTTCCGGGCAAGGAGGACGAGCGCATCCTTGTGGTCGGTATTCATGTGTTGAATGATCTCGACCATTGAGTCAGCAAGAGGATCGGGTTGGCTGCGGCCATATTCGGAGGCAGATACCCAACCCATCACCCCGAACCCGCCAACGTAATAGATGTCCACCACATACATACGGTAAAAAGAAAAGTCCTCGAAATCCACCCAATACTTGCTGTTGGCATAGCGTGCTAAGTAAAGCTGGCGGGCATCGGCGACCTCGGCCGCAGGAATTGGCAGAACATTTCCCACCAGAGTGACTCTGGGCGCTCCGAGCGGATCACTGCCAGCGTCGTCCTGAGTGACAAGCAAGCTAGCGCGAGGGTTTGCCTGCAAGTTCTGCGTATGCATCGCCATCGTGCTGATGAGGAAGATGGGACGACCATGTTCGTCCAGTCCATAGGGCATAACTGATCCGAAAGGAAACCCCGGCTGTTTGCGCGAAAGAGTCGAGAGGCTTCCAATGCGGGAAATGTACACCAAAGTTCGCGCTCGCTCGGCGAATGAAGGTTCTGGGACGGGAGGCTGATCACTCGCCCCGCTGGTGCCCGCGTGTTTTCTGATGGATGAGGAAGACATCGTCGCCCCTTCTGGCAGTTTAAATAATCATTTTGGGGTTGTATATGGAAGCGTCTGGGCTGTTGAGGAACTGTGCGGGCTGCTACCGGAAACCGCGTCCGCCGCGAAGCGGATTGACAAAAGGCTTATCCTGAAAGCACTCGGAGAGAAAGTGAGTTGATTTTCCTTTGTTGAATTTCAGGTTATGGCTGACCATCCGCCGAGCAAGGCGCGAGGTGAGGAGCGTGGCGTGCTTGCGCGTTCCGAACGCGGGTATATTCAGCGTTCAGGGTCATACGGGTGTAGATTTTTGGATTACAACGGCCACCGACAGAGAGCCTGATCTTCTTTGCGAAGACCCCATGACTACTTTCGGAACCGAACACGTGGGCGGGGCTTCGGGTTTGGGTGCGAGGTAAGCAAGAAGAGATTTGTGCGGATGTTTGACGGGAACTGCGTGCGTGGATTTGTTGACGAGCCAAAACCCGTTTCTTTAAGTGAATAGGAGGGTCGGGAACCTTCCCCAGTTTCCCGAACCCTCCCACTTCTAGCTTGCCGAACTCTTTTGAGTGCGACCAGCGAACCCGCTTAATGAATGTCATCTTGCTCCTGCTCCGGGGAAACATCCATGGAGCCGGACTGAAGCCGTATGAATTGATCTGAAGAATTCCGTCTAGGTTCTGGATGCCCTGATTGCGCTCACACTCGTCGAACGGGACACCCGATGGGTTGGGCAATGCTTACGACCTTGTTCAGAGGCAACCTCACACTGTTGTAGTCCTTCGGCGAACTCGCAGCGCCACGCCTCGCAAGCGCATCGGGAACCTCCCGCGAGACTCTTGTACCAATGATGGATATGCTTCCGACGCGAGGAAACTGGCATAAACCTCACCTTGTCTCGCATTCTACTTCTGTGCTTTCTCTCGCGAGTGTGCAATTGTGAACAGCGCCACTCCGGTTTCGGTGGCAAGCTGGGTGCGCTTGTAACTGCTTGTCCGACGTTCGGGTCTTGCCCATGTCCTACCGTTTCATTCGCAATACTGTTCTGCACCCTCGGAGGTAGTCGTACATATGGAAGCAGTCAAGGCAGCCCCCTCACAACCAATCCACTTCAAGAACTGGAAGCCACAGGATTGGATCGACCATGCTTCATTTGGCGTAGGGCAAGTCAGTGAGGCTCGGGGAGATAAACTCGACATTGATTTCGTTAACGGTGGCAGGAGAACGCTACTTAAATCGACGGAATTGAACCGAGCGGCAGCGCCCGACGCGGGTTTCAAGTTTCCTCGGGCCAAAGGCAAACCTCGTACCAGACAGTTGAAGGTGAAAAGCCCCCGAAACGATCATTGAATGAACGGAGCCAGTTTCTCACGCCTGACAAGCAAGCGGACGTTCGTGCCGCTGTGATGAAGGGGAAAGCTGACCCACAGCTTGCTAGCCAACCATTTCTGAAATCGTAACAAGATTAACGGTTTGATGCCCGAGGCGGTAAACCACAATAAAATGCGATACAACTCCCTCCCCCTCCCCCTTATGAGAGCCTGCTTGCCCCCTCGCGGTGGGCTCTCATAATTCTTATCGAATGGGATCGGCGTGGTAATTTCGTTCTATAGGGCATGGAGCACTACCGAATGCAAAGCGCACCATGTCAGCGGGAGTGTTTTCCGTTTTCCACATCCTCGAAATCTCCGTCACCCTCGTCTGTGGCATAATACGTCCCGCCACTTCTAACCTTAATTTCCACCGTGGGACGCAAGAGCCTGCGTGTGTGCTAAAGGAATGAATTCTGCGAGGTGGGCGTGAACTTGAGATGCTGCCTGTTGTCCCTCTTAAGAATCCACCATTCGGACTGCAAGCGTTGCAACGCGCGTGAAACATGCGGAGACGAGATGCGAAAGCGGCTGGAGGAATTGAATTGGCGAACGAATCCGCAGTCGCTCGACAAGGGGGATCGTGCAGAAGGTTCGAAGCCCGGCGAAGTTGTTTCAGGTACGCCTGTTCATTAAGAGTGCAGAAGCGGAAGAAAATTGCTAAGAGGTGCCGGAGGACAGTCTCCACGAATGTCACGAAGCTCAAACACCATGCTTTGCTGCTGCGCAGGTTGTTCGGTCGCTGCCAGATTACGGATTGGTTGCCGCTAAGCGGATTTCTTTGCTTGCGTGCAAATCTCGATAACCTTTGCGCTTCGCTGCCCCGATTTTCCTTTCAACGGTGTGTGGAATTTCGTCGGGATGTAAAACTCAATCACCTTCGCCATGACTATCTCCTCATGCCTGAGAATCTCAGTGGTGCGGTTTCAATCGCCTTGTGCCTCCAGTAGCCCCACCATAAACCATTCGCAACTACTACGCCGTAACCGGATAGAGCAATCGGGGTCTGAGCAAAACTGCTCTAAAAATGGTGCATGAACTTCGTTCCACATCAGGTGAAGTAGCTTTCGCGGCAGGGACAGGCAGGTCGGCATGGTTAGCGCCTTGTGTTTGCTGGCGTAAAAGGCAGCCGGGGGACGGGAAATGATTGAGCGCCGGACACAGATTGTGCTTTATAGAAACTGTTCAGTCACAAAGGCAGTTGGTTCTCTTTGAAAAATTCCTTGAAGTAAGTTCGCGCCGCTACCTATCGCAAACCCATGCATGCCTGCTTACCGCTGCCGACGCCAGCACTTCGTATTTCTTAGGGAGTAGTCCTAGCAGTCCCGCTTTGTGGTTGTCACGGAAGTGCGTCTGCATCGCTCGGGCGGCCTGCGTGCGTTGACTGCCGAGACTCAGGCTGAACTGACTGACGCTCTCGATGTGAGTGCACTTCTTGCAAGTCAGGATGATGCCTTCCGGAACCTTGCTAATTGTGTACATAACTCGATCCTACTCTCTGTTGAAGCCTTCGGCGTGCAGACGAATCTCGCGGCTAGTTAAAATCTCGTGTTTGCAAATGACGGTAGTGACGGGGCGGCGGTGGAAATAGTCCTCTGTATTCAGAGCAGCGGGGCATTGCTGACGGGACCCGAATCGGTGTTATCGCACTGACCTGCTACCACAGATTGTTCATCACAAATTTGCTGTGACGACGGTCATTGTCTTTCGTTGCCGATTCTCGCTGAGACTGAGTTCGCCATGACACTTACGGATCAGGTAAAAAACGCAGACTTCATCAGTTACGCAAAGGAACAACGACAATGGCTGTCCAGCGAACTCTCCAATCTTGACCCCCGCTCCGAAGACTACAAAAGCAAACAGTGGGCGATTCGCGGTGCCATAGGAGAACTGGACAAGGTTATTTGGAACGCGCTTGAGACGCCGGAGAACGACGACTCGCGCCAATGAAGTGTTGCGTGGTGTTGAAGAAACGGGCACGGGCTCGGCGCTTGCTTGGGCATCTGGTGGCGACTCAAGACCATACCTGTCCATGACGTTACAAGCGACTTCGGCAAACGCCCGTGTCCGAGCAACTGCTAAACGAAGGTTCTCCAATGCGCCTGCACTGACTACCCGGATTGTCGGCGGTATCGAGTCCCATGCCCGGTCATCATCCTTCCCGTATACCGTCGCCAAGGTGGCCACGAAGGCTGCCATGACCTCTGATACGCTGGAGCCGACCTGAGCCCCCTCCGGGCAGGCAAATCCCCGCAGAAGGGACTATCCCATTCTCGCCCAGATCACGTCTACCGCTGTGCACCGTGGAAGACGAAAAAGAACACCATCACGCTGAAGCAACCAAACGCATAGATGAATGAGGCGAAGAGCACCACGGGAGCCTCCACGCCCCGCAGAACATTAAGTACGTTGGAGACAAAATTCCACACTAAGGAAACTCTGAATAAGCCC
>PKXQ01000077.1 GCA_003132405.1 Acidobacteriaceae bacterium | reverse complement strand
TCGAGGTCCAAGAGTAAGCCAGTACCAATTGGCGTAAAATCGCGATAGCACTCATTGACCAACGGTCAAAACGTGAAATCGCCTGATAGCGTCAACCAAGGCCATCAGAATCAAAGCCACTATCTGCGTCTCATAAATAACCTTGGCCGCAGGTACGAGCACAGGCATTGCGTATCAGTCTTTCTTGCGGATGAAATTGGCATTAAGCCGACATTTTCCTAGCTTGCGCGGAAAACCTCATCCGTAGCCGAGAGTTTTCAAGGACAATCCACACGTCAACAAAACATAGATTCACCATGGAGCTGGAATCGGGTTTTGTTAGGGCTCGTTGCGGTTCGCCAGTGCCATCGCGCGCTCGAACACTGGATCACGACCTTGTCGCCAATCATCGAAGGTCATCGTGATGATCTCGTCCGGCTGAAGTGTCTTCACGCCTAGTGGAAGCAACCAGTTCAACCAAAAGCAGGTGTCCAAATCGGTGCAGGAATGCCCGTAATCATGCTTGCCAGTCTCGTAGTGCAAGCACAAAGGATAGTTCGGCAGGCAGCCCCGCCCTCCTTCAGCAAAGAATGCCAGTCTGTCGCCCACCGGCTCGCCTAGAATGGTGACGCGGTCACCGCCGGCGTGCTTGATGAGGGCGGTGGTAGTGATTCCGGCGGAGAACGTCATGCCGGAGGTTAGGAGATAGATATAGCCGCTCGGCGCGATGAAGTCCGGCAGATCTTTTGCAAAAAATATCGTCTTAGTGAGGTTGCCGCCGTCGTTGAAACGGTTGTCGAAGATGAGCTGGCAGGGCTTGTTTGCTTGCATATCAGACTTGGTCGCCGCCTCGAAATCCACAATGCGGTTGTTGCCTACGTCATCATTAGACCTGAACTGGATCAGCATGACGCAGGAGTGAGGCAAGCGAACACGGCGGAATGTCATATCGGAATCAGAAAACGTGATCGGCAAGGGCCGATCCGGCTGATAGGCGACCCAATCGGCTCCCAAGTCCTTGAGCGGTTCGTTCGAGTAGATGCGGTTCATGTCCGGTTCGTCCTCGCTTGGCGTGTAAGGCGTCAGGGTGCGAGTAACCGTCGTGCCGGATGGTGATGTTACTGTCCATGTCGAGTGCCCCATGTCAGGCGCGATGCCTGCGCCAACCAGCACATCCTGCCAGCCTATGTACACCTGCGCGTATGCCTTGCGCCATTGTGGAGTGCCGCCGCGAAGCTGCTCGAGCCGTGCCATCACCTCGTCGATCGGGTGGTCGTCAATTGAGACGATCTTGCCCCCTAGAAGATCGGCGTATGTCTTGGTCGCATGCAATACATAGATGCCGTCGGAGAAGGCCGCCACGCGCACTGGCAATTCCATCGGATTGGCACCGGAATCGCTGCCCACGCGTGTATGACCGTTATCGGCGAGTGCGGCAATCTCCATGAGGGCTATGCGGAAATTGGGCCGCGGGACGACAGTCTTCAAATCCGCGAGTTCCGCAATGCGCCGCTGCGCCTGGGCGCGAGCCTCGGTCGAATAAGATCGATCCATCGCGATCAACTTCGCGAAATAATCGAGATCCTGACGCTGCGCTTCGAGCGGATCGTTCGGCTTGCTGTAACTGGCTTGTGGCGGCGCCGGATAAAAGTGGCGCATCATTGCGTAGACCAAACCAGCCGCAATCGCGATGAGCAACAGAACGACACCAAAAGCGATTCCGCCAATCTTCAGGAATTTGCGCAAGGCTCCCCCGTTTCGGCCTTCGAGCCGGCTCTCATGCATCCTCCCTTCTTACATACGACTTCTACTTGGAAAAAGTTCTATGTCATAGGCTCTGAACTGGGGTTGCACCAGTGTGCCCCAACAGACAAGATATTCCACACAAAGCCCTTCGCGCCGTTCTTCGATGATCCTCATATTTCGAGCACATAGCTGGCGTTAAATCCCGATTACACTCATCGACCCTGCGCGGGGGTTTTGAGTGTAATCGCCTGGTTTCGACAACTATGGTGAGTAGACGGCCCCAAGTCTGGGCTTACGAGGTGTATGCTCAACTCGCAGAATCGGCGCTCGTCGTCTCAAACACTTGGAGCGATGGATGGCTCGTGAATAAATTCCCAATCGGAGATACTGCCCATGTTATACAAGCTCTTTGCTGCTTCAATACTCGCCTGCTTGCTTCTATCTGCGGGTCTGGTACATGCACAAGACAGCGGGCCATATAAAGTCCTCAAGATTCAGCTGGTCGGAGGGGAGGGCGGATTCGATTACGTGACTGCCGACCCTGACGACCGCAACCTCTACGTTGCTCGGTCTGGCCCGGCCGGGCACATCGGCGTCTTTAACCTCGACACGCTGTCACAGGTCGGCGATATCCCAGGGGTAAGCGCGCATGGCGGCGCGGTCGACACTTCGACGGGTCACGGCTTCGCAACCTCAAAGCCGGTGACCATGTTCGATTCGAGGACGTTTGCGATTCTAAAGAAGATCGACGTGCAGGGTAACCCAGACGGCTATCTCAACGACGCTTACAATCACCACTTCTATATCCTCAGCCACTCGGAGCCAAATATTACCGTTCTCGACGATAAGGATGGCTCGATCCTCGGCACCATCGACATCGGCGGAGCACCCGAACAGGCCGCCACCGACGGCCGCGGCAAGATCTATGTCGACATCGAAGATAAGGCCGCCATAGCGATCATCGACGCGACCGCGATGAAGATGATCGGCAAATATGACGTTTCGAGCAAGGGCGGAGGATGCGCCGGCCTTGCGCTGGATGCGAAGAACAATATCCTCTTCGCCTCGTGCCGAGACAATAAGAACATGATCATCCTGTCGGCTACGGATGGGCATATCATCACCGATCTGCCCATTGGCAACGGGTCAGACGGCGCTACCTTCAACACGGCGACGATGGAGGCCTTTAGCTCGCAGGGCGATGGCACGCTCACGGTGGTGCAGGAGAATTCGCCCACGAGCTTCTCCGTTGAGCAGACGGTTGCCACGCCGGCGCGGGCGAAGGTGCTGACTTTGGATACAAAGACAAATCAGATCCTGACAATTACTGCCGAGTATGGCCCAGTGCCGCCAGCTCCGGCCCAAGCGCCAGGCATGACTCCGGCTGCCGGGCCGCCCTCGGGTGCTCCAGCCTGGATGCGAGGACCTCGTCCTCCGATGATCCCGAACTCTTTCCAGATACTTGTGGTCGGAAAGGTAAGGAGCCAAAACTGAATCAATGTGTCCCAGAGAAACTACGCAGCTATTGGCGCAAAATCCCGATTTCGCTCAAATTCCCTTGTACCGGGAGTTTGAGTGTAATCGCCTGTGGCTGTTGAAAAACTCCTTCTCTCAAAATCGACAAAAATAAGATCGCGTCAGGAAGCCCTACAATCGATTTTCTCGGGTCGCCTAGACATTTTCTATCCCCCAAATTTTGGCTAATTGGGATGAAAAATGAGTTTTTCAACAGCCACAGGCGTTCTCACAAGCTTGCGCTGTTTGTTCACCCCTTTTAGCAAAATCACCCCTGGATGTGACCACCATATTATAAGCCGCGCTCGCGCCTGGGCAGTCACCGGCTCGGATCACTTATAACTGGCGTAGGTTTGTACTTGAACGATATGTCAACCAGTTGAAGCCACTGGCGGAAGATCGATTGGAGCGAAGGTGACATTCAATTTCTCAAGAGCATGATTCAACGGGGGCATGAAATCGGGGCTCATAGCGTACACCACAGACAGCCGTTTTTGGATAACGATCAGAGTGTTGCGGGATGGACTATCATTTTGATAATGAGTTGGCCTTCAGTTCTCCGCTACTGCCGGGAGCACCCAATCCGTATCGGCCTACTCGTAGTTGCGCTGATACTGATCATCGTCCTGAATGATCGGTGACAGGTGATGCGAGGTTCATCTTTACCAACTCCCAGCGATCACGTAGTGATTGCGTAGCGGTTTGTGCGTGAGCGGCATTTGATAATTTATCCAGATAGACCCGCCATCAAACTGTCCATAATACTTGCCGGGAGCGATCGTAGTGCAGCCCGTGCGATGCTCGTAACAATCCAGCAGAGCGTGCTCGCCGCTCACGATGACGTATATCTTGGACGTATCTGTGTGCGTTCTTCGTCCGGTTGTCGAATTTACGATCGTCCCAACGACGCCACCACTGGTGTCACCACGGGCATCCTGAGATTGTGTCAGCGTTTCCGTATCCACTACTTCAACACTTACAGATGTCTTTATGGCATGGCATACATCCTTAGCGGCTTTGCCGAGATATTGATCTGAAGCGGCGATGAATGTCACTCCATCGCGGTCGAGCAGGGTGAGATAGAAGCTCTTGCCCCAGATGCCGCCCTCGCCGCTTTTGCGCTTAGTGGCGTCGAGCGTGTAATCGCTTTTGGCCGCGTCATTCGAGCGGATCGCTGTCTGCAAGCAAAACAAGTCTGATTCAGTAAAGTCTCCAAGACAGATTGTGGTGCAGGTCGTCAGTGAACTGCGAACGCATTTTGTTTTGGATTCGGAGCGCTTATTGGACCCAAACGGACCCAGATCTTCAGAAGGGATTCTGGGCAACTGCTTGAAAGATATGGTAGGCACGAGGAGACTCGAACTCCTGACCTCTACCGTGTCAATGCAAGCAGGCTAAGAATATCAAGGACTTAGAAGAATAGGAAGCCGCCCAAAGTCCTCGATTTTGGCTGAAAATATCAAAGTTGTGGATCGGGTGTGGATCGGAATTTCCGCCTTTAACCCTTGCCCGCCGTCGCGATCCAGTTGACTGACCTGCGTGCCTGTTCCCCGAGACAAAGGGGCGAACGCGGCAATGTCTTCCGTCTCACTCATCACCATGTCAGGAAGCGTTCGACGAAAATAGTGCCGCTCGACGGCAGAAATGACATGGCTGATTTGCATTTGCGACATCCTCTCTGGTCTGATGCAACGAGTGGCAAAATCCTGCAACCCCAATGCAAGGCCGGCATTCCAAGTCCTCCTCACCGCTGTGCTGGGGTTCCTAAAGTTCACACTAGGATGTGACTCTGCGCCTTTAACGCGGCTGTTCCTGTTTGCCTCTCTCGCCCCCGCCGTGGGGGCCACTTCAAACGAAAGAGGCACAACATGACGACGAAGACTCTCAGCACAAGCGATCTCGCGCAGTTTACCGGCAGCGAAACTTGGTATCGGCACGGGATCAACCGCAACGTTCTCTACACCGACGGCGCGCAGCACGTTGCCGAGCACGGCGGAGCGTATTGGCTTCTGGATTGAAATCGCCAGCATTCAGCCCTACAACAAGGCTGTCGCCGCCGAGGAATTTCAAGTCTGGAAACTTGCCGTGCGTCCCGACCGAAGCGCTACGCTGACGTGCGACGATGGCAACGGCAGCATCGTGTTCACCAAGGAGATTGAGCACACCGATTTCCCGCTGGATGAAATCACGCTGTATTTCGCCAACAACGTGATCCACTTGCCGAGCGAGTACTGACCATCGCCAAGCCCGCGCTGGCGTCCCCGCTGGCGCGGGTTACGTATCAAGAAAGTCCCATTCATCACCAAGTGCCCACCGAGGTGCTGAGAACTTGCCCTGCATTAGCCTGATTGTTGGCTGTGATCGAATCCTGAAGCTGCTTCAGTTGCTGCTCATCCACGGCAATCTTCTGCTCAGACGATAGTCGAGTGACCTGACTATAGTTGGGCTGTTTGGCGAAACGCCTCGTATCCACGCTCTTTGCCGAACTTCTGCAGGCAAAAATGGAGACCGGAACGACATGCGAATTGATAATTCATTTTGAGCTTGACACGTGAAGACCAATCAGATATCTGTGTGTAAAAGAGAGACGGAGATTTGCAAAATGAGACAAATGTAAATCTTGAACGACCAAGACCTCTCCTCAAGGCCTGCTTCGGGCAAGAGTGCGCTCGCGGGAACTCTTGTAGGAGACCGACTTGGCGGGAACGATCGCAGTCACGGCAGGAGTTCGGTTCGGGCTAAAGACGTTTTTATAATGTCCCTGCAGCCCTCTAAATTACCGAAATCCAACCCTGTGAGGTCGGAGGCGCAGACCGTCTCTCTGGACCAAAGCGCACTAACGCTTCGTCCGCACGCGCTGCCGATTGCCTCGATCCCAAACCGTAACTGAAAGAGATCTTGATCACCTGAAAGCGGACGTTCGCCCGGTGGAATCCGAGAATTCTTTCCAGCTCGGCGGACTTGGTTCTCGGAGATTAGATGAAAATACAAGAGACTGATAGGAAAAGAACGGCTTTCTGCTCTGATAGGTCGAAGCTTTCTTCATCGGCAAACCTGCACGTGTACCGACTTCGTGCCGGAAATCTGCGGCTGCTCACTGTTTTTCTTTTCGCTGGTTTCTTCTTTTCCCTAACTCTTGGTGCGCAGGAACGCCAAGCACGCTCACAAGAGTTTAATCTGACCATGGTTGGTGACTCAATAATCACGACGCCAGCTGCGGTGCGTCAGAACGACCCTCAATTCATGGCCGCAGTGAACGTTGTGCGTCAAGGGGACGCGGCATTTACGAACCTCGAAACCACATTTCCTGGTCATAATGCATACCCAGCCGGGAAGCCAAGGGCTAGTTGGATATCGTCAGATCCTGCGTTGCTCAAAGAGTTGCAATGGGTGGGCTTTAATCTCTTTGCGACGGCCAACAATCACTCGCTTGACTACGGCATTCAGGGCCTTATAGATACTATTCAAGTGTTGCGTCGTGATGGCGCTGTCTACTCAGGAATCGGCGAGAACCTGGGAGCGGCACGGGCACCCGGATATCTTTCAACTGGGCACGGGCGGGTCGCACTTATTGCTTGTACATCCACGTTCCTAGATGACGAACCGGCTGGGGAAGCCAGACCTGACATGCTCGGCCGACCCGGCATAAATCCATTGCACCACCAAACCCGTTATCGCGTCGATAACGCTTCCTTCGAGGCACTGAAACAAATCGGACATGATTTACAGCTTGGCGGTAGCCAGGGAACATCCGATTCACTAAAAAGTTTGGATTTTTCTTTGCCGGCGTCTTCAATATATCCACTTCATGTAGTTTTTGAGCCGAGCGACAGTCCCGGCGTGATATCCACTCCTGATCCGATTGATTTGGCAGCGCTGCTCCATTCCATTCGCGACTCCCGGCAGATGGCGGACTATGTGGTGACCTCGATCCATGCTCATGAAGGTGCTCCCGGTACTGACGCGAGAGAAATTCCCGCGCAATTCGTAGTGCAGTTTGCGCATGCGGCGGTGGATGCGGGGGCAGACATCGTCGTAGGCCATGGTCCACACGTACTTCGCGGCATTGAGATCTACAAAGGGAAGGCGATTTTCTACAGTTTGGGGAATTTCATTTTTGAAAACTGGCTGGTGGAACCTCAGCCGACGGAGTTCTACCAGGAATTCGGGCTGGGCTCAGATGCGCTTCCTGCAGAGGCGTACGATGCCCGCAGCGATCACGGTCGCCGGGATGAACCCGCTAATCCCCTCTTTTGGCAATCGGTCATAGTCCATGCCGTATTTAGCAATGACCATCTCGCGCAAGTCATTCTTACGCCGATCACGCTAGGCTTTGGAAAGAGGAGCCCTGATCGCGGATATCCTCACGTCGCAGATCCCGCCAGCGCGGCGGAAATTCTCGAGCGTATCCAAAAGCTCAGCCAGCCTTTCGGAACAAACATCGTGATCAATAATGGTCTGGGTATCATAAAGATCGAAAAATAGGATTCATAGAAATCGAGATGTTAGAACCGCTGGAAGGAACAAAATAGCCGGCCTCGGAAATTAGTGCTTGATCAAATTCCTGCAGTTGGCAGTCTTGAGGAGAAATAATGGACAACACGGTAGATCGAAGAACTATCCTTGGATGCTTGGCGGGTGCTTTTGCATTCAGTCTGGTGCCAGACGCCTCTGAGGTCCAATCTTTTGTCATGGAAGGCAACCAAGCACGGGTCGATTCGCGTTCGTACGGTCAATTGCATATCTATCTAGACGGGCCGGCGGGCGGATTGAAACGTCTGTTGGTTAGCCAAACTACCCTGAAGGTAGGCGAACGACCGCATCCCCCCCACTCTCACCCGGAGGGAGAGATGCTCCTTGTCACTGAAGGTGCCGGAGAGGTATCGCTACAAAATAAGGTGTCCCGAGTTGGGGCCGGGACTGTGTTATACGCAGCGCCAAATGATGTTCACGGGGTGACGAATACTGGCTCAAGCCCAATGACATACTACGTATTCAGATGGCTAGCGAAGTAAGTCGCGGTTAGGCGGTATCTGTTCCACAGCTAAATTCATTTGGGGACGTCAGCACGCGGCGGATCTCCGATTCTTACATTTTAGCCCTCAAGAGAGGACGTAGACGATGACGGAATGCAATGGCTGCGATTGTGGACAAGGTCTGTCGCGGCGCCGCATGTTACAAGGCGGATTCGCAATTGTTGCCGCGGGCATGGTGGGCGGAAAGAGCGACGAACTCGCGGCCGGCCGGGGGCTAGCCGCATCGAGCAAGAGAATCGACGCCCCTCTCCGGGGGACTGTAGACATTCACGCTCACTATTATCCTGAAGCTTATCTTGACCTGATTGCGGAAGATGGTAAGTCCTTCGGTGCCGAATACCGTATGACGGACGAGGGTTTCTATTACAAGACACCGGCTGGAAATGGCGGGCCGCACCCAATCAAATTTATCAATGTAGCACTTCGCATTGACGACATGGACTTACAGGGCACAGCGGTTCAGGCTATCTCCCTGGCCCCCCCCATGGTTTACTGGGGCGGGAGTGATCTATCTCACAAGCTCTCCACAGCGTGGAATGACGCTGCGAGCACGGCGCATCAGGCTTACCCGACCCGCATTGTGGGCTTGCTGACCTTGCCAATGCTGTATCCCGACCGAGCCATCGATGAGCTCCACCGAGCAAGCAAGTTGCCGGGCATCCGTGGAGTTTACATGGGAACTAACATCAACAACCATGATCTCGATGATCCCCTATTCGAGCCGATCTGGACACAAATCGAGACCATGGATCTGCCCGTCTTCTTGCATCCTCTTCAGACTATTGGTGGCGAACGCTTGCATTCCTACTATTTGCACAATCTGCTGGGTAACCCATTCGACACGGCTATTGCGGCATGCCGCCTGATTTTCGGCGGCGTGCTGGATCGTCATCCAAGGCTTCAGTTCAGTTTGGCTCACGGAGGCGGGGCACTCCCTATTCTCATTGGCCGGATCGACCACGGGTGGCAAGTGCGACCTGAAACGAAGCATCTGCCACAGGCTCCGAGCACTTATCTTCATCGCTTCCACTACGATACGATCGTGCACTCAAAAGAAATCATCGAATTCTTGATTAAGGAGGTAGGCGCCGAGCGCGTTATGATGGGCAGTGACTACTGCTTCGATATGGGATACGAGCGCCCTGTACATTTTGTTGAGCAGATCAACATAACGAGCGCCGAGCGCAAGATGATCCTCGGCGGCACAGCAGCAAAGCTACTTAGACTCTGAATGAACATGGCAACAGCCGGAAGCACCCGGAAGGCGTCTCAACTTATAAGTTTCGCTCTTTTAAAGCTAACTCCGAGCCGGAGCTTTGCGGATGGCCAGATTATCGCCCCCCGTTCCCTGTTCAACCAAAACGGTCATCCTGCCCACGCGCTCGATTTCAATCGTGACTTGATCGCCTGGCTTGATCAGACCGACGCCAGCGGGCGTTCCCGAGGCAATGATGTCACCCGGATAGAGAGTGGTCACGGACGAAGCCATCGAGATCATATTGGGCACATCAAGGATGATATCTCGCGTGTTCGCGTGTTGTCGGAGCTCCTCGTTGACCCATAATTTCATCTCAAGGTTTCTCGGGTCACCAACCTCATCGGCTGTGGCAAGCGCTGGGCCGATGGGACAGAACGTATCGTAGGATTTGCGCATGACCCGGTCTTCCTTGCCGCGTACAGTGACATCAATAAGGCATGTATAACCGAACACGCAACTAAGGGCTTCTCGCACGCCCAGGTGCCGGCTAGTTTTGCCGATGATAATCGCTAGTTCGCATTCGTGATGGATCTCACGATCTGGCAAATCGGGAAGAATAATCGGGTCTTGTGGGCCGCTTAAGGAGGAGTTGGCTTTAAGGAAGAAACCGTTGACGTCAGCTCGAAGCGCTACATTCCGTTCCTGGCCGTGCTCCACGTAATTTACGGGATATGCGATCAGTTTGTTCGGCCATAAGATTGGCGCCTCAAGACGAGTTTCTCCCAAAGGGATGCCGGGTGATTTCATTGCTGACTCAAGCTTGGAACGAAATGCATTGAAATTCTTGATGAGTTGTACCATCCCGACTGGGGGCCAAGCCTCTGGGTCAAAACCGAGAGCGATAGTTGCGTCATAAATCAAGCCATCCTGTAAGATGCCTACATGGCCTCCGCCAAACCGAACAAGCTTCATCTAACCTCCTAACAATGTCCTTTCCCAGCGCGTTTCGAGAACTGATCATTCGACGAACACCCTCAATGTGCGGCGCTCTTCGATTCGATATTAAATCGCGGCCTGCCCGGTGACCTTCGTCTCCAGCGCTCTCGAAGCGTGACTCATCCCGGATAAGAAACGACTTCAAGTAGCGCCTTGAAACCACCATCATCGAAGAGAAGGTCGTGGACCGAAGCGTTGTAACGGATGTCGATTCCCATACGACGCGCTGTGCGGTAATAAGTGTTGAGTAAAGCTTTCCCGCCGCCGAGGAACCAACGGTTGGTGCGCCCAAGATGAAGTGTCCCGGCGAGAGGTTGCTGCCAGCTGACGCCGTTATCGGTCATCCATTGAGGAATGTGGCGAGATTCGCGGATCTCGAACATGGCCAATTGCAAGTTAGCAGGCCCACCCGTTACTCCGACGAGATCATCCAGAAACTCTTGATCTGAGTATTCTCCGGAGAAAAACCCGTCTGCCGCTGGGTGGGCACAACGGATGTTCCTGGTATGCCTCGTGTTCCCGCCTCGCATGTGTTCCGGCGCGCTCTCCAGCATCAGTACTCGGGAGACGTGGCGTCGAGCTTCCAGGGCCGCGCACAAGGCAGCGTTGCCACCTCCAATTACTAATACGTCGTACTGGTCCATCTCTCCTCGTTTGTCTTTCTAATTGCGTGGCCGGCTAAGTGGCTCGACCTCAATTGTTGAGAGCTATCCATCGGCTGCGTGCCAACCGCCGTCAACGAACAAAGTGTGGCCGGTAATAAAATCCGACGCCGGACAGGCCAAGAAGATTGCGGCACCAACGAGATCCTCAGGCTCGGCAAATCGCCCGAGCTTAATCAGACTCAGCAATTGCTTGGTCCGTGTTGGATTTTCCTGCATATGGCGCTTAGTGTTATCGCTGAGCGTGGCACAAGGCGCAATGGCATTGACCCGCACACCCAGTGGGGCCCATTCGGTCGATAAGGCTGCCGTCAAGTGAGAAACGGCAGCTTTCGCGAGACCATAAGTACTCTTACCCATTCCCGTACTCGCAGACCATGTTGAACTCAGATTAATAATCTTCCCGTAACCGGAGTTAATCATGTGTCGGCCGATGAATTGTGAACAAAAGAAGGCCCCCTTAACATGCAGGTCGATCACCCGGTCCCAATCCTCCTCGGTCACTTCAATAGCCGGTTTGGTGAAGGCAAATCCCGCATTGTTAACGAGAACTAAGTCTTGATCTGCAGTCTTAATCTTGGAAATGCTTTCCGCTAGTGAGACGATGTCTTCGTGCCTAGTTAGATCTGCGCGAATCACGTGAGCCTGGCCGCCTGCCGCCTCAACAGCACGTTGTACCTCCAGAAGCTTTTCGCGGCGCCTGCTAACGAGGATTACGTCAGCGCCGGCGCGAGAGAAGGCGAGAGCAAAAGCTCTCCCAATGCCTTCACTCGCGCCGGTAATTACCGCAATACGGCCATCTAAACGAAATGAAGGAGACTGCCCGTCTCTGGACTCACGCGTCATCATCCGATCTTCAGCGCGTCCTCCCTGTCGTAGCGTCGAGCGGATGGGGCTCGATCACAAGTCGTTCGTCGAAAGGGTAAGTTGTATAAATGTCTACACCATCTTTGACGACGATGTGGTTATTCTCAAGCCTTATGCCACCGATGCCGACTTTTCCGACATAGGGCTCAAAGTTGAGCACCATTCCCTCTTTGAGAGTGATGGGAGCATCTTTCGATGCGTAGCTGAAATGCGGACTCTCCCAAGGGCAAAGGCCAGCCGCATGGCCAAGGTTGTCTAGCACATGCGGCACGGCCGCCTCGAACACCTCAGCATTGGTCGCTCCGGGACGTACCTTGCTCGCGGCATTGAAGAGCGCATCATAGGTCTTCTGATGCATATCGCGCATTTCGGCGGTTGGCTTGACGTTCCCACATACCCAAGTGCGGGTTAGATCACCCCAATAGCCATTGTAACCCGCTCCAATGTCGATAATAACCAGGTCGCCGTTGCGTATGATCCGGTCGGAGGTGAAGCGGCGGTAAGGCGCTGTGTTGGGGCCGGACGCAATGATGTTGGAGCACTGAGTCCATTCGCTGCCTAGTGCCGTCATTGTGTGCCAAGCGATCGCGAGCAGCTCGCATTCCTTAATTCCAGGCCGCAGAGCCTCGATTGCGCGATCAAGCGCAGCTTCTGTAAATGCGTTCGCCATCTTGAGGCATAGGATCTCATCTTGAGTTTTGATCTCCTTTGCACGCATGAGCACGCTTTGATATCCATCAGCGAATTCAGTATGGGGAAGAGCCTCGCGGATAGCCGTCTCAAGACTGAAATCCCAAATATCGATGCCAACTCGCTTGCCTGCAAACGAGCCAAAGATGCCCTCGGCCTGGTTAACCCATCGAGTCGCACCGCCCTTCTCGCGGAAGTTCGCACGAGGTTGAAATTGCTCTTTGTCAAACCAGGGCATTCGGTAGCGGCACTGCTCCCAATCCATTGTCCAAAGAACCGGCTCTTTATCGCGGGTTAACACGACGACCGCGTTTCCCACAATAATGGCCGGCCCAAGATGATGCCGATATCCAGTCAAGTATCGGGCATCCTCGGGGCGGAAGATGAACAATGCGTCAAGATCTGAATTCTTAAGCGCGTCCTTGGCCCGCTGGAGCCGTTCTCGCCGCATACGCGCGGGATCGAGGCGAGCCTCGAAGTCTACTGTCATGGGTCCGATGTCCGACATTTTCGTCACCTCTTTAGTTTGATTTTCTTACTTCATTACAAAGCACATGCATTTGCGACGGCAAAAACACCTATGTCCCTATTTCAAAACGGCCCTCGCGTATTGGGATTTAAAGTTAGAAGTGGCAAGCGGAGGATTTATGAATAGGCAAAGTCCTGATACGACAAGCAAACATATCCCCAACAATCCGTACCCATAAATAAAACTTCCCGTATACTTGTTGAGTTCACCTACGGCAACTGGTCCAAAAAATCCTCCCAAGCTTCCGATCGCGGTAACCACCCCCAATACGGATGCGGCCACATTGCGCGGAAGTGTTTCCGTCGGAATGGCCCAGTAAGGACCGAGCGGTCCATATGTTCCAATGCCCGCCAGGCAGATGCAAACAAACGCCAGGACCGGTTTCTGTTGGCTAGCAATCGCTCCCGTTAGCAAGAAGATCCCCCCTAGTCCGAACGCCGCTGAGATGTGGCGTCGTCGTTCACCTGTCTTGTCGGAGTGCCAGGAGATTACCAGCATCGCGACGATGCCCACGATGAATGGGATCATCGCGAGCCCTCCAATTCGCAGGTGGCTCAGCTTCTTCGCCTTTTCCAATGCGCTGGGCAGCCAGAATAAAAAGCCCACTTCTGCTCCCATGCGGAGAAAATAGATCAAGATCAGCAGCAGCACTTGCGGACGAAGGAGCGCCCGTAGGATGGGTTCAGGATGAACGGGTTCGAGTTCGGCGCGTTCACGTTCGAGTGTTGAATCGAGATATTGTCGTTCCTCGGGGGAAATCCACGGCGCTTCACGTGGATAGTCGTAAATCAGGCTAAGCCATAGCGGCAACCATAGAAACGGCAGTGCGCCTTCAACAATCAGCATTACTCGCCAGTCCCAGTTATCTAATATCCAGCCGGAAAACGGCGATAATATGATTAGAGCAAGCGGTCCACATACCATCCACATCGCGTTGGCGCGTGCCCGTTCGCGGCTTGGAAACCAGTGCGAGATGAGAATGAGAGTGGCAGAGAATACACCACCTTGAGTAATCCCCAAAAGCAGCCGCATCCACAGCAACTCTTGCCAATTCCGAACCAATCCACACCCGACTGAGGCAATGCCCCACGCAACCATGAGAATGCTAATGAATCGCTTAGCGCTCCACGAGTTCGCAATTTGTCCCCCAGGAACCTGAAGCAGTAAGTAACCCCAGAAAAAAATCCCAGCCACCTTACCCATCTGTGCGGGATCCATTCGCAGGCTATGGCTAACTGAAGGCAAGGCCATTGAAATGTTAGCTCGGTCGATATAGGCGATCGTATATGTGATGAGCGCGCATGGAATAATTCTCAACCACCGTTGTTGGGGCAAAGTTGACCTCGTTAAAATAAGTCTCTTGGGCCGCTCCCTGCACCGCCCATATATCGAGACTTGTGCTAACCGCCGCGACTTCATTCGTCCGCTTCTAGTTGAGAATCACATCCCAGTTCACAAGACATTTGCTGCCACTTTTCAGCTCCCCCGAAATTCTCGGGGCCGGACTGTGCGATTAATCAACCCATAGGGTTTATTACCTTTGAGGCAGCTAATCACTTGCTCGACAGCACGGGCCTGCAAGGTTGAGCGTGCCTCCTCGCTGAGCCACGCTGAGTGCGGAGTTAAAATTACCCTGAGGTTGTTCACCAAGGCTGCCCGGGCTGCCGTTGCCGTTTCCGATTCCATCACGTCGAGGGCAGCACCTGAGATCTCGCCGCGATTAAGAGCAGTTACGAGAGCGTCTTCGTCGATTAGCCCGCCTCGCGCAGTGTTGACGATAGACGCTGTATTCTTCATTTTGCGAAACGCTGACTCTCCGAAGATATGACGCGTCTCATCATTAAGGGGCGCGTGAAGTGAAATGAAGTCTGAGCGTGCGAGCAGAGCATCGAAAGAAACGGGCTCAATTCCCAATGCACGAGCGCGGCTAACTTTAAGATAAGGATCGTTGACAATGACGTGCATCCCAATCTGGGATGCTTTAGTCGCAATCATGGATCCGATCCTTCCAGACCCGAACAACCCACAGATCTGACCCCGCAGCCGATGCAAGGCAGGCATCTTGGAAATTGACCAATGTTCTTGCTTCGCCAAGGCCATCGCAGGAATCACCCCCCGGCTTAGCATCAGCAAGAGAGTCAAGGCATGGTCCGATACCTCATCTATGCAATAATCGGGCACATTCGCCACCATGATCCCGTGTTTTGTGGCGGCAGATATCTCGATTGTCTCAACTCCTATCCCGTAGCGCACGATAACTCGGCAGCGCTGCATCGCTGCGATCACACGTTCAGTGATTCGGGCCCGTCCGGCAAGGATGCCATCAGCATCACCGCACAATTCTATAAGTTGATCATCGCTCGTTGCCTGCCCGACCATTAACTCCCAACCTTGTGACTCAATGGCCCGACGCTCTTGATCAAGCTGGGAGAACCTGTGATCAGTAATCACAATCTTCATGCTTTCCGCCGACAATTGGTGTAGCAGGTTACGAGTCGCCTTTGCACAATATTTACTCTTGCACTAAGAGCTGGAACATAGTTGGTTCAGGGGACACTTAGGCGCATGACCTGCTAAGGGCGAACCCCCTCAATCTTGAGGTGCACCCGGTACAACTCTCCGGTGTGGGTGGTCAAATAAAGCATTTTCCCGTCGGCGTCACCGAAAGCAATGTTGGTGATTCGCGTTGGGGTTATAATCGTTCCCAAGTGCTTTCCTTCCGGAGACATTACCCACACTCCATCGGGTCCGCTGCTGTAGACATTGCCATTCCGATCTACTTTCATCCCGTCGGGACCACCGCGATCCTTACCATCAGCGGTGAGATGTTCCCCGTTCATGTCCGCGAATAAGTGGCCATCAGCGATCGTGTCGTCAGGTAGAATCGTGAAACGAGTTATGGTGTTCCGCGTGCTGTCGATCGCATAGAAGTATTTCTCGTCAGGAGACAATGCGAGACCATTCGGGCGACCCTTGAAATCAAGAACTTGGAGCTTCCCATCCTTGAGGAGAAAAATTCCTGCGAAGGGTAGTTCTTTCCGAGGGTCGGTCTCCCCCCTTTGTAAGCCGGAGTTAGGATCCGTGAAATACAGCGCTCCGTCCGATTTGTAGACGAGGTCGTTTGTGCTATTGAGTCGCTTGCCCTCGTAGCGTTCGGCCAATATCGTGCGCCGACCATTTTCCTCCAGCCGTACGATCATCCGGTCGCCTTGCGCACAGAAGACAACACGCCCTTGCGGATCCAGGGTGATTCCAACCGAACCGATGAGGTGGACTAACGCACGCCCGTTGTGGGTCCGCTTGGACTCCGACGGCCCGGTACCAGTATATCCACTCGGAGTCAAAAACACTGAAATCTTGCCATCGGGCGTCCACTTGTCGATCGCGTTGGCGGGAACATCGCTGAAGAGCAGGTATCCACCCTTACGGACCCAGACCGGCCCCTCGGTGAGTGAACCTCGCGTGAGTCCCAAATCTGCGAGTACTTCAACGTGTACGTCCGCGGGCACGATGTCATCAAGCGCGGAGTCTAGTTTGATTAACTCAAGCGGCACAGCCAAATCGTGCACCGTCGCAGGCCTATTGCTGTTTTGACGGATCACTCCGGATTGGTCGGTGAAGTAGAAGTTGCCATTGCCGGCTCCATTTACGGGACTAGCAGTGACGGCGTAAGTACTAGGCCTCCCGTCCGATACCTCTGTCATATAGGTGAAGGCGTAACCGTTCTTGACCCCCTTACCAAGTTCATTATCGATCAAGCCTGCAGCTGCGTATCTAGGTGGATCAGGCGTTCTACCAGCCAATACACTCAATTTTGAGCTATATCCACGCATGTAAGTCGTCGCGAAGGCTGTCTCAGCCGCATTGATCTCCTGAAGCGACGCTACCGCTGCCTTTTGATTTTGAGCGATCACGTCCGCCGTGTCCGCAGATTGCGCTGCTGCCTGTCGCTTCTGCGAGGAATATGGTAGAAGAACACTGCAGGCCAAGATCGCGGCCACTCTGAGAACATGACTCTTTGAAATAGCCAACCAAAATCTCCTTTTCCGCACGAGCACAATTAGCTCAAAATCGTCAATCGTCATCGAACATCGGAGTCGTTGGACGAGCCGCCTCCTACCATATAACCTTCAGTCCGAATTGGATTTCCCTGGCAGCCGTGGAGGTCGAATCAATCAGACCAGCACCCGGAGCGGGCGAACCGTCTTGATTGAATATTGTGCTGTTGTCGATTGGCGCATTAAAATTGGAGTGATTAAACACATTGAAAAACTCCACCCGAAACTGAACGTTGAAACTGTCTGAAATTCGTGGAACATAGTTGTTCTTGAACAGAGAAAAATCGAAGTTCAAAAGACCCGGGCCAACCAGAGAATTACGGCTTGCATTGCCCAGAAGGTTCGAGCAGGTACCAGGTACAGTCGGAAATGGAGCGCATAGCCCTGAGAGAGATGGAGGAACTAGTGGAAGGACCAAGCAATTGAGGTTTATGTAGCTATTGACGTTACCAGGATTAACCGCGGTTTGGCACCCAGGTCCGTTCTTGATACGATTAGGATAGTCCGTTGTATCCGTGCTGTTCATCCCAAGCGGGTCGCCACCGATTATGGGTGTGAAGGGCAATCCAGTCTGGACAGTAAGAATTCCACCCACTTGCCATCCGCGAATTGCCCATCCCATCGGACTCTCTTTGAGTAACCCCGTGGTTGGGAGTACCCATGTGTAATAAAGCGTTAGACTCTGGCCAATGTCGTAATCGGACGGGCCATATCTTAGCTTTGGGTAAAGATACAGAGGGATAACAACAGAATTTAAAAAGGAATTGGAAGTTTCTATGCTCGAGCCCTCATCGAGTGCTTTGCTCCACGTGTACGATGCTTGAGCCAGAAAGCCATGGCTGAACCTCTGGGTAAGTTGGGCCTGAAGCGCGTTGTAGTTTGCCGTCGCCCCCCAATCCAGATAATCAATGCGACCTACGTTAGGGTTAGTATTTTGCGTAGTGCCGCTGCCGATCGGCGCGGGCCACAGTAGACCTGCGGAAGTCAGAGTTGGCACTACGAAATTCGCATCAGAGGACGATTGGGCAACGTGCACCGAACGAGAGCCAACGTATGCGACCGACGCTGCAAGATCTGAAGTAAGCTGGCGCTGAACGTTCAGGTTCCACTGCATAACATAATTGCGGTGGGGATTGGGATCTATGTGAAAATACTTTAAGCCGAGAGACTTGCCAACGATGAGGGAATATGCTCCCGTTGGGAAAGATCCCGCGGGGGCCGGCAATACCTGGGCTGTGTTGGCAAACGGGGCATCGAGCGCGTCGAGCGTGCCGTATTCATAGACCAGTGGAAGAACATCAAAAATTCCGAAGCCGCCTCGGATAACATTCTTTCCATTCCGGAACGGATTCCAGGCGAAGCCGATGCGCGGCTCGAAGTTTCGATACGTTGGGTTTGCAAACAGCGGAAAGCCGATGCGAGGCTCTGCATCCGTTACGTTGACTAGATTACTGAGTCTGTTATTAATTTCCGTTGGCGTTGTTGACATCTCGTAGCGTAGGCCTAGGTTGAGTGTAAGGTTGGGTCGCCATCGAAAGTCATCCTGAATGTAACCGCCGAAAATCGTTTGTCGATAATATCGTGGAAGATCGGGAGCGGATGAGTCAGGGCCAGTGAAGGATTTGGGATTGTTGGTCAAGAAAGAAATCAGTGAGTTAAATACAAATTCGCCACCGGGGTTTGTTCGCTTCAGTTGGTTCACTTGATCGCGTTCAACCGCAAAGCCAAATTTCAGACTATGAGTTCCCCTTACGAAGGAGAGATCGTCATATGCCTGGTATGCGTTAAGATCATGTGACTCCGCTGAAGTGGAATTCAGACCTCCCTGGAAGAGAGTCAGGTCCGTCACCGAGATTACGGGAGCGTACTGGCCTGGAATCGCTGCCAAGGAAGGATCCTTAGCTAGGGGACTAATTCCCGTAAAACCGAACGTTGATGCAGTGCTCCGGTTGTAGCCCACTCGAACGGAATTTACTAGCCGCGAGGAAAAAATATGATTCTCTTCGATCCCAACGAACACTCGACTCGTCTCGCCGGGAAAGAGGATATTGTTTAACGTGTCGGGTGAGTTAACCGTACCATGATCCCATTGCCAGCTGCCAAAAAGGCTGTCTTTCTCGGAAATGTTGTGATCAACTCGCGCGCTGTAAAAGTTTTCGGACGTAATCTGCTGGCCGACAAGTAAAAAAATTCCCACGTTGCCGGGCGCTAAGATTTGTCCGTTAGGAACCGGCCACGCCGGCAAAAACGGTTTTACAAGCGGGTCAACTGTAACCGTCGTTGTTGTCCCATTGGCATTATGGAGAATCCCGTTGCGTGCATCGAGGGAAGGGACATCCGACAAGCTAGTCAGACCTAGGTTCTGGCGGATTCCCTCATAGTCTGCGAAGACGAACGTGTGATCCTTCCAAATCGGTCCGCCAGCAGAGGCCCCGAATTGATTTCGCCGAAATTCCGGGATGTTCGGGCCATCAAAGTAATTGCGGGCGTCCAACGCACTGTTGCGCAAGAACTCGTATGCATTACCGTGCACCGTATTGGTCCCGGACCTGGTGATGGCGTTAACAATGCCACCTGAGGTCCGCCCATATTCCGCCGAATAGTTACTCGTCACAACTGAGAACTCTTGCAGAGCATCAACTCCCAGGGTCCCGCCAGTTACGCTCCCAGGAGAACCGTTCACGTAATTGTTGACATTAATACCGTCAATACGGTAACTGTTCTGTTCTGGACGAGTTCCGGATATCGCCAATGTCGTTCCAAAACCACGTGTGATTCTCAAGATAGTACCGGCATTGGCTTGTATCGAAACGGTCGAAGTTACTCCGGGCTCGAGAGTCGCGAGTTGAGTCCAATCCCGACCATTTAGAGGCAACTCGCGCACCGCGACGCTCCCAACCTCGCCGCTGATGGTTGACGACCCGGTTTCCACGCCAGCGGTTGTCGCCTCCACCACAACTTTTTCGTTCACTTGCCCAATCTTCAGGGAGAAATTCAAAACCCGAGAGCCCCCAACTCCAAGTGCGATGCCCGTTTGCACTTGAGTGGAGAACTTCGAGCCCGAGGCCGTGACGTCATACGTCGCCGGCAACAGGTTCGGCGCGGAATAAAAGCCGGCCGAATCGGTTGTGATTTCCCGAGTGACTCCGGTGGCGGTGTTGTGGATTGATATTTCGATATTGGAGATCACAGCGCCTGACGCGTCCGTAACCGTCCCTGATAGTGTCGCTCCTGCTCCCTGGCCGTACATTGAGCGGGCCGCAAAGTTCGTGAATGCCAAAAGGATAAGAATTTTAATGGCGTAGATGTACTTCGGCGAGATCTTCATTGTGTTCTTCTCCGACTTGCAGACAATTGACCAACGTCACCGCTCTCGCTTATCCCGCCACCAAAAACCCCAGCTCGCTCTTTCCTCGAGACGGGCTAGCTTCTTTGATATACATCCTTCTTGGCAGACCGGGCACCTAAGTACTCAAAGGAAGCATTTCAAACCTAGCTGGAGATCACCACATTAGGGACGAACTCCCTCGATCTTGAGGCGAACCCGATACAACTCCCCGGTATGGGTCGTCAAATAAAGCGCTTTCCCGTCGCTGTCTCCGAACGCCGGGTTGCAGATGCGTGTCGGAGTCACGATTGTTCCCAAATGCTTGCCCTCCGGCGAAATGATCCAGACCCCGTCAGGGCCACTGGTATAGACATTGCCCAGTCGGTCAACCTTCATGCCATCGAGTTCTCCTCTGTCCGTGCCGTCGGCAGTGAGGTGTTCTTTACTCACATCGAGAAAAACCTGGCCATCGGCAATCGTGTCATCAGGCAGGATTCTGTACCGAATGATGTGGCTCTTGGCGGAGTCGATGGCATAGAAATACTTCTCATCGGGTGACAAAACGAGGCCGTTCGGAAGCTTCAAGCTCTTGTCGAGTACCTGGAGCTTTCCGTCCTTGAGAAGAAAAATTCCTGCGAAAGGTAGCTCCCGCTTCGGGTCTTTGTCCCCGTCTTGCAAGCCAGAGTAAGGATCGGTGAAATACAGAGCTCCATCTGATTTGTAAACAAGATCATTTGGGCTATTGAGTCGTTTGCCTTCGTAACGATCCGCCAGGACCGTGCGTCGACCGTCGTTTTCCAGTCGTACGATCGTCCGATCTCCTTGCGCGCAAAAAACAACCCGACCTTGCGGATCTATTGTCGTTGCCACCGAACCGATGAGGTGGACTAACGCACGCCCGTTGTGGGTCCACTTGGACTCCGACGGCCCAGTACCGGTGTATCCACTAGGAGTCAGAAACACTGAAATCGCGCCATCGGGTGTCCACTTGTCGATCGCGTTCGCAGGGATGTCGCTAAAAAGGAGGTATCCACCCTTACGGACCCAGACCGGCCCCTCGGTGAGTGAACCTCGGGTGAGCCCCAGATCTGCGAGTACTTCAACGTGCACGTCCGCGGGCACGACGTCATCAAGCGCGGGGTCTAGCCTGATAACCTTCGACACACCGGAGTCCTGCACCGTGGCGGGCTGAGCGTTATTTTGACGGATCATTCCGGATTGGTCGGTGAAGTAGAAGTTGCCATTGCCGGCGCCATTTACTGGTTTAGCGGTAACGGTATAAAGGCTAGGCCTTCCGCCGGACACCAGTGTCGTGTAGGTGAAGGTATAGCCATTCTTGACCCCACTTCCGAGTTCGCTATCGATCAGGGCCGCGGCTGTGTACTTGGGCGGATCAGCCGTGCTACCAGCCAATGCTGTCAACGTGGAACTGTACCCACGCATGTAAGTTACCGCGTAGGTCATCTCGGCAATGTTGATTGTCCGAAGCGACGCAATTGCGGCTGCTTGACTCTCCGCAACGGCGTCCGTCACCACCTCATTTCGCTTCGCTGCCCCTTGTGCATGCGCAGGAGGGATGGTGCAAAAGGCGAACAACAAAGCAAGGAAGACTGGAATTTTCCTCGCAGTACTTTTGTACCTGACATTTTCAAACATAGTTCATCCCCCCAATCACGAGCGCATAGATTCTTATCGCAGTCATCTGGGAGTTGTCAAGCAAAAACGAATTGCCTATTCGCAATTAATTATCGCGACCTTCTTTGAGGAGAATTGAGCGTTGCAACTAACTCATCCTGATTTCCACAGTCCGGAGATCCTCTCGCACGATTCTCAACCCACATTTCCATAGTTCTCCCATTGTCGGCGTGTTTCAATCAGCAATGTTCCTATGCGTGACAGATCAACATTAGGCAACGCTAAGCAGGTCTTTCAAATTCAGGGTGAATGTCCCGTGCTATTGCCGGCGAGGTTCAGAGTTGGGCCCCGCGAGGAATCGAAGATTTACAAAACGGTGTATGAGGAACTACAATTCGGTTGATTCTTCTTGAAGTTCACTCTATGGAGTTTCACCCAACGTTTACGAGCTCAATAGTTGATTGGATCTGTGAGAGATGCCAATAAAGCGCCGATCTGCAGGTTCCGGAAACGATTCTCATGCTCCAGCTCTCTCGTCGAAACAGGGTAAGATCAAAGATAGGCAGTTTGTAACTGCACTAGCACGGGGCATCGATATACTTCAGTGTTTCAGTCGATCCGAGCCAGAGCTAGGCACTGTCGAAATTGCTTCCATGGTCAACCTGCCCCAACCTACAGTATGGCGGTTGTGCTACACCCTGATGAAGAAGGGCCTTTTGACATATTCCCCCTTAACCAAGAGATTGCGGCTGGGTGTGCCGGTGCTAGGCCTTGGATATGCCGTTGTCGCGAGCCAGATGATTGCGGAAATTGCACGTCCGCACATGCAAGCGATCGCAGACCGGTTTCGGGGTACCGTTTCGTTGGGGGCGGCAGACGGTCTTGGCATGATCTACTTGCAGCGCTGCGAAGGCGCGTCGGTTGTCTTGGTCAACAATCGAGTAGGGTCACGGGTGCCAATTGCCTACTCGGCGACAGGATGGGCCTATTTGGCTGCGCTCGCACCTCAGGCTCGCGAAGACCTGGTAAGGGAAATCCATGCGGAGGAAGGGCCGCGCTGGGCGCAAATTGAGCAGCGGTTTCGATCAGCATTGAGGAAGTTTCATGTTGATCGTTACATCATCAATAAGGGTTCGCTACATCGCCAAATTAACGGGGTAGCGGTCCCCTTACACTTTCCAGACGGCGATAGACCGATGGGTCTCGGCTCCAGCGGGATAAATTCTATATACACGGACGAGGCGCTGCGAATCATCGGTGGATTCTTGCTAGACCTTGCCTCTATGCTTGAGGCGGTCCCACCCCGAGGACGGATGGCGGTTTACCCCGTGCCCGGTGGACACTAATTGTTTGCGTTCGCCTTATCCCAGTCGTCACGAGAATTCTGCACCCACGATGGGTCTGATGTTTGATGAAAACCAACGACTCATCAAAAACGTGATCCCTTTTTCTTCTCTTGTCGCCCAGCGGTCAGGGGCTGGGGGAGAATGTCTGTCGCGGATCGATTGCCAAAGCCAAATGAGACGAATTGAGTCAGAACTTTCCGAGTCCGTCATCATCGTGGAGACTGTGAGGTCTACTAAACGCCGCGACGACCGCGCAGCATCGTCACGATCTGCCCTGGCTTGTACCTCTTGATTCTTGATTGGCATGACCCGCTTTTCCTCCAAGTGGATTCTCTCTCATTCCACTTGGTACAAATTTCGCCGGTCACGTCAAATCCGTCCGCCTCAAACTGACCGGAGAAGAGACTAAGCGGCTGACGAAACGTTCCACCGAACGGCCGGATGCGTACGAAGCCTACGTCAAGGGCCGATATTTCTGGAATAAGCGCACGCAAGCGGGCATCGAAAAAGGCTTGCAGTATTTCCGCCAAGCCATCGCCCTCGATCCAAGTTTCGCCGAAGCCTATGTAGGAGTGGCCGATTGCTACGGCATACTCGCCTTCTACGCCGTCCTTCCGCCGCGGGAGGCCTTCCCTGCGGCGAAAGAGGCCACGAAGCGGGCACTCGAACTGGACGACGGTCTAGCCGAGGCCCACGCCACGCTCGGCTTCATCAATTTCTATTACGACTGGAACGCGGCTGAAGCGGCAAAGGAATTCCAGCGTTCACTTACAGAAAATCCCAACTATGCCACCGCGCATTCCTGGTTTAGCGTAAGCCTCGCAGCCCAAGGCAAATATTCAGAAGCAGACGCCGAGGCCCACCGTGCTCTCGAATACGATCCGCTTTCTCCGATCATCGGCAGCAACGCCGGATGGGCGGTCTCTCTTTCCGGCAACGCCGACCGCGCCATCGAGATTCTCAAGAAAACGATCGAGATTGATCCCGGATTTGCTCGCGCTCATTTTCGGCTAGGTAGAGCCTATGAGCAAAAGAAAGACTACACCGCGGCGATCGCTGAACTTCGGCAGGCGGTTAGCCTGTCGGGCGGGGAGCCATGCCACCAAGGTTCGCTCGGCCACGTCTTACCACTCTCCGGAAAAACGGAAGAAGCGCGTCAAATTTTACAGGGTCTAGAGGGGCGGCGCGGTCAGCGATATGTGCCCTCGTACGGCATTGCGCTAGTCTATGCGGGCCTTGGGGACAACGATCAAAGCATCCACTGGCTTCAACGGGCTTACGAAGATCGATCCACTGGCGTAGCTTTCCTGAGAACCGATCCAGAACTCGCAAGCCTGCATTCTGATCCGCGATCCGAAGCACTCGTCCACGGCGTTGGCTTCTAGCCTCTGAAATTTGCAAAGCCGGTTAGATTAGGATTCCTTCGCGGGTCGCTCCGCCGCATTCCTCAGCAAAGCCGCAGATCGGTAGATTCCGTGGACAAATTTGCTGTAAGGCAACGTCAGAAAAAACGACAAAATTACTCCCAGGTGTATCGCCAAAAGAATTGCCATCAGCGACGAATCCCTTAGCACCAGCAGAAGTAATCCAGTGGCAGCCGCAAGAAATAACTGCGTCAGCAGCGCGTAGTCATTCTTGAGCATCGCCTTCGCCGCCGGCGCCGGATCACTCTCCACCTTCACCCATATCAATCCCGCCGTTCCAACCAACATCCCCACCCCGCCAAATGTGCCCAGCAGCACCGGCAGACTCAATAAAGGATAAGGCGACACTCGGCCGAGTACGTGTTCGTAAAAAGCAGCCGTACACGTTGACGCAAAGCAAAGCAAGAATCCATAGAACATGGCGTGATGCGCGTACCGTCGCGACTGCGAAAAGGCTTCATCGCGATTGTTGCATCCGTCGCCGCCGCCGCCCAGATTTCGCAGCGTCAAGACATCGGATACGGCCTTGGTGAGAGAGCGGGCCTGCGCCACCGGACCCCCGCCAGTGTCCCGCCAAAAATTTCGAAAGCCCATCGCCAGCGCGATTACAGCAAACCCCAGCGTCGTCGCCGACACACCAACCATCAAAGGTTCAGGTATCACCGCATAGAAAGCGCGCGGCTCCAAATGCCTCGCGAAGATCACTCCGGGGGAATGAAAGCCGACCACCAATAAAACAACCAGCGCGATGCCAAGTGATGTCACAAACGAAATAAACGTTCCGCTCCGCTCAAAGGCCCCAGCAAATTGTCGGGGCCAAACATATTCAGCGTAGGTTTCTTTTCTCAATCGCGCCAGAGTTTGCGGAACATTCATCGCGAACTCATGCGGTGGCGCGTACTGGCATGCGTAATAGCAGCCTCGACAATCGTGGCACAAGTTCGCCAGGTAACTTAAATCGCCGCTCGTAAAACTACGCCGGAGTTCCATTGCCGGGAAAACAGAGCAAAATCCCTCACAATAGCGGCAGGCATTGCAGATCACCATCAACCGCCGCGCCTCAACCACAGCTTCAGTTTCTTGCAAACTTTGCCGTCTCTCTTCCGGCGATCCGTCCAAAAACCGACCCAATAGCCATTCCGATCCCAGCCATGTAGCCTTCGCCCAAAATATTCCCAGCCATAATCTCGCCCGCAGCAAAAAGATTTGTGCAGGGTCGCCCATCGCTCATCAGAACCCGCGCATTTTCGTCTACCTTTACTCCTAGATAAGTGAACGTGATTCCGGGACGCAATGGATATCCGATGAAAGGCGCGGCCTCAAGCGCGCGCGCCCAATGGCTCTTTGGCGGATCAATCCCTTCGGTGCGGCAATCATCCAGTAAACCACCGTTAAAAGTACCGGGCCGAACAGCTGCATTGTACTCTCTGACAGTTTTTTCCAAAGCAGCGGCGTTGAGCCCGAGTTTCCCTGCTAACTCCGCAACGCTGTCGCCGCGAACACTCGGATATACCGACGGCATAAACAACTTTTCCGATTTCGCGTCCATGACGGCGTAGGCGATCTGCTTGGGCCTCATCGCCACCAGCCGCCCCCAGATTGCATATCGCTTAGGCCAGATGTCTTCTCCCTCGTCGTAAAAGCGTTTCGCTTCATGATCAACCACAATGCTGAAAGGGATGCAATCGAGGCGGGTGACAATACCGCCATCAAACTTTGGAGAGCGCGCATCAATCGCCACGGCGTGACATTGTTTGGGATCTCCAATGGACGCTACTCCCTGATCGAGCAGGTTTCTCAGCAAAACTCCCTTCGCGTAAGGAGTTCCGCGAATCACAAAATTGTCAGCCGCGTCTCCCCAATATTCGCGAAGCCATTCAATGTTCGCCTGGAATCCACCCGACGCAACCACAATCGCTTTAGCTCGCACTGTCACAGGCGAGCCCTCGCTGGTGGCGAGAACATCTTGCACCGTTGCATCAACCAACCGAATTGACTTAACTTCCGTATCGTACAAAACTTTGATTCCAAGTCGCTCTGCGGTCAAATAGTAAGCATTCATCAACGCCTTACCGCCGCCGAGAAAAAAGGCGTTCGTACGCGAAAGATTAAGTGTCCCGCTCAAGGAAGGCTGAAACCGTGCTCCTTGCGCTTCCATCCACGGCAGAATTTCTGATGTCGCTCGAATCGTGATTCGCGCCAGGTTCTCGTCGGTCTTGCCGCCCGTCACGCCCAGCAGATCCTTCCAGTAGTCTGATTCGGAATAGGACTCGGTCAGAGTTGCGGTGGGTTGCAAATGCATCGCGCGCAGATTACGCGTGTGGCGGCTATTGCCTCCACGAAAATCTCTTGGAGCATGCTCCAGCACCAGCACGCTCGCTCCGGCCTGCCGCGCGGTAAGAGCCGCGCACAGCGCCGCGTTTCCGCCACCAATCACGAGAACATCATAAAGTTCGTGCAGGTTCACCATGTCCAATCGACGTTTCATCACAAGCCGGCGAAGGCTCTGCGCCCTTCTAGGATTCACGCTCGCTCTTGAACCTTTTGTGATTATACGTTGCTCGATCGAGCGCCAGGCAAAACGGCACTCATTTTAGAAAATCATGAAGCATATATAATCGGCGAATTCAGTCGGAGGATGGAATGGATTTCGGGATCAAAGGTAAAACCGCAGTTGTTTTATCAGGCAGTGGTGGTTGGGCAGCGCGATCGCCCTCACACTGGCCAAAGAGGGCGCCTCCGTAGCGATTTCCGGTCGCAATCGTGAAGCACTCGCCAAGGTAGTGAAAGAAATCGAAGCAACAGGTGTCCGTGCCAATAGCGAATCTTTTGATTTGAACGATCTCGCCGCGTTGAAGTCTTTCTTGAGCCGCGTCGCTAGCGAAATCGGCGCCATCGATATTCTGGTCAACATTTCGGGCGGTCCTCCGCCTACCGCCGCAGCCAACGTGCCTCCCGAACAATGGATTAAAGAATTTCAATCCATCATTGTACCCATGATTCACGCCACCGATTTAGTTCTGCCCGGCATGAAGGCAAAGCGCCGGGGACGGATCATCACCTGCACTTCCGCAGGGATTGTGGCGCCGATACCGAACCTTGGGATCTCCAACACTTTGCGTCCCGCGTTGGCCGGCTGGTCGAAGACGTTAGCCCGCGAAGTTGCCGCCGATGGCATTACCGTAAATGTCGTGATTCCCGGTCGAATTGCAACCGCGCGCCTAGGACAACTCGATGAAGCGCGTGCCAAACGCGAAGGTAAGTCGGTCGAGGAAATTGAAAAAAGCAGCGCAGCTTCCATTCCCATGCAGCGCTATGGAGAGCCGCAGGAATTTGCTAATGCAGTCGCATTCCTCGCGAGTAGCAAGGCCTCGTATATCACCGGATCCATGATACGGGTCGATGGTGGAATGATTCCGAGCGTTTCGTGGGCACGACAGTGGAAGACCTCATGAATGTCTCAAGTTACTGCGTATCGAGAGACAGAAAAGATGATGAATGATGTTAAATAATCAGGCGAGCGGAGTTTATGTCATAGCCTCCACGCCATTCCACGCAGATGGCGCGATCGACAATCAATCGATCGATTGCATGGTTGATGCATTTCACTCGTTTGCGGTAAACGAAATAACAGTGTTGGGGCAAATGGGCGAGGCGCAAAAACTCGACCACGAAGAAGCGCTCGCCGTTGCATCCAGAGTAATACGGCGTTCCAAAGTCCCAGTGATCGTCGGCGTCTCCGCTCCTGGATTCGCCGCCATGCGCTCGCTCGCCAAGGCTTCTATGGACGCCGGCTGTCATTCGTCGAATCGTGCAAGAAAACCCATCTTGCGTGATGCTGAAACATGAAGACTGGCCCGGACTGGAAAAAATATCCACCTTGCGTACTTTCGAAGAAGACGGCTCGATGCGTCACATCTCAATCTTGTGCGGGAATGGCGGACTCTTCTTGGATTTCGAAACCGAACGCGGCGCGGACGGCGCCATGACGGGCTTCGGCGTTCGTGAGGTAGAGTTCCTTGATCCAATAAACGCCGTTGCCTTCGTCCCCGAGACGCACGGATTTATGTGCGGCGGATTTGGCGACATCCACAGGCCAACCGTGCGGCGTCGTCGCCCAGTAGGAAGGCTTTGGCTTGATCGGCGTGAGTTCGTCGAGATTATAAGTGCGGACCACAGGTTCGTCCGCATCGGGAACCATGACCTCGACATCAACCTTGTTTGGTGCCGTGCTGTGGATGTGCGAGATGTTTGCGGGATTGCCGTCTGGCGTGGTGAACGCATCACCAATGCGGGGGGGAAGCACCTTCGCCTTTGCGAGAATGCGGTAGAAGGTGGACGGTGAACCGAGTGCCTTGTTCTGTTCCATCCATTTCTCTACTGTCGGTAAGCTGGGATCGAGGTCTGTGCGTGCACCTTGGTTCTTCGAGAGCAACTCATACGCTCTAACGATGACTGGTGCAAGAGTTTCAGCAACCGACCTCGGAGAAGGATTAGACATGCCAGTTTCAAAGGACAGCCTCAAAGACCGCCTCGCCCGATACCGCCAGATCAAGATCAGCGTGATCGGCAGGAAGTCGGGCAAGACGATCTCGGTTCCGGTCTGGTTCGTGCTGGAAGGCGAGGAGCTTTATCTGCTGCCCGTGCACGGCTCGGAAACGCAATGGTACAAGAACGTGCTCAAGAATCCGGCGATTCGAGTTGATGCGCGAGGTGTGGAGGCGGAATTCCGAGCCGTTCCCATCACCGATGCCAAAGCTGTGAAGTCGGTGGTCGAGAAGTTCCGCGCAAAGTACGGGGCCGCAGACGTGAAGATTTCAACAAACTTTATGTATCCAGCCTCGATGGTCATTTGAGGGTTTTCCAAGGGGAGGTCATCTCGCGGAGATCGCGATGGACGATAACGGTATCCTTCTTGTTTGTGACTCCCGTGCAGACCGAATCTATCAATTCGACACGCGGAAAAGGGGAACTGCTCAAAAGTTGGCCCGCCAGAGGTGACGGTGCTGCTGATATGTCCCTCGACCGGAGTCACCACCGTTTATTTGTGGGCACGAGAACCCCACCGGAGATGACTGTCTACGACAGTCTGTCAGGAAACGAAATTCAAAGCTTGCCGGGACCGGAAACGATGGATGGAGTGCATTACGATCCCAATCTCAAGCGCATCTACATGACCGGCGGGCGTTGGTACGGGACCCCGGACGCCTCGGCAGGCTGGGTTTACGTTTACCAGCAGAACGACGCCGACCACTACGATCTTATCTCCAAGATCAAAACTAGGCCCGGCTCAGGCACTTCGCTCTTTGTGCCCCAATTCAATCGTTTCTATGTGGCGTCTCAGGCGCTCGGCGATCAAGAATCCGCCATCCTAGTATTCGAGCCACTGCAATGAATTAGTCTTGAAGTGTATAGATCAACACTTCCGCGCCGTGATCAGCACGAGCCGGAACCGCTACGTAGAGACGGTCAAAGCCCTTCTTCCCTACTTTTCCGAAGTACCCAGCGGTGCGTGCGCCCAAAGAGGACGGAATCTTGGCTAGAATCTGATAGTGGTCGGCGTCCTTCTGCTGGAACACACTGATGTAGCCCTCCCCTCCGACGACGTAGATGCGCCGTCGTGCGGAGTCGAAATAAAGGTCATCAGAATCTTGCACGCATGGGAGCGCGGCTACCATATGACCCGAATCAGTGTCGAACACTGCCATGCGAGGAGGTGTTCGGGTAGCGACGAACAATCTATGATCGGCTTCGTCCAGCGACATCGGGAAGTTGGCTTCTAGCGTCAATGCCCATTTTGAGACCACATGCGTTTTCCGATTGATTACTGCGATCTGTTTGGAGTCGGGCAGGTTTACAAAAATGCGGGAGCCTGACGTTTCCAGTTGGAAGGACTCCGGGTGCGCTCCGAGTTTGAACTCCTCGTCAAGCCGCTTATTTGTCGTAGCGTCGATCATCGCAATCGCCGCAGTCTCATCATCGCCGTACCCAACATAGACGCGCTTTTCAGCCGAATCGTAACGAAGGTTGTCAGCGTCGTCGTGAAAGTCAATGCTCGTGAGGAGATCAAAGGAAGTTCCGTCGTATATGTAAACCTTGCCCTCATCGCTTGCCACGAACAGCTTATTTGTCTCGGGAGAATAGACGACCCCTTGCGGAGCCGCCATGCCCGAAATGGTATGCACTACCCTCTGCGCACTGAGACTGATGACCTCTTCGCTGTTATTGCCAAGCGCGGAGACGAACAATCTATTGTTCGGGTCGAACCCAAAATGGTCGATGCGCCCTTGCACATTCGGCAGAGGAATGGCACCCGTCAAAACCAATGGACGGGTTGCTGCGGGCGTCGAACTATTTTGGGCACGCACATGGGTCGCCAATGCTGCGATCAGCGCAAGCCCCAGACAGTTGACAAGCTTTCTCATAGTCCCCCTCGATGACATTCTCACGTCGAGACGAATAAGTGTAATTGACTACGAAATGGTTCTGGTAATGTGAAGGCGCTCATTGAACCGCCTTCAGCCAGCCTTAAGTTTCAGATGGCACAATCGAATCTGCGGTAGCCGAGAACGCGACGACTTTGAATTCCTCCGTCACACACCGAAGCCTCAGTCGGAAGGAAGCCTTTCGACTGCTCGTTGCCTGTGCAGCACTCGCATTCATTAGCTCGATAACGGCGTTTGGGCAGACCGCTTCTCTTCATGGCACGGTCACTGATACGACCGGGGCTGTCGTGCCCAATGCAACCATCACGGTAACGGACGGATCGGGCGTAGCTCAGTCTGCCTTTTCTGATCGAAACGGCAATTATTCTTTCCCACAGCTTGCCCCCAGCACCTACGCCCTTGACGCTTCCGCGCCTGACTTGGCGCTTCCAGAGCCCATTTCCGTAACTGTGTCGGGGCGACCACAAGTCATTAATGTGACATTGAAAGTGCAGGTTGCAAAGCAGAACATTACCGTCGAAGACGAGTCCGGTCCTACCGTGAGCGCCGAAAATAGCAGCAACGCAAGCTCGATTGTTCTTCAGGGGAAAGACCTCGAATCATTGGGTGACAGCCAAGAAGACCTAGCAGCGGATTTGCAGGCTCTCGCTGGGCCTTCCGCTGGGCCGAGTGGCGGTGCGCTCTACGTGGACGGCTTCTGTGGCGGCGAACTCCCCACGAAAGAGTCCATTCGAGAAGTAAAAATCAACCAGAACCCGTTTTCTCCTGAGTACGACAAGCTGGGATATGGGCGGATCGAAATCACAACGAAAGCGGGGGCAGAGCAATATCACGGGCTGACCTATTTCAATTTTGGCGACAGCGTATGGAATTCTCGCGATCCATACTCGCAAGAGAAGGCTCCGTTTCTGCTTCGTGAATACGGAGGAGATTTCGGCGGGCCGCTAAACCGAAAATTATCGTTCTTTCTGAACGTGGATGGCGCTGCCATCGACAACGGAGCGAATATTGATACGGTCACGCTCGATCCTCAGACACTCGCGATCACGCCTTTCAGCGACGTTTTCTCCGTGCCGCAGCGACGAATCATTGTCAGCCCACGTCTCGACTACCAATTGAATACCAATCACATGTTCTCTTTTCGCTATCGAGTCGAGCAGGCGGACATAAGCGATTCCGGCATCGGTAGCCTTAACCTAGTGTCGCTCTCAAACCACGTCCATTCTCTCAGTAACACTCTTCAATCCAGTGAAACCGCCACGCTGGGCAGCAACGCAGTCAATCAGGTAAGGTTCCAGTTTTTCCGCATAAGTAGTTCGACACTCCCCAACACTCCCGGCTCTGAGATTCAAGTGCTCGGAGCGTTCAATGGCGGCGGCTCCCAACTCGGCCCCGTGTACGACACGCAGAACAATTACGAATTTCAGAACTACACCACGATCATTCACAAGAGTCATACGCTCCACTTTGGGATCAGGATGCGAGAGGCGGGAGACACCAACGTTTCACAAGCAAACTTTGGCGGCACGTTTACGTTCGGCGGCGGGATCGGCCCGGAGCTTGATGCCAACAATCAGCCCGTTTTGGACGGCTCCGGCAATCCCATTCCTATTCCTCTTCAATCCATCGAGGTGTACCGCCGCACTTTGCTGTTCCAGAGTTTGGGTGACACGGCTGCCCAGATTCGAGCGTTGGGCGGAGGAGCGACACAGTTTTCTGCTTACGCCGGAATTCCGCAGATTTACGCGAATCAAACTGACATCGGCGGATTTTTTGGCGACGAGTGGCACATCACGCCCCATCTGATCGTCAGTCCCGGACTGCGCTACGAGTGGCAGACCAACATCAACGATCTGCATGATTTTGCGCCGAGGATCGGGCTTGCTTGGCAACCGGGGGGAAACTCGAAATTCGTACTAAGGGCGGGCTTTGGAATTTTCTATGACCGCTTCGCACTCGCCAATGTGGTGACGGCCAAGCGTTTCAATGGTGAGGTACAGGAGCAATTTGTGGTCAACAATCCCGATTCATTCCCGAATGCTCCCGCCATTACGGTTCCATCTTCGGTTCAGGAGATCAGTCCTTCGCTGCGATCCCCCTACATTATGCAGTCGGCGTTGACTGTTGAGCGGCAGTTGGTACACCGCACCACGCTCGCGGTCACCTACACCAACTCTCATGGTCTGCACCAATTGCGGACTCTGGACGTGAACGCGCCCCTTCCGGGCACCTTCAATCCATCCGTTCCCGGTAGCGGCGTTTTTCCGCTTGGCTTCGACGCGCCTGTATTTCAGATGGTTTCGGACGGTCTCTACAACCAGAACCAGCTTATCGTAAACGTGAACTCAAAGCTGACCTCGAGGCTCTCGTTCTTTTCCAATTACACTTTCAACCGGGCACTCGGCAACACCGATGGCCTGACCACCATTCCAGCCAACCCTTACAATTTCTCAGGCGAGTACGGCCCCGCCATCACAGACGTTCACAACTCGTTTGTATTTGGTGGCACGTTCGAGAGATGGAAATTCCGAATCGCGCCGCTGGTCAGGATGTTTTCTGGCCCGCCATTCGACATCACTGCGGGCAGTGATATTTACGGCGACACGTTATTCGATGCTCGTCCCGGAATTGCTTCCGACCCTAGTAAGCCGGGGCTCATTCAGACGCAGTATGGATTGCTTGATCCCAATCCCAGCCCCGGCGAACCGACTCTATCGCGAAATTCTGGACGCGGGCCGGGTTATGTCCTCTTCAATTTGCGCTTGACCAAACTGTTCGAATTTGGCCGTGTGCCAGAGTCCGCTGTAACCCAGTCTCCTAGCAGCGGACAAGGCGCGTCGGAAAGTCATCGCTATACAATTTCGCTCGCCGCTTCGATTCGCAATATCATCAATCACAACAATCCCGGCCCGATCATTGGCGACATTACTTCGCCGTTTTTCGGAAGAGCCAACCAAAGCGTAGGGTCTACTGGTTTCGGTGGAACGGGCTTTCTTGAATCTGCGAACAACCGTCGTCTAGAACTGCAAATGAAGTTTAGCTTCTAGCTGCATCTATCCCGTGCCTCGTGCTTTGGCGGAATCTGGCCATCATCCAAAACGCATCGATAAACGCGGCGGAGTGCGTTGCCGTCTCTGGCTCAAAAGGTATACTGGCTGACCACCGCCCGCCGAGGCGAAACAGGGGGCGAAAGGCCGCATAAAATGAAGTCGCAGCAGACACCCTTTCGAACCACCGGGTTAGCGAGGGCTGGGGAAAGCCTGAAACCACGGGATTTGGGGTTCTGCGTCCATCGGTGTGCCTCTCGTTGACTCGGCTTCCTCACATCCTTACTATTGCAGCCTGAGTCCCAGTGCCCGCTCATGATCGATTGAGTCGCGCAGCAAGTATAGCCAAAGGAGGCAACATGAAGAAATGCCTGTCACTGCTGTTTGTTCTAGCTCTGATGACCTCCGTAAGCTTCGCACAGGAGAAGAAAGTCGTTGCGACTAAAGACGCGCCCCAGCCTATCGGGCCGTATTCGCAGGCGATCAAAGCGGGTGGGTTCGTCTTCGCATCCGGGCAAATTGCGCTCGATCCCGCGACAGGCAAACTAATCGAGGGCGACATCAAGGCCCAGACCGAGCGCGTGCTGAAGAACCTCTCTGCTGTGCTTGCGGCTGCTGGGAGCCGCATGGATCGCGTGGTCAGGACCACGGTGTTCCTGAAGAACATATCGGATTTCCCCGCCATGAACGAGGTCTACGGGCAGTTCTTCAAGAACGATCCGCCGTCGCGCTCCACTGTCCAAGTTGCTGCTCTACCCAGAGACGCGCTGCTAGAAATTGATGTGGTGGCGTTGCAATAGCCCGTCACCGTTCAGTAGCAGGGCATGCCCTGCCGGTTCTGTCTGAGCCCAGAGCTAATCCCTTCCCTCGTTGACCCGCCGTCGCATCCCGCCTACCATTGCGCGACTCCATGATCGGCCAAACCATCTCGCACTACCGCATTGTCGAGAAGCTCGGTGGCGGCGGCATGGGTGTCGTTTACAAGGCTGAGGACACGCGCCTTCATCGTTTCGTTGCGCTGAAATTCCTGCCCGAAGCTGTTGCCCGCGACCCACGGGCGCTCGCACGGTTTCAACGCGAAGCGCAGGCAGCATCCGCACTGAATCACCCGAACATCTGCACGATTTATGACATAGGCGAACAGGAGGGGCAGGCTTTTATCGCCATGGAGTTTCTGAACGGCGCGACGCTGAAGCACCGGATCGCCGGACGGCCTCTAGAAGCCGAAGTACTGCTGTCATTGTCTACCGAGATCGCTGACGCATTGGACGCCGCTCACGCCGCTGGCATAGTTCACCGCGACATCAAGCCTGCGAATATCTTCGTCACGAAACGGGGACATGCCAAGATTCTCGATTTCGGATTGGCTAAGATAAATGCCACTTCAACTGATCCCAGTGCTTCGACGATTTCGGTGAGCACCGACTTGACCAGCGAGGGGGCAACGCTGGGAACAGTGGGGTACATGTCGCCGGAGCAGGTACGGGCTAAGGAATTAGACGCCCGAACGGACTTGTTTTCATTTGGCGTCGTGCTCTACGAAGCGGCTACGGGTACGATGCCTTTCCGAGGGGAAAGCGCGGGAGTGATCTTCGATTCGATCCTGAACCGGGCACCCGTACCTCCAGTTCGGCTGAACCCCGACGTGCCAGCGGAATTAGAGCGCGTCATTAGCAAGTGCCTCGAAAAAGACTGCAACCTGCGCTACCAACACGCTTCTGATGTTCGCACTGACCTGCAACGGCTGAAGCGGGACTACGAGAGCGGGCGCAGTCCTGCGACAAGCACGGGCACGCCTGCGATTCAAGGCGGGACACTCTGGACAATTGCGCTTCCCGTTATGACCGTCGTCTTGCTCGTGGCGGGCGGACTCTACTATCGTTCGCATCGAAGCAAGCCACTGACCGATAAAGATACCATCGTTCTTGCCGATTTTGCCAACCGCACGGGCGACCCGGTATTCGACGACACGCTACAGACGGCGCTCAGTGTTGCCCTGCGACAGTCGCCGTTCCTGAATCTTCTTTCCGACGACAGGGTGGGTGCGACTCTCAAGCTGATGACACGCCCGGCTAACACGCCACTCACACCCGAGGTCACACGCGAGGTTTGCCAGCGTGCCCAAAGCAAAGCGTATATCGCTGGCTCAATTGCAACTCTAGGCAGCGAATACGTGCTGGGGTTGAAGGCGATGAATTGTCAGAGTGGAGACACGCTGGCCGAGGAGCAGGTGACGGCGGCGTCCAAGGAGAAGGTGTTGGACGCGTTGGGCGGGGCAGCATCGAAACTACGCGGCGAACTGGGCGAATCGCTGGTTACGGTGCTGAGGTTTGATGTCCCGCTTGAACAGGCCACTACATCTTCACTCGAAGCTCTGAAAGCGTACAGCCTTGGAGTGAAGGTTTTCAACGAGAAAGGCGCTGCCGCCGCCCTGCCGTACCATCAACGTGCCATTCAGCTTGATCCAAATTTTGCCATGGGCTATAGGGCAGTAGGCTACGACTACTTCTATCTCGACGAACCGGGACGAGCCAGCGAGTACTTCACTAAAGCATTCCAGTTACGGGAGCATGCCAGCGAGCGGGAAAGCCTAGCGATCACAGCCTACTATTATCGGATTGTAACGGGGGAACTGGATAAAGCGGTCCAGATAAATCAGGAGCGTATTCAGAGCTACCCACGGGAATCCGAGGCATATGGCAATTTGGGCTTTGTCTACGGCGAACAGGGGCAGAATGAGAAAGCATTGGAGATCACGAGGCAAGCCTTGCGGCTTGCACCGGATCAGGTAATTTGGTACACCTATCTCGCCAACGTCCTCATTATCTTGCAGCGCTTCGACGAGGCGCGGCAGGTCATTCATGAGGCGCAGGCGCGAAAACTGGATGACTACGCGCTCCATGGTAACCTCTATGCTCTTGCCTTTCTCACGGCGGATTCCGCCGCGATGGTCGAACAGCAACAGTGGTATACGGGCAAGCCCGAAGAGAGCTTTGGATTGGCGATCGCGTCTGATACTGAGGCGTTTGCTGGTCATCTTGGCAAGGCGCGGGAACTGACCAAGCGGGCTGTGGATTCCGCATCACGAGCTGACAGCAAAGAGACCGGGGCGATCTATCTGACGAATGCTGCTCTGCAACAGGCGGCTTATGGCAATCCTGCGGAAGCCCGACAAACAGCGGCAGATGCTTTGAAGCTTGCTCCGACGAGTCAGGGTGCGGAGAGTGAAGCAGCACTTGCGTTTGCGATGGCGGGCGATACGGCACGGGCCGAATCTTTGGCCCAAGACTTAGGGAAACGCTTCCCGCTGGACACCCAGATGCAGTCGCTCTGGCTGCCCGCGATTGAAGCGCAATTGGCGCTAGGCAGAAGAAATCCGGCTTCCGCCCTGAACGCCCTGCAAGCTGCTTTCCCCATCGAGTTGGGGTACATTCCTTTCGCCAGCAGCGCTTCCTGCCTCGATCACATATATGTGCGCGGAGAGGCATACCTGGCAGCCGGACAGGGCAGTGCTGCCGCAGGCGAGTTTCAGAAGATTCTCGACCACAGCGGCGTCGTCTGGAACTGCTGGACGGGAGCGTTGGCGCATCTGGGCGTGGCTCGGGCGAACGCCTTGCAGGCGAGAACCTCGCAGGGATCGGATGCGGATTCCGCTCGTGTCCGGGCGCTCGCAGCCTACAAAGATTTCCTCACACTCTGGAAAGGCGCCGATCCAGACATCCCGATCCTGAAGGAAGCCAAGGCGGAGTACGCGAAGCTGCAGTAGCTAAAAAAAGCCCTTCCTCGTCGCTGGCTGTTTACCAATAGTTGTTGTAAACAGGCCCGTGGCTGTTGAAAAACTCGCGTTTCGTCCCTAACAACCGAAATTTGGGGGATAGAAAATGTCTGGACGACCCGAGAGAATCGATTGTGGGGCTTCCTGACGCAATTTTATTTTTGCCGATTTTGAGAAAAGGAGTTTTTCAACAGCCACAGGCGTTTGCACAAGTTTGCGCCTTCCATTCGCCTTTTTTAAGGTCAATGAGTGATAACGGGATGTTTCGACAATTACCACTTCCAAGGCGAAGATTCCAAGCCAATAAGAAACCCACCCAAGCAGAGCTTGAGCGAAGTCACCCTTTGGATTTCGCGTGAAAGCTAAGCCCGATTCATCCGCCTACGGCTGATAGATCTGCACGTTGTTGATGACGGGCCCTCCAAAAGAGGCCCAGCCGCCGATGCAGTAGAGCTGCCCTTTATACACTGCGGAAGCGGGGAATAGGACCGATTGCGGGACGGAAGCAAGCGTCGTCGTCCATTTGTCCTTCGACAGCTGGAAATCATCGGCGAAAGTTGGCGCCAAGTCGCCGCCCACGTCATAGAACTTAGCACCAATGGATCCGAAGCAAGGCGCGTACCGGGCCGCGGGGTCGGCCGCCAGCGTCGTCCATGTATTCGTTGCGGCGTCGTAGCCTTCGTTGTCGCCGGTTGCCTGTTGGCTATTGAGCGCTCCGTCAGCGACGTGCTCACGAGGACCTTCTGACGCAGCCCGCGTCGAGTGCAAAATGCTTCATTTTGACAGGCCGGTTCCGGCGGAGTACCATTCCTGTGCTCGGCGCTCTCATCTCGCTTCAAGGCGCAGAAAGGAACACCTTGCGTGCGCTTCGCTCCGTAAGCCTGAGTAAACTGAATTGGGGGAACTCAGCCTGTGCTTTGCTTCTCCTGTGCGTAACGACAGCGATTGTCTCGCCTGCCCAGACTCTCACAACAATCCGCAGCTTCGACAACACCGACGGCAACACGCCCGATGGGTTTGTCCAAGCCACGAATGGGGAACTCTACGGGACAGCGTATGAGGGCGGAGCCAACGGCGACGGGACGATCTTCAAAATCACCGTAAGCGGCACGCTGACTACGCTGCTGAGCCTCGACGGCAGCGACGGTTCCTTTCCTTTCGGCCTCCCGCTGGTGCAGGCCCCCAGTGGGGACTTCTACGGGACACTGCAGGCTGGCGGTGCCGATCTGACGCTCTGCGGCGGTTACGGTTGTGGCACGTTCTTCAAAATCACCCCGAGCGGCACACTGACGACGCTTTACAGCTTCTGCTCGCAAACGAACTGCACAGACGGCAGCGTTCCTTTAACGAACTTGGTCCAGGCTACCAATGGGGACTTCTACGGGACAACTTCCTCCGGCGGGGCCAACTGCATCGCCGCGGGTGGCTGTGGCACGGTCTTCAAAATCACACCAAGCGGTGCGCTGACGACGCTTTACAGCTTCTGCTCGCAAACGAACTGCACGGACGGCGAATTCCCCTTCGTGGGGCTGATCCAGGCCAGCAATGGGAACTTTTACGGGACAGCTCTCTATGGCGGGGCCAACGGCTATGGCGCGGTCTTCAAACTCACGCCGAGCGGCACGCTGACCACGCTGCACAGCTTCGACAACACGGACGGCTCCGAACCCCTGAACCTGATCCAGGCCAGCAATGGGGACTTCTACGGGACAACGGCCGAAGGCGGCGCCAACACGACGCTCTGCGGCGGCGTCGGCTGTGGGACGCTCTTCAGGATTACTCAAAGCGGCACCCTGATTACGCTGCACAGCTTCGACGGCACGGACGGTTCCTGGCCCCACACTCCGGCACAGGCCACCGATGGCAACTTCTACGGGACAACAAAGTATGGAGGGGCAAACACCAATAGTTCCTGCCCCACCGGCTGTGGCACGATCTTCAAAA
>PKXQ01000070.1 GCA_003132405.1 Acidobacteriaceae bacterium | reverse complement strand
CACCTGAGCTACCTGGCCACTTCTGGTTCGCACGCTTCTGTTCCAGACTTCATCCCCAAAACGACGGAAGGCTGATTTCTACCGTGCATTGGGCGTTCTCACCAAGGCGGGTTGCCGGAGCAAAACTGCCGATGTGCTGGAACGTGCAGAACCTACGAATTATAGCAACCTGGCGCCGTTCGCTCAAAATGCAGCTCGATTTTCACCATCCAGTTTCTTTTCTGCCGGCAAAAGTTGTTTCCATTTTTTCCCTCACATCCGAACGCTCGGAGCTCCGTTCACGATCGTCAGCGCGCAATGATTGGCGCCGAACCAGTAGGGAATCTCGCGATAATCTCTGACGTCAAATACGGCCAGGTCGGCGTCTTTGCCCGCTTCCACCGAGCCTTTGCGATCGGCAACGCGCAGCGCCCACGCTCCATTGATGGTCGCCGCCGCGATCGCCTCCGCCGGCGACATCTTCATATGCGTGCAGGCGAGTGACATCGCCATCGGCATGCTGAGCGTAGGAGAAGATCCGGGATTGTAGTCCGTGGCCAGCGCCACGGCCGCGCCCGCGTCATTAAATCGCCGCGCATTCGGATAGCTTGCGAGTCCCAGAAAATAATTTGCCCCCGGCACAAAAGTTGCGACCGTATCACTCTCGGCGAGGTTTGCAAGATCTGCGTCGTTCACGTGATCCATGTGGTCCAGCGACGCGGGCTTGTAGTCAAGCAGCGGACCAAGCCGGGTTTCGCTGAGTTGCCCCACGTGTCCCCGGACTGCAAGATCGCGTTGCCTCGCAGCCGTGAAAATCTGTTCGGTTTCAGCCGCGCTGAAAGCCCCGCGATCGCAGAACACGTCCACAAACTGTGCCAGCTTCCGCCGCGCAACCGCCGGAATCATTTCGTTGCAGACAAGATTGACATAGTCCTGCGAACGTCCGCGAAACTCCGGCGGCACGACATGCGCACCGAGAAACGTGGAAACCACCGTCCCCGGCCATTCCCGCGCGGCCGATCGAATTGCCTCCAGCGATTTCAATTCGGCTTCGAGACTGAGGCCATAGCCTGATTTCGCCTCGACTGTTGTGGTTCCATGGCGGGCGAAATCCTCCAGCGCTGCGGAGACCTTCTGGGTCAGCCTGGCCTTGCTGGCTTTCCGCACTCCGTCGATGCTCGATCGAATTCCTCCGCCAGCCTCGGCAATCTCTTCATAGCTCGCGCCAGAATTCCGTTTCTCAAAATCTACCAGCCGCGGCTGCGCGAATACCGGATGAGTATGCGAATCGACAAAGCCCGGCAAAACCACGCGGCCACCACAGTCGATTTCAATAACTTTTTTGCGATGTTTCTTCAACCACGGATCGCGGAGCGCGGCTTTCGTTGTGCCCACCGAGACAATCTTTCCGCCCACGCACAGCACGGCCGCGTCTTCGATGATGCCGAGTTCAGAAAGAGAAGCGCCACGGCGCGGCCCCTTCGCCGCCGACCGCAGCGTAAGGAGTTGGCCGATGTCCACCAGAAGTATGGTGCGCTGAGGTTGCGCGTTACTTTTCGCGGAGGTGATCACGCTGCAAGAAAGTCTACCAGTCGCGAGAAAACTTACGCGATCGCCAAACCGCAGTTTCCTACAGAGACACTGGAACCTGCTGCGGCGCAGTTGCTCCAATCTTCATGGTTTGGATCCCGGATGGTGGCTTGTTTCCTCGAACTGCGCCTTGGCTGCCGATCTTCCATAGATACATGGGCGCGTATGCCCGCCAGGGACGCCACGTCTCGGCGCGTTCTTCCAGTTCGCGAGAATTCTTTAATCCCATCGCGCGGCACACCGAGATCGCTCGACGGAAACGCATCTGGCTCTCCTAACTCTCGCATCGCCACGTATTGCGCCGTCCACTTCCCGATACCCGGAATTTCACACAGCCGCTCTTGAAAAGCGACCGCATCTACCACTCCCACGAATTGAATCTTGCCATCAGCCACAGCTCGTGCCAGCGCGCGAATGGTTTCCGCGTGCGCTTCCGTCAATCCGATGCTGACCAGCCTGGCGTCAGCCAGATCTTCAGGAGTCGGAAAAAGATGCGTAAGGATTTTTGCCGATGCCGGCGCCGATTCTGTCGAAGGCGATCCTGAAGATAACGGCTTTCCAAACCTTGCGGTCAAGCGCCCGGCCAGAGCCGTCGCTCCCTTTACCGTAATCTGCTGCCCGAGAATTGCGCGTGTCGCCAGTTCGAATCCGTTCCAGCAACCCGGCACTCGCAGCCCCGGGTCAGATTCCACGCGCTCCCTCAACGCGGGATCGAGCCTAAGACTTTGCACGATTGCCGACCAATCCGCATTGAGATCGAACATTGTGCGAATACGCTCGACAATAAAGAAGAGCGATCGCGGATCGCCAAACTCAATCCGCGCCACCAGCGCCGAATGTTCGCGATCGAGTGACACTTCAAAATATCCTTCGTGACCATGCAAAGAAATGGTGCGCCGATAAGAGCCTTGCTCCCCGCATTCCACGCCCGGCGTCGCGCGCGCCGCCAGAAATGCGAGCATCCCTTCCCAGTGATACGGTGGCCTGAAATGGAGGCGAAAGACATATTGATTTCCCGGCTGCGCCTTCGTCTGCCGCGCCTGGCGCCGGATCTGCGTCGGCGTTCGATGATAGACCTTGCGGATGCCTGCGTTGAAGCGCCGCACACATCCGAAGCCCGACGCGAGCGCGATCTGATTCATGGGCAAGCTCGTCTCGTCGATCAGCTTTTTCGCGAAGTGCAGACGCCGCGTTTGCGCGACCGCAATCGGCGTCGCTCCCAGATGCCGCAAAAACAATCGCCGCAAATGCCGTGACCCAAGGCAAATTCGAAGCCGGGCGCCATGGTTCTAAGCGGCGAAGATCGCACCAAACACGCTCAAGTCCGCGGCGAATGGAAACCCGAAAACGGCAACGTTCGCGAAACCGCCGTCACTTCGACCGATGGCGGAAAAACATGGAAGCCGTGGTTCGATCTGGTATTCCGCCGCTCGGCCGAAGCCGCTAAATGACACACTAAACTCAAAGCCCGCAGATTAGATTCCCAACGTGCTCGTATAATTGTGGGGACATGAACAGATTTTCTTGCGCACTGTGCCTCATCATCGTCCTCGCCGTCTCTTTGCATTCTCAAACTCAAACGCAATCGAACGAAAAGGTTCCCGTGATCGACGGCAACGCAGGGCCCTGCTCCGTCGAACTGACTGTGCTGGGGGCGGACAGCAAGCCCGTGTACGCGGCCACGGTCAAGGTTCATATCAAGTATGGCTTTGGCGGAATGCACAGGCTCGATCTCGAAGCCGGATCCAATTCGGACGGCAAGGTGAAATTCGCCGGAATTCCCGCCCGAGTGCAGCGGCCTCCACTGGAATTTCGCGCTTCGAAGGATGAATTTTCAGGTATTGCGGTCGTCGATCCCTCAACCCAGTGCCCAGCCAAATACGACATCACCTTGGAGAAATCGAAAGCACAAGACAGCCGCTAATCGGCGCTACTCCGCAAGAGTTGCTGAGGCTTAGAAACCGAGAGAAATCTCGTTCCGGTCGAGAGGTATCCGCAGATCGATTCCGCGCTCGCGATTGGCGCTGATCGTCGCGGCGGTGTCGAGCATGTCAAACGGTACCACGCGCTGTCGACGGTCAACGCTCAAAGTCAAAACGCTTGCCGTAAGCAAGAAGCGCCGAGTTTCCACCCGCTCTCCGTTCGCCAAGATGAAAATGGCCGGCGGTGGCATTTTGGTGGCTCCCGAATTTGGCGCAGCAGGAATCTCGATGACCAGCGGCTTCAATGCGTGAGGTTCCGGTTCCCTCAGCGGCTTTTCGTCGGGTCGCGGAATCACGGCTAAAGGCATAGCCTCATCCGCGGTCGCTTCACCATCGGTTTGCGCGTAGGCAAAGGGTTCGTCGTACGCGAATAGGCCAGAACCGAAGCTGCCGTGTTGGAGGTGCGAACGGCTGGAATAGAATCGGTAGGGAAAAACGCGATGGCCTGCGAAACCTGAGCGACCGGATACCCTGGCAGAACTACCGCTGCCATGAAAACCCGCGCTCACCCTCTGGGCATGGAGAGACCCGTCCAGAACGAAAGCGACCAGCAGCGCAAATAAAGCTGCCCGCGACATGGGGAGATTATAACTCGATCGTTCTCCGCGATTAGCTTCCCCTATTCCGCCGAATCCTTCTGACGCGTGGCGACAGTTGAGATACTCCTGCGTCAGGCCTTGCTGGACTTTGCGGCCTTCTTCGCGAGCTCTTCGGATAGCTTGTGCGCGTTCATGGAGTGCTCAAGCGCCTGTTTGCTGAGGTCGTGAGCGCTTAGATGATCTCCTTTGCCGTGAGCGACGGCGGCTGCGGAGTGGGCGTGGGCTGCAAGGTTGTGAAGCTCTGCGATTCGATTGTGTGGGCTCTGGGGCATCTTCTTCTCTCGCCTGCTGTGGATTTTTAATGTAGGCGCTTTTCGGTTCTTGCGCAACAAGCTCGCCAGAAATTCCGCGGCCGCGGCCGCGCCCGCGATTCACAACCTATGGTCAAGATCCTGTGTATAGCTGAAAAGGCGCCCAGAAAAACGGTTTGCGGAAGGAAGAGCCCGACCGAAGCAGGGTTAACTTGGCGTTGCGTAAAGCCACGTCGGGAGGTTCTCCTTTTTTCAACTCGCTGTATAGTTCGTCCATGAGCTGGGGAGTTGAGCTGTCGCTTACGTCCCAAAGCGCTCCAATGACGTGGTGAGCGCCGGCGCGCACGAAAGCCCAGGAGAGTCCCACCAATCCTTCTCCAGAGTACGCGCGTTCGCCCGCGCTGCGGCAAGTCGAAATGGTGACGAGTTCAGCGCGCAACGGGTAACGAATGATGTCGCGGGCATAAAGCTTGTAGGAGTCTTCGTCCGCATTCGCTCCAGCGGAATCTTTGGACAAAGCTCTGGACAAAACAATCGCGGAGTCGAGCGGACTGAGACGGCTAGCTGTGCCATGCGCCACAAAATGAATGTAAGAGAAACGCTCCGGCTTGCTGGCCAGATACGAGGGCGGACTCGCGCGATCGCGCCTGAACACCTGTTGTTCGCCAGGTGGGAAGTGCTTTTGGATGCTCTCCATCTCGATCGCCGCTTTAGGCAACGGCGGAAAATTATCGTTGGGAGCGATGGCATCGCCGAAAAGGAGAAGGTTGCCCGCGCCTTTGCGGTTTGCAGCGTTAGAGGCCTGCAATATTCGGAGCGAGCCGGCGCTCGAGATGGTGGCATCCTCGATCCAGTAGTGTTGCTTCGGCTCGTCTTTCGTTTCGCCTCGGGAGCTAGGGACCAGCAGCGTTTCGAAATTCAAGCTGTTGAGGGTGCCATCGGGGACGATGAAGATTTTCCCGTTTTCTGCGTCCTTCGAAGAAATGTTTTTCGGCAGAAGATCTTTCGCAGGCTCGACCAGGATGCGATAAAGCGCGGCGCCATCGTCGCTGGCGGTTGACGTGGATTCGCGTTGCTCGATAATGGCTTTTCGATAGCGCTCGACTCTGGTCTTGATTTCTGCCGCCGGAGGGAGTTGAAACAGGCCGACCTTCTGTGGCGTGATTGCCCAGAGGTAAGACTGTTCTTCGCCCAGCCAGTAGAAAAGGATGGTGCCTCCGGCATGGCGGGCGATTTGCTGGGCATCTAACGGAGGCGGTCCAACGGAACCTCCCTTGGGCAGCAATCCCAATCCTTCACTCAGAGTACGAGCGCGGCTGAAGTCGGCCCAGCGCAGGGCTTCGCCGGGTTTTTTGCTTACCACCAGGAACTGGACGTAGTCGTCGTAGATGCGGCGGGCGTTGGTGAGGAAAGAAATCTGCGAATCTTCATGCCGCACATCGTCGCGTGCGCCTTCGAAAGCGGCGAGAGCAGTTTGATACTCATGATCGGCCGCGTCTCGGTGCTGCTCGTCTTCATAGAGACGGGCCAACGAATGCTCCGCCTCCCACTTCAGGAAGACGGGACAGTCCTTGTCGGTCTCGACCTGGTGAAACGCCGTCTCAGCCTCGCCGGTACTGCCGCGACGAGCGGCGATCTGCCCCTGCACAAGCGTCGGATAGAGTTCATCGAGATGGTTCCCGTCTTGTCGTGCAATATCGAGAGCCTGCCGAGCGTACTGGCTCGCATCGGCCAAATCGCCGGTCTGCAACGCGAGCCGCGCCATCACGCGCAGGGCGTTATAGATGTCTTCCTTCGCATTAATTCCCCGGGCGAGGCCCAAAGCCTGCTGAAACGATTGCGCGGCCAGATCAAACCTGCGCTCGTCCATGTAAATGTAGCCGATGTTTGTGAGTTCGTTCTCCTGGTCCCGGACGTCCCCCAGTTGTGCCGCAAGCTGCACTGACTTGGCTGCCAACTCCAACGCCTTTTCGGAATCGCCGAGCTTGTAGTACGCCCAGGCTACGTTGAGCTGGGTAATGAGTTCGATTCTCCGGGCACCAAGGGCACTCGCAATCCGGTACGCGGCATCCGACCTATCGATCGCTTCATCGAACCGTCCCTCTTCGAGCGACTCATACCCGAGGTTGAGAAGGGCATAGGTTTCTAGTAACGGTTCTTTGCGGGAGCGCGCAAAGGTGAGGGTCTCTCCAAAGAGCCGATCTGCGGACGGCGACTGGTTCAGTTCGCTGGCCAGAAGACCCCGTGCAAGGATAACGTATCCACAACTTGGCGAGGCTGAGGTATCGCAGAGCGACGCCGCATCGTTAAGCGAGCGCTCTGCTTGTGAGAAGTCGTGCGTTTTAGCATTGGCCTCCCCAATAATCGTCAATATGGGTACAGCCAAGTCCGGTTGGCCAGAAGGCAACGGCGCTGATTTGAGCAGTCTTAGGACATCCTCGTACATCCCCTGATGGAGCGCAGCTCTTGCTTCGAGAGTTCGGAATTTCCAAGCCCATGCCGGGCTCGAACTAAACCGTTGGCCCTCTCGATGGGCTTCGTCCCGGGCCTGCTTCAGATCACCATGCAGAAGAGCCTTGTTGATGCGATCGAAAGCGGCCTGCGGATTCTCGTTTCTGCATGACAACACGCAGGCCAAGAACAGGAAAGACAGGCCGACGACTATCCGCCGGTACCGCCGTTTGACGGACCATTGTTCCCGTTGGCCATGGCGATTGGGCCATTGACAGTCCCGCCGCCAGAAGATCTTGCATCCGCCTCGATCATCGTCAGATGGAAGGCGCGATCCACTATCGGTTTGGCCAGAGAGACTTTGCCAAAGCCGGGCACTTCGACGATATGGCCGTACGATGTGCCTGGAGCGATTCGCTCCACGCTGTTGACCAATGAGCATTCAACCTTGCCTTTTTGCGCGGCTGCGGAAGAATCCCAATGGTACTGCTGGCGATCTGAATCGGAAAGGCCCGAAGAACTCCGAATCCGGGAATTGTCTCCTCTGAGCCTCAGCTGAGCCTGGCGAGGGATACTATCTTGGAATAACTCCTCTCGCAAGACGATTTCGTACTAATTAACGAGTTACTAACACAAGTTCTATCAGATTGCGGGGCCGTTGGACCCATTGGCATTGGCGGTAGGGCCGTTGGCGGTCCCACTGGCTGGGCAGCCCAGACGCATTTTGAGCATATCCAGCGTGAAGTAATTGCTGCCGCTCGCCTCGGTCTGAGAATCAGCGCTCTTCCGGAGCAAGAGGGGGCTGTGCTCTTTTTTGACGCCGACTTCGACTTCGCCCAAAGTCACGGTCCCAAAGTTTTCGATGAAAATGTGATTGCTGAAAGTTCTGACCCCAGGCAGCGGAATCGGCTTAATCTTCTTCACGACTGTAAAAGTCATCGTAGGATATCCGCCCTCACCGTTAGGGATAACTCCGACCGCTTCTTCTTTGGCCCGCTTCTTGAGGTCGTTGATGTAGACGATCTGGGCACCGTACTTTTTCTCGATGCTTTCGGGCAGATCGTCGTGGTCGACAAAGTCATCCAGTCGCCGCTTCACCCGGTCGAGAAAATCGACATCCTGGAAATAGTGGCAATCGTTTGCCGGCTTCTGGCCAAAGATTCCCAGATCGAGTTCCAATTCGACCGGGTATCCGCCAACCCGCAAATTGTCGAAGCGCGTGCCGATGAAGCTCACCTGAGGAACGTTGCCGTTCGTCGCCGGATGCTGCGTGCAAATCTGTGCCACCACGCGATCCGCCGTGATGATATCTTCCACGTTGTATCCTTCGATCGCCGCCGTCGACAGCGTGACCCAGCCGGAGTGATCTTGGCCGAAGATATCCACTTTCTGTTGGAGGTGGGTGCCGGCGACGCGAGTGTGGCCCCCCCGGAACGAAATCAGACCTTCGATGTTGGTCTCGCCGACCGATTGGGTGATGAGGCTTTCGCGGCGAGTTTGCTCCAGAACAACGCGCCCGTATTCCTGAATAGGCTGTTTGATGGGATGTTCGATTTCGCCACGCAGTATGTAGGCTTCGGCACGGTACATGTGGTATTGCCCCTGCGCTGCCCCGGACGTTATCGGCAATTTCGGATTTGCTGCCATAGGTTTCTCTCCACTCGTTTGAGTCACTTCTTTTCTCTACTTCTGATTTTGCAACTCGATCGGGTATCGGCCTAGATCTTCACTTCCACCGCCAGCGGCTAAGCCGTGTACTGCTAACGTACCGGGATCATGATCGCCCCCGGAAACGCCCGCTGGAACATAGAGTGACAGCGTGTCCCCGGAAGCAGGGGCCGTGCGCGACCATTGTAGTTTTCCCCGCGGACTATACAAGTCCAATTTGTAAGAAGAAAAGCGGCCGCCGGGGGGAAGGTTGAGTGTCAAACCGAACGCCTGACCGCCGCGAGCCGGCACAGAAATCGGCTCCGCGCCTCTGACATTGAGGTTCACGACCGCCGATGCCAGGACTTGCGGACTGTCGACTGCCTGCTGCAAGAGAACGTTTGCCCGATTCTGATAAGCAATCACGGCCAGCAACAAGGCAAGAACGGGCACGGCGAATGCAGGCCGCAGCCAACCAAACCATCCAGGCCCTGGCGGCACCGCCATTCGCTCAACAGACGGCGCCTTGCTTTCGAATTGGATCTTCTTGTGGTCTTCCGCCCGCAACACAACCTTGCTCTGTTCCACGAACAAAGCACCCGCGTGCACGTCGGCCGCACAATTCGGGCAGTCGAAATAATGCTCTTCGAATTTGTCTCGTGCCTGAGGATCGAGTTCGTTCAGCAGATATCGTTCCGTCATTTTTTGACGAACCACCGCATCGTCGTCCATAGGTATCAATGCCCCCTCATACAATCAATGGTGCGCCGGCGCGACCAAGCGTTGCACCGCTATCAGGCCGAAGTAGTCTCCGGCGCATCATTATTTTTTAAATACAATGCCTTGAACAATTGCTTCGCGCGATAGAGCAGCACTCGCAGATACTCGCGGTCTACACCGAAATCGCGGCAAACTTCGTCTTTGTCTCGCTCTTCGAGAAAAACCTCGCGCAGCAGCCGCCGGTCCCGCTCAGGAAGTTGATCGAGAATCTCCCGGACCTTCTGCTGGATTTCCTGGGCAGTGAACATGGCCAGCGGATCGAGGATCGGAGAAGGAAGTTCCTTTGGTTGGTCGTCATCACTATCGTTATCATTATTATTGCGAGCGCCGTGGCGCGCGGCGGCGCGATAGTGCTCCAGCAAGACGTTGTTGCAAATCGAGTTAACAAACGATCCCAGCCGCTCCGGATGAACGATCTTCCCCTCGCGCAGGGCCACGTAAAATCGAGCGAAGGTTTCCTGTCGCACATCTTCGATGGCTTCCCATGACCGTAGACGGGAGCGCAATTTCACCTGGATGAGGGCGGTGAAATACAAGCGAAAATGTTCCTGAGTGCGAAAATCTCCTGCCCGCAGCCACTCGACATAGGCTTCATTAAAGGAGTCGAATTGCAAGAGTTTGCCCCTAGGATTGGTAGGTGGCAGACAGTTTAGCACCGGCGATAGGGGGTGGTGGTCGTGTTCCGGGGCGATGGTGAGGGAGGGCGTCTGCGACGAAGGTGGGTGTTTCAGGGCCGCATGGTTGCCGCGGCGTCGTCCAGTTGGCGAGATGGAGCGGATGGCGTGCACAGGGAAGCGTGAAACTCTTTTCAATTAGGCAGACCAACCGATCTGCATTCTCCGATCTGCGTCCTCTGGAGAAGCCTTGCGAACTAAGCGCCGGAACCGCTTCCCCGACGGCTCCGGCACCTTTGCTGGAACCCAACCTGGAGTTTCCAGATCAGGCTCCTAAACTGTGGCTTCATCGCCTCATCGAGCGCGATGTCTTCCACTTATTGGGATAGTGCGGAACGGACAAGAATCGTTTCAAACAAAATTTTGGGGGCACAGAGCGAAGCGATCGCGCCTTCCCTTCCAGTACCCACCGACATATTCGATTCCGCGAAGGAGAACAAACCTGGTTCTCGTTCTGATGTTAGAGAGGTGTCTTCCAAACGGAACTAACGTTGGTGGATAAGTGTGGAACTCCTTTGGAGCAAATAAAACGGCCTAATTTCATGGCAGACAATTCTTGGGAGGTGGGCGGCCTTGAGTGTGAAAACTTGGACGACGTATCCAGCGTATCCCCATGCTCTTCCTTTCCGCACCATCTTTGGTGAGTACCGTGCACGGCGCCCCAAGGATCTTGCCGATGCGGTGCTGCGGGTCATTCGGAAGCCGGAGCGTATCCCGGCAGAGTTCGACGACCTGTCGTTGGCGGAGATTCTGAAATCCGCGCGTGGCTCGGAGGAACTTGCTGAAAGCGCGGCGCAACGCATTCTGAAATCGAAGCATGGGACTGGCGAACTTACCGCAGCAGTCGCGAAACACATTCTGAAGTTAGAGCTGACCCCGCAAGACCTCGGAAGCGTATGGGCGAGGCTTGATGCTGACATCGCGAAATCTGAGCAAGCGTATCGCGACCTCGGATTGGCGAAAGAACATTTGCAGGCGCAGCGGCAGACCCGCGGAGAACCGAGCGAGGACTTCAAGAAGAGACTGGTCGAAGCGTACGAGCGAATGTTACTCGCCGAGATCATTTGCCAGATTTACGATTGGCCGCTGAAATCCATTTTGCACGCTATGCAGGCCACGGCCGTGTGCCTTTCCGGCGGCGGCATCCGGAGCGCGAGTTTTTCACTCGGCATCCTCCAAGGTTTAGCGCGATTCAGCCGGCGCGCGCCGTGCGAGGAGAAGCAAAGGCCGCTGCTCGATACGCTGGACTATTTATCTACTGTTTCCGGCGGCGGCTACATTGGCAGTTGGCTCATGGCTTGGTCACAACGAAGTGACTACCATCAGGTGATCGACCATTTGGCGGCGGCAGCGCCCACCTCGGGCGACCCCGAGCCTCAGCCCATCCGGCATCTACGCGAGTACACCAACTACTTATCGCCGAGGTATGGCTTTACGCTGGACACGTTGACCTTGCTGTCGATCGTTATGCGCAACATGATCCTGAACTGGCTGATCCTTGTGCCCTTGGTCATGGCGCTGTTCTGTCTGCCGGAATTCCTCTACAACTTGTCCTATGGGTGGGCCTTCGCCCATCAAGGCTCTGAAACCTGGTTTCATGGAGTGATGGGTTGGGCCATCGTGTGCGTTGGCTTCGCTTCGGTAACCGCTGTGTGGCGAATGTCGTATAAGGCAGGAGGTGCTGATCCGGAGAAAGAAGGGAGCATTCTTATTGAAGTTGGTTTTTTCGCTTTGCCCGTTCTGGTGAGTGCGTGGTTGTTGGGTGAAGCTTCCGCCTGGGCATACATCAATGGCGCATTGACTGACCAATTGTCGGTGCTGCGTCTGGCTCGATGGCTGTCTATTTACACTGCCGTTCCGCCTTTGGCGATGTCCGTGGTTCGCCTGCGCCAGCTCTGGCGAAGCGATGGCGCGACCCCAACAACGTTTCACAAACATGACGGAAGCGGACGGCTCGTCTGGTTCAGGCTGATCTGGTCGTTCGTCGCACCTTTATTAGTCGCCGCGCTCACAGGCTGGTTGCTGGCCGAGTGCGCATTGTATGTGGGGCCGCAATTCATCCAATTCAATCGTTGGGGCATTGTTGTTATCCGGCACGAGTATGTGATTCTGGCGGTTCCTATCGTGCTCGTTGTGATGATGTTGTCATCGACGCTGTTGACGGGGTTATTAACCAACATCGAACGGGAGGAAGAACGGGAATGGTGGGCGCGTGCCGGAGGGCTGCTTTTTTCGTGCCTTTTGATCTGGCTAACTTTGAACAGCATCGCTCTTTTATCAGCGGATTGGTTCCACAACGTGCACGCCTCAATTCTTGGAGCGGTTGGTCTCGGCGCAGGCTATATCGGCAGCGCCGCAGGGCTGAGCGCGGCCACCACCTCCGGCCTCAAGCGCGTCAATGCCGAGCAACTGACGACGTTCGAGAAGTTCCTCGCGAAACACGGAATGATCGCCCCGGTGGCCTCGGGCATCGCACTGATGTTTCTTGCATTGTCGATAGCAACACTCACCACCTGGCTTCGGAGGGACTTATCCAACGGATGGATCGCTACAGCCAAATTGCTGAGCCCCAGCGACCTGCAAAATTCGTGGTTCCATTATCTGGAAGTGACGAGCAATCTGGGGAAGACGGAACGCTGGATCGGTATTCTCGACCAGCTCAAATTGCACTCGCTCGGCGCGTTTGTCGTGTTTGCAGCGGCTTGCCTCGTGGCACTCTTCGCCAACAAGTTCGTCAATATCAATACTTTTTCGCTGCATGGAATGTACCGCATGCGGCTCACTCGCGCGTACCTCGGGGCTTCGAACTTTGCTCGCGATCCTGACTCCTTCACTAACTTCGACAGCAGTGACAACATGCACGAAGTCGACATGCTCTGCAAAGACTCGCCGCTGCATATCATCAACACGGCATTGAACCTGGTCGCCACGCGTAATATGGCGTGGCAGCAGCGCAAGGCTGAACCCTTCAGTTTTAGCCCTGTCAGCGTCGGAAGCTGGCGGCTAGGCTACGTCTCCACAGAGGACTACGGTGGCAGTAAAGGTGTGACCGTGGGTACAGCGATGGCGATCAGCGGAGCCGCGTTTAATCCCAACATGGGTTACCACTCGTCGCCATTGGTCACCCTGTTGATGACCTTCTTCAATGCCCGGCTGGGCTGGTGGCTTCCTAACCCCATTTGGCCGAATCTGCAGAAGTGGCCGGAAAGCTGCACTACCCGCCGCTTCCTCGGAAGGAACGGGCCAGAGTGGGCTTTGATGCCCTTGCTGAACGAAGCAATTGGGAACACCGATGACTCCTACAAGTGGATCGAGCTATCGGACGGCGGACACTTCGAAAATCTCGGACTTTACGAGATGGTCTTGCGCCGTTGCCGGCACATCATCGTGGTGGACGCTGATGCGGACGGCGAATTTCAGTTTGAAGATCTGGGCAATGCAAGTCGCAAAATCGAAATTGACCTGGGTATCCCGATCACCTTCCCCGATTTCCCCCAGGGCCTGCCCATGAAAAAAGGAGTTGAGCCTCTGAACATCTACTGCATTCGTGGAGAGATTCAATACGATTGCGTCGACTACGGAGAGGGCAAAGGCGAACTGTTGTTCATCAAGCCGATGCTGAACGGCAGCGAGCCACCTGACATTCGCGCGTATGCCGCCTCCCATCAAACCTTCCCTCATGAGGCCACGTCGAATCAGTTTTTTAATGAAGCGCAGTTTGAAAGCTATCGCCACCTGGGGTCGTGGATGATCTCGTCTTACTTCGAAAAGGGTTCCAAAGGGCTGCCGCCATCCCCAGTGGGATGCGACATGGCCACGTTCTTTACCTGTGTGGAGTCTGTAGACAAGGGCGGCAATAGCGCCAGAATGCACTCGGCTGCAGCTATTGCCTCCGCGAAAGCAACTACACTTCCGGCCGGCGAGATATAGATCAAGACCCCCTTGCAAGCGCGGAAAAACGGAAAAACGCCGATTTTCGTGGATTTCTGGCGGAGGGATTCTATTCACCGTCGTTACCTACAAGTGCCGACGAACACTACACTTCCGGCATAATACCCCTGTGTTTAAGAGGGTTACAAGCGAAACCGATCTTCGGTTCCCGTTTCTGTAGTTCCCCTAATTCGCTGCGTTTCCGATGAAAATGGTATCACTGGTATCAGTCAAATTGGCTGATTCGGGCACACCAGGCTCGGGTGAGTTCGGCGATGCGTGAATGCATGTCGAGACAGATTGATCGCGGAGGTAAATCTCTTCACAGTGCGTGGCAAGTTTCTCGGCGCATTGACTCTTTCTTCCCTCGAGAGGCGCTTTTGTGTGACACTTGGACCCCGAAAGCGAATCGAAACGAGGCAAAATGACCTTCTCCAAACTGACCTTGATCGCTGTCTTTTTCACACTGCTCTCCTGCAAGGTGTCCCTGTCCCAGGAATTGAACGCAAACTTTGCCCGCGATCCTGGCCAGCCCATCGATCAGCAGTACACCGATCAGATCCACAAATACACCACCGATCCCTCCTTTATTTCTCCGCTGGTCGATTACCTCCCGACGTCGAAAACCGTGCCCACACCGGCCAAAGTACTTGGTGACGTGTCTGGAGCGCCCGACATGCTGCCTTACGCCGAAGATGTTTACAAGTATTTCCGCCTGCTGGAGGCCAGCAGTCCGCGGGTGAAGGTCTTCACTATCGGCCACTCCGAGGAAGGACGAGAGATGATCGCCGCAGCGATCGCTGACGCCAAGCTCCTCGCCGATGCGAAGGAAAATGACGCGCGTCTTGCCCAGCTTGCCGACCCGAGAAAGATCGGCCTGGATGACGCGAAAGCACGCCAGATCATCGACCAATCATGGCCCGTCTATTACATTACCGGCACCATCCACTCACCCGAGACGGGAGCGCCCACGGCCCTGATGGAACTCGCCTATCGTCTGGCCGTCGACGATGCGCCTTATATCAAGTACATCCGCTCGCACATGATTGTGCTGATCACTCCGGTGGTCGAAGTGGATGGCCGCGACCGCATGGTCGACATCTACAAATGGCACAAAGTCCATCCCGGCGAGGTTTGGCCGCACCTTCTGTACTGGGGACACTATGTTGCGCACGATAACAATCGCGACGCCATGGCCATGACTCTCGCACTGACGCGCAACGTTCTCGACACTTATCTTGGCTGGCATGCGCAAGTGTTGCACGATTTGCACGAGTCGGTTCCTTTTCTCTACGACAACACGGTCGGCGATGGACCCTACAACGCGTGGGTCGATCCGATTCTCGCCGACGAATGGGCAGAACTAGGCTGGAACAATGTTGCCCAGATGCAGAGCTTCGGCATGCCCGGAGTATTCACCCACGGCGACTTTGATACCTGGAGTCCCGGCTACCTCATGTTTCTGGCCAGCATGCACAACGGCATCAGCCGCCTCTATGAAACTTTCGGCAACGGTGGCGCCGATACCGAGAAGCGCATCCTTCGGCCGGAAGACTACTCGCGCACCTGGTACCGGCAGAATCCGCCACTTCCGGTGGTGAACTGGTCGCAGCGCGACAACAACAACTACGAAGAAAGCGCTTTGCTCTCCACCCTGTCTTATTTCTCACACAACACGCACCACTTCCTCGAGAATTACTATGGCAAGAGCAAGCGCGCCGTTGAAAAGCCATCGCTCGAAGGGCCCGCTGCCTATGTGATCCCAACCGACACCGCCGATGCGAATCGCCAGGTCGAGTTACTCAAAGTATTGAAGCGCCAGCATGTCGAGATCGAACAACTATCCGAGGCGGTGACTTCCGCCGTCCCGGCGGAAAAGCGCGGAGACAAGCCGAAGCAGGAAACCTTTCCTGCCGGCAGCATTGTCATCCGCATGGACCAGCCTTACTCCCGCGCCGCCGATGCGCTGCTCGATCGCCAGTTCTGGGCTGCAGGCGACCCGCAAAAGCATCCTTACGACGACACAGGATGGTCTTTCTCTCATCTCTTCAATTTGAAGGTTGCACGTGTTGTCGATCCTATGATTCTCAAGCAGAAGATGACACCGCTTGACGATCCGTCGACGCTCGCGGGCAAGGTTTCCGGCTCGGGCCCTGTGCTCGCCGTGGCGAACACCGGCCAGATTTCTCTCTTGCCCCTGGTCTACAAACTTAAAGGTGCGACCGTTCAAGTCTCGGAAAAGGCTTTCGATGCTAACGGCAAACATTTCGCGGCCGGTTCGCTGCTCGTCACGAACAGTGCCGATGACGACGTGACCAAAATTCTGCGCGATTTATCTCTTGACGCATTGCGACTCGGCGCAGCGCCGTCCGTGCCAGTCCATGCGGTCAGCGCTCCGCGTATCGCGTTCATGCACACCTGGCTGGGGACTCAGACGGAAGGTTGGTGGCGCTATGCCTTCGATACCGCGGGCGTGCCTTTTGATTACATCAACACGCAAACCGTGGCCAAACAACCGGAGCTGCGCGCAAAATACGATGTCATCATCTTTGCACCGGTTGGTCATGCCTCTACGCTTGAAATGCTTAACGGCATTCCGCTGTGGAATAATCCGATGCCATGGCAGAAATCTGAGCTGACTCCAAACCTCGGCGCCATCGACAGCACCTCTGACATCCGCCCCGGCTTGGGTTACGACGGACTCGCTCACCTGAAAGAGTTTGTTGAGCAAGGCGGCCTCCTTATCACCTGCGAAGACACGGCTCAGTTCGCCATCGATACGGGTCTTGCGCCCGGAGTGAGCGTCGCTCCAGCAGGCGACGCGCGCGTTGTCGGCACAGTGCTGAACACAGTCTTCGTCAACCGCGACCATCCGGTCGCCTTCGGTTACGGGCCCGGCGTTCCTGTCATCAGCTCCAGCGGCATGGCCTTCAACCTCAGCAGCATACTCGGGCGCACGGGAGGCCGCATGTTGATGGACCCGTTAACGGATCCGCTTGACCCCTACGCGAAACGTGCGACCGGGCGCGGGAACGTCGAGGACAGCGACGAGCCGCAGGGAAGAAAAATCACAGAGTCCGAACCGCTCGTGAAGCAGCAGCCCTGGGAGCCGAAGCCGTTAGACGAGGAACAAACGCGCAACAACCCGCTGGTGATTCCGGTGCCGAGCCGGCCGGATGTCATCCTGCGCTTTTCTGATGCCAAGACCTTGCTGCTCGACGGCCTGCTCGACAAGGGTGGATCGATTGCCGAGCATGCCGTGGTGGTGAACGCGCACCTCGGCCAGGGAAACGTGCTGTTGTTCGGCAACAACCCGGTTTATCGCGGCGAGACCATCGGGACGTATCCGCTGGTGTTCAACGCCATCCTCAACTATCAGCACCTCGCGCACGTTTCCGCGCCGGCAGGCAAACAGACACCCGACAATAACGCAATGTCGCAATAGGGAATGCTCTTCGGAAACGGCGCACTCTCGGCGCGTATATGGCACACGGCCCTATTGCGCAAGCATTCGCTGAGCAGTCGTACTACGGCTATCTCTATCTCTATGACCGTGGACAGAGCATCGCTTAGGTTAGCTCCCGAGGGTCAGTTGGCGACCGTGGAGACCTGCTGCTACAGGGAGCAATTGGGGACTTCTGAAGCGCATAAGTGTGGCGGACGCGGGTAGCGATGGCGGGGTCCCTAACAATGTCCAGCAATGTCGTCTCTAAGGCCGCCGCAACTTCTTTATTTACACAAACACTCAATTTCTCAATCTGAGGCGACTCCGGTGGGTAGTTCAACCACACCATATTTTAATGTCAGCTGCGTTCAAACTCGAAGGAGATAGTTCAGAAATTGTTTTTGATTTTCCTATCGAGCAACCAAGAGCGATGGCAAAGAAGAGACGCGCCCTTATTCTCCCTGATACAGAACGCCAGGCTTCGTGTGATTTCGGAGAGAGACTCACCTTGTTGTGGCAGAATGTCCACTCGCGTTTCTTCCGACACATCTACCGCGCTCAAGGTAACGCCAGGGGGCGTTTGTGTTGCGGAAGCTGGCGGCGCGGGAAAAGAGGACGGCGCAGCGGCCGCTACTGGCTGAGTTGATAAGTTCGGGCTAGTCATGGATGATTCCTTTCCGTACACGTAAAGGATCGCACATTAAGGGGGATTGGTTTAGCTCCGTTTGGTCGTGGCGACACAGGACGAAGGTGCGCCGTTGATCGTCTGGGTCGGGCCAGGGAAAAAACGCCGGAGGTGCGGGCTGACCGTACTATTTCGGAGTAGGGTCGAGAGGTTCACCGACCGCGGAGTTAATCGCGGTTCCAATTTCCTCGGTGGGCCGCTCGGGGACAACCACCTGAGCTTGCGTGGGGTAGTTTTTAGGTTCTGTTGTGTAGTTCTTTATCGCCTCATCTTGCTTTGCTAATTGGCGCTCTGACTCGCGGCTTTCCATCGCACTCTTCAAGTGATCCCGATAACGGCTGACGATGACTGCATGGGTGGTTTCCTTTGCATTGCCCATACACTCAAGAATAGTGGCGATCAGCGCAACCATCTGGTTCTCGTCCATCGGTTGCCTCCAAACAGATTATATATTTGTCGAAAACTCCGAGATGCGTGGCCCCGGCGAATCTCGACATTGTTAAGATTAATTATTGGTTTTTCGTCTGCTCCTTTGGTTCAGTCTTGGGCTCACGACCCACAGCAAACAGCTGCAACCAGTCCGCCAATCTTCTCCGTCTAAACGGTCGGCCGGAACCGCGCAGTTCGCCCTGCAAGATTTGACCTCCCTGAGGTCGTTCTAATGAATTGCTTCACATCAGCATTCCCCAATCGGTAATCCTCCCAAAAGGACGCACTGAAGCTCCGTGACACGTTACACCTGCGAGCCCCGCCCCCGCCATGCCGCAGCGTTGTACGCAGAAGCCATTCATGTATTTTTGGCCAAGAATGGCGATTGGCCTAATACCCAACTCGGGTCCCGAGGTGAGTGGTCCTTGGATTGGCCTCTGTGTGCAGTCTTGAACAGCCGTACTATATCGACGGTTGTAGCTTTGAGTAGGAGGATCGATCATGTGCTTGCAGGACGAACTGGATCCCGTACCCCAAGAAGGCGTTTCCCGAAATGCCACAAGCGCTTCCGGTGGTGCTAACGACTCACCCTGGCTATATCGAGAGCTCAGCGTTCCAAAGAATAAAATTGGGTTAATCCTAATGACGCGTCTTAGGATTCTTTTGGTCGATGACGACGAAGATGGGATCTTCACAACGCGAAAATTGCTGGAAAGCAAGCAGTGCGACGTAGTATCAGCGATGTGCGTCACCGAGGCCCTCGAGCAGATTGCCGCACAACACTTCGATGTTCTCATCACTGATCTGTGCATGCCGGACCCCGGAGATGGTTTCTCAGTAGTAACCGCTATGCGTCACTTTCAACCCGAGGCGCTGACGTTAGTGGTTAGCGACTATCCGGACATGCACCAGGCGATGGTCGCAATTCTCCTGCAGGCAGATGAAGTTTTTGTGAAGCCCTTCAACGTTGAACAACTTATTCCACTCATCGATAAAAGAAAGCTGACATCCACACCCTTGCCTAGGGAGACTCTGATTAAGCT
>PKXQ01000003.1 GCA_003132405.1 Acidobacteriaceae bacterium | reverse complement strand
GTCATCTGATCCGCCTTACAGCAAGTGCCACATATTACTATCGAGGATCACGTCCGGTTTTGGCACGTCCCGTTGAGCACGCCACATTACGAAAGTGCTCGCGGTTGCGGACTCGCTTCGCGCGGATCGCGGTCGCATCTCCGATCCACAGGGAGTTCGAAGTAGTAATCATGATCGCGGGTGTGACCGAAGAGATGCATGGGTCGGACCGATGGTCCTGACCTGAAACCGATTACGAGCGAGCCTTGGTTGGCATGGCGCGACCTTCAACTAAGAGCGAAATGGCGCGCTCTTCGGAGTGCACGGAGCAGTACGCTCTAAGAGTGCTTGACACCGCCGACATTGTTAGAGACGCGATGTTACGCCAACCATCCGGGCTCACCTGTGCACAATTGAACAGTTCTTTTGTGCAGATTGCCGCACAATCCCATTCTCACAGATTCATCGAAACGGAACCGCCGCAACTCAAGAGAGAATGAAATGTATGATGCGCCCCATCAGAATCGCTATTTGTGTATTCGCCACGCTGTTCACGCAACTGGCTTTTGCTCAGTTCGTGCCCGACCAAACTGACCCAGCGGCCAAGCTCGTCGCCTACGTTTACATATCCAACAACACCTGGAGTGAGATTAACGCCTTCGTCGCCGCTTCCAACGGTCAGCTCACGCCCGTTTCCGGTTCTCCTTTCCCCGGCAACGTAGGATACCTCGCGGCCAACAGCACCTATTTATTCGGTGACGACAACGTCGACATTTACACGTACTCCATAGCCGGAGATGGCGCGCCTACGCAGGTCTCCTCGATTAACGCTGAGCAATATGGCAATAACTGCGGCCCTTATGCGCTATTCCTCGACCGGACCGGCGCTACTTTGTATGATCGGGTCTACGAGTGCGATTCCAGTGATGCCTATCAATTCCTTAGTATCCAGCCTTCCGCGGGCGATCTGACTTATCTCGGGGTTACCGATTCAACGACTGCGTACTACGTGCCACTGAGCTTCCTTGCCAGCAATCTCCACGCCTATGGAGCGCAATGCAATGGCAACATGTATTGGTCCATCTTCGCGTTTCAGCGCAACCAGGATGGAACGCTGACCCCCTTGAATGCCAGTCTCCCCACGCCCGCTCCCAAAAAGGGCACCTTCTACTGTCCAAATCTCACGACTACCGATAATTCCAGTCACGTCGTCATCCCCATGCAGGCGGTGCTGCAACAATCGTTCGGCTCCGACGGATTGCCCCAGATGGCCACCTACACAGCCGATAGTTCCGGCAACCTAACGACCAAAAGTACGTATTCGAATATGCCCAGGACCGCCGTGAAAAGCGTGAATGACATCTTGTTTTCGCCATCCGGCAAGCTTGTTGCCGTCGGCGGAACAGCCGGACTGCAGATCTTCCATTTCAACGGAGCCGAGCCGCTTACCCGCGCCACCGGCCTGCTCACAACGTACGAGATCGATCAGTTCTTCTGGGACAATGCGAATCACCTCTATGCCATAAGCCAGTCCGCCGGCAAGCTGTTCGTGTTCACCATCACTCCGACCGGCGCCAAGCAAGCTCCGGGATCGCCCTACGCCATTACCAATCCGGCGAACATAGCCGTCATGCCTAAATAAGGTCGGGCGAGGGCGGCGCGTCGACTCGCGAATCCAAAACGCCGCCCTCAACATCTATGCACCACGCGCACCGATGTTGTATCCGCGGATTTCCTCCACCCGAGACCAGAAATCGACCTAGTCTGCCGGAACCGCTAGAGCTCTGTCTCTCCCAAATGGGTCTGTCGGCTTTTCTTTCGCATCACAGTGGAAGGTGGGAAGGGCGATAACTGACGTTAACAGGTTGTTTCGTCAACAACGGTATTCTGACGTTCCATGAAAAGGTAGTCGCGCTGAAAATCCTGTATCCTGATCTCGCGGAGAACAAACCTTTATGAGCAAGATCAACAAAGTATCTTCTCTTGCGGTTCTGGCAATCGTATCCATCGGACTGACGTTTGGAGTTGTAGGATGCCAGAAAAACGGCACCCAGGACACAAGCAGCCAGAGTCAACCGGTGCAGACCGATCAGTCTCAAGATCCAGCAGGTGCGGCCAACCTGGCCCCAGCGGAGGCGACCGGTGCCAACAATCAGCCAGCAAACCAGGCGCCGCAGCAGAACTATTCCAATGACGATTACGATGCCGGCGATGAGGATACGAGCTACGGCCAGCCGGTGCTTGAGGCCACACAACCCCCGCCACCGTTGCCGGAATATTCGCAGCCTGATTGTCCCGGCGATGGATATCTGTGGACGCCCGGATATTGGAGCTATGCTCCTCAGGGATACTACTGGGTGCCCGGCGCTTGGGCGCGTCCGCCTCAAGTGGGCTTCCTGTGGACGCCAGGATATTGGGGATTTGTCGGGGGCAGGTACCGCTATAACTACGGCTTTTGGGGCCGACATATCGGCTACTACGGCGGCATTAACTATGGATTCGGCTACGTCGGAGTCGGCTATCAGGGCGGCTACTGGAACGGGGATCGTTTCAACTATAACCGTTCCGTCAACAATGTGAACATCACCAACGTTCAAGTGTATAACCGCACGGTAACGAATACGGTCATCGTCAACAACACCACCGTCAACATTACGAATAACCGTTCCAGCTACAACGGGCCTGGAGGCGTCACTCGCCGGCCTCTGCCGACGGAAGTCGCCGCAACACGTGAGCAGCGCATTCCTCCGATGACCACGCAGTTACAGCAGCGGCAGTCAGCAGCACAGAACCGTCAGCAGTTTGCCTCTGTCAATCAAGGGCGGCCCGCTGTTCTTGCAGCGACGAAGCCCATCCCCGAAGGCAAACCGATCGCTCCCGTGATTCCTGCTCGCCCGCCTGCCGCCGCACGGCCTGCGCAACCGAATCGTCCCCAACCGCAGACGACGCCTGTGACCCAGCCTAAACCACAGGTTCAGACCAGACCCGCTACGCAGCAACAGCAGCAACAGCAGACCAGACCCGCTTCGCAGCAACCGGCCCCGAAGGCGGAAGCCAAGCCAGCTACGCCACAGGCTCAAAGGCAGGCACCGCGTCCGGCGCCGGAGGCTCAACCGAAGACTCCGACGCCTCAAACATCAAAACCGGCGGCGAACCCGCAATCAGCAAGACCCGCGACTCCGCCGGCCGCGCCCAAGCCGGCTCCGAAGGCGGAAGCCAAGCCAACTACTCCGCAGGCTAAGCCGAAGACTCCGCCACCTCCGCCCAAGAAGCAACCGCCAAGCGAAACGGACAAACAAAAGTGACCGCTTTTTTGCAAGTCGGGGTCCAATTGTTGTTCTGGACCTGAAGTTGGTTTACCGGGGTTCCGAACCGTCAGTGGCAGTGCTGACGGGCACAGCACAGAAAGTACTCAAGGAAATTAATTTCGGTCGACAGAATCACAGATGAGCCGCTCGATGTTTGGGCGGTTTTTCTCTTGCATCACTTGAAAGGTGGGAGCGGTAATTGTTGCAACCAGACGTGGCTGTTGAAAAACTCCCTTTTCGCCCCAATCAGCCGAAATATGGGGGATAGAAAATGTCTCGGCGACCCGAGAAAATCGATTGTAGGGCTTCCTGACGCGATTTTATTTTCGCCGATTTTGGAGGAAGGAGTTTTTCAACAGCCACAGGCGTTTACACTCAGAACCCGGTCAATGAGTGCAATTGGCAATTTAATCCAGAACCCGGGTCAATGAGTGCCTGAAGAGTTGAACTCCTCACGTTCGTGGACTTTCCTGAAATGCTCCCGAAACTGGTCCGCCAGATTTTGTTTGTGTTCGCGGGCAAACGCGTTTGAACCGGTGTTGAATATTACGTCTTTGCATGACGAACACTTACCTTGGACAGGGGTTCCATTGATTTCTTTGACAATCACCAAACGTGGTTTGTAAATTTGGAAGCCAGTCATGCTCCCTATTTTATCTCCAAATGAAACTGGAAGATCCTTAGGTTGGCGCTATCAGATGGGATGAGAATGCCGGTCTCCGGCGGGATGCGATACGCTCCCAAGTTATCGACGCGCTCGAAGCGCAAGAGATAAAAGGAGACCGGCAATATCACAGGAAGTTGCCTTCTGCGCATTCGGAATTCTTGAGAGGGGTCAATCATGCCACTCGTGGCTGCGTCCAAGAAACTCATCAAATTCGATACTAAGACATTCCTTTCGACCATCAATGGCGGTAGGAAGATCGAAGCTTTTGCCAAAAAGCAGACGATCTTTGCCCAGGGTGACTCGTCTGATGCTGTTTTTTATATAAGAGAAGGAAAGGTAAAACTCACCATCGTGTCGGAGATCGGGAAGGAAGCCACAATCGGCATTCTGAACGAGGGCGATTTTTTCGGGGAAGGGTGCCTCACAGGGCAAACTCTCCGCTTGTGCTCCGCAACCGCAATGACCGATTGCTCCATAATGAAAATTGACAAGAAATCCATGAATGAAGTGCTCCACCGGGAACACGCATTCTCCGATATGTTCGTGGCGCATTTGCTGGCCCGGAACATCCGGTACGAAGAGGATTTGGTTGATCAGCTTTTCAATTCCAGCGAGAAAAGACTGGCCCGGATATTGTTATTGCTGGCTCATTTCGGCAAGGAAGGTAAGCAGGAGACTGTCATCCCCAAGATGAGTCAGGAGTCCCTCGCAGAGATGGTGGGCACAACCCGGTCGCGGGTTAGTTTTTTTATGAACAGGTTCAGGGAGATGGGCTTCGTTGACTATGACGGGGATGGACTGCAAGTTCATAGTTCACTGCTCAACGTTGTTCTCCACGACTAGAACTTCGTTCCGACAAAACGGAATTCTACTCTTTTGCAGACGCAGCTACTCTCGGCTTCGCCATTTCCTTGACCACTTCGGCGAGGGTCGCCTTGGCTGATTGTTTCTTGGTTTTCTTTTTTTCCATAGTCCCGATGATTTCACGAGTCTGGGGATGACTACTGGTCGATTTTGATCAGGAACATCCGCCTGTGTCTGAAGCGCTCATAACGATCGCGGGAAACGTTCGCGGTACTGCGACTATATTGGCAGTCCTGGTCGCGACTAAAAGCCCCCAGCCGATTTGAAGTATGACCGCAATATTCCCTGTTCACTGCCGCCGCCGCTCAGACGGCCCTTATGGAGTTGTTTCTCCAACCTCTCTGACATGCCAATTGCTGCATCGATTCAATGGTCTGAGCAAATCATGAAGAAGATTGATGAGCGGTTCAGGAGATGGAATGACGAAAGGCCCCACGTAAAGGTCCATTCTCACCGATCATTCAGGATCACGATCAGTATCAGCGCAACTACGAGTAGGCCGATACGGATTGGGTGCTCCCGGCAGTAGCGGAGAACTGAAGGCCAACTCATTATGAAAATGATAATCCATTCCGCAACACTCTGACCTTGACCACCAGGAAGCAGGAAAGAACCCTACAGAGTTAGGAAAATAAAGTAGCACGGCTGTTTATGGACACCAATGTCGTGCTCTTCCTCGTTGCGTTCGCCGCCATTGTCATTGGTTATGCAATCACGGTGCAGAGGAAGGGCCTCAGCACAGCCAAGAAAGCGGATCAGGTAATCTCGTACCCCGGCAAATCTTATCCATTTTCTGAAGTCACCAATGATTCAAAGTTTCCCCACGTCCGCTCGATCCACACAAAGATTCGAGGGGTAACGAAGAACAACTCCGATGGAGCTGATCGTCAACACATCATCCGACGATGTTGCCATGCGGGAGATGCTCTGTTCCTGGTCCGTAAACCACATAATCCGGTGGACTCCAATGCGATCCAGGTGAAGCGGATCGTCTACGCTTTATGGTCAAGATAAGAAGCGACTCGGAGAACAACTTGGCTACGTTTCCCGCGAACTTGCGGAGGATCTTGCTCCGAAGATGGATGATAAAGGATTTGTCTTGATGGCATGGATTATGAATGTTACAGGTGATGACGGTGACATTTTGGGTGTCAATATCCAAATTGAGGAATACAGGCCCGCAGAAAGCGCATTGGAGAATTCATAGGCAAAGAAAAACCCCGGTG
>PKXQ01000098.1 GCA_003132405.1 Acidobacteriaceae bacterium | reverse complement strand
CCGCTGGCGCGGCGGACGCTACTGCGTGGTGAACCAGGAAAGTTCAGGAACGATTGACATAGTGTGGGTCATAGGGAAAGGAGATTCCTATGACTCGTTTACGCAAGATGATGCTGGAAGAACTCCAGCGCCGCAACTACTCTGCCATCACCACGCGCAATTACCTGCGGGTGGTAACCGAGTTTGCCAGGCATTTTGGCAAGTCTCCCGACAGGCTCGGCCCCAACGAACTTCGAACTTATCAAGCCTATTTACTGACTGAGTGCAAGCTGACGCCCGGCACGGTGATCAACCGGGTTGCTGCTCTGCGCTTCTTTTTCGTCAAGACGCTCAAGCGCCATCAGTTTCGCGAGTTCTTGCCCTACCCTCGGGACCAGCGCCGGCTGCCGACGGTGCTCAGCCTAGAGGAAGTTGCGCGATTGATCGATGCGGCGGGAACCCTTTTTCGACGGACGCTGCTGATGACGCTCTACGCTACCGGCATGCGACGCTCCGAACTTGCCCATCTCAAAGTCAGCGATATCGATAGCCAGCGGATGATCATCCGCATGGTGGAAGGCAAGAGCGGCAAGGATCGTGACTTGCCTCTGAGTCCAACCCTGTTGGAAACTCTGCGCGAGTACTGGCGCTGGCGCAAGCCCAGACTCTACCTGTTCCCCACACGCAACCTCCAAGGGAGACTCGATCAGCCGATTTCGGACAAGACCGTCTGGATCGCGTGTAGCGAAGCCGCGCACCGGGCCGAGATCCGCAAACGCGTCACCCCGCAACCCTCGTTGTCCGGCAGAGGCGAACTCACTGACGCCTCCTAACGGTGAGCCACCGTTTAATTCGCAGCGCCCGCATGGGACCGCATGAGACCGCTACGCAGTCTTCGCAACTAAAGTCCCGATACATGCTCCAGTGATGGTATATGCCTCCTGTTCTGCTCGGTTCCGGCAGCAAGTCTCCGGTTACGAAAACCGAACAGACGCTTTCTGGGGAGGGCTGTTCGAACATTCGAACGAGCGTCCCGTGACTCTGAACAGAGTCTGGGGCGCTTTCGTTTTTTGCCGCTGACTATTTGCCGAGCGATGGACTGAAATCGCCTCACTATACACACCTGCCTACCGCCAGACGTGGTGAGTAGTTTGCGATACCATTGCTTTCACGAACGTCTTTTCAAGGGGTACGGCCCATGCACAAGCCTTCGCACCTTCGCTGGATATATGTTTCTGCAATCCTGATCGCGCTTTCGATTGTCATCTTCGTGCAGCCTGCTTCCAAGGCTCAGGGCAGTTCCGCCGCGAGCGTTCAGAGCCCGCCTGCTCAGGTTCACTCGCTCAAGGTGACCTTGCTATCGACCATGTTGGTGGGCAGCACAACCGGGATGGGAGAGTGGGGATTTTCTGCGCTGATCGAGGCGGATGGTCATCGCATCCTGCTGGATACGGGAGCCCATCCCGATACCGTATTGCAAAACGCGCATGATTTGAATATTGATCTGTCCGACGTTAAGGAAGTCGTTCTTACGCACAACCACTGGGATCATGTCAGCGGATTGATGACCCTTCGCAAAGAGATGATGAAAAAGAATCCCTCGGCGCTCTCGGTGGCGTATGTCGCACGCGGTATTTTCTACAGCAGACCAGCGCCGCAGGGTGAAGACAACCAGATGATCGCGGTGAAGAAAGAGTATGAGGCAACTGGCGGAAGGTTCATCGAACGTGAAGAAGCGGCAGAAATCTTCCCGGGTGCGTGGCTGACGGGTCCGGTGCCGCGCAAATATCCAGAACATAACTGGAGCAGCACTGGAAAAGTGCAGACCCCAGCGGGCTTGGTCGAGGACAATATCCCCGAGGATCAGTCACTGGTGCTCAACACGCCGGAAGGATTGGTCGTGGTTACTGGCTGCGGGCACGCGGGAATCATCAACATACTCACGTTTGCCCGGCAGGAATTTCCCAACGAACCAGTTGAGGCAGTCATCGGCGGACTGCACCTCTTTCCGGCGACGGATGAGCAACTGGATTGGACTGCCGACAAGATGAAGGAGTTCAAAGTGGCAAATCTGATCGGTGCGCACTGCACTGGCATCGAAGCTGTCTATCGCATTCGGGAGCGTCTTGCCCTGCCGCGAGACTCCGCCGTTGTGGGCAGCGTGGGAGCGAGCTTTGTCCTTGGCGAGGGTATACATCCCGGTCCCCTCGCCAAATGACCGCACGCCCTTCCGATCCGCCATAATTTCTCAAATGTGCGGGCGCTACAGACTCTCCCGGCGGAAGCAACTTGTTGGGGAGTACTTCGACTGCGTGTCAGGAGAAGAGGACTGGAGTCCTCGCTACAACATCGCCCCCACCCAGCCCATCCCCGTCATCCGCCAAAATCCCAAGGAACCCGTCCGGGAATTGTCACTCATGAAGTAGGGACTCATTCCGTCATGGGCGAAAGACCCGTCTGTTGCCGCCAAAATGATTAACGCCAGATCGGAAACGGCAGCCACGAAGCCTGCATTCCGCGATGCGTTGAAATTTCGTAGATGCCTGATCCCGGCAGACGCCTTCTATGAGTGGATGCGGACGGCGAAAGCCAAGCAGCCCTACTGTTTTGAAGTCAACGGAGGGGAGTTGTTCGCATTCGCAGGAATCTGGGATCGCTGGAAGGACGCACGCGGCAAGGTGGTAGAGACCTGCTCGATATTGACCACGACCCCAAATGCCGTGACCTCACCTGTCCACGACCGAATGCCAGTGATTCTTGATCCCGACAGCTACGACCTGTGGCTTGATCCGGGGATGAAGGATGTGGCTGCGGCGTCTGAACTGCTGAAACCCTACGATGCGGGGCTGATGCGATGCTATCCCGTGGGCAGGCGGGTCAACAGCACGGCGAACGACGACGAAGCCTGCTCTGCACCAGTGGAACTCGCGCAGATTCAGAATCGGCTTTTCATCTAGATGGCTAATGTGTTCGTGCCTTAAATCCTGCATAAGTCAGGTAGACACCGAGGACGAGCGAAATAGCTGCGTCCAGGTAGAAGAATTGTTGATAGTGAATCCGCAAAAGGAAGACTCCCGCTTCCATCTCTGGAAGAAGGAACAAGAAGAATAGGCTCTTGATGAGCGCCATCCAACCGACGATGGTGACAACTACCGCCAGCGCACTACCCGACCAGATATTGTGCGCGAGAACCGTCGCCAGCCCAGCCGCCAGCGTGATTATGCCGAGGATCAACGTCATCGATGGATTCTGAAGAAGGACGGTCACCGTCTCCACGGTGGCTTCTTTGCGAGTCATCATGGACAGCGCGATGAGAACGCAATACAGCCCGATCAGCCTGCTAAGGAAGATTGTTCGCGGCGACATGGTACCCTCCAAACAAATCAGAAATCCTTCCGCCCAAGCCATCGTGGGCGTATCGTCCTGCAGGGATTGTGGCAGGTCCCCAAAGCATTTCACGCCTTGGCTCGCATCGCCCTGCCTTTTATCAGCGGAATGTAAAAAGCCAGAAATGCGGCAGCGAGCAATCCAATGAGCACTGCGCCCCATAAAGTTCGTGGCGCTATGGTTTCCCCGACTGGTCGGTAGCGGACGATGAAATAGGTGTCCATCCAGATGAGAATGCTGCTCACCAGACCCGGCGAGTATTCACGAAAGTGGATCGTCCACCAGAGATGCCAGAAACCATTGCACAGGCGTTCTATAGACCATGCGAGTGGAAGAACGAGCCAGATTCCGCCGCGGAAGTCATAGACAACCACACTGGCGATCATGATGACAAAGTAGCCTGTGTTAAACCAAAAGAACTTTCTCCAAGAGTATTCCGGCCACCAATGTTGTCGGACTTTCTCGACAAAACTGCCACCCAGCCAGGGATTCATCAATCACGTGGATGACATACGCAGCGACCATGAACCAGAAAGAGAAGACCAGCGGAACGTTCATACCGTTGCAACTCGCGCTGCTAGAAAATCAAATCGTGCTTTCGATTCTGGACTCGTTAGCGATAACGTTTTCGATGCCCGAGCAAAGAGTTAGCGCCAAGGAAATTGATCTTCGGTTCGGTAGCATACAGTTCTCCATCGGTGCGCGGCCTTTGATAAGCACAGAAATGCGAGGGACGGGAGCGCCCGCTCCTGCCCGCAACTTCGTGTTCTCGTTCAGAATGATT
>PKXQ01000054.1 GCA_003132405.1 Acidobacteriaceae bacterium | reverse complement strand
GTTCAGTTCCGTCCGTAGCCTTGACCATCACGGTTTTCGCTGTGCGATCAATTTTTGTGACAACGCCCTCGACTGATGCTGTCGGTTCTGTTGCCCCGAGGATACCGGCAAAAGTGAAAAGTGAGATGACCACAACGGCAACTGTTAGGACACGACGCGATGTTCCTGAATTCATGGTTGGCGCTCCTTCATTCATTTTGTGACTTAAAACGGAATTTCCGATTTAGATCCATATGGGATCGTCAGCACGATTCGGCGAAAATACATATCTATGGGCAAGGCTTTCTCGACGGCCTTGCCCACGCTATTCTTCAGGAACCCTAAGCGGCTACCGCTACCTCATCCCCTGAGTGCTGCGAGAAGTGGACGGGATGCGTAGTTCGGATGATGTCCTTTGCTTGTGCTACCTCCGCAGCCGTCCCATGGACGATCAGTAAAAACTGATCTGTCTTGAGTGCGGTTTCGTACTTCACGATGCTGTCCTTGGGGATTCCTATGCTGAAGAGGCCAGCTCCAAGGGCACCCAACGCTCCTACCTCCACCGCACCTTCCAACCCTGCCACGATCCACGCCACTACCGGTCCCGCGGCTAAGATTGGGCCGAGCCCCGGAATGATGAAAAGAGCAGAGCCGAACAAAAGTCCCCAGAAACCTCCCCAGAACGCGCCAACTTTGCCCCAGTACTTCATCCGGTCGCCGGTATTGTAGTAGCCCACCACCTGCTCATCTGTGTGGTAGCCTTTCCCAACGATCGACAATTTGTGCAGGTCAACCCCGCCGCGTTGAAGCTCCTTCACTGCTTGATCCGCCTCCGTGTGACTGTGATACACCGCGACAACTGAATTCTCTTTCATTTCCGCATCTCCTCGGCGATTTGCCGTTATTTCTCCGACCATCAATCGAACTCTCAACCGGAACTGTGACACCGCACTATCAGGAAAACCGGTCGTTATTGCACACGGTCGCGTAGAGCATGCACGTGACCTGAAATTCCGCGCGGGAAGAGCCGCACATTTGACTAACCTGACGAAGATGACTCCGTTCGCATGAGCTCTTCACATCATGTCCCGTAACCTCCCGTTCGAGCCGCGATCGAGACTTTTCTCAGTGCCTGCTATTGCCCGATGGAGCCGTTCCGGTGTTCGCGGCCGCCTTGAAAGAAGCGATGATGCACCATGCTTTGGCCAAGCAGAACAAGGATGACCGCCAAGACGACTACAAACAGGAAGTGTCCAATTCCGAAAGAGGGCGGCTCTCGTCCGGCAGGGGTCGGCGTATTCGAAGAAGTTGTCATCAGAGCTGCGTCTCCACTAGGTCAAAGCTCTCCATTTTCATCATGTACTGCCAAGAGAGCGGAGTCTGCACCATTTTGAACACATCCGAATCTCTGAGCAGGCAGACCAGTCGACGAATCAGCCGGCACGTTGCCATGGGATGCGTCCAGTGGGAGCTTGCGGCGAAGGTTCGGATTCGAGCTCCCGTTCAGCTATTTCCTGACAACGCAGGCAGCAATCGGTCCACGGCAAGGCTTCCAATCTCTTGCGCGGAATATCACCGGCACAGGCAACACATATGCCGTACGTGCCGTCAGCAATTCGCCGGAGTGCCGCTTCGATCATTCGGACCAGGCGCCTACGCTGGCTAGTTTGCTGAAACAGAGATTCCTTTGCGACGCTGCCGATGGATTGGTCGCCAGTGTCTTGTGGAGAGTCAGCCTCTAACGCTCGTGTTTCGCTTGCCAATCGACCCAGGAGCAGGAGAGCATCTTGTCGGCTGGATTCAAGTTTCCACCTGTATTGCTGAACCTTTGCTTTTTCCATAGTCTTCACGATTCCTCCAGTTGTGCAACAAAGACTCCGTACGGGGTGAGGCGCCGGCCTCTGTGGTCTCTCCTGCGCTTTCAGAACCAAGCTGGGTCGCGCCCCTACGGGCACAGAGTCCGACCCTTATGCGTCCAGATCCCCGAAATCAGCTTCTTGTCGTTCCGAGTTCCGAAGATACGAGTCAAAAAAACGAAGCAGGAACGGTGTCTGGCTCCCAATGCCTGCGAACAACAAGACTGGTACATCCGGCTTGATATGCTTCATTTCTGCCCGTACCACGCTGCCGGTGGCATCTGGCAGGTCGTATTCCAGGAGAACGCCGTCCACGTGCAGAGTTGTTAGGAGGTGCACGGCTTGGCCGCCAGTCGTCGCCGGCGTGACCTCGTAACCGGTTCTTTCGAGCATGTCTTTCAGCGCGTCCATGTACTCAGGGCGGTTCTCAACGCAAAGAACTCTTATGTTGTTCATTGGTATTCGCTCCTCCCTGTTTGAAAATATCCGAGCCTATCCTGCTGCTCTTCTCGCATCGGTATTTCGCGGGGCAGTATCTCTCGAAGAGCCCAGTCGATGCGGTCAACTCCGTCGGAAATCACCCGGACAAGTTGCTGATTTTCTGTTGCGTCTGCCGAAAGAGAGATGGGTGTCAGAGCGTTCCGGATGTGATGATTCATCTCGGCGATTACTTGCATCCTTGCGACGGTTAGCAGATGTCGCTGTCGGGTAAGGTAGGCTAACTTCGCGATCAGGCAGCTTACGATGAGAGCCGACAAGGCTTCCGCCAACAATCTTTCGTGATTGCGCCCAAGATCCGGCACCAGCCAGTAGTGCATGAGTTCGGTGGCGAAAAAGGACACAGCCCCGACTCCGAGCGCGGCCGCCAGGACAAGTCGCAACGAAGGCTGCTTCGTCCCCAACCTTCCGCGATCTGACAAGACCTTCAGGCGGCTCGTGGACGCGGGCATGCGTATGGGTGCGCTGGATCTGGTTGTTAACATCGGATTTCTCCGGGAGACTTGTTCGCTCTACCAGCCTCTCTGAAATCACGACGAACCTTCTCTTCGCATTTCAAGACCTTCTTGAGTTCCTGAACGATGGTCAGCAACTCATCGGGATCTCCTGCTTCCAGTGCGGCGCTGCACAATTCTCTCCAGTTTTTGTGGTCTCCTGCTGACATGGCGCAATTCCTCCGAGATTTTGATTTCTGTAGGAAATGTCGAGGCTTGCGGGCTCGTGTCGGCTGCAATGACATTCGCTGCAGCAGTTTGGAGGTGCAAACCGGATGTAACGCTTAAGAGAGAGGAGAAGGACTAACTGAGCGGAGGAGGACGATTGTAGTGCCAACCATCTGTCACGATTGCGACAGATGGCTCATCACTGGGAATCGGGTGAAGCGAGACGACTGGGGGCGGCGTATTCAGCGCAGTGCTCGGGGTAGTCGCACACGGGGAATCCTCATGATCAAAACACAGTCTATGATCATGGTCCGCCGGCGAGTAGACAGCTAAACCAGTGGAAATGTGAGGGAGACTTGGCGGAGCGATGCGCACCGACAAAAGGCTCAGCGCGGCAATGCACACGACTAGGACGCGGTACGAAACCAATCCGCGGCTGCTTTTCCAGATGGGCCGGACAAGCGACATGTGTAACCCTTCTAGAGCTAGATAGTTTTACCGCCGCTTTGGTTGACCGATAACAACTTTTTCTTGACTGGCCCCGAGAACCCTGCCAGCGCAGCCACGGACCTTCTTGAGTGAAAACCACCGGCTTCGTGAAA
>PKXQ01000080.1 GCA_003132405.1 Acidobacteriaceae bacterium | reverse complement strand
CATCTACTGGACGAGTACAGCACCTTGACACCCGTTACGTGACGCGTTACGGTAGAGCGTGATCCGGTCGATTCGCCACAAAGGGCTACGACGCCTTTACGAGGACGACGATCATCGCGGCGTGACCAAAGAACATTCGCTTAAACTTCGCGACATCCTGGCGCGACTGGACGCAGCTGAAGTGATTGCGGACATGGCGTGCCAGGATTCAGGCTGCACTCGCTCAAGGGCGAATTGAAAGGCTATTGGGCAGTAACGGTTCGCGCCAATTGGCGTGTTACTTTTCATTTTGCTGATGGCGACGCATCAGACGTGGATTACGTCGATTACCATTGAAAGGGGACCAAACTATGCCGATGAAAAATCCACCGCACCCTGGCGGTTTTGTTCTGCGGCAGTGCATCGAGCCGCTGGGCTTGACGATAACGGACGCGGCTGCGGCGCTTGGAGTCACGCGCACTACCCTGTCGGAGCTGGTCAATGGCAAGCGCGGGATTTCTCCCGAGATGGCCGTGAGATTGTCTAAGGTCTTCGGGGGTAGCGCCGCCAGCTGGTTGGTGCAGCAGGCGCACTACGACCTGGCGCAGGTACGCGCTGATCGGATTAAGCTTCACCGGCTGCAATTAGCTTAGGCTGTTTGATTACCTCATCTCCCGCCCGAAGAACTCGTCCGTCGCGCCATACGCGCGTATCCAAATCTTCCACATGAGGAAGCCGTGAATCTCGTCGGGGAAGACTAACTCTTCTACGTGGACTTTCTGTTCGCGGAGGCGCTGCAATAGGTCGACGGTTTGTGAGAAGGGGACGTTGCGATCGTCGTCGCCTTGAATTAGCAGCACGGGCGACTTCCAGGTTGCAATGGCTGAGTTCGGCGAGGATTGAAACGCGAGTTTGAGGAAGGCGTCGCGATCGGGCGCAGCGGCGGGGATTTCTTCTCTCAGGTCAGACCAGTCGTGGACGCCGTGCAGATCGACTCCGGCGGCGAACAGATCGGAGTCGTGAGCGAGGCCCATCGCGGTCAGGTAGCCTCCGTAGGAACCGCCCCAGAGGCCGATTCTCTTGGCATCGACATTTTGCAACGTCTGAAGATACTTTCCTGCGGCAACGATATCTTTGTATTCGGCGCCACCGCGCGGGCCTCCATCTTTCGGCTCGCGGAAGTGGCGGCCGTACATGATGCCGGTACGGTAATTGACTGAGAGGACCACGTAGCCACGGCTGGCGAGATATTGATTCATCGCGTAGGCGTTGTGGTAGTAGTCCATGTAATGGAAGCCGAGCATCATTTGGCGGATCGAGCCGCCGTGGATGAAGATGAGCGCGGGGCGCGAGCCGGCTTGCTTTGGCTCAAACAGCTGGCCGTGAATCTCCCAGCCGTCGGCGGCTTTGAAGATTACCTGTTTCGGCGTGACTAGCTGGGACGAAGGGAAGTCGGCGGGCAGCGCGGCTTTTGCGATCATCTCCCGGCCCTGCGAAGTGACCACGTAGGGCATCGCGGGAGTGGTGGCTGTTGAACCTAGGCAGACTACTTTGCCAGCTATTTCTAACGGAGTCCACTCCATGGTCGCACCGCTGGTTACTGCTTCGGGCTTTCCGCCTTCGACGTTGACTCGCCAGAGATGGCGGCGGTCGATGTCGAGCGGATCTTTGTCGGGATCGTATTGGTTCGACGAATAGATGACAGAGGTCTTGTCCGCGCTGAGGGCGACGTCTTCGGTTTCGAATTTTCCTGGAGTCAACAGAGTTGCCTGTCCGCCGGTCGTCGCAACGGAGTAGATATGGTTCCAGCCGTCTTGCTCGGAAGAAAAGATGATGCGATTTTTGGCGGCGAATTTGAACGATCCGCCTTCGGTCAGATAGGGCAGCGAATCATCGAGGTCGCGACCGCTCTTCCAAATCTCGCGGCCGGAATCGCTGGCCACGTCATAAATAAAGATTGACCAGGGCAGCGGCAACAGCGGGATGATGGGCTGCTTCATCTCTTTGCCGATGAGGCGCACGAAGGCGATCTGAGTGCCATCGGGCGACCAGCGCGGGAAGAGATCGCGGTCGGCGCTGGGCAAAATGTAATGCAACGTGTTGCTGCCGAATTCGTAGATGACTACGAAGCTGTGATCGCCGCGATCGCTCACGAAGGCAATCTTCTTTCCGTCGGGCGACCACTGTGGCTGCTGGTTGTTGCCGCGTGCGAAGAAGAGCGGCTTGGCCTTGGCGGCGGCGTCTTTGTCTTTAGTCTGGTCTTTATTCTGGTCTTTAGTCTGATCTTTGTCTTTGTCTTTTTCGCCGGTCTGTGCGGATGCGGATTTTGGAGAGATGGGCGCGATCCAGATTTGTTTCTTCGCGGACCACACGGCGAACTGGCCGTTCGGCGAGATTTGAATGTCTTCGCATCCTTCTTCATCGCAGCCCATGTCGCCGAGCAGGCGCGGCTGGCCGCTGTCTACGTCCGCCGCCCAGACTTGCTGCGTGCGCTTCTCAACGTTGCTGGTAGGGTCGGCGGTTTCTCCGGCGCCATTGACCTCGGTGCCGCGGGCGTAGACGAAGGTCTTGCCGTCGGGCGTGAGCTTTAGGGCGGCGATGGGCATGCCGTCGTCTCCCTCGTAGTGCGTGACTTGGCGCGCCTCGAAGTTGGGAGCATCCGCGACCCACACGTTACGCGCGCCCTTGAAGGCGAACACCCAGGCGATGCGGCCGGCGTGATCGGCGGCCACGAGGTTGGTGGGAAAGGGCGAGCTCATAACCTGATCGAGCGTGAAGGCTTGAGGCGAGGTCTGCGCGGACGAGAGAAGCGGTGGGGTGGCGAGCAGTAAGATAGCGACACACAACGAGGTCAGAGAGGTTCGAATTCCCATGCGCCGCAGAGTACGTGAAGTGGTGCATCATTGACAACTGGGAAAGCGATGCCAACTCGCGTCACGCGGCCCGTCTACGTGAGGCGCTCTGCATCCACGCCCACGCGCTTGAAATAATTTCGGGGAGGTTGCGCTTTGCGGTCCATCCCAAGACGCTTTGGGCCTTCGCGGGATCGGCTATCAGGATTGGCGGATCGCCGGCACGGCGCGGTCGCACACTTCGTCGAACCGGGCGGCCGGTGGCGGTTTCTGCCGCTTCGACGATTTCGAGGACTGAATGTCCACGTCCGGTTCCCAAATTTAGGGCCAGCGACTGGACAGCGTTTTGATCGGCGCTTTCCAGGTATTGCAGGGCCCGCATGTGAGCGTCGGCTAGATCGTTTACGTGGATGTAGTCGCGGACGCAGGTACCATCTTGAGTGTCATAGTCGGAGCCGTAGATTTGGAGCTCGCGACCGCTCGCGGTCGCGGCCAGTGCTAGCGGGATCAGGTGAGTTTCGGGGTTGTGGAGTTCTCCGATCTCGCCGCTTTCGTCGGCTCCGGCGGCGTTGAAGTAGCGCAGGCGCACGGAGCGCAATCCGTAGGCGCGGCTGTAGGCTTCGAGGGCATTTTCGAAAAAAAGTTTGGAGGCACCATAGGGATTGACCGGCTCGCGGTTTGTCTCTTCGGTAATCGGAATCTGCCGGGGGACGCCGTAGACGGCGCAACTGGAGGAGAAGACGATGCGGCGGATACCGGCTTCCAGTGCGGAGTTGAGCAGGGTTAGGGCGGCGGTCACGTTGTTGCGAAAATATTTTCGCGGGTTCTCTACCGACTCGCCAACGTAGGCGTGGGCGGCGAAGTGCATGAGCGCATCTGCGCGGGCGAGCGCTGGGCGGAGGGTGGCGGCGTCGGCGATATCGGCTTCGATCAGTTCGAAGCCTTGCGCTAAGCGGCGAGAGCCGGTGGAGAGGTTGTCGTAGAGAATGACATCGTATCCGGCGTGGCGCAGGGCGCGGGCGGTGTGACTGCCGATGTAGCCTGCTCCGCCAACGACGAGGATCGCCAATCATCACCTTGGGTGGAATGCTGCGATCCATGTTCGCGCGGCGGGCGGTGGGGCGGTGGTGATGGTCGTCACTCTTTATTTGTGACGGATCATTTGTGACAGAGGTAGTGGATCAGCGTGATTCTGGCGTAGTTACTGTTTGGTTAATACGCTATGGCGGCTAGAATTTTTTTTATACCCGGGCCCTTTAGAATCATGGTTTTAGGAGAAAATTCCCGCTAGATCTTTGGGGCTAAAGGGTTTATATGTAAAATATTGCGGAATAAGGACTTAGGGAGTGCAAAGTTTCAAGGTTTCAGAGTTTCAAGGTTTCAGAATGCGGTGAGTTTGTTCCGGCATATTTCACTTAATTAGATTGATACTCTATATTTCAATTATATCAATTTCGACCACCCTACCCCGACACGGTTTGCAGTTTTATTTTCGTCTTGTATTGATGGAGTTGGCGGGAAAATGGTTGCGATGGGGGCTTGACAGGCTTTTGTGGGAGCGCGCATCGTCGGCGAGTCTGGGGCTAGTGTAGAATTTGGAAGTCGAAACCCCCACGCTGCCTTCTCATCTTCATCAGAGCAGCGTTAGATCGGGACGTAGCGCAGCCTGGTAGCGCACTTGCTTGGGGTGCAAGGGGTCGCGAGTTCAAATCTCGCCGTCCCGACCAATTCTTCCCCCTCAACCACTTACGGTGATTCCTCACCAGCCCGGAATACTAAGGCAAGGGAGCAATCACCGCAAGGTGTTTTATTCAGCCGCTAGGTAATGCACGCCATCGTCTCGCTTGCCCACGCGACCGTCTTGGACCAATCCAGACAACGCACGATTCCACAACTCCGTCCCGTCCCTGTGCGCGTGCGTGGCTTGTTGCAAATGCCGTTTGGATAGTGCCCCTTTCATCTGCAATGCCCGCAAAATCTTGTCTTGCACGCGGGCGTTAGGCGTATCAAGTTTCTTGGTGCGGTAATATTCGTGGGAGTCAAGCTGATACTGGCCCAACAGCACCGCATCCGCCGCCGTCTTCTCAGAGATGACATCCTCCCGCCGCAACCAAGCCAAGCGCAAGGCGTTGCGCCACGCATGAACGTTCATGCGCTCGGAACCTTCGGGCAAGTTGTCTGCCCACTCGCTGATGACGCGGTCTGCCGCCTCGGTGGATTGAATCTTGCACCCGGCATCAGCCAACAATCGGACGCGAGGAAGAAACGTTTCTTGCAGGTTAGAAAAATCCGGCGGAGTCATCCGGCTAACGTTTTGAAAGCCGCCCTCAGTGCCAATCAAATTGAACCGAGACATTAGCCCGCCGCCTACAGCGTTTCCCCGGCTCAATAAATCAAACCAATCCTCCTCCGTGACTCCGGCCAAAAGAGAAAACTGCATCTCTCCGTACACGGCCAAGCGCTTATCGGTGCCGGGCGCGGCAAAGCTAACGTCATCCCACAATTGGCAGATAACGCCGTCCATGCCGGTGCCTGTGCCGCCTTCGATAAACAGCGTGGAAAGAAACGTTTTGAACTCTTCATGGACGGAGAGAATGCGGGGCAGCGTGCCGCCCCATCCTAATTGTGGTGTGGATTCCTGAGTTTTTTTCAGCTCCCGAGTTAGCCCGATCATGCCGGGCGCGCTAGATGCACTCGCGTTCCGAGCACCAATTCCTTGCGGCTTCCAAATGAAATCTTGTGTTCCCTGGAGTAGCCCGTGCGTCACCGATGAAAGCGGGCCATGCGTAGCGGGAGAGTGCGTGCCATTCCATGTTTGACTGAAGAAACGCACGGCCCGCCGAATACTTGAACCTTTGCCCTTCCCTTTGGGCGCGATTATCACTGTGTAAGAGCGTGGCAGCGCACCGTCCACGGGGCATGTAATGCGGTCACCCACCACGGCACCAAGACAACAGAGGAAAGATTCTACGTAGAATTTCCTCGGGATGTTATTGTCATTCGCGCACAACTTGCCAAATTCACCGGCAGCCGTTCCGTCCCAAACCTCAATCGGATAAACGGGGCGGTTGCGTTGCGGTTGCGCCTGCTCGGGCGGGGCAACCTTCGGGCTGCCGATGAATGGCTTGGGCGGCTCCGGCTCGGGCACGTCATAACGCGCGGCACTCCGCGCAATGCGCTCCAAATCGGCCTCGCTTTTCGGGTCGGCCATAATGGCCGGGTTTGCATTCCACTCCTCAAGCTGCATTCGGATGATGTCCTCGGATGCGCCCGCGTTGCGTAGCTTACCGGCTTGCTGAATAAAGAAATCGTCTCGGCCTTCCCCGTCATGCACGGGCAGCGTCCATTCCCGTTTTCCGGTTGGGTTGGTCTTTGCATAGCAATCGCGTATTAACTCCATCAGCCCGGCAGGGAACGTGAGCAGCGGCACGTCCTGAGTTACTGTGTAAACCGCGCCTGTATCGGGATGCGTGGAACCTTCGGCGGTCACTTGACCGCCCCGGACCTTCACCTCAAAAACGTTGCCGTCAATGCCCGCCTCGGACCATCGCTTATTGCCAAAGTCCCGCACATCATCCGTCATGCGGTAATAGAAGTGGGCGCGGTCGGGCCGTCCGCTGGTTACTGAGTATGTGTTAAACCACTCCGCCGCGCGCTCTCCGCTCAATTCTTTTAAGCGGCTTACGCGGTCAGAATCGAGGATGACCAAATCCAGACCGCCCGCCACTCCGCAATTGTGATTGGGGAATTGCTTGGCCCATTCCCGGATGTGCGTTTCGTCCGCCGTTGCAACCGTGGGCCAATCCTTGAGGAAAGCAGTTTTCCCCTTGATCGGCATGACGCGGAATCCTCGGCGCGCGTTGCGTAGTGCGATCTCCAGGAAGCTCATTGAGCGACCTTCCAAATTAGACGACGGTACGGCTCCCCGTTGATTGGCTCCGGCTCCAGTGTGCAGCCAAGCAGCGCGTTTGCTCGTCCCTTGCGGAGCGTGCCCGCGCTGTCTTCCTTGAACTCAGTCCAACCGTTAAATCGTGGATTGTGCATAATCAGAGCGCGGCAATATAGTCCCTCAATCTTGCTCGGCAACGTAAACCGTTTTTCGTGTCCGGTGCGCTTGGCCGTCTGTGCGCCGTACGTCAAGCAATCAATGGCCGAGAGGCGGCTAGGTCGTTTTGGCAGTTTCCTTTCCGCCAAGGCGAGCACCTCGGGTTGCGTTCTCGCATGGCGCAAGAGCGATTTAAGAACGCGATTGCGTGGATGTGGAGACCGTGCAACTAAGTCCTTGATGTAGGGGAGCACCCAAGCAGATTCACCGGCGGTCACCGTTCTGTGCCGCGTACTGCGTTTTATGAGCACCGGCGGGGTGGGCGCGGGCGGCAGTTTGGCAAGCTCCAGGCGCGTTGCTTCTCTTGCGCGGAGCACCATGCCTTTCTTTTTCCCGCCCCTCGGCACAACATCAGTTCCGAGAATATCGTCCGCCGCGCACTGGCGAATTTCCAACGTCGCATTGTTGAGCGTCGGGTAGAGCAAGATGCAGATGCGGGAAAGCAGGGGAAAGATGTGGTCATTTATCATAAACTCATCAACGCCGGTCCACCGCTTAGCACCGCGAAAAAACATGAGCAGTGCTTTTGCCGCGCCGGGTCTGCCGCGCTTTTTCAGCCAAAAGAACTCAGCGGCAAATTCGAGAAAGAATGTTTTATTGGCGCGGTGAAACGCCAACAATTTTTGTGCGGTAGGATGTGGCCGCCCTTCCAACAAAATTTCAATTGCGTCGGTCATTAGAAATTAACCTCCACTTACCAGAATGCCTTAAGTGATCTAGTGCGGTATGGCACAGAGGGATTAAAACCCTGATCACATATTCCTTTTGCGGAATTCGTTCGCCGCGTGGTTTACAAATTTGTCCCCGTGTTTCTCAAGCAGCTTGTCCACGCCGGTCCCATCAATCATGTGTAGATGGTAAGTGGGACTGTGGTGGACGTGCGTCTCACCGGAGCTTGTGCTGCCGCTGTTGGCCGCTTTGGTGAGATTGTCCATGAGCTTCTTAGGAATGACTCCCTCCCCCGGTGTTAACCGGGCCGGTACAACGTCTCCCTTTTCCACGCCGGGGACAATGCCGCCTTGCTCAAACGCCATCACGGACGCGAAGGCTACGGCGGCCATTGCCGGAGCGATAAAAGCGCCTATTGGTCCGCCTATCTGCATACCCGATAAGTACGCCTTGCGGGCGGCGGCGGCGGCGTCCGATTCCTTGGTCATGTCGTTAGTCAAAATGGACTTGACGGCGTTCTCCAACATGCCCGCTGCTATTTGCTGTCCAATGCCGGTTAGCATCTTAGCGGCTGATTCATGGCCTTGTAAGACTTTCATCATGCCGCCGACTAAGGCGTCATCAAACTTTTTATCTGCGGCAAGGATGCGGGCGTCCCGCTGCTCTTGGGCTGTTGTCTTTATCTGTGTAATCTTGTTTTCATGCTCTTGGGTAAGCTCTACTTGCCGGTCATTAAGCTGCCGGACTTTAAGCTCATAGTCCTTGCCGCCTTTGTCCAATGCGGCTAAGTCTGTTTGGTTAGCCCGCAACAAGGCTGCATATTCTTCGTTCTCGGCCTTGATGTTGGCCTCTAGTAAGGCCGCGCTCTCGGAGTGCTTGAGCTTAATCTTCTCTTGGGTCTGCTCGTTGGCGGCTTGCAGTTGCATCCCCGCCATTTTCTTTTCATGCTCTGCTTCCTCTTTACCGAGCTGCTCAATGAGCTTCTCCCGGTCCTTCCACGCCTCGATTACGCCCTTGTTCTCCACCGCGCCGATCTCCATCATGACCTTGCGGCCTTGCTCACGGACTTCGGCCCGTTTCTTTTCATATTCCTGTTCCATCTTGAGCGCCTTGTCTGCGAACGCCTGTACCATCTCATTGCGTGATTGCAACTCGTTTGCCACGCGCGCAGTTTCGGCGGCCACCTTGGCTGCTTTGTCCGCGCGGTCTTTACTTTGCTTGCCTTGGTCCGCGCCCACGGCGTTGTCCGCCTGCGTCTGGATTTTCTCCGCTTCCTTTTCCAGCCAACCGACATACGCAATTTCGTTGTCGAGTTGTGTCTTAGACGCTTCTCCACCCTTGCGCATGTATTCCAGCGATTCCTGCTGGCGGGCCAGCTCGGTACTTAGCGCACCGCCTTGCTCGCTCTGGCTCATGCCTTGCATCTCGGCTTTGAGAGACTTGATTTTTTTCTGAATGTCATCGCTGCCATCTAGCCAGTTGAACGGATTCCAATTGCCACTTGGGCCATGCGCCTTGACTAGATCGTCTAGCTCTTTCTCCATCCTATGTAGATTTTCGATGCCCGCGTCCGCGTCTTTGAGTTTGAGTTTTTCGCCTAACAAATCCCACGCGGGGTCACCCACCGACTTGCGCACTTCAATGGCTAGATCGATAGCTTCTTCCTTGGCTTTATCGAGGCCGAGGGTCATGTCATCCCCCAGCTTGTTACCGGCCTCGGCTGCCTTCGCTGCCTCTTCACCGATCTTGGTGAGGTGCTCAATCAAGAGCGTAGCGCCGAGGATGACGGCTAGGAACGGGAAAGCCGCTTCCATTGCCGCGCCTACCGGGCCGAGTGAAGAGATAAAGGTTGTGATACCGCGTGGCAAGTGGACGCCGAATTCCTCGCCAAGCATGACAACACCATGCCTCGCCTCCATCATGCTGTAATTAACCTTGCCGCCCGCTTCGCCTACGCCTCCGGCCATGTCCTTAGCACCGTCTCTTATCTCGCCAAATGAGCCGCGCGCGGCCTTCGCGGCATCGCCCATGCCTGAAATGAAACTGGCCGTTTTCGTTTGAAGATCGACACTAAGGCACCAAACTGGAGCGCTCATTTAATTACCCCTTTTTCTTTTGACCAAGATTGAATTTTGCAAACTCACCGAAATACTTACGCGCAAATGCGTCATACGCACGCGCGGCGGATATCTCATCCCCGAAGACGCCGAGATAAATTTTCTTGCGATTGACGTAGAGGTAGGCGGTCCACTGCTGTTGTCTCTTGTTCCAATGGACGCCCTTATACTTACTTGACGTGCCGCGCTGCTTGTTCCGGTTTGCACTGTTCTGTGCCTGAGTGGCAATTCTGAGATTGCCGCGTTGACAATCAAGGCCGTATCGGTTGCGATGGTCCACTTGGACCTTTGGGTCAGTGATGCCGAGAATGAATCTGTGGAGCCTTTGAGTAGTTGGCCGTCCGTCCGGCTTGGGCACGGTGCGCAGCGCATAAACCATTCCGGTGCTCTTCTTAATGACGGCCTGCCACGGTCCCGCCGCCATCACGCGCGCGTAATCCGCGCCATCAACAAAAGCAACGTAGCCACGGGTTAAGGGAATCTCTCTCATAACAAAATTGTGTGCTCTACCAATTCCAGCGGTTCGTCTAAGTTCTGCAAGCGCATCCCGCTGGTAAACGCGCCGTGACTGCCAATGCGGACGTGAGGCAGTCTCCGCGAGGCTAGTACGCTCTCCACACACTGCCCTATAAAGTCGCGCGCCGTAATCTCACAGGCGGTTGCGGCGGCTACTAACTCGGTATGCAGTTCGTCATTCAACATAAAATTCAACGTCATTGAACCTCCCCGGTTCGATTAAGAAAAGAAAAAGGCTGCCCCGCTCCTGCCATCTCCCCAGCAGCAAGGCAGCCCGTGAATCTACCTCCAGCGCTTTTCAAATGTCGGTACGCTGGAGACCGCTCTGACCTCACCCTCACAGTTGTGAGGAACCCGTCAGCCGGGTCTGTAAAATCTAGCTTGCAGCAATGGTGTAGCTTTGAATCGCTTCCGACCTACGCACGCGCCCATCAGTACGGCGATACGCAAGCAAAACGATCAAGCCTTGTGTCGCCAAGGGCTGATCGAGCACCTTAACGTTGATGCCGCTGCCGCCACGGTCTCCGATGATGTAACCGCGCTTGAAATCACCGAAGAGAATCGGAGTATTTCCGCGAGCAGCCGTTGGCATTGCAGCCGAGTAGCTAACCGGGAAACCGTGCAAGAAATCCTGCGTCCCAAAGCGCTGCCAAACCGGGTTAAAGAGGTTAGTCTCAACCTGACTTTTGCGAATCGCGATGGAGGTAAGCCTGCTCATCAACCACGATGCGTTGGTGAAGTACGCGGCATTCAAAGTGCCGATCAAGTCCAGGGTGCCATTGATCGAGACGAGGTTGCCGTTAGAGTCCGGCTCTTCCGTCACGCCCGCGCCCACGTTTCCGAGCAATCCCTGTGCCTGTCCGCTGCCCGTGCCGTTGACGTAGAGATTCTCCTCATACATCTGTTGGTCAAGCAACATATCGTCCACGCAAAAGGCCTGGAACGCCGGGACATCCTGTGCCAGTTCCCAAGAGATTTCCTGCTGGGTGCCCGCCATGTACGCGGACAAAGTAAACTGTCCGATTACCGGCTGAGTCCCGCCGAATGCCGATGTTTCGGCCTTCGCTGCCGCCGTACCAAACGTGGTCTTGGTCGGGAATTTAATGTCATTCGAGGTTGGGATAACCGTCGCCAACTGGCGAATGCTCATCTCCGAAGGTGCCAACGGTACAATCTGATCGTCAACCGTGATCGGAACTGCGTAGCCTCCGTCCCCGCTGACTCCCTCGTACAGGACCGCGCTCATCTCACGTCCGCCGGTCACGAGCATTTTTGTGAATGCTCCAAGATATTCAGGGGAGAGCTGCTTTACGTCCGCCTTGAACGGGTTTGCACCCGCTCTTGCGTCGGTCAAGAGAACGCCGGATTTAGCGAGCGAAGGGAACGCCTTGTGCATCGTGTTGTTTTTTTCGATGCCCGCAATCATTGCTTGGAGTTGCGGAGCCGTATCGGCTATCATCGTGGTATACCGCTGGTTTTCACTAGCGGTCATTGCGCGGTGCTCGTTTTGGGCATGAGTCACGAGGTCGTCAGCGGCACCCGTGATATGCGTCAGTTGCCTTCGTAGTTCCAAAAGATTTGGCATAATAAAAAACCTTCCTACAGCGAATTGCACCTCACTAACCGCGTATAGCGGGAGCTTGTGCTGTCGGTCTGGACCGTTTTATCCAGACAAGCCGTATTTAGAAATCGTTAGGCCGATACTCCGGCCCGAAACTAATTACCCTCGCTCATCGGGCAGGCCCGCTAACCGCGTGATCCATGAAACGGAATCGCCCTTCGGTGCTAGTTTCTCCCCGGCATATTTCACGAAGGCTGGAACGGCAGAGAGCACCGCGCGCAAAGTCTCAGGGTCAGAGTCCACGGGTGCCCAATCCACCACGCCGCCCCTAATCCCCATCACGCCGATGTATCGGAGGTCCATCGGCAACGCCCACGAGGGCGGCGGGTCTTCCAGGTTGACCATGTAATCCCTGCCATCCGGCCCGAGCAGCAATCCGACTGCAAGCTCCGAGTCCCGCGCTAATTTTTGTTCTGCATTCATACGTTCCCCCTCTGTACAATAAAAAAGGCACAAAACTGCGGCGGCTTAGCGGCGTCCAATTTTGGCTACCCGGCCTCGGAGGTTGCACCCTCTGAGGCCTTCGTCTTTACCGCTTAGTTAAACGTGCTCTTACCGCCCTTGCAGTCCGCAAATATTTCCCGCGCTTTCCTCAGTGCGGCCTCCGCCCTCGGGCCAAGCAGAAACGGTTGCGCCCATACAACGGCCTTATCTTTCGCCTTAGGGTCACGGTCGCGCTGCCATACCAAGATGCCGAGCGAGAGCACATTTTCCGGGCGCTCTATCTTTGCCATCTCTGCGAACAGATTGGGCAATTTCTGAGGTTGCGGGACCGGGAGGACGAAAACTTGGTCCTCTTTGTCCGGCGTTTCGGGAGTGACTACGGCGATAGCGGCTCCCACATCGTCCTTGGGCAGCCCTACTGCCCCCATCGCATTGCGTAGCTCGTCCAGCAAAATGCACGCCTGAAAGATGGCAGCCGTAGTGCTGAGCACCCGCTGCTTGCGCAGCCGTGGCCCGGCCTTGAAAGATCGTCGGACCTTAGCCGCTTCTGTCCAGGTGTCCACCATTCGATTCACTCCCGATTTTTGTATTTCCGTCCCCGTCATTGAGCACCCTCCCCGGTTTCAATGTTTTGAGATTAGCGTATTCCCGGAACATTGTCAATAGCTAAATAACGATTATTCCAAAGTAGAGGCTTTCTCGCCCTTGACAGCGCATGGGGTGGGATGGGTGTTTTCGTCCTGAGCTTGCGGAGAGCTTCATTTTGCAGGCTTTAGCCTCTTTGACATTCTCGCCATATGTCTCCTAAGTGCTTTTCGCTTTTTAACGCCCCTGTTTCAAGCACTTGCATGGGGTTGGCCTTTTCGTAACCTCTTTGTTATCAGTACTTTGGTTGTCTCAAATTGAGAATTGATCGTGTGTGTCCAACAATCATCGGCTGAGGGCTATAGGAAACATGTGCTCAAGATTTTTGAGGTATTCACGCTCATCGCTCCCGTGGCCTGTGCACCATTGCTGCCGTGTAGCCACGTGCCTCCCCACACATCAACATGACCAACCTAATAGAATCAGTAACATACATATATATAAAGTGGTTAGCTTATGTGTGTAGGGACACCCGGCTACATGGTTACAGGCCGAGAACCTACGCCGCCAGCAAGCTAATACGTTGATGGACCGCGCTTAGGTCCGCCGTCACAAGGTTGGCGTATCGGCGCGTCATCTCCAGGGTTGAATGTCCGAGCACCTTTTGCAAATGAAACACGGAGCCGCCCTTGCGCAGATAGTTCACAGCGAAGGTATGCCGGAATGCGTGCAACGTTCTTGCTGGCGGTTGAAATCCAAGCCGCTTGCACAGGCGTTTCACATCTCGCAGCATCACGCGCCTGCCCAACAGCGTTTCGTTCCGACTCGCCATCAACAGCAAATCGGGTTTGCGGTTGTAATCCGTGATGTAGCGGAAAATAGATTTTCGCAGTTCAAATGAAAACGGAACAATGCGCTGCTTGCGTCCTTTGCCATCCAGCGTGACCAGCAAATTGGCAACGTCAATTTCACTGACTCGCAACGTGAGCGCCTCGGTGATGCGGCATCCCGTGTCGAGCAGGATGAGCATGAGCAGATGGAGCCGCCGTTGACAGGGTTGTCTCGGCTTCCAGGCGATAAGCAAGCGGATTTGTTGCGGCGTGAATGTGGGCAGCACAAGTTGAGGTTCTTTCAACTGAGAAATTCGCAAGTGGTTACATCCCGCGCCGCATTTGCGCTCAACTCCACTGCTCCAATGCAGATAAGAATTGACGGCTCTAATTACTGCGTTGCATCCGGTTGCCTTCCGGCCTTTCTCCCTCATCTTGAGCACGGCGTTTTTTAGTTCATTGGCAGACGGTGCCTCCGTGGGCAGCCATTGCAGCGAGTGCCTGTACCATTCGATTGTCGCGGGGGAAACGTTGTGCAAATATTGACGTTCGCTAATGAACTGCTCAAAACGTGGTTGCATGAATCCTCCAAGCAGGTGCGCAGATTTGGCAGGAATCACGTAAATGGCGGGACGTAGCGCAGCCTGGTAGCGCACTTGCTTGGGGTGCAAGGGGTCGCGAGTTCAAATCTCGCCGTCCCGACCAATCTCCGCTCTAGATCCTTCGGCTTCGCTCAGGATTTCGCCCGCGGGCTCCCGCTTCGCCCGTCAATGAGTGCTATCGCGATTTATCAACAACAAACCAAGTGCAAAGCTCTTCATATTGACAAATTGGATAGAGAACAGCATCATCCGACCACGAGAGGCTCCCTATCTCCTCTTTTTTCTATAACCAAAATCCGTTTCACTAACTGGAAGGCAGGCGACGTGAAGAAATGTTATCGAAAATGATCTGCTGTATCTTTGCGCTTTGTACCGCGTCAGCGATTGCATCACATGCACAGACCTTCACTACGCTGGCGAGTTTCGATGGCTCCGACGGCGATGGGCCTGTCTTTGTGTCGCTCGTTCAGGGAGTCGACGGGAACTTCTATGGAACAACAGAGTATGGCGGGACAAGCAACGGCGGCACGGTCTTTAAAATTACCCCTGCGGGGAAGGTGACTACGCTGCACACCTTCGGGATCGCTGACGGCAGCTCCCCGTTTGCAGGGCTGGTTCTAGCAAGCAATAAAAAATTCTACGGGACGACATCATCCGGAGGAACGAACGGCGATGGCACAGTCTTCGCAATCACCGCGGCAGGCAAGCTGACCACGCTGCACAGCTTTAACGGCGCCGACGGCGGTTTCCCGGCTGCGGTGCTAGTTCAAGCTACCAACGGAAACTTTTACGGGACGACGTTGTCTGGAGGAGCGAACGGTGATGGCACGGTCTTCGCAATGACTCCGGCAGGGAAGCTGAGCACGGTATACGCCTTCGGCGGTGCTGACGGAGCTGGGCCTGAAGCAGGACTGGTTCAAGACGCCAACGGCAACTTTTACGGGACAACGCGGTACGGCGGGGCAAAGGGCGGGAGCTGCAGCGATGTCGCCGGTTGTGGCACGGTTTTCGAAATCACCGCGGCAGGGAAGCTGACGACTCTTTACAGCTTTTGCGCTCAAACTGGCTGTCCTGACGGTAGCTTCCCGTCGGCAGGCCTGGTGCAAGCGACAAACGGGAATTTTTACGGGACCACATCGACGGGAGGAGTGAATGGCAATGGGACGGTCTTCGAGATTTCCGCTGGGGGCACGCTGACCACACTTTACAGCTTCTGCTCTCAAGCGGGCTGCGCTGACGGCAGTTCGCCGGAAGCTGGGTTGATTGGGGCCACCAACGGCAACTTTTACGGCACAACAGAAAGGGCGGTGCCCACTACGAGGGCACCATCTTCGAGATTACCGCCGGGGGCACGCTGACCACCCTCTACAGCTTCTGCCCTCAAATGCGCTGCCCTGACGGCGGAAGCCCGACCGGCGGACTGGCGCAAGGAACCGACGGTGGATTGTACGGAACAACCAACCAAGGCGGGTCCAGCGACTGTCCGCCTGGCTGCGGCACGGTCTTCAGCCTATCGGTCGGGCTTGGCCCGTTCGTCCAAACAAACCCCATGTCTGGCAAAGTAGGAGCGACGGTCGTTATTCTGGGAAATAATCTGAAGGGAGCCACCAGTGTTACCTTCAACGGCACCCCGGCCACCTTCAAGGCGTCGAAGATGGATATCACGACTAAGGTCCCGACCGGCGCAACAACCGGAACGGTGGTCGTGACTACGCCGAACGGCACACTCACTAGCAATGCCCCGTTCCAAGTCAGCCAGTGATTTTATTGGGAATATCAGTATCGACCCGCCTTCAGAAGCGGTTTTTCTGCGCGTCACGCCATGAGTCAGAACGCGCAACTTGCTGTTAACAGGCGATAGCGCTCAGAACCGGAATCCTTTGCGGAGTCCGAACCAGAATGAGGCCTGCCACTAATCCTTCTTCGGAGTGAAGATCAGAAAATAATCCATGCCGTCGGCTTTCACAAAATCTTGCGAGTCGCGCAGTTCGTATCCGGCTTGGGCGGCTTCTCGGATGACCACCGCTTTACTCGCGCTATCCGATCAGGCATTTCGGGGCCGGGTATCTTCGGCCGCTGCGAAATGACGATCGCTCTGGCTTCGGTCTCAACGTGGCGGCTATCGAGGCTGGAAGCGAATCTTGTGGTGGTAAATTTGGTTTCATGGCTGAGGCCGCGAATTCGCAGAGCTTTGATGAGATCGTGGAGTGGGCTTACGGCACGTTGCCGCAAGAGATCAGGGATCTGCCGGACTTTCCGGGCATTCAGGTGGCGGAGGAGCCTCCTGAAGACATTTTGAAGAAAAAGAACTGGCCGCGCGGCACGGAGATGTTGGGATGCTACAGCGGCATATATAGGACGGAACAGTCGCACACTCAAATGAGGATCGCTCCCGATTTGATATTTGTTTTTCGTGGACCGATTCTGCGGTGTTCGAGAGGAGATTTGCGGGCCGAGGTAAAGCGGGTGGTTTGGCATGAGGTTGCGCATTGGCTTGGAAATGATGAAGAGCGTGTGCGAGAGTTGGGGTTGTGAGGGAGGAAGAGCTCGGCCGTCCCTAGGGGACTTGAGTCATTTGGTTTCGTCTTCCCAGCGCTGAAGCGCCGGGCAAAGGTCGGACGCCCTGAAGCTTAGTTTGCGGCGCGGCTGAAGCCGCGCCCTTTCAAAACAAAGTTAAAAGGCGAGAGTTAATCGCAGCGTGAACCGCTGCGCCACCCAAAGGCCGACAACGAAATTTGGTTCTTCGCGCGAGATGTGGGCTGCGGGCTCGCTTCCGGCTCGGCAGGCGAGACGCCCACCGGACAGCCGCCGGGACGGCGGCGCTACAAGTACGGCGCGACGAAGACTGACTTGCAGCGGGGCTTACGGTTTGGATTCTTGCAGGAGGACTACATCGGAGTCGATGTGGCCTCGCAGGATGCCTAGGTTTTTGCCGTCGGGCGACCAGTGGAAGGACTGGATCTGCTCGGAGGTGAAGTGGGTGATGGGGTGGCCGGGGGTGCCGTCGAGGGGCTGGATCCAGATGTTGTCGACTCCATTTTCGCGAACGGGGTAGGCTACGGATTTGCCGTCGGGGGTGAAGATGGGGCCGGCGGAGATGTGATCGTTGGCGTCCAGCAGACGGGGATTCTTCAGGGTCCCGAGATCGAGCAAGGCAATTTTGATGGTGCCCGCTTCCGTTTGCTGGTTTAGATATTTGATGAGATAGGCCAGGGTCTTTGCGTCTGGCGAAAGGCCCATGCCGCGGCCCGTCTGGAAGGCTTTCGGAAGTTCGCTGCCGGGAATCGGCTCGGCTTTGCTGGAGCCGTCGAGAGGCACGCGCCAGAGTTGCTCGACACCTCGAGCAAAATAAACCCAGGGCTGATTGCCGGAGCAGACTGGCGGGTAGCCGAAGAACGAGTCGCGGGGCCCCTCTGTCAATTGCGTGGGGTGGGAGCCGTCCGCATCGAGGCGCCATACGGCAATCACGTTGGTGCCGCCATGGAAGGCCCAGGGGAAGACGATAGACTGCGTGCCGCAGGGCGCGAAGGCAAAGATTCCGGCGGAGGGATCGCTCGCGAGTACGGTGGGATTCTTCCCGGAGATGTCGGTTCGCACGAGGCGCGCGTGGTCGGAGGTAAGAAGTGCGCCGTCGGATGCCCAATTAAAGCTGGCGATTCTTACTCCGTCGACGGATAGGGGAGCGGCGTCGGGAGCGGTGCTGCCTGCGGCGGGCAGGACATAGAAATTGCTCACCGCTTTTTGCTGGACGGTGGCGAGGGTCTTGCCGTCGGCGGAGAGGGTCAGAGTTGAGTAGGTGTTTGTGTCATGCGAGATGGGTTGCACCTGGCCGTCGGAGCCGTCGGATGCCTGGCCTCCAGGTAATGGGATGAAACCGATCTGGATGCGGGCGAGGTCGGGACCTTTTTTGCGATAGGTGACAAACAGGCCGTCGCAGGCGGTGGACCACTGCAGCGCCTCAATGTCTTTATCGGCGAAGGTGAGAGTTTTTATTTGTCCGGTATCGACGGCGAACAGACTCAGCGCTCCGAAGGCGCCGTGCGGGTTGTTTGGATACGCGAGTTGCTTGCCGTCGGGCGACCACACCACCCAGCGTGGAAGGTAGGTGAGCGGCTCGACGTGAAGGATCTTTTCGTCGCTGCCATCTAGCTTTGAGCTGAGCAGCCAGACTTTGCCGGTCTCCGGATCATTGGCGCGGAAGTAGGCCATGCGCGAGCCGTCGGGCGAGAAGGCGACGGAGCTATCCACGTCGGCGACGATCTTGGTGGGCGCGCCTCCTAAGACAGGCGTGCGATAGATGCTGAAATCGCTGTTGATGGAGTTTTCGGCTTTGCGGAAATAGACGTAGTTTCCGTCGGGCGAGAAGGCGACGTTGGGAATGCTGGCCGAAGGCGAAACAATTTGCGTGTCGCTCGCGGTGGCGATATTGCGCAGCCAGAGGCTGTTGAGGCCCTTGTCATCCATCACAGTCAGCAGGTATTTGCCGTCGGCGGAGATGGCGGTGACTACGGCTTTGCTGGAGTTGGTGACCTGGGAGATGCTGAAATTTTGAAAGGGAGTGGGCGCGGCGCGATGGAGCATGGAGTAAACGCCGAAGCCGGCGGCGGCGAGGACGACGAGAGCGGCTAGGGCTGCTCCGACCAAGCCGAATTTATGCTGCTTGGCGGCGGCGACTACGGCAGAGCTTCTGCCGTGGCTTGGCGCGGGGTGGGTGCCGCTGGCGGGAGGAGCTACTCCGCTGAGTGGCGACGGTGTATTTTGCGCGATGGGCGTGGCGCTTGAACTGGCTTGCGAGATAGCGTCGGATGCGCTGCAGGCGGGGCCTCGGCTTGATTCGGTTTCACGCTTGAGGCGTTTGAGATCGGCACGCATGTCGGCAGCGTGTTGATAGCGGAGGTCGCGATCTTTTTCGAGGGCCTTGTTGATGATGCGTTCGAGTTCGGCGGGGAGATCGGGATTCATGCGCGCGGCGGCGGTGGGCGCGCGATCGAGAATTTCGCGCTGGATGACTCCGGAGCTTTCGCCGCGGAAGGGCAGCGTGCCGGTAGCCATCTCGTAGAGGACGGCGCCGCAGGAAAAGAGATCGGAGCGGGCGTCTAATTCTTTGGCGCGGACCTGCTCGGGCGACATGTAGGCGACGGTGCCGAGCGCCATGCCGGGACTGGTGAGGTGGGCCTCGATCGTGCCGGTCTGAGTTGCGTCTAGTGCGGGGCGGGATGTGGACGCGTTTACTTTGGCGAGACCGAAGTCGAGGATTTTGGCGTGTCCGCGCTTGGTTACGAAGATATTCGCGGGCTTGATGTCGCGGTGCACGATGCCCTCGGAGTGGGCGGCATCGAGCGCGTCAGCGATCTCGATGGCGAGGCCTAGCGAGACGTCGGTCTCGAGCGGGCGGCCGGCGATGCGATGCTTCAGCGTCATTCCTTCGAGGAATTCCATGGCGATGAAGGCTTGGCCATCCTGCTCGCCGATGTCGTAGATGGTGCAGATGTTGGGGTGGTTGAGGGCGGAAGCGGCCTGGGCTTCGCGCTGAAAACGGGCCAGGGCCTGGAGATCGCGGGCAACGTCTTCGGGGAGGAATTTGAGGGCGACGAAGCGGCGGAGGCGGGTGTCTTCGGCTTTGTAGACAACGCCCATGCCGCCGCCTCCAAGCTTTTCGACGATGCGGTAGTGGGAGATGGTTTCGCCAATCATGCGGTCGCCGTATGGTAGGCGGGATGCGGGGGCAAGTCAACGAAAGCTGTAATTCGGTCGTGTCCTAATCCGCTTGTTTTACCACGGAGTCACGGAGACACAGAGAAACCCAACTGTGGGGGCAATGCCTTCTCCTTCTGGCGCGTGCAGGTTCGAGGTTCTTGTTGCCCTGGTTGGCAGGCTCGGGTTGTCGGACCTGGGGGATTTGAGGCCTACTGGAAAGTCTTGGGAGCTGAATATCTGTTTCTGGCCGAACCGATTTGTGGGCCGTGGCATCCAAGAAGTGAACCGGCAGACCGGACCGGAGCGTTCTACCTCGGCTCTCGGAAACATCCTTCTTTTCTGGCTTGCCCGCAAATTCGTAATTTCAGGAGAATTCCATGAATAAGAAACCTGTCTCCACCAATTCGCACAAGGCATCGGCGCAACCGCGCTTTCATCAGTCGGCACGCGAACTCCAGGCATTTGGAACTGTCACCAGCATGCAGCCGTTGCAGTTGGAAGAACCTGTCCGGCTGGAAATGACCGAGCAACTCAATCAACTGTTGGCCGACACGATGACGCTGCGGGATCTCTATAAGAAGTCGCACTGGCAGGTATCGGGCGCGACTTTCTATCAACTTCATCTTTTGTTTGACAAGCATTATGAAGAACAGAGCGAGCTGGTCGACACGATCGCGGAGCGCATCCAGTTGCTCGGCGGAATCAGCATTGCTATGGCGGCGGATGTGGCGGAGACAACGAAGATTCCTCGGCCGCCGAAGGGGCGCGAGGAGGTTCCGGTGCAGCTGTCGCGGCTGCTGGACGCGCACGAGATCATCATCGAGCATTGCCGCGAACTGGCCGAGCGCGCCGACAAACTGGGCGACGCCGGCACCAACGACGTGGTGGTAAGCAATGTGCTGCGGACTAATGAATTGCAGGTCTGGTTTACCAGCGAACACTTGGTCAACGCGCCGCTGGTGGAGGCGGAGCGCGAAACGGCGTAGGTAATTCGATCGCGAGATTTTGTCATCCCTCGCGAAGGGGCGGGGTTGCAGGTTGCGGTGAACTGCAGATCCCTTGCTTCGAGAGGGATGACAATTTTTTTGGTGCGGACTGCTGTCCGGCCCCGGACGAGCCCGCGACGGGCAGGTTAGGCAAGCTCCGGGAAAGTCGTTCGCCCGTCGGGAAGGAAACCTCAGCGCCTTAAAGGCGCAGTCAAAATGAAGCTGCTATCGCAGCGCTGAAGCGCTGCGCCACCCAAAGGCAAAGACAAACCCCGAAGGCAAAGGCAGAATCGAGTTCTTCCGCAGCCGCTAGTGTCGCACGGAGAGGATGTGGAGAATCTGCTGGAGTTCGTGGCGCACGAGCGCCACGTTCGGAGTGGGATTCACGGGGAACGGGAGCGCGGTCTGACTGCGTTCCGATTTTATTTCGTCGCGTAATTGCACGCGCGCGCCAGCGATGGTGAAGCCGTCTTCGTAGAGAAGCTTCTTTATGCGGACGACGGACTCGACGTCGCGTTTGCGATACATGCGCTGGCCGGTGCTGCTTTTCACCGGCTTGAGTTGGGGGAATTCGGTCTCCCAGAAGCGGAGGACGTAAGCGGGAAGGCGGCAGAGGCTAGCCACCTCGCCGATGCGGAAATAGAGCTTGTCGGGAATAACGATTTCGGGATTGCGGGACGCTTTCTTTGTTTTTGTCGCCTTCTTGCGGACGGTCATGGGGGACGCTTCCGTCACTCCTGTATAGGCGTTTCTAGCACGAGCCGCGCCGCAGAACAACCCCCAAAAGGGCAGAGCGGGCGCGGCGGTGGGGTTTTGGGAGGCGAGTCACTTAAATATCGCTGGCGAGCCAGTTCTCGAAAAACGCGAGAAGCGGCGCACCCGGACATGGGTGATTCAATAGATCAAAATCAAGAGCAGCGGACAGGAGTGGCCGCTCCACACTTCTTGGTTTACTTGCAGACGCGAAAATGCCCGGGATTCTCTCGAATCTCGGGCACCGTTGTCGCTTAAGAGATCGTTTTCAGACGATCCGGTCGCTACCTAGACAGCGGTAACGTTCTCCGCTTGCCAGCCTTTGGGGCCCTTGGTCACGTCGAACTGCACGGTTTGGCCCTCTTGCAGGCTACGGAAGCCGCCCGCTTGAATTGCCGAGAAATGCACGAAAACGTCTTCGCCAGACTGGCGGCTGATAAAGCCGTAGCCCTTGGCGTCGTTAAACCACTTTACTGTTCCTTGTTCTCTCA
>PKXQ01000104.1 GCA_003132405.1 Acidobacteriaceae bacterium | reverse complement strand
CTGTGTCTCGAACACGCGTTCGTAGCGGAACGCGGGCTTGTGATAAGGCTTTCGATTCCGCATCGACTCGGATTGCGCATCCGCGCCGATTTCCTCCCTGAGCGGTTGCCCACCCTTCCCTTGGCTCAGACTCATGCAGTGCTCCCTGGCTGTGATTATGCCGTGGTTACTCTCTACTAACTAGTGTTAAGTCCTATTCCCAGGGGGCGTTACGGGGCTAATCCTCAGAAGGGAGGTTTGACTGGCGGCTGACGACTGATAGTGATATTGAGAGCGAAGGAGCGAGATCGAGAACGACAACCTATCCACTGATCGAGATAACCACGCCGCCGGCGCAGATCAGTGCTCCACCGATCAAAATCGAGGGCGTGGGGGTCTGGCCGAACTTCACTCGTGCCACAACCTGCGCCCACAGGAAAAACAGCACAACATAGATGCCCAGCAGTTTGCCAAACTCCCAGCGTGGAGCGTTGACTACCAATCCGTAAGCCGCGAGCGAGACAGCTCCGCCCACGAAGGCAAGCGCGCGGCTCATTCCGGATGCACGATAAAGCGCCGATTGGAAGCAGGAGTCTCCGTAAGCTTCGAGAAAAGCAGCGATGGCGAGAAGAAAGAGTGCGCCGGCGCGATGCGCGACAAGCTGATTGAGCAGGTCTCTCATAGGGTCCCTCGTAGGTCTCCCAATCTTGGCGAAGTGCCGCCATCGTAACAGGAACGGCGGAGTCGCCTGATCTTTTCCAGTTCTAGGTACAATAAAAAAAATCGATTGGACGTTGCGCTGGCGCCGCATTAGCGTGAGCGCGTGAACTGTGGGAGCCTGGACTGATGAAGGCCTGCCCTCGAGCACGACGCAGACTCTTAACTTCTACTGCGAACTGAAAACAGGGAACCGAGAACTAGTCCCATGAAGATCGCAGGCTTCTTATTGCTGACCGCGGGATGGGCGATCATCGTCGCCGCCGTCGCACTGCTGCCCTCGCCCGGCGCGCGCGGCGCTTTCGTGCTAGCCGGAGTAGCAGTCGAACTATTCGGCCTCGCGCTCGCCGTCCGCGCTCATCTCGTCCTGCCGGCGGAGGCAGAGTGACGCCCCTCGTGGCCCCTGTCGTGGCCCCTTCCGTTCCGTCCCTCTCAGAAATGTCCGCAACGATGCTGTTCTGCTTAATCCTGATCCTGCTGGTTCCGTTAGCCAATATTGGTCTCGCGCTCGTCAATACCGGACTGGGCCGAGCACGGAGCGCGGCTCACTCCATGCTAGCGGCGCTTTCCGTGACCGCCGTGGCTGCGCTGGTCTATGTGATTGTCGGTTTCGCCTTGCAAGGCGCCGCCGGGCATCCCGATCACGCCCTGGTCCTCGCGGGCAAATCCTGGGGATGGATTGCGATCCAGCCATTTTTCTTGCGCGGCGTACGCCTGAATCTCTCGCCTGAAGCGCTCGTGATACTGCTGCAAATGTTCAGCGTCGGATTGGCCGGCCTGATCCCGCTGAGCTCCGGCGCTGATCGCTGGCGGCTCGTCGCCATCTGCGCCTCGACCGCTCTGCTCGCCGGATTCACCTATCCGCTCTTTGCCCATTGGGTTTGGGGAGGAGGCTGGCTCGCGCAACTCGGCGCCAATCGCGGCTTAGGGCGCGGCTTCATCGATGGCGGAGGCTCGAGCACGATTCAAGTCGTAGGCGGCCTCACTGCACTTTCCATCACCTGGATTCTCGGCCCGCGCCGCGGAAAATTTTCAGCCGAAGGCATGCCCGCCGCGCTTCCCGGCCACAATGCCGTCCTGGCTCTTCTCGGATGCATGCTCGCGTGGATCGGCTGGCTCGCGCTGAATTCCGCAGGCGCAATCCTCTTTCTCGGCGCTGAAGTCGGGCGCGTTGCGCTCATCGCGATTAACACCACTTTGTGCGCGGCTGCATCTGCGTTGGCAGCTGCGGTCGTGACGCGAGTCCGCTTCGTACGCCCCGACGCATCTCTAATCGCCAACGGATGGATCGCCGGTCTCGTAGCAAGCAGCGCCTCCGCCCCATTCCTGAAGCCCGCGGCCGCCATCATAGTGGGCGATGTAGCAGGAATTCTCGTGGTGACGGCGGCCGATTTTTTGGAATTCCAACTCGCCATCGACGATCCGGGTGGCGCAGTTTCCGTTCACGCGGTAGCAGGCCTGTGGGGAGTGCTTGCCGTAGCGTTACTGTCGAATGCCGGCTCCAGCGGACAGTGGCTCGCGCAGTTAGTGGGCATCGCAACCTTGCTGGGCTTCGTGCTTCCGCTGACCTACACATTGAACTGGTTGCTCAACCGCATCTACCGCCAGCGCGTAGACCGTGAAGGCGAGCTGCAGGGAATGGATCTATTCGAGCTCGGCTCCGGGGCCTATCCAGAATTTGACATTCGCGGAGATGAATACTTACAGCGATAGAGGATTCCAGAGGTGAGAGGTGAGATTGCAGAGGTAAAAATCGTTGCTTGCAATCTTACCTCTCACCTCTAACCTCTGATCTCCCCTAGCTGTGCCGCGCCACATAAAGCAGCAGCCCAAAGATCACAATCGGAATCAGCGCAATCAGCACATAAAACAGAACTTTCTTCGTCCACGGCGTGCGCCGATCTTTCCAGTTGCGAAATTCTGCGCGCTCTGTCACTCCGACCTGCTCCGGATGTTCGAGATCGCGCGCAAAATCGCCCGCACTGGCATATCGATTCTTCGGATCGCGCTCCAGCGCCCGATAAATAATCTCCTGTAATTGCAGCGTAATCGTCGGATCGACTTCGCGCGGCGGCACTGGATTATTCAATAGCCGATCGTTCATTATCAAGAAAGGATTCGTGCCCGAAAATGGCACCTTGCCCGTCAGCATCTCGTAGAACATCACGCCTAGCGCATAAAGATCGCTGCGCGCATCGCCGCGCTGCCCCTTCACCTGCTCAGGTGAAATGTAATCGGGCGTGCCCATCGTCGGAGAAAACTTCGCGAACGTGAGCCGCCGAGCGCCCGTGCTGCCGGCAATACCAAAATCGATCAGCTTGATGTTGTCGTGCTCATCGACCATCACATTTTCCGGCTTTAGATCGCGATGCACAACCCCGTGCGTGTGAATGTAGTCGAGCGCATCGAGAATGCGCAGCGTGATCCGAATGGCGCGCTCCGGCGGCAGCTTCGGCTGCTCCGCAAGAATCTTGCGCAGCAGCCGCCCATCGACCCACTCCATGACCATGTAGACCTGGCTGCGATCGTCATCGGAAAGCACCTTCATCACGCCGGGATGATCCATCAGCTTGCCAATTTCTTCCTCGCGGCGAAACCGGTCAAAGAGCGCGGGCTCGCACTCCACCTCAGGATGAGGAATTTTAATAGCGACGGCCCGGCCATTGTTAAGATCGGTGGCGCGGAAGATCGAGGCCATGCCGCTACGGGCAACGAGCTCTTCAATCCGATAGTGATCGAGCTGGTCGCCGGCGTGGAGGACAGTCATCGTGAATGAATCTGCGTTAAACGTGCTCTGCAAGCGGCCCGGCTCCAATCGTGCTGGTATGTCGTCATGGTCGCAGAACTTTCATAAAAAAGGCGTAAGGGCAGCGCATGCCGCGCTCTTTCTGACAACTGACATCTCGGGACTGACAGCTTCCTAGCGTAGCTTATAAGGACGCCCGCGGTACATCCCCACGCGTTCGACGCTGCGCACACGAATAATCTGCACGCTCACGTTGTCGCTGCCGTCCAGTTCATTAGCGCGATCAACTAAGTCGCGCGCAGCCGCGGCGAGGTCGCGATGACGTCTGGTGGTTTCGGCCATCTCAGCGGCGCTGACAGCACCATGCAATCCATCTGAGCAAAGCAGCAGCACATCGCCCGCCAGCAGCGTAACCTCATCGACATCGATATTTACGAAAAGATTCATGCCGAGCGAACGGCTCAGCACGTTGCGCTGGGACGACTCGGCGGCCTCTTTCTCTGAAATGACACCCAGCCGCACTTGGTCAGCGACAACGGTGTGATCGCGGGTCAGGGGCTTGGCATCGCCGCTACGGACCAGATAGCAGCGCGAGTCGCCGACGTGAGCAATGGTGGCACGATCAAATCGTAGCGCTACGACGACAATGGTAGAAGCCATTCCGTGGCCCAAACCGCCCGAAAGCGCTTCCGCCTCGCACACACGTGCGTTGGCCGATTGCACGAGCTGCGTGACTACATCCTTATGCAAAGCTCCCTCTTTCGCGCGGCGGAATCCAGCCAGCGCTTCCTGCACCGCGGCGCGCGAAGCAACTTCGCCCTGGCGCTGTCCGCCGACACCGTCGGCCAACGCGAAGAGCCATCCGTGCGAGCGCGCTTGCGAGGGAGACCCGGGAGCGACGTGCCCGAGATAATCCTCGTTGCGCGTGCGCACGCGGCCCGGATCGGAGAGCTCGGCGAATTCGATATCGAGCATAGAAGAAATCTAATTCTTACTGACATGCGAAAGCCTGGCAACCCTACCATTGCCAGGCTTCGCTTGCTTTCAACTGTTCTTGAGCTCAGAGGCTAGCCACGCGGCTGGCACGAAACGTAGTTCGTCCCATGGCCTTGCTCGCGCGCAGAAAATAAATTCCTCCGTAAATTCCCCAGACGAGCGCAATCCCCAGGGCGATCAACGGCTCCATCTTCGTGCCGTAGCCCATGAACGGGCCGACAACATAAAAGATCATGCATGCCAGGTTAGCGAGCAATCCAAATAAGGGAACGAGCAAGTGGCGCACTACTTTGAATTGCGGATGCTTGTGATAGCAGACGATGCAAGTCACGCAACTCAGCATATAAAGCAGAAACGTCCCGAAGTTTGAAGCCAGCGTGGTAGTCAGAAACGTATTGGGCAGCGCCGCCATCTTGTCGTGCGTGGTATATCCAAAACTCGACCAGAAGCCGTGCGGTAGCGCTTGAATGGCCGAATCCGTCGGCGCGGCGCCGTCCCCAAAAAACATAACCACCGTGATGCACCCAACCACCGCAGAAATCGCGGCCAGCGTCCAGATGGCACGATGAGGCGTGAGATTCTTGTCGTGCAGCATGCCGAAGTGTTCAGGAACCTCCTGATCTTTTCCCATCGCGTAGGTCACACGCGCCCCAGTATTGATGCATGAGAGCGTCGTGCCGATCAGCGCCAGAAAAACCGTAGCTGCTTCGATCAGCATGAAAGTCCGCCCGTTGCCCGGTCCGAACAGCGCATCGCCAACAATGGTCATCATGTCCCCGATGGGTGCGGCCGAAGTTCCGGCAAAGCTCATCGGATAACCGCTGTTAAGGAAATAATTCGCAGCAAAATATTCGAACAGATAGCAAAAGCAGGCCTGCACTAGCAGCGAGACAATCACCGCGATCGGCACATCGCGTTTGGCGTTTCTTGCCTCGCCGCCCATCGAAGTAACCGATTCAAATCCGACGAGAATAAGAATCGCAATCGTCGCCTGCACGAACATCCAGCCAAAATTGTGCATGCTCACGACCGAGCGTGCGTTAGGATGAGACGCAAAAGCACCGCTCGCATCCTTCTCTGGATAGCTGATGTGATACAGTACCGCTTTGCCCGCCGCATCCTTCGCGCACTGCGGCGTTCCGTCAGCAGCGCGCATGATCGTATCGATGCTCTGCCCGTTCACTATTGCTTTTGTCGCAGCAAACTCACAGCTGTAAGCGGTGCTAGTCTGCGGGTCAAACTGGAAGGCCACGCTGCCTGGCGGATGATTCATGCGATAGCCGAGTGCAATCACCGCGAAGACGATAAGAGCGCTGATCTGGATAAAGTTGATAGCAACGTTGACTACTGTCGATCCGGTTATGCCCCGGTGGGCAATGTAAGACACACCAAACGCAAATACAATCGCGACCGCCATCATGAACATCGGGCCAGGATTCGATGCGCTCATAAAGTTTGGCCAAAGCGTACCGACCAGATAGCCGGAGATCACCCCGATAACGCCAACCATCACGCCCGGGTAGATCCAGTAATAAAGATGCGAGCCCCAGCCGACGACGAATTTCGCCAGCCGCGCATAACGCCACGCTTTGTCGTGATTGAGAAATGATTGCTCGGCAAAATAATACGAGCTTCCCGTGCCGGGATAGAGCTTGGCCATTTCGGCATAACAGACTGCGGTGGCCAGGCACAACAAAGTAGCAAACACGATGCCCATCCACATCGATGGCGCGGTCGCGCCCGCCGCCGCCTGCCCCGCAAAAGTCAGCCACAGAAATGCTCCCGGGGCAATCAACGCCATGGCGTTCATGGTCAGCCCGGTCAGGCCCAAAGTCGGTTTCATGGTTGCAGCTTCCTCTGCCATGACTTGTCTCCTCATCTCCTTAGGTGTGGGCAGTGGCGTGCGCATGACACACTAAGGCTCCGATCGCTAGAAACTGACCTTATCGACAGCCGAAGCCCAAGTCCAATCGGTATTTCTTCTACCTCGCATAAGTCTTTTCGCTAGAAGAACCATTAATAGGACGCCGGTTCCGTACCCATTAATCCAACGACAGCGACAATATTTCGCGGCGCTATTGGCGCGATTGCTCCAAGCGCGTTACCCTGTTCCCCGGTGCCTGACGCACTTATTTGGACTTCACCCGCCACAAGGAGATGCATGTCCACAGAACTGAGAAATTTTCTTGCTATTCCATACGACGAACTCGAAGAGATGAACTTGAAGGCCAAAGAGCAATGCAAGAACCGCGTCGCCTTTCACAAAATTCAGGAAGAGCGCCTGAAGTATCTGACTGATGAAAAGCGCATCAAGGCGCTGACCGTGCTTTTCAGCGATTTGGAAGGCCGCCTGCACATGCTCGACTACGACAAAAAATTCCTGCTCAAGAGCTTCGACAATCTGACCTTTGACGGCTCGTCGATTCGCGGCTTTACCGCCCAGCGCGAGAGCGACTTGCGTCTCGGCATCGATTGGAGCGCCTTCTATTGGGGTCCGGCCGACGTTTTTGGTCCCGGCAAAGTGCTCGTCTTCGGCAACGTCATCGACAAGGGAGGAGAGCCCTACGCCGCCGACATTCGCGGCATCCTGAAAACTTTCGCCGATGAGTTGCACGCCAAGAAGGGATACACGCTCAACGCCGCCAACGAGATCGAGGGCTTCATCTTTCAGGGAAAAGACGCCGAACGGACTTACAACCAGACCGGCAAATTCGAGTACGTCAACACCGGCGGATATTACCACTCACTGCCAGGCGATCCGCTGCGCGAGTTCATCGACACCAGCGCCGAAGTGCAGCGCGCGATGGGCTTCCAGAATGAGAAAGATCATCCCGAAGTTGCGCCCTCGCAGTTTGAAATCAACTATAGCTACGGCGAGGTGGTCGCCGCAGCCGATCAGATCCAACTCTACAAGCTGATCTGCCGGCAAGTCGCAACCAACATGGGACTGACCGCGTCCTTCCTGCCCAAGCCCGTCGTCGGCGTGAACGGCAGCGGCATGCACACCAATGTTTCCATCAGCAAAGGTGGAAAAAATCTTTTCTGGGATCCAAAAGGCGAAGAGATGCTGAGCAAGTTCGGATGGGAATTTCTCGATCGCATCCTCACGCACGGCAACGATATTTGCCTGATGCTTAATGCCAGCGTAAACGCCTACCGCCGTCTCGATCCGCATTTTGAGGCGCCCAATCAGTTGAAGGCTTCGGCGGTCGATCGCGGATCGATGATTCGCATTCCTATCGGCAACGAGAAAAGCATGCGCGTCGAGGTGCGTTCGGTTAGCCCTGACGCCAATCCTTATATGGTGATGTATTCCATCTTCAAGACCGGCTTGGATGGAGAAACGTCGAAGATCAAGAACCTGCGCCAAGCCGAACGTTATCTGCCCGACAACATTTATGACGCAATCGACAATTTTCGGAAGGCCAAGTGGACGTCCGAGATTTTAGGTGAAGACGTGAAAGGCCGCTACGCCGATCTGAAGCAAGCCTCAGCCGACCGCTGTCCGCGCCTGCTAGGAACCTTCGTCAAAGCGCAGGAAGTGCAGTACCACCACGACGTCTATAACCAGTTCTTGTGGAATTTGTTCTAGAAGGCGAGACGGCGGCCGCCCATTTTCCGCGAACTGCATTTCGTTGACGGAAGGTCACCTCGCCCTTAAGATGGAGCGACTCGAAAGCGGCATGCTTCCCTCCGCATGCCCGCTTTCAACGATACGCATTTAATCCCGCATTTCATGAGCTGAATGATCGGCCAGACCATTTCGCATTACCGCATTGTCGAAAAGCTTGGTGGCGGCGGCATGGGCGTGGTCTACAAGGCCGAAGACACGCGACTCCGCCGCTTCGTCGCGCTCAAGTTTCTCCCTGACGACGTAGCCCGAGACCCTCAAGCGCTCAGCCGCTTTCAGCGTGAGGCGCAGGCGGCTTCGGCGCTGAATCATCCGAATATCTGCACCATCTACGACATCGGCCAGGAAGATGGCAAAGCTTTCATTGCCATGGAATATCTGGACGGAACGACCCTGAAACATATGATTGAGGGTCGTCCGCTAAAGACTGCGCAGCTCCTTGATCTGGGCATTCAAATCTCCGACGCCCTCGATGCCGCCCACTCCGGCGGAATTGTGCATCGCGACATCAAGCCTGCGAATATTTTTGTGACACAAAGAGGTCAAGCCAAGATCCTCGATTTTGGTTTGGCGAAAGTCACGCCGCAGTCACACACTCTGGTCGATGGCTCGGTACCAACTGTGGGCGCTGTAACCGCCGTCAGCGCCGATCAACTGACTTCTCCCGGAACAGCAATGGGAACGATCGGCTACATGTCGCCGGAACAGGCACGCGGCGAGGCGCTTGATGAGCGCAGCGATCTGTTTTCTTTCGGAGTCGTGCTCTACGAAATGGCGACCGGTAGGCAGCCCTTTTCGGGAGCTACCTCGGCCGTAATTTTTGAAGCCATTCTCAACAAAATACCCGCGCCGCCGGTTCAGTTGAATCCCGGCCTTCCGGCAGGGATGGAAATTATCCTGAACAAGGCGCTCGAAAAAGACAGAGAGTTGCGCTGCCAGAGCGCCGCCGAACTTCGCGCCGACTTGAAGCGCCTGAAGCGCGACAGTGAATCTTCCCGCAGTGCGACGAGTGGAGTTGTTCCAACAGTGGGAACTAGCGGCTTGACAGCAGTTCGCAGCATCGCTCCCGGCAGCGAGTTGGGTAGACAAACGCAGCGAGAGAAAACGACCAGCCGTCTTCTGCCGCTGCTAATTGCTTGCGGCTTTGTTGTCATGCTAGCGATCGGCCTGATAGTCGGCAAACGCCTCTGGGGATCCTCCGCCGCCAGCGCTCCTCTCTATCACGAGATTACTTTCCGTCGCGGCGAAATTCGCTCCGCCCGCTTCGCGCCCGATGGCCAAACCATCCTCTACAGCGCCGCCTGGCAAGGCAATCCCGTCGAAACATTCTCCGCGCGCCAGGGCATGGTCGAGTCGCGCTCTTTGGGATTGGGCCGCGCCGAGCTTCTCGGTATCTCATCCAAAGGCGAAATGGCTCTCTCCCTAGGCAGCCATCCCGTCGGAACTTGGATCAATGTCGGCACGCTCGCCCGCGCGCCGATTGCAGGCGGTGCTCCGCGCCCCATTCTCGAAGATGTCGAGTGGGCCGATTGGTCGCCGGACGGCAATAACCTCGCCGTCGTTCGCAACGTGGATGGGCGCGACCGTCTCGAGTTCCCCATCGGCAAAGTCCTTTACGAAACCAGCGGCGGATGGATCAGCTATCCCCGAGTTTCGCCCAAGGGCGATTACGTGGCCTTCATGGACCATCCCAATCAGGGAGATGACGGCGGCTCTATCGCCGTCGTCGACACATCCGGTCACGCGAAGGAGTTGACGCGTGAATGGTACGGCACGCAGGGCCTCGCGTGGGCGCCTGACGGCCGGGAGATTTGGTTTACTGCCAGTGAATTGGGGCTGTTTCATTACATCACCGCCGTCGATCTCACCGGCAAGCAGCGCCTCGTCACGCGCGTGCCCGGCTCTCTCGTGATGTTCGATATCTGGCGCGACGGACGCGTGCTGCTGGCGCGCGCCGACCGCCGCCGCGAGGTCATGTCACTTTACGCGGGCGAGGCCAAAGAGCGAGATCTTTCCTGGCTCGATTACTCCTACCCCGCCGACCTTTCCGCCGACGGCAAAACGCTTCTCTTCGATGAAGAAGGAATTGGCGGCGGCGTGCAGTACGGCGACGCACAGGAACTGACCTACGCCGTTTATATTCGAAACACAGACGGCACGCCCGCCATTCGACTAGGCGAAGGCGGAGCCTCGGCTCTCTCGCCCGATCAGAAATGGGTCCTGGTCGTAACCCCGATCGCGCCCGGGCAACTTCGATTGCTGCCAACTGGCCCCGGCGAAACTCAATCGCTCACCAATGACCCGATCAATCATCAATGGGCACGATGGTTTCCCGACGGCAAGCACCTCGTCTTCGCGGGCAACGAACCAGGCCGCGGCGTGCGCTTTTATATACAGGATATTTCCGGAGGCAAGCCCAAGCCAATTTCTCCCGAAGGTGTCGACGCCCAGAATTTCGCGGTCTCGCCGGATAGCCAGTTCGTCGTCGGCATCGGCCCCGATCAAAAAGGCTACTTATATTCTTCCGAGGGAGGCGACCCTCGAATCGTAAAGGGTATGGAACCCGGCGACATTCCCCTCAATTGGAGTCAGGATGCCCGCTCCATTTATCTTTGCAAAACCGGCGAAGTGCCCGCCAAGGTTTATCGCTTGGAACTAGCCACTGGAAAGAAAACTGTCTGGAAGCAAATCGCCCCGCTCGATCCCACCGGAGTCTCCACCATCGGGCCGATCCTGATAACTCCCGACGGAAAGACGTATGTATACGGCTTCCACCGCACTCTTGGAGATCTCTATCTGGTAGAAGGCCTGAAGTAGAATTCTTTCTTCGCGAACGTGGAAGTTCGGCAGCAATCCAGTTCGCTACGTACAGATCCGTGACATGAAATCTTCCGACAACAGGCTGATCCGGCTGATTGCGTTGTTCAAGTTCGCAAAGTCAGCTCTGCTCATCGCGGTCGGCATGAGCGCTCTCCATTTGCTCCACAAAAATATCGCCGGCCTTTCGGAGCATTGGGTCGCAAGGCTCGGCCTGGATCCGGGCAACCACTACGTCGCCAGAGGCCTTGAGAAGGTCGCCGATCTCACTCCGAATAAGATAAGAAATCTGGGAATTGTCAGTTTTATTTACGCGGGATTATTTCTAACCGAGGGGACTGGCCTTTGGCTGGTGAAGCGTTGGGGAGAGTGGTTCAGCGTCATCATCACTACGTCGCTGATTCCCGTAGAAATTTACGAGATCCATCGCCATCCCAACGCAATTAAATGTCTGATCCTTGCCATAAATATTGCGGTGGTGGCATACCTTCTTTATCGAATTCGCAACGACCCCGCGCACAAATGAACCCTGAGACGGCGCAGACAATGGATGAACCGTAGCGACCGGCATATACCGCCGTCGATGGGTCTCGCTCCATTTGTGCGGAGCGGTGCCCTCATACTATCTAAGGCGTGAAATCCTGCACCCGCCCACCGGCTAACTTTCCCCTGTGCCACACCGCTTCAATATTATGAATATCCTTAATCTGTGCCGCCGGGTTGCCATTGACCACAATCATATCCGCCAATTTCCCCGGCGCCAAAACTCCCCGGTCATCCAGACGAAGCAACGCCGCGGCCCTCGCGGTGGCAAGGTTGATCGCTTCCAACGGCGTCAAGCCCGCGTCCACCATCAATTCCAATTCTCTATGCTCGGCAAAGCCCGGAATGCGTAGCGCGGTTGCTCCCGAATCCGTTCCAAACCCAATGTTCACTCCAGCATTGTGGAGAGTCTTCAAATTGCGCTCGTTCATGAGCACCGAAGCCTTCGACCCTTCGACCTGTTTCTGGTTGCTCAGCGTCTTGGCGCGCCACTCAGAATCGTTGAACTGAGCCAACAGCGCCGGTTGCAGCGCGTGGAGAAGAAATTGGTTCTTGAGCCAGTCTGGCTTCTCCGCATAAATGTAAAACGACTCATCCAGGTCGATCGTCGAAATGTACCAGGCCGAATGAGACTTCATGAGGCCGATAAATTCCGCATCTACTGGCTGATCCCGCACCCCATGCGCAATGGCGTCGACGCCCGCATTCACCAGCGACTTTGCATCCGCGAGATAGTAGATGTGAGCCGCTACCCGCAGTCCCAGTTTGTGCGCCTCTTTAATAGCCGCCGCATATACTTCGGGCTGCATCTTCACTCGCAGGCTGCCATGGAAGTCGTCGATCCACACCTTGATCAAATCCGGCTTGCGAGTTGCCATCTCGTCAACCGCCTTTATCGCCTCCTCCGCGGTCGAGACGCGGTAGAGTTGACTCTCGGGCAAATTGAATGTGGGCGGCGCGCCATTCGGAATGCCAATTCCGCGGTCCGCGCCAAATAAATCCGCTCCCGGCAGAGCACCGGCATGTAACTGCGGCCGCAGTTCGTAAAACAAATCGCCATTCAAACCGAGAGCGGTCACCGTCGTAACGCCATAAACCTCGTATTGCCGCAGCTGCCGCACAATATTGGTGCGGTTGTAATTCTGGGGCCCAGTACCAGTTCCATCGACCTGCCCGACGTGCGAGTGGTCGGATATCAGCCCGGGCACAACCGTCTTGCCGCCATAATCGATCACCCGCGCCGACTTCGGCCACGGCAGTTTTTCGATCGGGCCAATAGCCACGATGCGCTCCCCCTTGATCACGATCGCAGAGTGCTCCAGCGGCGGTCCACCCGTACCATCGATTACCCGCACATCCTTCAAGACAATGGTCTCGTCCGATGATGACGATTGCGCACTCACCGAGCCCACCAGGAACGCCATAGCGACGATAAGGCAGAAAACGCAAACAAGGCACCCACCAAATTTTCTTATCTTCCTTTCAAGCGTCTCGCGATTCTTGACTTCGGCAACCATCAGCGCTCCTCCTAGCGACGAGCCAACTCCGCGGCTCACGATTTCTTTCCGGTTGAGTCTATCCCTCGAAGAATCGCATAATGCTAGATGTTCGTTGATTCGTTCCCGTTGCCAAATTTTCTAATGCGAGATCGTTCTATCCTAGACTTCTGCAATAATCGTCTCCTTGGAAGCCCGCTATGACTCGTTCACGTTCATTTCTCTGCATTCCCGCAATCACGTTGCTATTTTCCGCCACAATTTCCACCCCCACTGAATCCAGCGCCGCGGAGACTCCAACCTTTACCGCGCCGTTGTCCACTGGAGTGCGCCTCGACCCGATCGGTGAAGCGATCGATTTAGGCAGCATGCCCCTGGCGATGGCCCTCGCCCCCAGAGGCGGAAAGCTCGCCGTCATCCTCAGCGGTTGGCGCGAACAGGGCGTACAAATCGTCGATCTGAAATCGCGCCAAGTCACTCAAACGTTAACTCAGCCCGCCGCCTTCTTTGGCATCGCTTTCTCTCGCGATGGCCGCGAACTCTTCGTCTCGGGCGGCAATGACGACACAATTTTCTGCTACTCCTGGCGCGATGGCACCGCAGCATTTGATCGCAAGATTACGCTAGCTGAAAAAGCGCCAGACAAGCCCAGCACGCGATATCCCGCGGGCCTCGCCGTCTCTCGAGTCGGCAACTATCTCTATGTCGCCGAAGATGTGGCCGACAACCTCGCAGTTATCGATCTCGCGACATCACAAGTCGTACAACGATTTCCCACCGATCATTATCCCTACGCCGTCGAAGCTGCACCCAACGGAAAAGTCTACGTCTCTGCCTGGGCAGCCGACACCGTCGCGGAATTTCGAGTGAAGCCAGATGGTCTCCTCGCTCCTCTCGGCAACTTGAAGGTAGGCCCTCGGCCTTCCGCTCTGCTCTCGAATCGCACCGGCTCCCGCTTATTTGCCGCGCTCGCAGGTACGGATCAAATCGCCGTCATCGACACCGCGCACAAAACTGTCATCCGCTACCTAAGCGACGCCGCGCCTGCCGGACCGGAACAAGGCAGCACACCAAACGCCTTGGCCCTCTCCGATGACCAGTCGCTGCTTTACGTTGCCGAGGCAGACAACAACGCTGTTGCAGTCTTCGATGTTTCGGAAAAAAGTTCGACGGCGCCCCCATTGCTAGGTCGCATTCCAACCGATTGGTACCCAACCGCAATTCTCGATGCCGGTGGTCAAATCCTTGTGCTGAACGGCAAGGGCCGCGGAAGTCACGCCAATCCTGACGGTCCCATTCCTGGCGAAGGCATCAAGCGCCCGCTCGGTTATGCCCTGGGCCAGCTCAACGGATCCTTGCGCACGTTTCCCGACCAGATCTCTTCGGCCTCGCGGGTAGAATATTCACAGAGGGTCGCCGCCGCGAATAACTGGCAAGTCGAGCGCGTTCGCAAACCATACCCACCGTTTCAACATGTGCTCTACATCATCAAAGAGAATCGCACCTATGATCAGGTGCTCGGAGACTTGAAAGAGGGCGATGGCGATCCATCCCTGGTTTTTTTCGGCCAGGCGATTTCGCCTAATCATCACGCGCTCGCCTTGCGCTTCGGATTGTTCGATCGTTTTTTCACCAACGCGGAAGTCAGCTCCCAAGGCCACATCTGGTCGACCGCGGCCTACGTCACCGATTTCGGAGAAAAGACAATCCCCTCCGCCTACTCCGGCAAGCGTGAAGGCGTCGATGGCGAGGAAATCGACGAGCCTCTCAATGGCTTCCTCTGGACGCTGGCCAAGAAAAAGGGAATCAGTTTTCGCGATTACGGCGAGATGGTCAAAGTGCCGGAGGGCTGGCCGGTAACGCAGCGCGAGGTGGTACCTTATCTCAGCCCCACTTACCCCGCGTTTGATTTGAAAACGCCCGACCAAGCCCGCGCCGATGCATGGATCGCCGAGCTCGAGAAATTTTCCCGCGAAGGAGAAATGCCCAAGCTCGAAATCATGCATCTGCCTAGCGACCACACCGCCGGTGGACGCGCCGGCTTTCACACTCCGCGCGCCTTCATGGCCGACAATGATCTAGCCCTCGGCCGAATCGTCGAAGCCCTCAGCAACTCTCCATTCTGGAAAGACACCGTGATCTTCGTGCTCGAAGACGATTCCCAGGCCGGCCCCGACCACATCGACTCGCATCGTTCATGCTTCTTCGCGATCTCCGCCTACAACCGCCCCGGCACCATGCACCGCTTCGCCAATACCACCGACGTCGTCGCCGCAATCGAAGACATCCTCGGATTGGGCCGCCTTTCGCAGTTCGACTACTTCAGCCGATCTTTGTCCGACATCTTCGCTGACACGCCGGATCTCTCGCCATTTACGTCGATCGTTCCCGAGGCCGACATGAATGAAACGAACCCTCCGGCAACACCGGCTGCCAAGGCATCTGCTGCGCTGGATTTCAGCGCGCCCGATCGCGTCGACGACGCAACATTCAATCAAATTCTCTGGAGCATGATCAAAGAATCGCAACCTTTACCGGCGACCGACGCAAAAGCACCGCTGCACACCTACCAAGTCAGTCGCTGAACGCGAGGCTAATATGTTCGACGATCTAAACGTATGCCATTCGCACCCGCCGCCCGAAATAGGCTGCGGTCATTAATACTGCGCTCGACGCAACATAAAACAACGGATTGCGAGTCGCCGCCACGCTGCCCACAAAATCAAATCCCGGAGCATGATTCAACGGCCCCAGGTACCACCACACCGTATAGGTCGCCTCGAACGGCTTAGAGGTTCCGCTCAACGTTCCGAGCGCCAGCGCCAGGCTTGGTATAAAGAGCGCCCCCGCGAACCACGCCAGCAATCCGCGCCAATCCGTGCTCGTGAGAAGCCGAATCCCATAGCCACCGCCTGTGAGCATGGTCACGATGAAGCCCGCAACCCACACCGCCGGCAATTGCCGATTCAAGGTTCGCGCCGAAGAAAAAATCAGCGACTCGGTCGCGAAGCGCGATTCGCGCGCACCCATCTGCGACCATACCAGCGTCGGCCACAGCCACGCCACGGCGATTACAACCGATCGCGCCTCGAGCGTCGGCGAAGCCACACTCGCAATCAACAATCCAAGCGCGACCACATACCACCACCAGCGCTGCCCTTGCAGCATCAGCCGCAATTCAGAAACAACCAGTTGCCAAAAGCGGTTTTCTCTTGCTTCCGGTCCAAGCGGCGTGAGATGTCCGCCCGAAGTCCCCAAGGCCCGGCCTTCCGCAGCAGGCCCCGCCGCCAGCGCGTCTCCATTCGCGCTCGCAGGAGCAGCCGGCTTTTTCCTTCTCAACGACCACGCCCGCGCCGGATCAAACCGATGAAAGAATAATGACGCCACTCCTGCTATCGCGAGCGCGATAAGTACCCACAGCATCCGATGCCAAATGATCGCCGCCGTCCAATCCACTCCCGTCCATAGAAATCTCTTGGTGACAAGAGCGCTGTCCCCGATGTTGAGCGCGAAATCATTGTTGTAAGCGGGATTCACCTTCTTCAGCGCCGTCTGCATGCTGTGCGCGATCACAAAGAATCCGGCGTAATCATCAATGCCTTTTTTGTCGCTGACCGCCAACGCACCGACCCAAACAAAAACATAAATCACATTGCCGACCCCGCCACGCAATATCGGCAGCGTCTCAAATAAAACTGCCACCGCCGCCGTCACCGCCATCGCCGGAATCCCAACCCAAAGAAACGGCGCCAGCAAAGTCCCCAGGTGATAATGCGTATCTTCAGCGTGCGTGAATTGCATGAGGAGCGCCGTCATCGCCAGCACCGCGATCATCAGCGTCAGCACCGCGAAATTACTCAGCGATTTGGCGAGAGTATAAAGAAGACGGCTCATCGGAGTACTCGCCAAAATCCTTCCCACTCGCGTCTGCTCGTCACGCAGAATTGCGTTCTTCACGATGTAGAAGCCTACGAGCGAGATGAACATCGTGCCCACTACGGTCATCATGCTGCCCAACCACGCCGAGTTGAATACGCCGCGATATTCGTCCAACCGCAAAACCACACGCCCCGTAGCCGCGCCCCACGCCAGATAGGCGGCGAATGCCAGCGTCAGCAGAAAGCTGTAGCGCCGTACCCGCTCGAGAAAATCCGCCCGCACCATGTGATACAGAACCCGCGCCTGATTCATGCCGCAACTCCTGCGCGATGATGCGAGAGACAGAACAGATAAGCATCTTCGAGATTCGGAGTGACCGGCTGCGCGCCATCCGGAGGCGCATCTGCCAGCACACGCGCATGTACGCCATCGCTGCGCCGCGAAGTGTTGCTGATCAGATATTTTTGTTTCGCCGCATTCAACTCAGCGCTCGGAAGCACCCACTCCCAAACTTTACCTTCCACCCGCCGAAGCAGATCCTCCGGCGAAGCATGCGCCACCAGCGTGCCTTGCGCAATCAGTGCGATGTCGGTGGCAGTGGCCTCCACGTCCGAGACAATGTGCGTAGAAAGAATCACAATCCGCACGCCTGAAAGATCAGAGAGCAAATTGCGAAAGCGAACCCGCTCTTCTGGATCAAGCCCGGCCGTCGGTTCATCCACAATCAACAACTGCGGATCGTTGAGCAGCGCCTGCGCGATGCCCACTCTCTGCTTCATCCCTCCGGAATAACCGCCCAGTGGCCGCTTTCGCACATCCGTCAGATTGACCAGGTTCAGCAGTTCGTCAATGCGCCGTCGCGAAGTCGCCGCATCCAATCCCTTCACCGCCGCCAGATATTCCAAAAACTCCACCACATTCAGATTGGGATAAACGCCAAAGTCCTGCGGCAAAAAGCCAAGCACCGCGCGCAATTCATCGGGATGCGACGCCACGTCTCTGCCGTTCCACGTGACTCTACCCTCGGTCGCGCGAGTGATCGTCGCCAGGATGCTCATCAACGTGGTTTTGCCGGCGCCATTCGGCCCGAGCAATCCCAACCCGCCAGGTTTCAGTTCGAGCGTGAATCCTTTAAGCGCCCAATTTCCGCCGCTGTAGCGTTTACTGACTCCATCGATGACAAGTTGCAATCATTCCTCCGGTCCTTAAAGCGTAGTCCTAGAAACGTATAACATTGAACAAAAGTTTCACGCAGATCATGGTGGCGTAACAATTGCGCTGGCAATTCTGATGGCCACGCAACGGCTTCCCATGCTAGGTTTGCGCCATGTCCCAGTTTCCAAACCCAGCCGCGCCGCAGCAGGTGGCGCCTCTGCTTGCGTTGGCCACGACCTTTCTCAGAGCCGGGCGACCAGCCGATGCGATCGCACCCTTGCGCGACGCCGCGCTGCTGCAGCCGTCTAATCCCACCATTCAGCATGACCTCGGCCTCGCCTGCCTTGAGGTCGGCCTCATACCGGATGCCATCGCAGCATTGCAGCGCGCCGTCGCCAGCAACCCGCGCTACGCCGATGCATATTTCCGACTGGGAATCGCCTTGGAGAAACTGGGCAACACCCGCGGGGCAATCGCTGCGTACGATCGCGCCACTCAGCTTCTCCCATCCCTGACCGAGGCGTGGTTCCGCGCCGGCGCCCTGGTCTACACCCTGGGCAATCGCGACCAGGCGATCGGCTGTTTCCGTCGAGCGGCGGTGACCGGAGGTAGGAACAGCTTGGGCCGCCTTGCCAAGGCGCGGGCGCTGCTGATTGAGGATCGCAATGAGGAAGCCGAACAGGTATTGCGAGAGACGCTGGCGGCCGATCCAATGAACGCCATGGCGTATGAGCTACGGGGCAATCTGCTCTCTGAGCTAGGCCGTTTCGACCAGGCCCGTGCATGCTTCGAACGCGCAATCGCGATCGCGCCGCTGCTGGCGGGAAGCTACTACGATCTGGTTCGGTGCCGGCCCGTCACGAGCAATGACAATGACGAGGGTCTGCTTCAACGGATGCAAGCCGCCCTGGTGACTCCGGGACTGGAAGCGGCGCAACGCCTGCGGCTTCACCTCGCGATCGGCAAGGCGGAGGAGGATCTTGGCGACTACGCCTTGGCCATGCAGCATTTCGACGCCGCAGACGTTGTGCGCCGCGGCTTCGCGCCATTCGACTCGGCCGCGTTCTCCATCGAGATCGACCGCCTGATTGCCCGCTGCACACCCGAATGGATCGCGCAGGCGCCCGAAATCGGCAGCTCAGATGCGACGCCGGTGCTGATCATTGGCATGCCGCGGTCCGGTACAACTCTCGTCGAGCAGATCGTCTCCATGCATCCCGAGGTCGGGGCCGGCGCCGAGCTGCATTTCTGGAACCAGCGCGGAGCGGAGTGGCACCGCTCCGGTGTTGCCGGGAACGCTGCGGCCGGGAACGAGACGCCGTTCGTCGTCTCCGAGTTTTTAGCCAAGGCGGCGGCAGACTATCTTGGCGTGTTGCGTGCGATCGCGCCGACTGCGGCGCGAGTGACCGACAAGATGCCATTCAACTTCCTCTGGGCCGGGCTGATCCACGTGACATTCCCGCGCGCCACCATCATCCATTGCCGCCGTGCTGCAATCGACACGGCGCTGTCGATCCATCAAACTCATTTCCGTCCGGACATGGCGTTTCCAACCGGAGGCACCGAACTGGTCGCGTATTTCCGCGACTACCAGCGGCTCATCGACCATTGGCGGAGCGTGCTGCCGGCGGAGCGCTTCATCGAGGTCGATTACGAAGACCTGACCTGCGCGCCGGAACCAGTCATCCGGCGAATCATCGCGGCCTGCGGCCTGGCCTGGAACGACGCCTGCCTGCGCCCCGAATCCAATCCGCGGGCGGTGAACACCCCCAGCAAGTGGCAAGCCCGACAGCCGATCTATCGCACTTCGGTTGCGCGCTGGCGACGCTACGAACCCTGGCTGGGGCCGCTGCGCGCACTCGTCGACGTCGACTCTTAACGCCGATCTGCGCGTCACAATCCCCAACAAAAAAATTCAGCCCTCTAAAGGAAAATTTCACAAGACCTTCATATTTCCGTTATAGGCCGCTGCTAGGATTCGCTACTACCAATTCAGTAGCAGGCGGCGCCGGTCGCATTTCACGCCGGCGTCGCACGGCCAGTCCCACTTGCGTGATGGAAACAATCCAAAGAGGAGAACGGTATGTCTGGAAAAGCGTCTCGAAATAAGCCTCAAAAGAGGTCTCGAAATAAGTCTCGGATCAAGCATCTGCGTCCGCTCGCCGGTGTGCTGGCGGCGGGGCTGAGCTTGTCAACGCTCGCCGCTGGTCAGTCCCAGGAGTACCCGACCTACTTCGTCGGCCCGCAGACGAACGGCTCGTGGGTCGTCAGCGATGGCCAGGTCATCACACCGGCCGGCAAACAAGTCAACCTCGGCATCGAGGTCCGCGCGAAGGCCGTCGCGCTGAACCCCAACGTCAAAACTCACACCGCCGCCGTGCTCACCATGGGTACGTACTCGTCCAACGGCAACGGAGCCGTCGAGGTGTTCGATATCCAGACCGGCATTGTCCTGCAGAACTACACCCCAGCCGGAGGAAACGATCCGAGCGGCAGCTATAGCGGCATAACCTATTCGGCGGACGGCAGCCACCTGGTGTTCAGCCAGGACAGCAGCCATGTCACCATCGCCAACGTCAATGCACAGGGCCTGCTGTCAGACAACGCCCAGGTATACGTGGCGCCGAACAATTCCTTCATCGCCTGCTTTCCGAACAGCCCGCCAGCCTCTTATTTCAACCCCTGCGGCTCGTTCTATAGCGGGTACACCTCTTATCCCGGCGGTGTCGCGCTCTCTAGCGATGGCAAGAGCGCATACGCCCTGCTGAACCAGAACGATACGCTCACCCAGATCGACCTGACCGCGAACCCGCCGACGCAGGGTACGCAGATTCGCGTCGGCAACGCGCCGCACAGCATCGTGATCGCCCCCAACGGCACGACCGCCTACGTCAGCAACGAGGGTGGCCGCGCCGCTACCGAGTCGGACTTCCAGATCAACTCCGCCGGCACGGAAATCGTCGCCGACCCGTTCGTGGGCGCCGCAGTCACTGGTACCGTTTCTGTGGTTGATCTGGGCTCGATGACGGTCACCGATACGATCGCGACCGGTCTGCACCCGACCGGGTTGGCGCTCTACAAGCGGTACGTGTTGGTCGCCAATACTTATAGCGATACCATCTCGGTTATCAACACGAATACTAACGAGGTGCAGACGACGATCAACCTGGGTCTGCCGATCGGAGTGCCCGACACAGGCCAATCCGCCTACGGCGCCGCGCCCAACTCGATCGCCGTCGATTCCAAGACAGACGTTGCCTATGTGGCACTTTACAATGCCAATGCGATCGCAGTGGTCAACCTCAAAACCTTTTCCGTCGAAGGCATGATCCCGGTGGCCTATGCGCCGTCCTCGGTCGTGCTGGACACGACCGCTAAGATACTCATCGTTGCCAACGACAAGGGCATCGGCACGCGTTATTCGTTCGAGTGTGACCATGGCGTCTGCGGCTACAATAGCCACCAGGACGATGGCACCGTCAGTGTCGTCCCAGTGCCGAGTAACGCGGCCTTGAAGAAGATGACGAGCCAGGTTTTCGTGAATAACCACTGGGATCTGACGCAAAATATCGAGTCTGCCTCCGGTGGCAGCCCGACTACCCCGCCGGTCGCGCTTCCGGCCCACATCGGCGACCCCTCGGTGATCAAGCACGTGTTCGTGATCATCCGTGAAAACCGCACCTATGATCAGATCCTGGGCGACGTGGCCGCCGGCAATGGCGACCCCTCGTTGGCAGTGTTCGGCGACGGCTCCGCAGCTGGAGGCACTCCGGTCACGCCGAACGCGCACACGTGGATCACGCGCTTCCCTCTCCTGGACAATTTCTACGACCCGAGCCGCCAGTCGGCGGACGGTCACCAATGGATCCAGGAAGCCATGGCACCCTACGCCGACGACATCGAGTCGCCGGACTGGGTGCGCAGCTATCCCGGCGGGAACGCCGGCGATGCACTCGCCTATCAGCCCAAGGGCTTCCTGTTTTCGGAAGCGGAACAGGCCAGCCTGCCGGTGAAGATCTACGGCGAATACGTCGAGGGCGATACGTTCCTACAACCGAATGGGTCGACGAGCGAACCGAGTTGGAGCCAGTTTTACGCCGACTCGCAGTGCTTCGAGGGAGGGCCTGATTGCGGACCTCCAGGGACCCCGGGCGAGACGACGCTGTACTATCAGAACACGGTTCAGGCATACTCTTCTATCCCGGCCGTGGATAGCCGGGTCATCAAGAACTTCCCGCAGTTCGATCTGAACATCCCTGACCAGTTCCGCGTCGATCTCTGGGTGCAGGACTTCAATAAGGACCTCGCGAACGGTACGGTGCCTGCGATGGAACAGCTGTGGATCATGTGCGACCACACCACCGGCCCGCCGACGTCGCAAGCCGAACAAGCCGATAACGACTTGGCCGTGGGGCGCATTATCGACTACATCAGCCACAGCCCCGTGTGGTCCACTTCGGCGATCTTCATCGAGGAGGACGACGCGCAGAACGGCGTCGACCACGTTGACGGTCATCGCAGCCCAGGCTACATCGTCAGCCCATACGTCGTGCAGAACGGACCCACCGACCACACCTTCTACACGCAGGTCAACATGACGCGGACGATCGAGCAAATCCTCGGTCTGACGCCCATGAACCAGTACGACCTCATCGCATCGCCGATGGGGACGGAGTTCGTCGTGGGCCAGCCGCCCGCGGGGAACTTCGAGCCCTGGACCCACGTGCCGGAGCAGATCCCGCTGAACCAGGGCGTTGGAGGGAACGCAGACAACGCGAAGGACAGCCCGGCGGTCAAATCCCTGAGAAGGGCTTGGCTCGACAAGAAGGCGGAGATCTCCGCTGGCAAGCTGAACAAGCCCGACTCCGAAGACCCCGACACTGTCAACCATTTCAACTGGTACGAGTCCACCGGGTTTACGCGTCCCTATCCTGGAGAGACCACAGTTCGCCCACCGAGCGAATTCAATAATCCCGCTCCGGCTGGTGACGACGACGACGACTAAAACACGTTCCGACTGCAACAGCCCTCTCCCCGATCGCCGGGGAGAGGGTTTTTTTTGTTCACGCCTCAAACGCAAAGTCCCCACGAAGCTGAACCCGCCCCGCCAGCCGTGTGAATGTCACTGACCCGTTTTCGTCCCCGACAACGCAAAGAACACGTCGCCAGTCGATTTTTATTAATCGGAAGAAATTGCTGGACAAAAGGCAATCCGAGTCCGGGAACGCAAAAGGCGCGACGGAATTACTTCGCTACCGTCACGCGGCCCGAAGGAGTCCTTGCTACTGAACTGCGCAAAAGATACAGGGGATGGCGGAAAGAACGATCAGGTTTTCTGGTTGAGATGCGAGACGATCCCAATGTTACGCGGCCGATGGTGAGGACGCCGCCACGTCGCCGGGCAGTGTGAAGTGAAATGTCGCGCCGCGTTCCGAATTGGCGGACGCCCACAAACGCCCTCCGTGAGACTCGATAATCCTCCAACTAATGGACAATCCCATGCCGGTACCCTGGGCTTTGGTGGTGAAGAAGGCCTCGAAAATCCGGTCCACGTCTCCGCTCGGAAGACCGATGCCCGAATCACTCACTGAAATGAGCAGTTGACCATCGTCGGTCCTCTTCGACGTGACCGTCAGTTCGCCTTTTGCATCTTTCATCGCTTCAACGCCATTGAGCAACAGGTTCATTAATACCTGCTGCAGCTGTACGCGATCCGCTGTGACCAGCGGAAGCCCTGAGTCGAGCTCGGTGCGGATTGAAATAGAATTCCGATCCGCGTTGTCGTGCAGCAGAATAATCATTTCTCGAATGATTTCGTTTACATCAAGCAGTTCCCGGTCCGATGTGTCTCGCCTATAAAGCGAGCGAACCCTGTCGATAACCTCGGCAGCGCGCGTTGCATCATTGATTATTCTTAATGCCGCCTCGCAACCCTCAGCGACATCGGGAGTATCGCGTCGTAGCCATCGCACGCAGGTTTTGGCGTCCGTTAGGGCGGCGGCGATTGGCTGTTTGAGCTCATGAGCCAGTGAGGCGGCCAATTCTCCCATCATGCTCACGCGGTTGATGTGGGCGAGATCAGCCTGCGCCCGGCGCAGAGCCTCTTCGGCTTGTTTGCGTTCGGTGATGTCGGTGGAGCTGCCAACGAATTGCACCAGATTCCCGGAAGCGTTCAGAACAGGATGTCCGACACTGCGGATGTGTCTTACGGCGCCGTCTGGAAGAAGAATTCGGTATTCAGCTTCGTAATCCAACTTTTCACGTATTGCTCGGTCGAATACTTGTTGCCACCTGGCTCGATCATCCGGATGCATGCGCTGCACTGGCTTATTCCAATCCGGAATGCCTTCATTCGGATCGAAGCCATACACGCGATACCATTCTTCGGATAGATGCAATGCGCGTCTTTCAGCTACTGCCCAGACCCAACTTCCCATATGTGTGAGCTTCTGCGCTTCGGCCAGATAACTCTCGCTCCGCCGCAATGCCTCTTGCGACCGCATGCGCTCGGTGACGTCGCGGACGGCAGCGGAGACAAGCGTACCCTGTTCCGTTTCCAGCGGACTCAGACTGATTTCCACGGGAAACTCTGTGCCGTCTTTCCGCCGTCCGTACAGTTGCAGGCCTTCACCCATCGGCCGTACCCGAGAGTGTGCGAAGAACTCCTTCCGGTGCTGGGGGTGTAGGCCCCGAAATCGTTCCGGCACCAAAACTTCAACCTCTTGCCCCAAGAGGTCGTCCCGCTGATACTCAAACAGCTTCTCGACTTGAGCATTGACCAAGACGATCTTGCCCTGCCGATTCATGACGATCACTGCATCCGGAGCAGATTCCAGAAGCCCGCGAAATTTCTGCTCGGCTTGCTTGCGCTCGGTGACGTCCATCACCGCTCCTACGAACTCTAAGGTGCCCGATTCATCGCCTAAGGTATGAGCCACAACGTGGACATGTTTGGCGGAACCATCTGGCATGAGCAAGCGATATTCATGTTCAAAATTCTTTCCATCCTGCGTCGCGCGTTCAATTGTCTGTTTCACGAGCGCCACGTCTTCCGGATGAACCCGTTGGAGAAGGAGTTCCACGGTCGGTGTCGTCGTTCGGCCGTATTGGAAGACGCGAAAGGTTTCCTCTGACCAGATGATCTCGCCAGTAGAGGGTTTCCAACCGAAACTGCCCGTGTGGCTGAGCCTTTGGGCTTCCGCCAAGTACGCCTCGTTTCGCCGCTGCTGCAGTTCAAAGGTCTGGGCAGCGAATCGTCTATCCACCCAGGACGTCAGCAGAGCCAGTCCGAGGACGATGAAGGTGATGGCGACAATTCCGGCAATGCCGAGTGCGGAGATGCTTACGGCGTGAGACAGGTCGGCCGGCATGCCGGAGGACGTGAAACTGGCGGCGGCCATGCCGGTGTAATGCATGACAGGGATCGCAGCACCCATCAGGACGGCTCCGGCTAACTTCTTCCGGCCGATACCCGTTTTCTCATCTCGGAAGTGAAAGGTAATCCATAGGGCCGCGAGTGAGATCAGAACCGCTAAGGCGACGGACAGGACGACGACAAAGGAATTAAATTGGCATAGAGCCGGTAAGCGCATAGCGGCCATGCCGATGTAATGCATACCGGCAATACCCGCACCCATCAGGACACTTCCGGCGAGCGCTTGAGACGCGCCCATTTTCTGGCGGCTCACCACGTACAGCGCAATGACCGACGCGAGAATGGCCGCAAAAAGTGACAGCAGAACGGTTGGCCAGTGGTAAGCCACAGGAATCGGCAGGATGAACGCGAGCATCCCAATGTAGTGCATTGACCAAATGCCTGTCCCCATCGCACAGGCACCGCCCAGCACCCAAAGCGCACGAGTCCAACCGCCCGCAGCCGTTACGCGACTTGCGAGATCCAGAGCAGCGTACGACGCGAACACGGCGATGAACACCGAAAGCGCCACGAGCGCGTAGTTGTACGAGCCAATCAAGTTCATGGCAACCATGTGACTCGCTCAATCAGATCAACCGGTCTTGGGACGCTGCCAATGGCTCGGTGGGTATCGTCATTGGCGCAGGCGTAGCCCATACTTACCGCCTACCGCAGCAAATTTAGCTCACCGCGGTGAAGATTAACAAGCCCGAGTTTGGACTTGAAATCCAACGAAGGGTTTAATGCTCTTCTGGTAGCTCACACATAGTCGACAACCCCGAAGTCATTATCCACCGGCGTGTCAATTTCTGTGTTGCCCGCGCAAGAACACTGCGAGAGTCCTCGTCCACGACGGGCGCAAGTACATTTTCTGTTCGGAGCCGTGCCAGTGGATTTTTTTACATGAGCCTGAACGATATGCCAACCACAAGGATGTTGTGAAGCGTGTGCTTTCGGGAGAGGCCCCGTAAGCGAAGCGATTGATCGCTATTATCGCGATTACCTTCGATCGATGAACCTGGAACTTGCTTCGTGAGTCTCTGAGTCTCTGCGCCGCCCTCTTCGCTCAGAGCGTTTATTGTGCCAATCTCTCAATTGCGAGCGCGTGCATTCCGTCGGACTCGAGCACTTTGCCTTTTACCACAATCCCAGGAACACCTATACGGTCGAGAACATCTGAGGGAAGCCGTATTCCGTTCTGTTGATTGAGGACAAGATAGACTTGTCCACCCTGATCGGAAACAAATAACAGCGGAGCGCCGGCCGCGGCGCACAGCTTGGCGCAGAAGGCGTGATCGTACGCGTGCGTGTGAGTGCCAAGATAACAATTTGCGTCAGTGACTTCCCCTCGCAGTGTCACAGTTTTTCCAGGCACCGCTTGCCCTACCAGGAAATCGATGTTCCCCTGCTTGGCCAGGCTCCGCGCTTTTGGCAAGTCTTCGGCCAAGGCCTGTACTTTCGTGAATGGCATTTTGTTCAGCTCATTCCGATCTCCAAACTGGAAAGCGTACAATCCCAGAGTCGCGATTCCGGTGAGCAATGATGCCACCGATCTTCTTCGATTTCCTCTCCGCAGGCTGGTTTGCATCGGTTTACTCGCATTGGTTACAGGTGTCCCGTGTAGCTGACCCGCCAGATGGAGTTCGAACCATCATCGGTTACGAGCAGCGATCCGTCTTGAGCTACGGTGATACCGACGGGTCTTCCCCATACGTGTCCGTTGTCAACCACGAATCCGGTCAAAAAATCTTCATAGTCGCCGGTGGCTCGGTTTGTCTGGTGCAGAGGCACGCGAATCACCTCATATCCGGTGCGCACCGAGCGGTTCCATGAACCATGCTCGGAGGCGAAAATGTCGCCCTGATATTCAGACGGGAATTGCTTACCCTCATAGAACGTCATCTCCAGTGAAGCGTTGTGAGGCTGTAGCAGAACGTCGGGAACGATAGCCTTGTCTTTAAGTTCGGGATGCTTGCCCTCATGGCGCGGGTCTTGATGGTTGCCGATATACCACCACGGCCAACCATAGAAACCGCCCTCTTCGACGTGAGTGATGTAGTCGGGCACGAGATTGTCGCCCAATCCGTCGCGCTCATTGACCGAGCACCATAGCTCGCCAGTCTTAGGATTGATCGCGAGCCCGCCTCCAGCGTTGCGAATCCCGTACGCGTACACGCGCATGTCTGAGCCATCGGGACTGAATTCCAGAATGTCGGCGCGATTCTTTTCCTGGGGTGTGGTGTCGGGATCGTCGACATTCGACGCCGATCCGACTGCGACGAACATTTTCTTCCCGTCCGCAGTGAACTGCAGGTCGCGGGTCCAATGTCCACTGCCGTGAGGTAGGTCCACAATGTGCTCTGGCGGTCCGCTTGCTTTCATGTCTCCATTCTTATAGGGGAAGCGGACGACAGATTCGGTGTCTCCTACATAGATCCATTGAGGATTATTTCCGGGAGGATAGAAAGCGATGCCATAAGGCTCGTTGAGTCCAGCGGCAAAGGTATCGACCCGTTCTGGCTTGCCATCGCTGGTAATTCCGCGGAACACTTTGATGTCCCCGGCGCTGCTCTCTGCCAGGAAGAAGTCGCCGTTGGGGGCGGTGCGGATCAGCCGCGGGTTATAAAGTCCCGTGGCGTATTGCTGCACGGTAAATCCAGCCGGGGCTTTCGGCCATGCGCCGCTGGGGCGCGCCACCACTTGAGGCCCATTGCTCGCCGTCGCCGTGGCATAGGGCGCCGGAAGATCTTGCACTGTGATCTTGCGGGTTTTTCCGGGCTCCTCGTAGCGGAAGTCGGTGAAAGGAGGTTGTGGCGGCGGTGCGTTTGTCTTGACGGGCTTGAAGTCGCCGGTAGCAGAAGCATTCGTCGTTGCGCTCGTGGAATTCTTCAGCAACTTTAGATAAGTGACAATCTGCCATCGGTTTTGCTCAGACATGCTGGCCCACGAAGGCATACCGTTATCGACCGATCCGGTTGTAATAAACCAGAAGACTTCTCCGTCCGATGCAGATTGCGTGGGGCCGTGCGCTAGCGGAGGAATGTTCCCTGTCCCTTGTCCCGCGCTGCCATGGCAGGCGCCGCAGTTTGCACTATAGAGTCTGGCGCCCGCCGCGACGGCGGTTTGTTGCCCAGCGTACGGATTCTTCAACTGATTGCTAGATGCGGGCGCGTTGTGAAAATGCGCGTCCTGGGCCATCAACGTCGAAGGCGGAAAAGTCAACGCCATGGCAGCAAATGCTACCTGGAAAAAATAACAGGGGATACATCCTCTCATAATTCTTCTCCAAACTAAATCTGTTTGACCTCATATGAGTAATGACGGTGATCCGGTTAAGGATGCGCATTACTGCTCACCAGTTTGCCGCAGCATTCGGGCCGCTCTGGCAGGCTTGAGCGTTGCCATCCCCCGCCGAGAGCCTGGATCAGCAACACAGTGCTCGCCATACGACGTCCCAAAATATTGACCGCGGTCACTTCATCCGCCAGCGCGGCACTTTGCGCCGTGATCACCTCGAGGTAACTGGTGACTCCCCCTCTGTAACGAATAGTCGAAAGTTCTAACGATCGCTGCGCTGCTGCCACGGCTTCATCCTGAACCGTCGCCTCATTTTCGAGAATTCTGACGGCGGCCAGGTTGTCTTCAACTTGTTGGAATCCAGCCAGCACGTTCTGGCGATAGGCAGCGACTTGATAGTCATAAGCGGCGCGCGCCTGATCGTTCAGAGAACGTCGCCGTCCCCCATCGAAAATGGTACCCACGGCGGAAAGTCCGATGGACCACAAGCCGCTCGGACCATTCACGAGCGTTGTGATGGCGGAACTTTCAAATCCTCCCGAGGCGCCCAGGCTGATCAGGGGGTAGTAAGCCGTTTTAGCAACTCCGATCTGAGCGTTGGCCGAGGCTACTCGCCTCTCGGAGGCGGCAATGTCCGGTCGTCTTTCCAGCAGCTCAGAGGGCACGGAGATAGGAACATGCGGAGGCGGTGCGGTGAGAGGCAGCGGAGGAAGGCTGAAGTCTGCCGGAGGCTTTCCAATAAGAATTGCCACCGCATGTTCGTACTGCGCGCGCAGCACGCCGACATCAATCGCTTCTGCCCGGGTGGTTTGCAATTGAGTTTTCGCCTGCTCGACGTCCACTTCCGAGGCAATCCCTCCCCGGAAGCGACTCTCATTCAGCTCCAAGGCCTGCTCGTAATCCTTGACCGTAGAATTCAGTAGTTGTTCCTCAGCGTCCAGGCTGCGGGCTTGGAAGTAATCGATAGCGAGATCGGCGTGCATGCTCAGGTTAACCGTCGCCAGGTCCGCTGCGCTCGCCTGCGCTTGCTCTCGGTAAGACTCAACCGTTTTTCGCACCCGTCCCCAGACATCGGCCTGATAGGACACGTCGAATGGCAGCACGAAGTCGTTGTAAGTCGCCCCACGCAAAACCGTACTAGTGGGACTGTTCGCAGAGACGAGCGTCCGAGTGGCCGATGGCCCGGCGGTTACAGTGGGGTAGTAGTCAGCCCGATAGTAGCGCAGGACTGCGCGTGCTTGCTGGAACTGGGCGTCCGCGGCCTTTAAATTTTGATTCGATACGTTGACCTGCTCCTCGAGCACATTGAGTTGCGGATCTTGAAATATCGTCCACCACGCACCGCCAAGGTTCTGGTCATTTGGCTGGGCGGGCTTCCAATCCCCTACTTCTTTATATGCGGGCGGTGCCGGTGCCGCGGGCTGGTGGTACTTGGAGCCAACCACGCATCCTGCCAGCAGCAGCGGCGCTATGGCGATCAGAGCGTATCCGGAAGCTTTCCGCGAGCTCCTGAAAATCTTTTCTTGAGATAGCTTCACTTTGGATCTCCCGGCAAGGTTGCCTGAACAATTTGGACTTCCTGTCCGGAAACGATCGAGTCGGGCGGATTGATGATGACCTGATCATCCAGCTTGAGGCCCGAGACAATTTCTATCTGATCGCCGAAGTCGTGCCCGGGAGTGACCGGAGTCAGCACGACCTTCCCATTTCGCACAACGCCCACTCGTAGTCCCTCGGTGCGGAATAGCAGAGTATTAACGGGAAGCAGGAAGGTAGAGTTCGATGTTGGGATGGCCAAGTGAACTTCGGCATAGGAGCCCGTGAGCAGTGTGCCCGTAGGATTGTCCACATCGATTTCGATCAGCAAGGTACGAGTCGTGAGGTTGATATCATCGGCCGTGCGCACCACCTTTCCCTGAAATTTTCGGTCTGGAAATTCGGCGAGACTGAGATCCGCTGTCATGCCGACTTTGATTCCTCGCGAGTATTCCTCTGGCACGTTCACATACACGCGCAATTTTCCTGGTTGAGCGATGTGAAAGAGATCGGTTTTCACATTGCTCGTACTGCCGGAATTGATGAGGTCGCCAAGATCCGTGTTGCGCGCGGTGATCACGCCATCGAAGGGTGCGTAAACTTTTTCGAAAGAGACCAGCGCCGAGTACTGCTGCACCGCCGCCTTATCGGCTTCAACGATCGCTTTATTCGCGTTGTAGGTGCCGACCGCGTTGTCCACGTCCTGTTGCGATACCGCATTGCTTTCCAATAGTCCCTGATAACGGGTTTTGGTGATCGAAGCCAATTCGAGATTTGCCTGGGCGGTTAACAGATTGCTGCGAGCTTGCTCGAGTTGCTGATCGACCTCTGGTGTTTCGATGACAGCAAGCAATTCGCCCTTCTTCACGCGCGCTCCGATATCGAAATACCACTTCTTTAAGTAACCATTCGTCCGGGCATAGATGGGTGAACTGATGTATGGTTGAACGTTTCCCGGAAGAATGATTTGATCTGCCGGTGCCGTTTGTTTTGGCGCAACTACTGACACCGCCGGCACGGCGGCTTGAGCCGTCTCCGTATCGAGGGCAGCGCGTGCTCTGACTCGCGACCAGATGCCGGATATCAAGAGTGCGGCGACCGCAATGAGGGCAATCCCCAAGCCCACCCAACGTTTGTATGGACGCTCCGCTACATCCGGCTTCACCGGAGCTCTTTGACCATCGATTTGTCTATCTTCAGTTTGAGTCAACATAAATAACTCCCCACGGCTTGACGCCTAGTGTCCTTTCTCCTGGGCTGAATGCCGGCGTGAACCTTGGAGGACACTGAAAAATGCCGGAACAAAGAACAGCGTCGAAACGGTCGCGAAAAGCAGACCCCCGATGACCGCCCGGCCAAGCGGAGCGTTTTGTTCACCGCCATCGCCTAATCCGAGAGCCATGGGCACCATGCCGATAATCATGGCCAAAGCGGTCATCAGCACGGGTCGAAAACGCGTAAATCCTGCTTCCAGCGCGGCCGCAATGGAATCCATTCCTTCGGTCATTTTTTCTGTGGCAAAACTCACCACCAGAATGCTGTTTGAGGTTGCGACACCCATGCACATGATGGCGCCCATCAATGCGGGCACGCTCAGAGTCGTGTGTGTAATGAATAAGAACCATGCAATCCCGGCGAGCGCAGCGGGCAGCGCAGAAATCATGATGAAAGGATCCAGCCAGGACTGAAAGTTGACTACGATCAGCAGGTATACAAGTACGATCGAGAACGCCAGTCCACTCAGAAGACCGATGTAGGATGCTCGCATGGTCTGCACCTGCCCGCGCACAACGACTCGAGAACCGCGCGGCAGCTGCTGACGCGTGGCGTCAATGATCTTGTTGATATCACCGGCGACGCCACCAAGGTCGCGACCCGCGACAGAACCGTAGATGTCTATGACTGGCGCAACGTTGTAGTCGGAAACGACAGCCATTCCTGCTCCGCGCTGCGTGGACACGAGACTGGCCATGAGCGACGGAGGAGCAGTTGGGTCGGAGCCTGTGATCGGAACGTTCTCAAGATCCTGCAGAGTGTCCGTTCGATATTGCGGAGTCTGGGTCGCTATCTGGTAGCTGACATGATTCTTGGGGTCCACCCAAAACGTGGGTGAAGTCTGGAAGCTGCCACTTAGGGACACCAGCAGATTCTGCGCAATATCGTGAGCAGTAAAACCCAACTGCTCTGCCTTCGTACGTTCGACTCTGAGACGGAGATACGGCTCATCGAAAGGCTGCTGAATCCGCAGATCGGTTGCTCCGGAGACATATCTCATTTTCGCAAGCAAGTTGTCTGCGTAGATTCGGTTCCCCTCCAAGTTGTTCCCGACAACCTGAACATCAATAGGAGCGGGTAACCCAAAATTGAGAATCTGCCCAACCATGTCAGCGGGTAAGAAAGCGAATGACACACCGGGAAAGTCTTTCGGTAGCGTCTGGCGAAGCTGGTGAACGTAGTTGTCCGTAGGATGATGTCTGGCAGACAGAGTCACAAGCACGTCGGCGTCCGATGTGCCAACCGGAGCTGAATTGCTGTACGAAAGATTAATGCCGCTATAGGGCAGGCCAATGTTGTCGATAACACTCTGGACTTCCGCCGCCGGAATCTCCTTCCGAATCGACTGCTCTACCAGATCGCAAAGGTTCGCGGTTTCTTCAATGCGCATTCCCGTCGGAGCGCGCATGTGAAGTTTGAAAGTGCCGCTGTCAACGCTGGGGAAGAAATCTCGGCCAAGCCAGGGAACCAGGATTGCCACCGATCCGAGACTGGCAGCGAAGAACGCAATCAGAAACGCCGGCCGGTGATGCAGGCAGAGCTCCAACAGACTGCGATAGCCGTGACGAAATCTCTCGAAGGCCGCTTCAAATCCCTTTTGAAGGCGTACCAGCGGATTGCGACTAGGGGCATCTTCAACTTCCTTTTTTTCTCCCCGCAACAAATACTTGGCCATGGTTGGAACGATGGTCCGTGAAAGAAAATACGAGGCCAACATGGCGAACACTACTGCTTCGGCAAGCGGAACAAACAAATACCGGGCCACTCCGGAAAGCAAGAACATCGGAGCAAACACGATGCAGATCGAGAGCGTGGAAACAAACGCGGGGGTCGCGATTTGCGAGGCACTGTCGAGAACGACTTCGTCCATATCCTTCCCGGGCTCAGCCTCGCGATTGCGATTGATGTTCTCGACTTCGACAGTGGCGTCGTCCACCAGAATGCCGACTGCCAAAGCGAGTCCCCCGAGCGTCATGATGTTGATCGTTTGACCGATCGCGCTGAGCACAATGATCGAGGTCAGGATGGCCAACGGGATGGAGGTCGCGATGATAACGGTGCTTCGCCAACTACCCAGGAACGTGAGAATCATGAAAGACGTGAGGCAGGCGGCGATCAATGTTTCTCTAACCACGCCGCTGATCGCGGCACGCACAAAAATCGACTGATCCGCCAAAGGCGTCATCTTCAGTTGGGGCGGAACTGTCGCCGCGATTTGAGGCAGAAGGCCTTTGATGCCAGAGATCACGTCCAGCGTTGACGCATCCCCCGCTTTTTGGATCGTCAGCAAAACGGAACGCTGCCCGTTGACCTTGACGATATTCGTCTGCGGAGGAAAACCATCGCGTACCCAGGCGACATCCTTGATGTAGATGGTCGTACTACCAATCGTCTTGATTGGAATTCGGTTCAGGTCCGCGATCGTCTGCGGCGCTGCATTCGGAATCGAAACATCGTATTCCCTGGAGCCGATCTTGGAGGTTCCAGTGGGCAGGATCAGGTTTTGCAGGCTGATCGCATTGACCACATCCAGCGCGGACAAACCCTTCGACTGCAGGGCGGTTGTATTGAGATCAACTTGCACCTGACGCTGCTTGCCGCCATATGGATAGGGCACGGATGCGCCCGGTACTGTGATGAGCTGCGTCCGAATGAAATTCAGCCCATAGTCGTTGAGTTGTTGTTCGGATAGATTCTGCCCGGAAAGGGCCAATTGGAGTACAGGCACACTCGATGCGCTATAGGCAAGAATGAGAGGCGGCGTTGTTCCAGCCGGCAACTGCCGAAGTTGGGTCTGAGAAACAGCCGTAATTTGCGCGATTCCCTGTTGAATATTCGCAGTCGGCTGGAAGAAGACTTTGACAACCGCAGTTCCATAAAGCGACTGCGATTCGATGTGTTCTATGTTATCGACGGTGGTAGTGAGCGATCGCTCCGTGATGCTGACGATTCGATCGCTCATGTCCTCGGGCACGAGACCGTTGTAGTTCCAGATGATGCTGACGACCGGAATGTCGATGTTTGGAAAGATATCGGTTGGCGTGCGAACAATCGCGAGTCCGCCCAGGATTAGAATAAGTATGGACAGCACCACAAAGGTGTAGGGCCGTCGCAATGCTAGTCGGACAATCCACATAAATGTTCTCTTCTGAGTTCTCTGCTAAATGCACGCTGCATACCAATTGGCAGTGCGGCGGGTTAGACCTGTGTTTTCAGCAACCTTGGGTGAGCCGCCTGGTCGCCACCCTAACGACAGTCGGATACGTAGTCCCGCAACCGACGCCGCGTCCGCATTTCGACACGACTCCTTCAGTTCGCCGTCCCAACCTCGACCAGATGTACCGTTAAGTCGCGTGGTGCGTGTACGCTCGAACGGTTATCGAAATGCACTCTCTCGAAGATGGAGGTGCACAATGTTCAGGTATTTGGCCGACACAATTCTGCTCGTGATCATTTGCTTGATCCCCTATTTCTTCTCCCGTCTGCGGTTGGGCAGCAGCCGCTCGAGAGAGGCCATGTACGAGTTCGCAAGGGATAAGGAATCTTGTCTCTTCTCTGTCACTCAATTAAAACGTCAGAAAGGGATTAAGAATGCAAACTCGCAGACTTGGTAACTCAGACCTGCACATCACTCCCGTCGGCTATGGCGCCTGGGCTGTCGGCGGCTCAGGCTGGCAGTTCGGATGGGGATCGCAGGACGACAACGATTCCATTGCCGCGATTCATCGTTCCCTCGAACTCGGCGTCAACTGGATTGACACTGCCGCCGTATATGGCCTGGGACACTCCGAGGAAGTCGTTGCCCGTGCGCTCAAGGGCTGGTCAGGTCCACGGCCTTACGTTTTCACCAAGTGCGGCCTGCGCTGGGACACCACAGGCAAAGTGAGTAAGGTGTTGAGCGCTGAATCGATCCGGCGCGAAGTCGAAGACAGCCTTCGTCGCCTCTCGGTCGATGTAATCGATCTTTATCAGATTCACTGGCCCCCCGAGCCGGACTCTGCCGCACTGGAGGAAGGTTGGTCGACGCTCACCAACCTGAAGCACGAAGGCAAAGTACGCTGGATTGGCGTCTCGAATTTTAATGTCCTGCAGTTGCGGCGCGCTCAGGCTATCGCTCCAGTGACTTCTTTGCAGCCGCGTTATTCGCTAGTCCACCGTGAGATCGAAAACGAAATCCTGCCCTACTGCCAAGGTGAAGGTATCGGGGTAATCGTTTATTCGCCGATGGCTTCCGGTCTCCTGACCGGCGCCATGACCCGCGAGCGCGCGGCTAGATTGCCCACGGACGATTGGCGCAGCGCGGATCCCGACTTTATGGAGCCAGATCTTTCTCACAATCTGGCGCTGGTCGATCGCTTGCAAGAGATAGCCAACCGTCGCAACTGTTCAGTGGGCGAAGTCGCAATCGCCTGGACCCTACATCATTTCGCCGTCACCGGAGCCATCGTCGGCGCCCGCAATGCGCGTCAAGCCGAAGGAGTAATGCCGGCCGGCGAGTTGCGTCTCACTGAGGAAGAGGTAACTGAGATCGAAAGCTTTTCCGCTGAGAAGGCAGCGTGACTTTGAAGGCCGCTTTCACTGCGATCATCGCGGTGAGCCAGGCTGCCGTCAACGCACGGAATCGCACGTACGGGCCAGGCGCTCCTAAAGACAGCGCGTTCCTCTATCCGCAAAGCTCTCTCGTGGCATCGTGCGAAAAGAGGAGCGCGTCCGTGTCCTCTGACTCTCTCGGGCGACGCACGCGTCTTGTAAACATTGCCCAGGCCAATGCTTTTATGGCTGGATCTTCGGAATTCGAAGCCCTGAGCAGTTCCTCGCCTGCGTCTTTCTGTCCGAATCTGCACCACATCACTCCACAGAGAAACACGTAGTCGATGTCCATCTTGCTCTCCTATGAATCAGCATTTGCTGCGGTCAATCGCGTTCCAACGTTTCGTGGGAACAACTCCTACCAGCTTCCAATGCAATTCAACTGCCAGCACCAAACCCACTCACAAAGCCTCGCGCACTCGAACTCGTCTGATGGCAGCGTCCGAACATCGACACTTGCTCGGTCATCGCGACCTCACGCCGCCACAAATTTTTCTTGTGTTCCCGCGGCTCTTCGATCTCAAGTCCAATCGATGCTGGCAGTCCAGTTTTCCGTTACTTGAACAGGATCTTGGCCATCATTCCCTTGTCCTCGTGATTGAGCAGATGGCAATGAAATAGCGACATACCCTTGATGACGGGATCGGTAAAGTCAAGAATGACGTCGACGGAGCCGGCATACGGAACGTTCACGGTATCCAGCCACGCGGGATGGGGGAGCGGCGAATCATTCTGTGCATAAGCCAGGAAGTGAACCTGGTGAATGTGGAAAGGATGGAGTTCGGCAGTTTCGTTGACAATACGCCAATGCTGATAGGTACCCACACGAACGCTTGTCATCGGAGGCGCATCCGACGCAAATTTGCGGCCGTTGATGTAGAAACCATTCTTATCTTCGGTAAAGTTGACAATGAAGTCGGGTGCGGTCTTCTTCAACGACTCAACATCAATCGGCTTGTAGACCGGCGGATGATTGTCGATGGCATGCGCCTGCCTGGGGGCGGAGTACGCGCCCGATTGATCGGACCCCGGCTGCACAAGATCTGCCAGCACCATCTCCGGATTGGGATCGCCAACCGGACCTGTATCTACGCAAAGCGTGCGCAAGGCGCTACCTGTCCCCGGCGGTGGGCCGGTGACGATTGCTTCGAGTCGGCCCGCAGGTGCAACCATTAAGTGATCGGTGACTCTGGTCGGATGTTTTGGATCGCGGTAGGCAAGGGGCATCCCATCAAGCGCGACGATTTCAAAAGTTTGTCTATCGAGTTGCAGGTCCAAATAGCGGTCCGCCGAAGCATTCACGATGCGCCAGAACTGCCGTTCTTTAGGAGCGATCTCGATTTGCGGTCGCACCACTCCGTTGACGGTAAAGATCTCCTCGATGGACTCGGCTTCCCCCCCGCATCGCTTGGCTGGGATTTCAACCTCGCGCTGGAGTTCGGCAGCATTCGGATCATGCTCAATGGAGCGGCCGCGCACTACGATTACTCGCTCACGGAGCTATTCTACTTCAGGGACATAACGTTCCATTCCCTCAATGACGATGGCTCCCGACATTCCGTCCAACACTTGACGATGACTTTCGCCGTGAGGATGAGTGTGGTACCAGAACAATCCCGGCGGATGATCATGCGGAATGCGAACCGAGTAATGCAAGACCTGCCCAGGCTTGGCCAGCATGGTTAGCACGTCATCCTGCGGAGCATCAGGCGAAACGCTCAGCCCGTGAAAATGGAGGTTCGTCATGTCCATGCAGGGATTGATGGCGCAATTCTCCAGAGACTTGGAAGGAAGATCGTTGCTATAGGTGATTTTGATAGTGTCACCCGGAGAAGCACGAATGACTGGAGCGACCATCTTGCCATCGAAAGCAAAGGCGTCCCGGCCATTTTCATTCACTGCGTGAAGGGTGAGAGATACAACATGGTTCTTGGCTCTCACCTGCGGAGGTTGCGGCAGAGAAGAGTTCTGCGCCCACGCAAGAACTGTGAGAAATATCCACGCGGCTAAGAGGGGCGCTGTGTGGGCGCATTTACTCATGTTGCGAGTCGACCACTTCACATATTCTCCGTTCCTTGTTCTAAGCTTGCGGCATGAGCACCACTCCAAATATGAACACGACGATATATGCGAGCGTAAGGAGATCGATTTCGCGTGGACGACAACGTCCTTCCGTGATCGTGCCCACGCGAGTTCGCAGCTCTGGCTTCACACCGCCGGGTGCCACTTCGAACCGGTCCGGGCCTTTATTTGTGGGGCCACGGTCGTTGTGCTGGGACCAAGGTCCTTTTCGTACACGATCCCATCCCGGCTGACTACAAAGGTCATAATCCCGGACGACTGGTACTCCGCGGGATACGCAACCAAAGTCAGCCCTCCCTTTTTCCTGCCTTGGCTACTCACCTCCGATGCGGAATTCTTGGTTACGATTCGAAAGTGATACCCGTAGAAAAGGTTGGACTCTTTGTTGTCCCCGCTCTCCGCGCCGCCAGAAACCAGGCTTTGGACGAATTGGGTGATTGGGTCTTCGCTCGCTGCCTGGCCGTTGGCTTCATTCTTCGCCGTTGCGAATTGCTCGCAGACTTCGATTGCTGTCGCCTCGTTTTCCCCGATCCGGCGGAACAGGATCTCTTTCTTGCCGCGATTAGAATCGAAGTGCCATTCACCATTCTTTGACACCAGCGGGATGGGAAAGGGCCAGTTTTCTGCCCCAATGTACAGAATCGTGGTTCCGTCGGGTTCTTGGACGAGACGGTGCATCTCCTGGTACTTCTTGCTGAACTGCTCGTGTTCCAGCTTGTCCTCTTCTTCGTCGCTCGAGGAAGTGACTTCCTTGTCTCCGAGGATCGCTTCCAAAGCCGGTTCATCTTCCTTTTGCGCAGCCTGAAACAGAGCGTCGCTAGCTTCTCCAGGAGACGAGAACATTCTTGATTGTGATTCCTGAGCAAAGCTCGTGGATGCGAAACCTATGACTAGCGACAGGAATAGTAGAAGAAGGACCGTGGATGCGAACCCGCAGGCAAGCCTCACGGTAAAGGTTTCGAGAGTTTCAAGAGTCATATTGTTTGGGCGCATAAGTTCTTCCTCCATATCATCCATCTCATTAGTAGTGGGTGAAATCGAATTACCGGCGACCGCCTCCGCCGCCGTGGAAACCTCCGCCTCCGAAACCTCCACCATGGAAACCTCCACCGAAGCTCGACTGCCCGCGGGCAGAGAAGCCTCTGGCTACTCCTCCATGATTAAAGCCGCTGAAGGCGCCTGAATGGGTGCCGGCAAATCCGCGCTGCGACCCTCCGAACCCCCGACCGCCGGCAAAGGTGCCACCATGAAACCCACCGGCACGACGGACGGTGTTGTGATTGGCGAAAATTCTGCTGTGGGACTCGTAGTGGTGGTTGTCGAAACGAATATCGTGGTGGTGCCAGTCATATCCCCAGTGTCCCCATCCCCAGCCGAAGCCGCCAAAGAAACCGATTCCAAAGCCGAGGCCAAACGCAAATCCAGGACCGTCAAGGAACAGACCCGGATACCAATACCAGCCGGGCCAGATTCCGATGGGTTCTCCATAAATGAGCCAAGGGTCGTACTCAGGCACGTAAACAACCTCAGGATCCGCGGGCTCGATCACAATGGTCTTGCCCTTCTTGCTCACTTTTTCCTGCGAAGTGCTCTTCAGGTTCCCCGCCTTCTCCGCTCGCTCCCGCATTTCCTGAACAGCATTCATCACGTCCTGTTCTTGGTTGACATAAGCGTCACCGAGCGATGAGGTCCATGACAGGTTCTTGTCCATGTTGCCGAGCACCGAAGGAAACTCGGTAAGGGCCTTTACACTCGGATCCCAAGGCTGCTTATCAACTTCTTTTCCGAGTTGCTCACCCTTCAAGTTGTTGTTTTGCTGCAGCCATCGGTCTGCTTCTACAACCTGGTCGGGATAAGTAGCCGCCGCGAGAATTTGTGCAACCAGCGCATCCGGATACAATGCGATGGGCGCGACGAGTTGCTGGAGCTGTTGCGGCGTCTGTGGCGCGGCTTGAACCGGCGCAACTTGAACCGGCGGTTGTGTGGAGGATTGGTCCGCCAGCGCGGCGAATCCTCCCGGCGCTGTGATTAATAGAAGACAAAATGAGAGAAACAGCGACAAACTCTGTTTTATGAATTTCACAATCGATTCTCCTTCGACCGGTCGTATCGACGGTCACCGGCGGATTCTTTCGCTCAGGATATGCGCGCCGCCGCAACCTATGTTTTTAGCTGACCAGGTTCGCGGAAACTTCGAGGCGCGAACTGCTGAAACGTCAGTGGACATGCCGGATGGCTGCATTGACACGCGATTTCCACGTCTTCGCTTCCCGCGTTACGACAGGCTTCTCCGCAGTATTCTTCCCCGTTGGGCACATCGCACAAACACGGTATGTGCGCGCACTTCTTGCTCTTTTGATTCGCCATTTTGGTTCCGTCCTTCTGCATCACTTTTCGATCACGATAGCACTGCGATTCTTGGACGTAGCCCCGTTTGCTCGACCCCCAGGTAAGTCTGAGGGAACTCACTCTGCTAGCCAGCTCGCGGTGACTACGCCTCCTGACTAATTGCATCCTGATTTCCAAACCCGATTTTTCCGCGAGCGCGCAGTTTAGCAAGGGTTTGCGCAACGCCAGCAAAGACTCAACGAAGCCTGGAGTGTCAGCAGGCGGATAAGAAGTCCTTATTTGGACGGTCACGACGTGCCGCCTTTTCCCTTTGACTGTTTGTAGTCTTTCTATCGCGGCCAATTTAGATCCGGCTCCGTTTGGCACCTGCCGTGCCTTAGTCCGAGTGAAGAGAAAGTTTCGGTACTGATGCGTTGCGTACTGAATCCTGGTTCGAGCTTTTACTCTCGACTGCGAAAAGGCAGGCCACGCACACCGAGAAAACTAAAGGAGGAAATATGAAAAAGCTTGTGATTCTGGTTGTTCTTGCTATGTCTGTGCCGGCCCCATCATTTGGAGCCGATATTATCGGCCATTCCGCTGACATTGTTGGCCATTCCGCTAAGGTCGCAGGAAAGGATTCTTACAAAGCCGCGAAAACCTCGGCGAAGGATACCGCCAAGGCAGGAAAAGCGGTGGTGAGGTTCCTTTTCTAGCCTGAGGTCAAAATGCGAGAAATTGTTAAAGGAGATGAACCAAAATGAAAATTAATAAAATTTATATTGTCATCGGTTTAGTGATCGCTCTTTCGCTCTTCTTGGAGCTCTTTGCTCATGCCGACGAGTTTGACCAATCCACTACAATCACCTTCAGCCAGACGATCCAGATCCCCGGACAGGTATTACCTGCAGGTACATACTTGTTCAAGCCGGCAGACGACCTTTCTAACGAAAATGTTGTGCAGATCTTCAGTGCCGACAGCACTGTTCTGTACGCAACCCTTCGGACAATTCCAACAACGCGCCAGAAGCTAACCGGCGGCACCGTCGTCTCAGTCGCCGAACCAGGAACCGGACAACCGGACGCCCTCCTGAAGTGGTTTTATCCGGGGCGCGAAGTCGGGTTTGAGTTCGTGTACCCCAAGCAGAAGGAGAAGGAACTGGCTCAGGACAGACAACAGACTGTCGTGGCCGACCAATCGACAGTATCGAATTCTGATGCTGCCGGAGCTGGCAACTAAGGATGAAGCCTGGCATTCGCTCGTCAGGGGGGCACGGTTCGAGGAACCAGGGCCCGCTTTGTTTGTCGTTAAATTTGTGGTCGAGCTTAAGACGAGTTATGTGAATCGATTGTAATGGCCTTGAAACCGAGCTAGAGTTACAAGGGGCTCATTACCTGTCGCTCCAATTTTGAGCGCGAGAGAGATCTTGAGGATGGGATATCCCCGCAAAAGGAGGTGGATTGCACGACCACGAGCCTCTGGTGTTCTGCCCTATGGGTTAGCCTTGGTCTCGGCCGCAGCAACTCTCGGCCGGGTTCATACACTTCTATCCTTCGATTTCCCTCAGCCGTTTACACCGCGCGTCGGCAGCTTTCACCTTACCCGACCCACAACAGCCGAGGCGCATGAATGACCCCTACAGCCGCCCCCACATCCAGAAGATTCTTTGGGAGGAAGGTGTTCGCTGTAATAGGCTCGCAAAACTTGCATCGATTCTGGCGGGAAGCCGCTTACTGCTTGTCCGGCGGCATTGCTCTCGCCTTGCTAACCTTGGCCTGCTTCCGATTTCAGTCCAACATCGCTACGGCGACGTGTCTGTATCTGATTGTTATTGTTCTGGTGTCCCTCCGAGGCAGCTTTATTTCATCGACGCTTGTCTCGATCATCGCAGTTGCCTGTTTGGATTACTACTTTACGCCGCCACTTTTCTCTTTCCAGGTGCGCGACTCGATCAATATCGTGGCCATTGCGGCCTTTGGGACTACCTCGGCTGCGATCACTGGCTTGGTGTCGAGAGTGCGCAGGTTGATGGAAGAGAAGCTGCAGCAAAGCGAGGCATATTTATTAGAAGCACGACGATTAAGCAACATCGCCACTTTCAGCTGGACGGCTTCCACCGGCAAGATCCTCTGGTCAGAGGAGAGCCTTCGAATCTTTCAATACGACCGGACCACGACGCCGAAGATGGAACTTGTTCTCCAACGGGTTCATCCGGAAGACGTGGCGCTCGTGAAACAGACAATCGAGCGGGCTGCGCAGGATGGGATGGACTTTGATTTTGAACATCGATTGCTGATGCCAGATGGTTCCATCAAGTATGTCCATATCGTGGCTCATGCTCTAAGAGACAAATCGACCGCACTTGAGTTTGTTGGGGCAGTCATGGACGTTAGCGAACGCAAGCGGGCCGAAGAAGCGCTCCGTCAGGCGCAGGCCGATCTCGAACAGGTCAGCCGTTTGAACACCATCGGAGAGCTGACTGCCTCGCTGGCGCACGAAGTGAATCAGCCGATTGCCGCCGCCGTCACCGACGCCAGTACCTGCTTGCGCTGGCTTACGCGCGATCACCCTGATCTGGAAGAGGCGCGCGAAGCTGCGTCGAGAATGGTCATGGACGCAACCCGCGCTGCGGAAATCATTAAGCGGATCCGCCTGCTCTTCAACAAGAGTGCTCCGGAACGGGAGTCGATCGATATAAACGAAATCATTCGAGAAATGATCGTCCTCCTGCGTAACGAAGCAACGCAATACTCCATATTCTTCCGAACGGACCTCGCGGAGGATCTTGCCCGAGTGATGGGGGATCGCGTGCAATTGCAGCAGGTAGTGATGAACCTCGTGATCAACGCCATCGACGCAATGAAAGATGTAGATGGGACGCGTGAGCTAATCATCCGCTCGCAACAAGCCGAAGACGGTCAACTGATGGTCACGATCAGCGATAACGGTATAGGCTTGCCCCCGCAGCAGGCGGACCAAATCTTTAATGCCTTCTTTACCACCAAGCCCCATGGGACCGGCATGGGACTTCGCATCAGCCGTTCCATCGTTGAATCGCATGGCGGACGCTTGTGGGCCGGCGACAACTCACCGCGCGGCGCCAGCTTTCACCTTACCGTACCCACACAAGTCGAGGCCCGTGAATGACGGTTGCTGCTGCCCCCACGGTGTTCGTTGTCGATGACAATGACTTGGTGCGTGCCTCCATTCAAGGCATGCTGAAATCGGTTGGCATGCATTCGGAGACCTTCGCGGCGCCACGAGAGTTCCTGCGTGCTAAGCGGCCGGATGGACCAAGTTGTCTTGTTTTGGACGTGAGACTTCCCGGCGTCAGCGGTCTGGACTTTCAGCGCGAGTTGGCAGACGCGGGCATCCGGATTCCCATCATCTTCATCACCGGTCATGGGGATATTCCCATGACAGTGAAGGCTATGAAATCAGGCGCTGTAGAGTTCCTGACCAAGCCCTTCCGGGATCAGGATTTGCTGGATGCGATTTACCAGGCTTTGGACCGCGATCGGGTGACGCGGCAACAAGAGCATGAGCTTGTCGCATTGAGAAAACGCTACGAGTTGCTCAGCTCACGCGAGCGCGAGGTCATGGGGCTCGTGGTCTCAGGCATGCTCAATAAGCAAATAGCTTTCGAGTTCGGGACCAGTGAAGTCACCGTGAAGATCCAGCGCGGGCAGGTGATGCACAAGATGCAGGCTGAATCACTCGCGGAATTAGTGAGAATGGCGGCGAAGCTCGGGATTCCCGCCGGCAAGAAATAGCAGTCCGACCCATCAGGAGACACGAGATAAACTTTCGCCGATGACGTATAGCGTTACAGGAAAATGGACGACACGGCCAGCGGCATCCGCTGCTCGGCGCTATGGATTGGCCTTCGTGTCGATCGCCGCAGCTCTGGGCCTTGCGCGTATTTTCTTATACTTTCACTTGCCTCAGCCGTTTGCCGCATTTGCTCTGTCAGCAATCGCGATTACGTTTTGGTATGCCGGCATGGGGCCGGGGATAGTGGCAACGGCCCTTGCTTCGATTTTCCGTTACTCCCATGGGTCGGAGGGCGGCGTGGCGTCTCGCGCTCTTTATGATCTGGTATTTGTGATCTTTGCTCTGCTAATGATCGAGCTAACCCGTGCACGCAGGGAACTTGAAGTCAGCGTCGAACAGCGAACCACAGAACTGACTCGCGCCAATGAGGAACTGAGTCTTGAGATCGCCGAACGCGAGCGCGCCGAAGAGAAGCTACGGCTGAGCGAGGCCTATTTAGCAGAAGCGCAGAAGATCACACATACCGGAAGCTGGGTCTGGGACGTAGCCGAGAGACGCGCGTTACATCTATCCGAAGAATGGTATTCCGTATATGGCTTCGATCCTGAAGAGGGCATGTCGGCGTGGAAACAACGGCTGCAGCGCATTCATCCCGATGATCGATTGGGGCGCCAACGAATAATCGATCAAGCTATACGTGACAAGTCGGAGTACGAAGTTGAATACCGCATTTTTCTGCCTAGTGGCACCGTTAGACATCTCCACAGTGTCGGACATCCGGTTTTGGACGCGTCTGGAAATTTAGTGCAATTCGTTGGCAGCTCGACCGACATTACGGAGCACAGGCAGGCCGAAGAAGCTTTGCGTCACGCGCAGGCGGATCTTGCGCGCATCAGCCGCATCACGACGATGGGAGAGCTAACCGCCTCCCTGGCACACGAAGTGAATCAACCAATTGCTGCTGCTGTCACCGACGCGAGCACTTGCTTGCGCTGGCTGAATCGCGATCATCCCGATATGGAAGAGGCTCGCGAGGCCGCATTGAGAGTCGTCAAAGATGCCACCCGTGCGGCGGAGATCATCAGCCGAACTCGCCTGTTGTTCAAAAAGGCTACCCCGCAATGGGAGTCTGTCGATATGCATGAGATCATTCGAGAGATGGCGGTCCTCATGAGCGGTGAGGCAGCCCGATATTCCATATCAGTCTCGGCTGAACTCGCTGCCGAACTTTCTCAGGTCATGGGAGATCGCGTCCAACTGCAACAGGTACTGATGAATCTCATGATGAACAGCATCGAAGCGATGAAGGATGTAGATGGCCCGCGCGAGCTGATCATTCGCTCGCGAACCGAAGACGGCCAAGTGATGGTTTCGGTCAGCGACACCGGCGTGGGGCTCCCGCAGCAGCAGGCAGATCAAATCTTCAACGCATTCTTTACCACCAAAGCTCACGGCACCGGCATGGGACTTCGCATCAGCCGATCCATTGTTGAGTCCCATGGCGGCCGCTTGTGGGCTGACGGCAACTCTCCGCGCGGAGCAAGCTTTCACTTCACCCTCCCCGCCAAAGTCGACCTTCACGAATGAGCTCGCAGCCTCTGCTCGGGTGCCATCGTAGCCCTCATACCAAGGTATGATTGCGCGCTCCCAAAGCATGATTGCACCGTCGCCGGCAAAACGATTAACTTGCGAACATGGTTATGCAGAAGAGGGAAAAAATGGTCGCGATTGTTGATGACGATGAGTTGATGCGCAGTGCATTGCAGGGCATGCTGAAATCCGTCGGATTGCCGTCACAAGCGTTTGCGTCGGCGGAAGAATTCCTGAACTCCGGCCAGCAGCAGATGACGGCATGCCTGATCGCGGATATTCGCATGCCGGGAATGTCCGGTCTGGAACTGCAGGCCCAACTCAACGCTGAACACTGCAGAATCCCGACCATCTTCATCACGGCTCACGGCGACACAAAAATGCGTATGCAAGCGCTCAGGGCCGGAGCGGTAGAGTTCCTGGCCAAACCCTTTGACGATGAGGTGCTGCTCGATAGCGTTCGAGCCGCTTTGGAGAATTGAGCCCAATTAGAACTTGTGCGCCAGGAGGATCTCTGTGGGAGCTATCCAAAGGTTTGTAAGTGGTGATCAAGCATCTTATGAGCGCAGATTCGAGCAGGTGATCGGCAACAGTCCTGCCTTGGAATCGGTGCTCGACCAAGTCGAGCGGGTTGCGCCGACGAGTTCAACCGTTCTTATCCTGGGAGAAACCGGCACGGGCAAGGAACTGATCGCGCACGCAATTCATAACCTGAGCGCGCGCTGCGGACGACCCTTCGTAAGGCTGAATTGCGCTGCTATTCCCCTGGATCTGCTGGAGAGTGAACTCTTCGGCCACGAGAAGGGCGCATTCACTGGAGCCATCGCGCAAAAGATTGGCCGTTTCGAGCTCGCCGATAAAGGCACCCTCTTCCTGGATGAAGTGGGGGATATTCCGCCCGCGTTGCAGCCGAAGTTGCTGCGCGTTCTGCAGGAGCAGGAGTTTGAACGCTTGGGCAGCACGCGCACTCATCAGGTAGACGTGAGGCTGGTGGCTGCGACAAATCGCAATCTGACGGAGATGGCGAACCGGGGTGAGTTTCGCAGCGATCTCTACTATCGTCTGAACGTATTTCCGATCACGCTGCCTCCCTTGCGCGAACGCCGCGAAGACATTCCAGCGCTCGTGGCCCACTTCGTCGAGATCTACGGCCGCCGGATGAGTCGTCAGATCGAACACATTGCTCCGGGAACGATGGCTGCGCTCGTGTCCTATCCATGGCCGGGCAACATCCGCGAATTGCAGAACCTGATCGAACGTGCCGTGATCCTTTCCGACGATGGCGTGCTTCCCAATCCTTTGCCGTCGGTTGCGACTTTAGATACCAGCACCTCTCCGGCCGCAACGACTCTAAAGGGCTCCGAGCGCATCCTCATTTTGAACACGCTTGAATCAGTGGGTTGGGTGATCGGCGGCCCGAAAGGAGCGGCTGCGAAACTTGATTTGAAGCGCACGACACTCATTCACAAGATGCAGAAGCTGGGAATCTCCCGATCCTCTCACCAACGCTCCCCAGGCACGACGAGGTCAGGATCGCAGGAGCAGCTGTCGCAATTGCAGTAGCACTGACCGGCGTTCGCAACCGGTGGACGCAACGATTATTCTGATCTAGCACTCGAGATCTAGTGCTCGACTGCTTCCTTCACATCCATCTGCGCTCGCGATTCCATTTCCCGGATCACGATTGAAAAATCCTGTTCAGGGCCACGTGCGAGTGCTTCGGTATTCACTCGGAAAGCCGCCTCGGTCGCCGGTAACACCAGGTTCAGGTCCGAAGCAGTTTCGAGAATCAGGCCCAAGTCTTTGTTCATGAGGCGCAAGGGAAATTGCGGACTGTAGTCATTATTGGCTGCTCGGGGTAGCTTCCCGACATGGGCCGGAGAGACAACGGCAGTCTTAGCCAAGACTGTCAGAAGTCGTTCGCGATCGAGCCCCTCTTTTTCGCCCAATGCGCACGCTTCGGCTATCGCCTGCATACCGACTCCGAGCAATGTGTTAACAACTAATTTTGCGGATGCGCCAGACCCGCTCGGACCAAGGAGGAAATACTGTTTGGCAATCGTCTTGAAGATCGGCTCAACCGCCGCAAAGAGCTTCGGGTCGCCACCACCAAGCAACGTCACCGTGCCCTGTTCCATCGCAGGAGTGCTGCCGGAAATCGCCACATCCAGCACGCTGACGCCACGCTGTGCGCCCACGCGAGCGACTTCGCGGCTGGTTCGCGGACGAATCGTGCTCATTTCGACAACGACCGTCCCCGGAGCAGCATGGGCAAAAATTCCCTCAGGGTCCAGGTATACGCTCCGCACCGCTTCGTCGTTGGTAAGGCAGGACAAAATCACATCGGATGTGCTTGTGAGAGCTGCAAGACTGTCCGACACCGTTGCACCATCGACGACCAATGCATCGGCATTGGCGCGATTAACGTCATAGACGGCCACTTTGTAGCCATTTGCCAGGAGTCGCCGAACGATGCGGCTCCCCATCGCACCAACCCCTACGAAGCCAAGCCGGGTATTATTTGCATCGATTTGATTCATAATTATTTTCTCCGATAACCTTCAGCGTATGAGTTATAGCAAGATTCTCTCCAAACCTTTCGTGGTTCGAGCGAGCGTAACTGCTATTGCGAGCGCCCTTTTCCAACTGACATAGGCCGTGAGCACAAATCCGTAACAAGCAGTTGTGTCGATAGCAGGACACTGATGTCGAGATTTGGCCTATGTGTTTCTTTCCCGAGCATGCACCGTCCCTTGTTTCCACACGCGAGCGGAGCGCAGGAATGGAACATCAAGTGCTTTGAAATAGTAAAGGAGGTTGGATTGATGACTCGAAACCTAGCGAAGTCCGACAGCAGCAAGATTTGTTTCAGAATTGTTGTTACGGTGGCGGCACTCGTCCTTGTGCTTCACTGTGGGACGGCGTTAGCGGTGGCGCAGGAGCAGACTGGAGCGAGTGTATTCAACCGCACTTGCGTGTCTTGCCATGGCCGGAACGGTACTCCGAGCGCGGTTGGGAAAAGCCTTAACGCGCCAGACCTTGGTTCGGCGGCGGTCCAGAGCCACACGGATGCGGAACTGCACCAGATCATTGCCAATGGAAAAGGCAACATGCCTCCTTTCAAAAACAGCTTGTCAGATGGTCAGATCGATGCGCTCATAGCACATATCCGCACACTTGCCGAACAACACAAATGAAAAATTCACCGGGGTGATCGGCGATGGAAACTACGGAGGAGATGAGAGCAATGTCTACGAGACGTGGATTCCTCGGATTTGCGGCAGCGACCATGATAAGCGCCAGAATCAACAAGCAAGCGTGGGGAGCAGAATCAAAGAGCGGCGTTCCCATGCGCGCCCTCGGGCACACGGGTGAGAAAGTCTCGATGGTCGGCATTGGCGGTTATCACCTGGCCCGGCCCGGTGTGGATTTAGAGGAAAGCATCCGCATCGTTCGAACTGGCCTCGACCAGGGCATCAACTTCCTAGACAACTGCTGGGATTACAACGGAGGAGAGAGTGAACTCCGCATGGGTAAGGCGCTGCGCGACGGCTATCGGCAAAAAGCATTCTTGATGACGAAGATCGACGGCCGCAACCAGGCGACTGCGGTTAGCCAGATTAACGATTCATTGAAACGACTGCAGACCGACCGCATCGACCTGTTGCAGTTTCACGAAGTCATTCGTGATACCGACCCCGACCGCATCTTCGCTGCCGGAGGAGCTCTTGAAACGGTTCTGGAAGCGAAAAAAGCTGGGAAAGTCCGGTACATCGGATTCACCGGTCACAAGAGCCCCGATATCCATTTGAAGATGCTGGCTACCGCATCCGCTCATCAGTTCACATTTGACGCCGTGCAGATGCCTCTCAACGTGATGGACCACCATTTCAATAGTTTCGAAGCTAAGGTGCTTCCTGTTTTGCAGAAGCAGAACATCGGAGTGCTGGGCATGAAGCCAATGGGCGATCACTTCATTCTTCAGAGCAAAACGGTGACCGCGATTGAGTGCCTGCATTACGCCATGAACCTGCCGACGAGCGTGGTCATCACCGGATGCGATTCCCTTGAGATTCTGCAGCAGGCGCTGAATGCGGCGCGCAGTTTTCAGCCGATGGGAAACGAAGAGGTGGCGACAATACTAGCAAAAACTGCCAAGGCTGCCCAATCGGGCGAGTTTGAAATGTATAAGACCAGCCACCACTTCGACGGCACCTACCAGAATCCGCAGTGGCTGGGGTAGGAAAACCCTGGTACTACAATAAAGCCGGTAAAGCGAACAGAGACGATGCCGGCTTAGGATTGCTTCCCCAAGTCGGTTCGTGAGAGCGGCAACTCGCGGATCCGCTTTCCCGTCGCGGCATAGATGGCATTGCAGAGCGCCGGAATAAATGGCGGCACGCCGGGCTCACCCACTCCCGCCGGCGGGGCATCACTCTCAACCAGGTAGACGTTAGTTTGATATGGAGCTTCATTTATGCGCGCAACAGGGTAGGTATCGAAATTTGACTGCTCGATCACCCCGTTTTTGGCCGTGATTTCTCCGCTTCGAGCCACACTGGTTCCAAATACGGCCGCACCTTCGAACTGTGCTTTCGTGACCTCGGGATTGACCACCAATCCTGCGTCCACCACGGCGTCAACCCGTGGAATTCGAATATCTCCATCGTCATTCACCTCCACTTCAACGACTGTGGCAACATAGGTGAGGAAGCTGCGGTGGGCTGCTATGCCGAGGCCGGCTCCTTTGCCCAGCTTGCGTTTTCCCCACCCTGACTTCTCCACAACCATCTCCGTTACGCGCCGCAGACGGCCCGTCTCCCAGGGGTAAGTGTCGTAGGATGCTCCATAATTCGGATAATCAACTCCAGTAAAATTCAGCGTGCGGGGTTGGCCAATCAAGTCGAGCAGGTAGTCGGCAGGATCGCGTTTGGCGCGATGCGCGAGTTCATCGGTAAAGGTCTGGACCGCGAACCCATGATATATATTCGCCACCGACCGCAGCCAGCCAATGCGAACGTGTGCCTTCGCCGGACCGTTCTCAATACGCAGATTCGGAATGTCGTACGGCATATCGGTCCAGCCTTGTGCCAAATGAGGTGGATCTCCGTACACCGCATTGACGTCGAAGATAGACGTTATCGGAGGGAACACCGAGCGTTGCAGCCAAGCGGTCGGCTTGCCGTTGGAATCCAGCGCGGCCTTCATGTACATCGCCGCAACAGCATTGTAGTAATCGAACTTGATGTCGTCCTCGCGAGTCCAGACAACCTTCACCGGACGCCCAACCTTGTGCGACAGCACAGCCGCTTCAGCGACGTAGTCTGGTTTAGACTTCCTACCGAAGCCGCCGCCCAGAAGTGTAACGTGGCATATCACGTCTTCTTTGCGAATTCCGAGTTCGCTCGAGATGATCGCTTGCACGGCCTGCGGATTCTGCGTAGGCGCCCAGGCGTGAACTTTGCCGTCCTTAAACTCAGCCAGCGCGACCATCGGCTCCATCGGAGCGTGAGCCAGGAGCGGAACGTAGTACTCAGCTTCAAAGGTGGACTCCGTCGAAGCGAATGCCTTGTCCACATCTCCCTGGCCGCGAATCAGCTTCGCCGGTTTTCTGGCAGTTTCCTGCAATTCTTTTTTGTATTGATCCGAATCGTAGGTTTCGTTGGGGCCGTTGTCCCACTCGATCTTCAGCTTCTTACGCCCCTGAAACGCGGCCCAAGTGCTGTTGGCCAAAACCGCTACGCCACCCAAAGGCTGGAAAGCAGGAGGAGGCTTGAACGGGTCGAGGACGACCGTTTGCGACACGCCGGCCACTTTCAGAGCCTCGGCATTGTCGACCGACTTGATTTTGCCGCCGAGCACTGGCGGATGCTCGATCGACGCATACAACATTCCGTCGATATGAGCGTCCATCCCATACACTGCCTTGCCCGTCACTAACTCCGTCAGATCGTAGCTGGTCATCCCCTTGCCAATGTAGCGCCACGCACTCTTCGACTTCAGTTGAACTTCGTCCTTCTTCGGTACCGCAAGCTTGGAGGCTGCCGTCGCAAGGTCGCCATATCCCAGACGGCGGCCGGATAAAGAATGAACCACCACATGAACGTCGGTCTTACATTCACTGGCAGAAACTTCCCACTGCTGGGCCGCGGCTCGAATGAGCATGAGCCGGGCCGTGGCTCCGGACAGTCGTAACACGTCAAAAAAACTCCGGATGGAATGCGAACCGTCCGTATTCTGATCGCCTGATCGATTTTCACACGCCTCCAGTCCGCGTCCAGTTCGTCGGCCAGCACAAGGGGCAGAGAGGTGCGAATTACAGTTCCCATTTCCGAGCGATGAGCAACAATCCAAACCGTTCCATCCGTCTCGATACCCACAAACACATTGGGATGAAGTGTGGCGTTGTCTGCGTCGGTGCGCCCGTCGTTGAGAGTGTCTCGAGGAGTATCTCCCCATAATATTTCGGGCGCGTAATAGGCGCCCAAGACAAAAGCTCCCGCGCTAGCCAGGCCCTTAAGAAACCCGCGTCGACTCACATTTTCAATCGCGCTCATGCCGACTCCTGCGCCGCAGCCTTGATGGCCGCCCGAATCCGTTGATAAGTTCCGCAACGGCAAATGTTCGCTGCCATGCCATCGTCAACGTCTTGGTCGGTGGGCTTGGGCTTACCCTTCAACAAGGCGATAGCCTGCATGATCTGCCCTGACTGGCAGTAACCGCATTGCGGAACGTTGAATTGCATCCACATCTTCTGCACGGGATGGAGCCCGTTGGCTCCAATATCCTCAATCGTTCGGATTTCGGCGCCCGCCAGGGAACTCATGGGAGTAATACAAGCACGCGTAGCGTCGCCATTCTTGTGTATGGCGCATGCTCCGCACAACCCAACACCGCAGCCGAACTTCGTGCCGGTCAGGCCCAGCGTATCGCGGATATACCACAACAGAGGCATGTCCGGTTCGCCGTCAAAGGAGCGCGCTACGCCGTTTACCTTGAACTGGATCGCGTTCGCCATATCGTTGTCACCGCTGAATCTGAGTTGCAAGTGGTAGCTTCACTCATCCTCGTTGCTACTTGCTCTGGCGCAAGGCGATCCTCTGAAGCTGAAACGCTCTATGACAAAAGAGCGAGTATACAATCGCCAGTACACCACCACTCTCACAGATTTCTCCAGACGTCTCGGTGAAATCTGGAAGCACTTTGCCTGCCACCTGAAGTTAAGGGAAGTATTGCCTCATGCCGCGCAATCAACGTCTCTCAGGGCAGCACTCAACTGTCGGTGTGCCAACCTGTCGACGGCGCTGTCGAAATGTGGACGCAGACGGTCAAGATCAGGAGTTCGCATCTGTGATTCTCGGCGATTGTTCCTGCTATCGCAGAATTGCTCATCGCTTAATTGACTTGGATTCGCACGAGCTGTCGCGCAGATTGAGTTGGTGTTGTCAACCACGGGATCGTTGGGTTGTAACCCAACGAAATAGGGAGCCATCAAGAATCGCTATCGATTGTCATATCGATTAAGCCTGGCCAACAATCGTAATGTCAAAGCGGGAATCCAATCCACCATGCGGGCACGAAAACGCCTAATCGGTTTCATCGTAATTCTTCAGTCCGTTCTTTTTTTGACGCACTTTCTCCTCTATGAGACATGGACATTTTCATCCGCAGGAAACGGTTCTCAGCGGGCACTGTGGATCAAGCTGGCTCTCGGATTGTTGTCGATGAGCTTCATTGCCGCCTCGCTGCTCGCCTTTCGCTATACAAATGTCGCTCTCCGTGCGTTTTACAGGGCTGCCGCGGTTTGGCTGGGTCTACTGACTTTTCTTTTCCTGGCGGCAATTTCCGCTTGGATTATCCTCGGTGTCGCGCGTCTGGCTGGGCTGCTCGTGAACTTCCATCGGACCGTGGAACTGCTGTTCGGTGCCGCCGTAGTGGTCGGACTCTACGGGGTTTTCAATGCAAGCTGGACAAGAATCACGCGAAAGACGGTACGGCTCGCGAACTTGCCGGCGTCATGGCGCGGGCGAAGGGCGGCGCTGATCAGCGATGTGCACCTGGGCCACGTGCGAAACGGCAGTTTTCTGCGACGCATGGTTGCGAAGATCTTAAAGGAAGAGCCGGACGCGATTTTCATTGCCGGCGATCTCTATGACGGGACAGCCATTGATGCAGGGCTAGCAGCACAACCATTGAACAAACTCACAGCGCCACAGGGCGTGTATTTTGTCGCGGGAAATCACGAGCAATTTGGCGACGATAGCAAGTATCTGCAGGCCATTGCGTCAGCTGGGGTGCGTGTTCTCAGCAATGAGAAGGTAGAAGTGGACGGTTTACAGATTATTGGCGTGCCATACCGAAACGCGGCGCAGGATGGGCGGCTTGCGTCGGTGCTTCACGGCGTCCGCTTGGACCGCGAGCGCGCGAGCATTCTGTTGACGCACGCGCCCGACCATCCGGACGTCGCCGAGGCTGCGGGCATTTCTCTGCAATTATCCGGGCACACGCACCTTGGGCAATTCATACCCTGGAGTTGGATGGCGCGGAGAATCTACGGCCAGTTTGTGTATGGCTTAAGCCGCATCGGAAAGATGCAGGTTTTTACTTCGAGCGGAGCAGGAACGTGGGGACCACCACTAAGATTAGGGTCGAATCCCGAGATTGTAATGCTTGAGTTCGAGTAACCGTTTACGGCCTGGCGCTGCGTATCAAAGGGTGCCGTTCAGATCGAGAATAGGGATAGGCGGACCCGACGGAAAAGATCGACAGCGCGATTTCTCGAGACGTGATTGATGACCCGCGGGTAGAAGGACCTGAATCGGTTCTTGACGAGGCCGCACGAAGATCGCGGTTTTGGCCGATCAAAGCGCCCATCGTGGGCGCGCCATCACCGCTGTGCGGAGCTGACCGCCATCAACCGTATCTTTTCCGATGAATATCCGCCGGATGGGCGATTCCCCTTATCATGCTTCCGGAACCATTTATGCTGGAAAGTAGTACGGATCGATTATTTCAAGAATACGCAAGACTCGACATGCAGTTTACTTGAGTTCTAACCATGCTCCCCGTTCATTGTCCGGAATAGTAAGTGACACGTTGTCCGGCACTGAACTAACTCCGAGCTCAATATTTTTCCCATCAAGAGTGGCAGTGTGCTCCCTGGGCTGCCAGCCGTAAACCTGAACCTCAATCTGTCGCCACCACGCCGGATATGACCCTTGCTGCTTACCTAGCACGATCCGCAATCCCTCGGCGCTAACTTCACAATGGAAGTCCATACTTAGGCTTGCACCCTTCTTATAGTCATAGGTCTTTCCGTCGTCCAGATCGAGGTGACCTGCACAAGCGTCGCCGACAAATGATCAGCACAATATTGGAAACGCCTTCTCCGGCCCGCGCGTTTTTCGCCGCTCGACACGACGCGCGCGGACCGTATGGGGTTCATGGGATCGAGGCGCCGACTTACTCCGAACCTGGATGGGTTGGCGCGGCAGTCGGCGGTGTTCACACGGGCCTACGCGCAGGTTCCGCTAACCTCGCCTTCCCATGCGACGATTCTCACGGGGACCGCAGCAATCCCGATCTGCGCCGTGAGTTAGAGCTACTGCTCGCTCACGATCCGGCCGCCGAGACTGCGAAAGCGGCGCTAGTGTGCTGGTCCTAGAGGGCGCTCCGAAGGACTTCCGCGCCGGCAACAGCCGGCACACGGGGGATCTGCGGGTTATGCACGAGGCACCGACGGACGTGATGGCCGATGCCTACACGGAAGATGAGTTCTACAAAAACATCCTGAGCGTGACCGGAGGCAAGACCTAACGAGCAGTTGGCTCGGATGCTGAACTCGGTACCAGATACTTCCGGTCTGGCATCACTCCAGAAAGTGACGTCCATCACGGGCAAAGAACGAACAGCGCGAGATAATTGTGGTAGCTAGCAGCCAGCAGAGTGCCGATCATGAGAGTCGTAGCGGCCAATCAGCTCGTCAAATTCGACCTCAAGACATCCCTTTCGACCATCGGCGACGGTAGGACGATCACGGCTGTTCCCAAGAAACAGACAGTCTTTGTTCAGGGTGACTCGTCCGATGCTGTTTTTTATATACAGAAAGGAAAGGTAAAGCTGACCGTTGTATCAAAGAGCGGGAAGGAAGCCACGATAGGAATTCTGAGCGAGGGAGATTTCTTGGGAGAAGAGTGCCTTAGAGGAGAGCCTCTTCGGTTCTGCACTGCTACCGCGATGACCGATTGCTCCGTGATACGAATCGACAAGAAGTCCATGATCGAAATGCTTCACCGGGAACACGGGGTTTCCGGTGTGTTCGTAGCATTCTTGCTGGCACGGAACATACGCCTCGAAGAGGATTTGGTTGATCAGCTTTTCAATTCGAGTGAGGAGCGCCTCGCTCGCGTCCTTCTCCTCCTTGCTCACTTCGGCAAGGACGGAAAGCCCGAATGTGTGATCCCCAACATTAGTCAGGAGACCCTCGCAGAAATGATCGGCACTACTCGGTCTCGGGTTAGCCATTTCATGAACAAGTTCAGGGGATTGGGGTTCGTTGATTATCAGGCTGGCGACGTATTGCACGTTCACAGTTCGCTTCTCAACGTCGTGCTCCACGACTAGCTAGCGCCCCCAGGTCTCGCACTCACGGGTCAGGCTCGGACATTACAGATTCCTTACAGTATGGTCAAGTTGGAAGGGGACGAACAGAGGATGTACACCAGGAGGCTACACCCGAGGCCTCCTGGTGCTGAGCTCGTACCGACCTCTCTTCAAACCGCGGTCCGCCGTCCACTTAATAAGTTAATGACCAGAACCACCAACGCCACAACCAGCAGTAAGTGAATCAGGGCGCCGCCGAGATGCAGACTGAAACCCAAAAGCCACAAAATCAGAAGAACAACGAACATAGTCCAAAGCATGTCAACCTCCTTTGCTCATTCGCGAGCACCTGAATGTGAGTCCTATCCAAACGTTCGCAAGAAAACCGCTTCGCACGCATGGATAGTTTCTGTTGCCAAACAACGGCAGAGGTCGAGTCCAGAAGACCTACTCTTTGTTGACTCTGGCCGCAGCTTTGGATCCGCGAACCTCCGCAATGAACCGCTCAGCTGCGGCTGGAACCGGCACTCTGCCCGACAGCAAAGCCCGAGTTGTGACGTTGTGTCCGTATATCGCACGCCGGGAGTCATTGTCTTGACGGAGCGATGCACCTGTCAGCGTGAGCCCAGCGAATGCGCCTTTGGCACGAGAGTAGGTCAGGATCTCTGTATCCAACTTCCAATCCGTGCCCGCCTCGGCATGGCGTCCAACTGGACCCGCCGCCGCGGAAGCGTCCCCGCCAACCTGGAAATTACTGGAGAGCAGCCTTTGCATTGCTTTGTCATTCTGAAAGATCATTACCACGTCCACAGCTTCCACACCGATCTGCAACCCCCAGCTTCCACCCGAAATCGTGATGAACGCCGGCGCACTCCAGCCATTCGCCGTACGGCAGGTGGCCACGCCCTTGCCTCCTTCAGCTCCGAAGACAAAACCACCTTTGACCGTGTGCGGTATAACCGCCACGCACTTTGCGTGCTCTAAAACTTCTTCCGGGATACCTTTGTCAGGCATCCCCATAATTTCGTGAATCACGTTGGTTGCGTTGTCCAGCCGGTCGGTGGCGTCTTCCCGCGCCGACCCCGCCCAGCACAACGTACCGAGACTCAACATCGCAAGTAGGAACATTGTTTTTTTCATGGATAACCTCTTTTCTGTTACCTCTGCGCCGCATCTCCGGATTCGTACCGTGTCTTGCGCACAAGTCCGGGAGAACATTCGGGCACATCAAGGTCAATCCGAACTTAGCAAATCAGGTCTTAAGAGGGCTGAGCAAAAATGCTCACTCGGAACTACCAATCGTATTCTTGTTCTCCGTGTGTCTTGAATGCCTGCCTTAGGTTGACCTTAGAGTACTCTTTCACAAGTTCGGCACCTGCGGTTTCAAGAGCACCCCCCCATACACACAGTTATGCTCAGCCACGACACAGCAACCGGAAGACAAATGGGTACGCATAGTGACATCGATCACACATCTGTGTGATCGATGTCACGCTGGATGTAACTGTGAGCAATTGTGAACAGATTGGTTACAGCCGATCCGACTAATCTTTTTTGTTCTAATGCAATATTCCAATGAACCGCGGCAGTTGAGCCGAGAGGAAAAAGGATGACGGTCATGCGCAAATACTACAATTACACGACGTGGTGCATAGCATTCTTACTGCTCATCTTCAGCGCCGGATGCTGCAATCCCGGCGCCAACCCAGGCCTAACCCCGCCTACAGTAATTTCCGAAACCCCTCCTACTGGTGCTGCCGGCGTCTGTCCCAACACCGTAGTGACCGCCACGTTCAGCCTGCCGATGCAACCCGCCACGATCAATGCCACAACCTTTACGTTGACGGCAGGCACTCCTCCCGAGGCAGTGGCAGGAGTAATTACCGCCGATCCAACCAACACAATTTTTACTTTTACGCCATCAAGCGCTCTGGAACTGGATACTCTCTATACCGCGACGATTACGACTGGAGCCATAGACGAGTACGGCATTGCGCTAGCGAGTAACTTTGTATGGACCTTCACCACCGCTGCCGAACCATGCGCTCCGCCCACCGTGATTTCCGTGACCCCGGCAAATGGCGTCTGTCCCAGCACGGCAGTGACCGCTACCTTCAGCGAGGCGATGAATCCTGCCACGATCAATACCACAACCTTCACTTTGACAGGGCCGGGCACTACGCCCGTAACGGGAGTAGTTACGTACGCTGCGTCAACCGCGACGTTTACACCATCGAGCCCTCTTGCACTGAGCACTCTCTATACCGCCACCATTACAACGGGGGCCCAGAACCTCAATGGCAATGCCCTGGCGAGTAACTATGTATGGACTTTCACCACAAGTGCCACGGCATGCGCTCCGCCCACCGTGGTTTCCGTAGCCCCTCCTAATGGCTCTGACGATATATGTCCCAGCACCCTGGTGGTTGCCACCTTCAGCGAGGCGATGAATCCCGCCACGATCAACACCACAACCTTTACGTTGGCGGCGGGCTCTACATCCGTGGCCGGGACAGTTACCTATTCTGTGTCAAGCTATGTCGCGACCTTCACACCGGACAACCCGCTCACACTCGATACCCTCTACACCGCCACCATTACCACGGGGGCCAAGAATCTCGCTGGCGTTGGACTAACAAGTAATTATGTATGGACCTTCACCACATCTGCCACGGCATGTCAACCCACCGTACCGCTGGGATCGGCCTGCAGTTTCGGAATCCTGGGTGGTTCCACAGTCACCAATTCTGGAGCGTCCACGTTCGTTAGTGGGGATATTGGCGTGTGGCCAGGGACTGCGATCACTGGATTTACGCCGGCAAATTATAGCGGCACGCTGCATGCGGGCGATGCGGTTGCCCAGACGGCCCAGGGCGACTTGACCACGGCGTATAACTTCGCCGCGGCAGCACCGGGAGGAGCTGTCCTCCCCGCAGATATAGGAGGGGAAACACTCGCTCCCGGCGTTTATAAGACGACGAGCGCCCAGCCCTCGCTGGGAATAACCGGGAACCTTACCCTCAGCGGGAACGGTGTCTACATCTTCCAGATCGTGTCCACGCTGACCACGGCAGCAACCAACAGCGATGTCATTTTAAGCGGAGGCGCCACGTCCGCAGACGTGTTCTGGCAGGTCGGTAGTTCGGCGACGCTTGGAACCAGCACAACGTTCGCAGGAACCATTATGGCTCAGGCGTCCGTCTCGCTAGACACCGGCGCGACGCTGAATGGCAGAGCGCTGGCTCGGACGGGCGCAGTCACGTTGCTCAGCAATCAGGTGAATGTACCTCCCTGTCCATAAGGGTATTCGGTAGTGAGATTGGCTCGCCGCTGGTTCACTACGAGGCTGGAAAAGCACGATTTCAAGTTCTTGAAGTTCGGAGGAATTGGCACATGTCATCTCACTCTCATATCGCTTGTGGCCGCGTTGCGGTTGTGTTGTTGGCAATTGTTGCTCTCCTGTGCAGCGTGGGCACGCTCGCGGCTGCGCAGGATCATCCTGCTCCCAAATGGGAACTTTACGGCGGATACTCCGCTTTTTATGCAGGCTGCGATCTGCACGGCCTGCTTCCGGGAGGTGTGACGCCGGTGACCAGCTGCCTGAAATGGGATCCGCGGGGCGTGGGCGCCAGCGTCACCTACGACTTTAACCGCTGGTTCGGATTGACGGTCGACAGCAGTGGGCAATGGGGCAGCGGTAACACCGGGGTGGCTGCCCGAATTGACCAAGTGGAATTCTTCAACATCTCCGCTGGGCCTAAAATAACTTTTCGCACGCACTATTTTTCCCCGTTTCTCGAAGCTCTCGGGGGCGAACACCGCCTGGCGTCGGAAGTCTTCGGGAACGATCTCGCTCCCGGATTCATGGCTGGCGGCGGTCTTGATGTGAACTTGGGCAGACACTGGGCTGTGCGTCTGTTCAGAGCCGATTTCGTGTACTCGGATCATCAGTATGGTCCGTCGTCAGTTGTTCCCGCCACGGATGTGAGAGGCGTCAGACTGCAAGCTGGCGTGGTATATATGTTTGGCGGCGAACAGCCTGGTCCGCCAGTTTCCGCAAGTTGCTCGGTCAATCCCACGGAAGTCATGGTAGGCGAGCCGACGACGGCGACTGCCGCCGCGAGCAACTTCAATCGCAAGCACACGCTGAATTACACATGGAGCAGCACTGGCGGCCAGATTACCGGAAAAGACAATACCGCGAGCATTAACACGAACGGTCTCAGCGGCGGCAGCTATACGGTCAGTGTCACGGTCACCGATCCCAAGGCCAAGACCAACAATACGGCCAGCGCCACCGCCAGCTTCAGAGTAAAGGAATTACCCAAGAACCCGCCGCAGTTCTCCTGCTCAGCAAATCCATCGACGGTCCAGGCCGGCACTTCGGCAAACATCACCTGCTCCTGCACCAGTCCGGACAATGTTCCGGTAACGGTAGGCGGGTGGAGTGCAAGCGGCGGCAGCATTTCCGGCAACGGAACCTCCGCCACCCTGAACACCACGGGCGCCTCATCGGGGCCGATTACCATCAACGCTACCTGTACCGACTCACGCGGCTTAGCGGCTTCAACTTCGAGCACGGTTACAGTTGAGAATCCGCCGCCACCCGTGGCGCCGCAGGCCACCAAGGTGAACGAGTGCCAGTACCCGAACATCACGAAACCGTGGCGCGTCGATAACACCTGCAAGGCCGAGTTGGACGATGTTGCGCTCAAGCTGCAGCAGGATCCAGACGCCAAGTTGGTCGTCGTCGGGAACGCTGATCCAGCTGAAAAGCGCAAGAATCTGGCGGCCGAGCGCACAGTCGACGTGAAGGCCTATATCTCGGGAGGCGAGGCGAAACAGAACATCGACCCAAGCCGCATCGAAACCCGCACCGGAAACGTCGGCACGGCGACTTCGGAACAATGGATTGTTCCGGCTGGAGCCACCTTCCCCGAGGCCAGCAATACGACTCCGGTTGATGAGACGAAGGTACTGCCGATTCCGGATCATCCAAAGCCGGTCGCCAAGAAGAAAGCGGCCGAACAGTAACGGTCGAATCGTTTCTTGCCGAACGGTTTGTAGAAGCGGGGAAAAGGCCGTACCAACGGGCATTAGCTTTTCGAGGAAACCATTATGAAGCCAGTGATCATTGGAATGTTGTTACTTATTGTCGGGGTCACTCTTCCTGCCTTCGCGCAGGAGGAGCGCCATGAAGAGAGCGGCAAGCCAGCACAGCATGAGGAACAGGCTAAGCCTGCTGCAAAGCAGGAACAAGCCAAGCCTCAGAAACAGGAACAGCAGGCAAAGCCTGCAAAACAGGAGCAAGCGAAACCGGAGAAGCAGCAACAGCAAGCTAAGCCACAGAAGCAACAGCAACAGGCGAAGAGCCAAGAACAGAGCCAGCAGAAACAGGCACAGCAACAAGCCAAGGGCCAGCAACAAGAAAAGAAACAACAGCAACAGCAGACCAAGACCCAGCAGAACCAGCAAAAGAGTCAGCAGCAGCACCAACAACAGCAAGCCACTGGCCATGGGCAACAATCACAAGCTCAATACGCACGAAGTGGTCAAAAAGATAGGCACGGACACGAATACAACGAAAGTCATTTTGGTCCCAACCATCATGGACGCTTTGAGGCAAGTGGTGGGCGCGAATATAACGGACGCCGGGAATACTCTTTCGGCGGCTATTGGTTCTATGCAGCAGCATATCCGCCGTGGTTTTACCAGCAGGACGTGTACTTCATTATGGGAGCGGATGGGCTATGGTATGCAGTTGCATATGGTAACCCTTCTCTAACATTCCAAGTCTATATAGAGTAGCGTGATAAGGGCGCATGTGACGGACCGCAGTCGCGAAAGCACTACCTCCGCGACTGCAGCGCCCGGATTGCATAACGGTCTGTCCCGAGCCACCCATTGGTCGAGGCGGGACTACTCGCGCCCGCATGTGCACATCAATTCTACCGACTGCCGAGTGTCCGACCAAAACTGCTGCTCGAGACCTCGCGAGGGAGTTCCTCGAATCGATCAACCTCGCAAGGAACACTCCTGAAAGTGCAATGACCCTGATTCGATTTACCGGAGATCGTTATCTGCCGTTCGTCGGAGAGCACAAGCGGATCAGCACGTTTCGTGGCTATCGAAACATGTGGACGCGGTACTTAAAGTCGCGCAGCAATATCATGCTGCGTGACGGTCGACGGAGAACGTCTCCTTCAATCAATAGCCAAAGAGCACAACCTAACATGCACAACGTTGGCCCACATCAAAGCGTTTCTTTCGGGAGTCTTTCGATTCGCAAAACGCCAAGGTGTGATCAATTCGGAAAACCCGATGCGGGATGTTGTTTTGCCCAAGGGCAAACCTCCCGGCGAGACGCACGCCTACTCTCTCGAAGACATTGTGCAGATGCTAGACGTGCTGCCAGAGCCGGCCGCCACGATTGTGGCAGCGGCCGCATTCAGGGGTGCACGAAAGGGCGAAGTGCGAGGGTTCCTCTGGGAGAATTACGATGGGGTACAGATCCGCATCTCCCAGTCCTTTTGGAGGGGCCACGCGCTGGAGCCAAAGACTCGAAAGAGTAAAGCCCCGGTTCCGGTGATCGCGCAACTCGCGCGGCGACTGGAACCGAGACTAATCCAGCTTCAACAAGCTTCGATTCCAGATCCACGGCAGCAGCTCTGCTCTCCGGCCCATAGAGGACGATCAAATAGTTACACTCAAGGAAAGGTCGCTTTCGGGAAGATTGTTGTCTCAACGCCAGCAGTCCAGAAGGACTAAAGGTTTCGAAACCAGGCAGCGAGTCAGAAACAGTAAACCCGTACCCGGCTAGCGCAACGATGCTAAGCGCAAGAAGACTGTTGGTTGTAGAAATCCATCCTTGCCTGTGGGCAAGTCGAACTCAAAACAAAAACCTCTGCTGAAACTTTGCACCACGGTCGCCAGTGGTGACCCTTGGGCGGCGCAAAGCGCAAGCAACACCGGAGGCTCCGCTCGCACCGCCGCTCGAGCGACACCGAGGATGTCGGGATTCCGTCCGCTGGCACTTACAAGCAGAACACCGCATGACTTCAACCGATTTAAGTCGCTGGTCGCGAGGAGTGGAGTTTCGGCTTTGGAGAGCTGTCCGAATCTGTTCATGTGCAGGTTAGCGATCAGATGCGCGGTGCTCTGCGAGCCCCCTGACCCGACCACTAGCAAGGGGCGTGATCTGGTGGATTCGAGCTGTTCGGCGAGCCGTGATATATCCAGGGCTAGCGACCATCGGTATGTCGAGCCGAGGGATAGGAGTTCGGTCTTGAATGGTCTTCCAATTTGTGCGGACCTGGACCACTGTGTAGTGGATGCCAAGATAATGCCGTGGGCGCGGGAAATCATCATTGCCCTGGACAGCTACGCCGAATTTTCACCATCAGGCACCGGCGCGCACATTCTCGGGGATGATATTAAGCTGCCGGGTAAAGGGCGCAAGCGGCCTTATGAGAGCGGAGCGGTCGAGATATACGACACCAAGGTAAGCAGCCGGTTATTACGTGGATGGGACTTGGCACAGCGACAGCCAGCGACGCACTTGTCATAAACAAAGCACCGGATTGTGCCGTGCGTCTGCTTGCGTTGCTGCAAGACGGTGACAACGATTCGGATGTGGTGCGTGGTGTGTTGATGGACGGTGAAGGCTTTTCCGTTGACCAAAGTGAAGCGCGCGGTGGGCAAGCTAAAAGGTGCACGCGAGATTGAGGTTATCAAGCAGGCGGGCGGTCGGAGCGTGTGGCGCAAGGTCATAAGGTCAAGTTGCAGACAGCGCACACGATGCACTTTGTGCGGCAGATGCAACTATGCAAGGAGGCAAGTAATAATAATGCTTTAAAGTAATTGGTATGTGCAAGATGCAGTCCACAAGCATGTGCCGGTCGGTGCACCTTGGCACGCCTCAAGTTGCATAGTTGCATAGTTGCACTCGCACCAGAAGTGCGACTTGGCTGTGGGAGATGTAGCGTGAACGCACTGCGAAGTTGACAGCAAATCACTCATAGCCCTCAGCCGATGTTTTTGGGATGCACGCAAGAATAGATTCGCTTTTGATTCGCCCCAAGGAGAATGAAAAATGCCGCGTTCTGTCAAAACAGACCCCAACCTAAAGGCGGGCAACCCCACCAAGCCCACCAACCTATCCGATGGTGCCTCGCGTGAGTGGGACAGGCTGACCGGCGAACTGGAGCGCTCACGTATCCACTTGTCCGAAGGGCACCGCGCAACCCTCACCCTCGCTGCGACCGTCGCTGCCGACATCGCAGCAATGTGGAAGGTGATAGAGAAGGAGGGTCTCTACTGGACCAACAAAAAGACCGGCGAGCCGAAGGAACATCCGGCTGCCAAACGCATGGACGCGCTACGCCGTGACTACCTCAAGGCGCTCACCATGCTTGGCCTTCGGGCATCCGTCGCACAGCCGGAGGAAGTCAAGACGGAAACACTGGAAGGCATCCTCCATGGTTAGCCACGAAGAAAGTTAGGAGAGAACTTGGAAGCGGCAGCACAGGTCAGCAGTTCTCACAGAATCTCATCGAGCCCTCTTAAATGGGAGAAACTAGAGCGATATCACGCACCAATACCGATTCCTAGTCAATGATCACCGATCTCAAATTCGTAGAAAGGAGGGTATCCACGGGCCCTCAGCTCGCCCTGGCCGATCGGATCGAACGATTTGGGCGCGCCATGACTGCGACCCAACTGGCCTCCTTCCTCGCTGTTTCGAGGATCATCATTTATAAGCTCGCCAAGAAGAATCGTATCCCATCTTTTAGGGTTGGCTCTTGTGTCCGGTTTGATCCGAAAGCGGTGGCGAGCTGGCTCCGAGGACAGTGAAGGAAGTCGGACGAGCACTCCGCACCCAAAGACCTGTTGGCATTTCTCACAAGCCCGTTTCTGGATCGCGAGACGAGCCGCGTTGTGGCTAATCCACAATCAGAGGAAGGTCGGCGCTCGACCCAGAAGGCGCTTCCGCCTATTGCGAGGAAGGCCAGACTCAGATGACATGGCAAGATCACTGGCCCAACCCAATCAGTAGTTCTTCGCCATGTACTCGCGCAGGCGGCTAATCCTAAAGCTAGCATCGCCGTTCTCGACTTCCAGGAGTAGTCGCGCCGCAGTCAGTTGGTTGTGGAAGTCGAAGGCTGCCGAGGTGTCCGGATCGCCAACTAGCTGAAGACTTCTATCGATCTGCTTGCTTTCTTCTTGCAAAGACCCGAGCTTGGATTCTTGCACCGACATGGTGTCGACCAACTGCTGTCGCAGGATCTCCATGTTGCGCACAACGTCGCCCTCCTGCACTTTTTTCCATTCGTCATAGGCTTCGGCAGTTCGATCCAGATGCTTGTTAATGGCACGGCTGGCGAGATTGTAGCTGACAGAGACGGCACCATACGGTTGTGCGCCGTAGTCCACCGGATTGACCTGCTGATGGACGCCGACCGAGAGCGCTACATCCCAATTATTCTGACGGCTTAACCTATCCTGTGCTCTTTGCTCATCCGCCTCACTCTTCTGTTTTTCTGCGACCAACTCCTTTAATGGCTTATCGCTCAGCGGCGGAGTGTAGAGCGCCGTAATCTTCGACTGCGTGTCGGCCTCGTCAGCGTCCAGCTTGATCTTCGTGGTCTGCAGCGAGAAAAGCATTAGACGCGTCGCATTCTGGTTCTCGACCATCTTTGAGGTCTTTTCCATTAGCGCGTCCAGCGATTTCGAGGCCTGTTCGATCAGAACGAGCCGATTACGCAGAGCCTCTTTCTCCAGGCTAGGGACTGCATATTGGATATCCTGCTGGGCTCCCGTAGTGGCCCTGTACAACTCGCAGTTCTTGCGCGCCGCATCCATAGTCAGACCTGCTTTCTTCATGGCCGAAAGGCCAACCGAAGCGCCGGCCACCACTTGCAATGGCAAGCCGGTCTCGGGCTGGGTCATTCCGACGATGGCGTCGGGAGTGCGCAGCAGGTCGCGTTGCGCCTCGGCCTGCTCCATGACGTAGGCGCAGTAAGCTTGCTGATCTGTCGAGTTCACTGTGAGGGCTTGCGGGTCCACTGCAAACGTGGGGACGGAGAAAAGGAAAAGGGACGAGGCCATCGCAAGCGATGAGGTCATCACAAACTTCCAGCGCAGCAGAAACATTCTCGTTCTCCTCAAAACAACAGGGGCTTGCGGCCCAGGAACACTGTCTTTGATTTCGCAGAGTCGGCGTGGTCCGTGTCAAGATTCATCTGAATCAGGAAGCCACGAATCTGGGTTTTGAAGATGGGATGAATGGCCTGCTCTTCGCCGGTCAATATCTGTTTCACCGTCCCCACTTTGCGGCACAGAACCATATTCAGGTAACAGTCATAGACGGAACCACCTACAACCGCGCTGGCCTGGTCGTCATAGGGGACGAAGGCGAAGTAGAGCCTTTGTTCTCCGGCCGCATTCAGGTAGTAGGGGCTTTGTTTGGCGGTAACAATTGCTTCTCTTAGCCGATCGATCTGGCGCGACTCTTCCTGAAGTTGTTTTTGCGCGACACTAATGGCGATGTCGAGTTGCGCGACTTCAGACCGCAACTCGGCCTGCTTTACGAGCACATTCAGCGAGTCGGTTCCAGTCGTGGTTTTGTCGAGAACGCTGTCAGTCAGCAGAACCTCGGCAATTTTGTTGTCCGTGTAGGCGCCCTCGGCCGTGTTCAGAGCGGCCAGTTGGGTCGCTGCGTCACCCTTGGTGATCAATCCCGCAGCCAGGTCTTTGTTGATGTCGGATTCCACTTGCTTGAGCTGGGCTAGGACTTTTTGCGTCTTCAGGTTGTCGGCCTGCTTCTGTTTGTCGAGTGCTGAAAGTTCCGGCCCGGCGCTGAGGTTATGCGTGCGCTCCCGGGCGATCGCAGCCTGTAGTTCAGGCTCCAACTGCAGTAGTGCTCCGCGATGCTTGGTCATTTCGGCGATACCACTGTCGAGTTTCCTGGTGTCCACCTTCAAGTCTTCGATGGTCTGCTGGCTGGTCACAAGCTTCTCGCGGAAATCGAGGCTCTTTTCGTCTGCGGCCGAGAGAATAACCGGCGCCGCCCAAGAATTGTTCACGGCATAGAAGCCCATGACAAAGGCATAGGCGATAATGCCGGCCAGCACCAGATACAACACGGTGATGGCAAAGATGCGGTAGAGCGTGATCACGAGCTTGTAATGGAGCGATTGCCCAACCGGAGCTTTCCTATTCTCGGAGGGCAGCGACTTTACTTTCGTTTCTGAGGCAAGCGTATCAACGGGTGGTGTTGCCAAGGGGCACCTCTGGCTGTTCTTCGTGTTGGTCGTCTTGACGTTCTTTGGTTCGAGTGCCCCAGTCCGCGGAATCCATGGTGCACAGCGCAAGGGGCGTGAGGAACAAACTGCTCACCAGCGTCCAGCCGACATAGGCGGCGAACGCCAAGGGATGCGCGATCGTTTCTTTCACGCTATATTTCTTGATCACCCAGGTAAGAACCGCTCCAATCCCGAGAGCTGTAATCAGGGGCACCGGTCCTGCCCATGACAGGGGATCCGAACTGAGCGCGGTGACCACGACCAGGAATCCTACCAGTGCTCCGAGTGGAACGAGTACCAGCGTCAACACGGTGTTGGGATGTAGTTTCCAGACGTGTTGCGGAAGTGTTTTGAGAGTGAAGAAAAAGTCGCGTACGATGCTTGATTTCGCTACTCTGAAGT
>PKXQ01000143.1 GCA_003132405.1 Acidobacteriaceae bacterium | reverse complement strand
GACGTATGCGACACAGTAATCCGTGTGAAGCGCAGCGCGTGGGAGGGTGACCTTGGCAGTCCGAAGACTGCGGCCGGAAAACGAGAGGTGGATATTCACTCCTCGTTGGCTAGTGCGTTAGGGGATCACATTGGCTCTCGTAAGAGCGGGTTGGTATTTCCATCGGCTCGCGGCACTCCGCAACGTAAATCGAATCTGTTGCGGAGATCNNTTCAGGAGATTTCGAGCGGCTCACCTCGATAAAGAGTTGGTACCTGAGATCCTCGTTCACATTTGGATGGGACACTCGAACAAGGACATCTCACAACGCTACGCTCGTACCGGGGTAAAGATAGACGGGATGTTTCGTACAATGACGGCACAGAGGGTAGGATTGGGCTTCACTCTCCCTGAGTTGCGCCCAATTGCGCCCACTGTGAGTTCCGATAAGTGCTTTAGAATTGGTCGGGGAGAGAGGATTNNCCAGGCTGAGCCACTCCCCGACGGTTGCTTGATTTCTGAATTTTACTACACTCTGCACTGGCTGCAATCGCAATCCTCTCCAAATTAAAATGCTTGCCGCCGTGCCGCAATTTTTCTTCTGCCCCGGCTGCTACAATCTGGTCTCAAACGTCTCTTCGCTGCTATTTCTACGTTTCTATGCTGGCTTTCACTGCTCAACGGCTCTTGACTCCGGCTGCCATCATCGAGCAACCTCTCTTGCTCGTCGACGACGGCCGCATCGTCGAAATGGCCCTGCGGAGCAGCCTTGCAGTCCCCTTTGGTGTTTCCGTGGTCGACTTCGGAAAGGGTATGATCGCTCCGGGCTACATCGATCTTCACCTTCATGGCAGCGCCGGATTCGACGTCATGGATGATTCCGCCGAGGCGCTTCCGGCGATCGAACACCTGCTGGCGCGGCACGGAGTGACCACTTATTTCCCCACCACCGTCACCGCTCCCATGGATCGTACTTTGCGCGCCATCGATCGCCTGGCCGACGCAATTGAGAAACGCGAGCGCAATAGTAATAATAATGATGGCGAATGCCGCGCCATTCCGCTCGGCATCCATCTTGAAGGGCCATTTATCAGCCATGCGCGGCGCGGTGTGCATCCTCCGCAGGACTTGTTGGCTCCAACGCCAGCCCTTTTTGATGAGCTCTGGCAGGCGGCTCGCGGACGGATTCGCATGATGACCATCGCTCCCGAGCTCGAGGGCGCGACCGAGGTGATTGCCGAGGCCGCGCGGCGAGGGGTTTGCGTCAGCCTGGGACATTCCGACGCTGATTTTGCCACCGCTGAACGAGCCATCGACTCCGGAGCAACCCATGCTACGCACACGTTCAACGCCATGCGCCCGCTCGATCATCGCAATCCAGGAATCCTTGGCGCAGTACTCACCGACGATCGTGTAAGCGCCGACATCATCGCTGACGCCGTCCATACTGACCCTGCAATTATGAAACTCTTTGCCCGAGCCAAAGGCCACGAGCAAACTGTGCTGATCACGGATGCGATTTCCGCGACCGGCATGCCCAATGGCCGCTATCGGCTGGGGTCTTTCGAAGTGGATGTTCGCGACGGCAAATGCACGATGAATGGCAAACTCGCCGGAAGCGTATTGACTCTCGACCGCGCGGTCCGCAATCTAGCGCAGTTCGCGGAATGGGATCTGGCGCATGCAATCGCTGCCGCCACTCGAAATCCGGCGCGGGTGGCGAAGATTACGAACAAGGGTGTTCTTACCGCTGGAGCCGACGCGGATTTCGTCGTCCTCGATCCCAAAGGCGAAGTGTTGCGGACTTTTATCGGCGGCGTCGAATGTTTTTCATAGAAACAATATAAGGAGAACCGTGGCTTCGACGCGCAAATTCCCCCATCATTTGATCCGCGAGATTTTCGAACAGCCCGACGCTTTGCGGCACACCATCGAGCCGCGCGTCTCTGCGGACGCGGGTCTGGTTCGCCTCGACGAAATTCATATCTCGCGCGAAGAACTGCGCGCCCTGCGGCGGATCAACATCGTCGCCTCCGGCACCAGCCGCCACGCCGGGATGACCGGCCAATACATGATGCAGGAGTTGGCCGCTGTTCCCGTTGATGTCGATTACGCCAGCGAATTCGAATACCGCAATCCGATGATCGGCCGCGGCGAGCTCAGCATCTTTATTACTCAATCGGGAGAGACCGCCGACACCACCGCGTCGCAGCGCGAGGCGCGCCAGAAGGGCTCGCGCACCATCGCGATTTCGAATGTCGAAGGTTCGACCATCGCGCGCGAGGCCGACGGTTTCATCTACACGCATGCCGGTCCGGAGATCAGTATCGCTTCGACCAAGGCCTTCACCGCGCAGATGGCGTGTTTATTTCTCTTCGCGCTCTATCTCGGCGAAATCAAAGAGACCGTCTCGGAAGAGCTGGCCAAGCACTACATCCGCGAACTTCTGGCGCTGCCGCTGAAAACAGAAACAGTTCTCGCGGCCGCCGAACAGGTAGAAAAACTCGCCGAACTTTACTACCGCGTCGACGACTTCATGTTTCTCGGACGCGCCATCCACTACCCCATCGCCATGGACGGCGCTCTCAAGCTGAAAGAAGTTTCCTACATCCACGCCGAAGGCTATCCCACAGGAGAAGCCAAACACGGCCCCAACGCGCTGATCGACTTCCGCCTGCCTCTGGTCATAATCGCGACCTGTGACCGCAACGACGCGGGTTCGGTGACGCGCTACGAAAAAAATGTCAGCAATATGGAAGGCTTCAAAAAACAGGGCGCGACCCTGATCGCGCTGGCGACGGAAGGCGACACCACCATCCCGCAAATCGCCGACCACACTCTCTTTATTCCACACGCGCCCGAGTTGCTGTCGCCGATTCTGGAGATCGTGCCTTTACAACTATTCGCCTATTATGTGGCCGCCAAGCGCGGGCTCGATGTGGATCGTCCGCGGAATTTGGTTAAGGCGGTGACGCTGGAGTGAAGCAGCTCTCAGCTGTCAGCTCTCAGTGAAAACCTGGTACCCCCCCCCCCCCCCCCCCCCCCCCCCTCCTATGTCTATTAAAATAATCGACTTGGCGAGGCAATAATATACTTGACAAAATAGACCCTTTCGCTTAAGATTCGTTCATGGAGAACAAGGCCATGAGCGAACCGAAAAGCCTCCAAGAAGCGGTCCTGTACTTCGCCAATCCGGTCAATTGCCGTGAATACCTTGTGGCCCGTCGCTGGCCGGATGGCGTGATCTGCCCTCGCTGTGGCAAGAGCAACGTCTTATTCCTCGAAAAGTACAACCGCTGGCACTGCCGAGAGAAGCACGATGCTCCGCAGTTTACACTCAAGACTGGAACGATCTTTGAGGAATCGCCGATCTCGCTGGACAAATGGCTGCTGGCAATGTGGCAAATTGTGAATTGCAAAAACGGGATCAGCAGTTACGAGATTGCCAAAGCGGTGAAGGTCACTCAGAAATCGGCATGGTTTATGTTGCAGCGCCTTCGGCTCGCTCTGCAAAACAAACCATCATTCGGAAAGATGACGAAACTCGGAGGCAAAGACAGCGAAGTAGAAGTGGATGAAACTTTCGTCGGCGGCCAGAAGAAGAACATGCACGCCGACAAGAAAGTCCGCTACGAAGCAAAGGGTGGAGCGTCCGGCAAGACTGTTGTGCAAGGCATTCTCGACCGCACAGCGCGACAGGTGCGAGCCACGGTTGTACCAGACGTGAAGCGCGAGACCTTGCAGAACGAGATTCTGAAACAGGTGAAGTACGGCACCAAGGTTTACACCGACGATGCTGTAGCTTATGAGCAGGGATTGCAGCGTCGATTCATTCACGACTTCGTTAACAAGACTGAGAGTTACGTTAATGGCCGCGTACACGTGAATGGCATGGAGAATTTCTGGTCATTGCTGAAGCGTGGCCTGAAGGGAACCTACGTCGCGGTCGAACCGTTTCACCTTGACCGTTACATTGATGAGCAGGTTTTCAGATATAACAATCGCGCTACGAAAGATAATCCGTTGAATGATTCAGACCGGTTCGATCTCGCTGTGCGTCAGATCGTTGGGAAACGACTCACCTATGCGGAATTGACCGGTAAGCTTCACGAAGAGGCCTTCTGATCCTCGCCGCTTGAAACGTGGTCCGGAGCGGAAGTCTGTTTAGGCTTCCGCTTTCTCTTTTCCGCTTAGGCGTAGGCGTGGTAGTCCGTGTCACCATCCACGATGAAGATTACTATGATTACCTCGGTTAGATCTGCTCTTGTATAGACAATCACGCGCGCGACCGGATCTAAATCCCCGTCTAAGTATATGCAACTACGCTTCTTAGCCGTGGACTTAGGGCCGGACGGATTCCAGTGCCGTTCCAAACAGATTTCCTCAAAAGCTTTTAGCTTCTCCGCCCAATTTTCTGAGATATACTTGTGAAGAAGCTCCCCTTCTGATAAACTCGCGTGTTTTGAGGGTTTTGACATGACGTTGTATGACCAAATTCAGAAACTGATTATGCAATGCATTGTCCGCGAAGTCAGCGTCAAGGCATTCCGGGAGCAGTTCGTGCCGCTGTTTTTTGCCATCAATCGGCGGTTCGATATTGACGCCGTGGCTCTTGCTGACAGTGTCGATAGCATGTATTCCGATCTACTGATTGGAGATATCACTGAGGACGAATTCCGCCAAAAGCTCATTCAATTAACTCCTGTCATTACAACCGCCGATACCGAAATAGTCATCGAGTGGGCGTTCAAGACCGCCGCTGGAACTCCACTACCCGATGAAGTCGGACCCAAGAATCGAATCCGTGAAACCTCGTCGGACGCCCAATTGCTTAGCTTTACTACCTGCGTCTAGCCACCCATCCCTTTCATCCCCGAATTCATTCCCGGAAATCCCCCCGGCATTTGCTGGGGCTGCTGTGGGATGACCAAGACGACATCGAATGCCGTAATGAGTGGATCTTTGTGGTCTTGAAATTCCTGCACGAAGTTGTACGGCCCAGCAGCCATTAATGGCACGTTAGGAAACCTCAGAGCGCTAACTCCAGGGCCAGGGCGCTGAAAATTCACCGCGCCCATCGCCTCGAATATGTTCTTGCCGCTCTCAAGATGTTGGAGTTTCATTCGTGACTGCCACACTCCGGGACGATCGCTTTCCAACACTTGATAAAACGTCAGCGAAGGCAGGGTGAACGGAATCTGTGGAATAGTGATTACTTTTTGATAAACACCGATGAGGATGAACTTTCCGTTGATTTCTTGTCTAACCTCATCGCAGATGATTGTGTATTGTTCCTTAATCACACGATCTCCCTCTAGGGGAACCCTGTTTGTGGACAGTATTCTCCCTTGGTTTTTCTCGGCTTTTTTCTTGACTTGGGGATCGCTTCAGACTACTCTGAGGTTGGCGTTACATCCCAATCTGTCAAGTTTTGAGCTTCCCAGCTCCGGTCACAGCCAGCGCTACCAACGCTGGCTTGAACGTTTCTGAGAGTAAAAAGCTGCACACTTCACCCTGCCACATTTCTATCCCTAATTGCAAGTCATATCTATCCGCGTGGCAATCATGCCTATGCCCCACTACATATTGTGGCGTATTATGCAAGTCACACATCCGGTTCTATTAAACGGAAAGCAGAGGAAAAGCAGAGGAAATCCTGTGCGCTAGCGCGAATTGCGCGACCTCATAAAAAGAGCTATTGTGAAAGTCGCTATGAAGCCACTACCGGCGCCCTCGGTATCAGGCAAGACGGAGTTTGAGCGGTTCGACAATGCTGTGCGCCAAGTGCTCACGGTATCGAAGGAAGAATTACTCAGGCGGGAAGCGCGAGAGAAGCACAGCAACACGCAGAAGCGCGCCCGAAAAAAGAAGATCTGACTGTGTCTTGGCTTGCTGCCCACCAACCCGCTATTGCCATCGTGCTAGCTTGTGCCGCCCTCTTATGGCAGGTGATCCAGTTCGTCGTTACGCACACCAACGATGCGAGGAACCGTCAGTTCGAGGCGTACCACCGCCTGATTAAGGAATTGGTCAAGCCGGAGAATGGTCAGACACACATAGATCGGCAGTGCGCCGTCGTGTTTGAGCTTGTGCGATTCAAAAGATATCGTCCCTTGACAATCAGGATTCTCAGGGGCTTACAGGATGACTGGAAGAATAACCCCAACTTTCATCCTCGACTGGCTAGCGAGATAGACAGGGCGTTAAGGCTGATGGAGTAGAGCCATTTTGCCAAGTATATTATTGCCTTTAGGAGAAAATTCCCGGCAAATCTTTTGTTTTAAAGGACTTATTCGTAAAATATTCCGGAATAAGGACTTAGGGTGGTGCTCGGCCTGCTCACTCTCGCAAAGTATTGATTAGAAATGCGGTTATTTTCAAAGTATTCATAATTAACAACTTAGCTGAGCAGACTTTCTCTTGCCCGTTCGGAGCTTCGGCCGTCTGCCGCCGGTACCCGCTCTCGCGCGTTGAGGATGCATTCTTCCGCCGCTTCGCGGCTGCGGCGGGTTCTCTTAGGTTGTCAAAGAGCGAATGCAGATTTGACTGCTACTTCTATTTTATCGCGGGGTGTCAAGAAAAACAGACCAATCGTTGCAATACCCGCCACAAGCCTGAGCGCAGCCCCATAAGCGCTAGACTTAAGACCTGAGGACGGCCCCTCAATCTTCCGGAGGCCCGTTTCTGGATAGTTTCCGGGTTGCCGACAATCTGTCCAGAATCGTCGCCGTCATTAGCAACGTGCTGCGGCGGACTGTAATGGCTCGCACGGATGGCCCTTACCTCTGGCACAAAACTCGGGCCGTACGAGATACAATCTCCGCTGGAAACGCCGGCGGTATGGGCGAGGTCTATCGCGCCCTTCGACAACGCGCCTCGACCGCACCGTGGCGATCAAGATTCTCCCGGCGCATCTCTCCGATAACCCTGAAGCGAAACAGCGCTTCGACCGCGAGGCGCGGGCGATTTCTTCGCTGAACCATCCCAACGTCTGCACCCTCTATGACTGTCGGGCATCAGAACGGGATTTTGGATGTTCCTATCGGTTCGCGGATGTGTTCGCTTCACTGCACGACGATCTTGCCGACCAGCTTCGATTTATTGATGCTGTTCTCGATCTGCCACGGGATCTCGCCCGGCGTATCCGGCCGGAATTCGAAATCGTAGGTTTCGCCGGACGCGATATGCAGTAAGGCATCCCCCGACTTCGCCAGTCGCGACGGGAGCCTGGCTCCGTCCTTGCCCAGGGCGCGCCACCTTCCAGGGTGCTCGTTGCTGCCGAGCTGAACGTCAGCTACGAAATTGGGCGCCATGTTGATCACCCGCAGGCGATACGTTGCACTGCGGTTGAATAGCATCGGGCTGAGCACTTCCGATCCGTTTACGGTGATGCGCTTGGCGTCAAAGAAGGTGTCGCGCGTGCCGATCACCAGCAGCCGGTCGTGCTCGGCGCCAAACGACTCGCCCGGCTCCAGCACGATCAGGCCGCCGTACACTCCGCCGGAGAGCTGGTTCGGATCCGCAGTGTGCGAGTGATAGATGAACGTCCCTGCACGATTGGGCGTGAAGCGGGCGACGAAGCTCGCGCCCGGCTGAATGGCGGGCGTAATCTGATTGCCAGTGCCGCCTCCGACCACGCCATCGTAGTAGCTATCCAGTTCCAAGCCATGCCAGTGAATCGTAGTCGGCACATCGAGGTGGTTCACCACGGTGATTTCCGTCGGTTCTCCACGCGTTACTACGATGGGCGGGCCTACAGACTTGTCCTCCGAGGCCACGATCTTCTTTCCCTCACGCACCGAACAGGAGAAGGTGCGTGATTTTCCGCCAGCCGCATCGGACTCGATCACAAGATCGATTTTTCGCGGCGTAGCTGCCGAGGTGGGCAGCGGCACTGACGACGGTGCTTTCACGTTGATCATGAGCACCAGTCCGGCCATGTCTTTCATGGTGGCGCCCATCGCTTCGGGGTGTGCGTGGGCTCCATTTGCGGGTTCGGATTCGCCGTACTGCTCCGCCATCACCCGGCTGAACACAGGCACGCGCTCATCGGTAGAGACATGGAATTGGAAGTGGCAGTGGAACAGCCAGCGTCCGGCATGTTCGGGCGTCCATTCCATCATCATCGTGCTGCCGGGCTGGAGGTTCTGGGTCACGACCGATTGCCGGTCGCCGTCCGCGTAGGCAGTGTTCGTCTCGAAAGTCCCCTGGCTCAGCACCTGGTAGAACGCACCGTGAAGGTGCATCGGATGCTCCGAGACGCTTGGGTTGATGACGCGCCAGCGAATGGTATCGCCCGCCGTATATTCCAGCGGTTCGGTGTAGGGGTAGGACTTGCCGTTGATGGTGACAACTTCGAAGGAGGGATGAACGATATCAGATGCCACGGCCATCAAATTAATGACGAATACGCGGTCGGCAGCCACCGGACCGGCGGGGTCCACAATGAAGGCGCCGTTCAGATGAGCGTCCGCCCGCAAGGGCTGCACGAGCTTCACCGAGAGCGGCTCGGTCGTCCGCGCCCAGTAGTAATAAGTCCCGGGTGCGCCCGCGGCAAAACTGAATTCGCGGCTTTCGCCGGCGGGAATCTCCACGCCGGTCTTCGCGTCACCGGGACGCGTATTCAACCCGTACACTGTCGCTTTCATCTTCAGCTTGTTGGCAACTGTCGCGTGGACGGTGGTGCCTTCCGGCATGCGCAGCATCGGACCGGGAATCTGGGCCGCGCGTCCGGCTTCACCAAATGCTTGCACGAAAAGCTTCGGGCCGTCCTCCGCCTCGGGATGCCACGCATCGCTGCGCAGTTCGAGTTGGACGCTGAGCACGCCATTCTCCACCTTCCCAGCGGGGATACGGTTTTGATTGGCAACGATTTCGTCGGCACCCGGCGCTTGCGCAAGCGCCAATGCCGAGAGCAGACACACGACCGCGGAACAACAGCGAAGGCGATAAGTTGTAGGCATGCCCCTCCCCAAGATCGCTCCATTATGGACGTCGGGGCAAGGGTGTCAAGTCAACTGAGTGGATGACGGGCTATTCGGAAGCTATCCCCAGCCGGGCCGCGGCTTTCGCATGATCGGATAGGTCGTTGCATTCATCATCTCAGTTCAATGTAGCGACACGCGGGCGGGGGCGCCCGCGCCACACACACACTCCAGCAAAATTCTTCCCAATTGCTTATGATGGAAGTTCGCATTCTTACTCGTGGGGGCAGTGTGGCTGAGACGCTGGAGCAGCAGACAGACAACGCGCAACAAACGCAGCAGGCACGTCAATCGCAGCAAACGAATGGAATTGAAGTCCTCGAAACGCGCGAGTGGCTGGACTCGCTCGATTATGTGCTCTCGAAGGGCGGCCCGGAGCGCGCCGGCCGGCTCCTGCAACAACTCGCCTTACACGCCCGCCGCGAAGCCGGAATCAACCTGCCTTTCACTGCGACGACTCCGTACCAGAACACGATTCCTTCCCGTCATCAGCCGCCCTTCCCCGGCAGCCAGGAGATGGAGCGCCGCATTAAGAGCCTGGTGCGCTGGAACGCCCTCGCCATGGTCGTGCGCGCCAACAAGCTTCAGGATGGCATCGGCGGACACATTTCTACTTTTGCGTCAGCGGCCACGCTCTACGAGGTCGCATTCAATCACTTCTTTCAGGCTTCTACCGAATCCGGCGATCGCGACGTCGTCTATTTCCAGGGACACGCCGCCCCCGGCATTTACTCGCGCGCCTATCTCGAAGGCCGCATCCCCAAAGAGAAGTTAGAAAACTTCAGACGCGAACTCAAGCCGGGCGGCGGCCTCTCGTCCTACCCGCATCCCTGGCTCATGCCCGAGTTCTGGGAGTTTCCCACCGTCTCCATGGGGCTCGGCCCGATTCAGGCGATCTACCACGCACGCTTCATTAAATATCTTGAAAATCGCGGCTTGAAAACTTCGACCGGCGGCAAAGTCTGGGCCTTCCTCGGCGACGGCGAAATGGATGAGCCTGAATCCCTCGGCTCGATCACGCTGGCCTCGCGCGAGCGCCTCGACAACCTGATCTTCGTAGTCAACTGCAACCTGCAACGCCTCGATGGGCCGGTGCGCGGCAACGGCAAAATCATTCAGGAACTGGAAGCGATTTTCCGCGGAGCGGGCTGGAACGTCATCAAGGTAATCTGGGGCGGCGATTGGGATCCGCTGATTCAGAACGATCGCGATGGCCTGCTCGTTCGCCGCATGGGCGAGATCACCGACGGCCAGTATCAAAAATATTTTGTCGAAAGCGGCGAATACTTCCGTCAGAATTTCTTCGGCACCGATCCCCGGCTGCTCAAGATGGTCGAGCATCTCTCCGACGAGCAACTGGCCCGCATGCGCCTCGGCGGGCACGATCCCATTAAGGTCCACGCAGCCTACAGAGCGGCGGTCGATCACACTGGGTCGCCCACCATCATCCTCGCCAAAACGATCAAGGGCTACGGACTCGGCGAAGCCGGAGAAGGCAAGAACATCACGCATCAGCAGAAAAAGCTCAACGACGACGAGCTGCAAATCTTCCGCTCGCGCTTCGGCATTCCCATTCCCGACGGCGAGCTTCACAACGCGCCCTTCTATCGCCCCTCCGATGACAGCGCCGAAATTAAATACATGCAGGAGCGCCGCAAGCTACTCGGCGGCTACATGCCTGTGCGCAAGCTGCGCGCAGCACCGCTGAAACCGGTGTCAGAAGCCATTTTCGAAGAGTTCTACAAAGGCACCGAAGGCCGCGAAGCTTCGACCACCATGGTCTTCGTGCGTATCCTCTCCAAGCTGCTGCGCGACCCGGAAGTCGGAAAACTCATCGTGCCCGTCGTCCCCGACGAGGCCCGCACCTTCGGCATGGAAGCGCTCTTCCGCCAGGTCGGCATCTACTCGAACGTCGGCCAACTCTATGAGCCGGTCGATATGGATACGCTCCTTTATTACAAGGAGGCGAAGAACGGCCAGATTCTCGAAGAAGGAATCACCGAGGCAGGCTCGATGTGTTCCTTCATCGCCGCCGGCACAGCGTATGCCAATCACGGCATCAACACGATTCCCTTCTTTATTTATTACTCGATGTTTGGCCTGCAACGCATCGGCGACCTGATCTGGGCCGCAGCCGACATGCGCTGCCGTGGTTTCCTCATCGGAGGCACAGCCGGACGCACCACTCTCGCGGGCGAAGGCCTGCAACATCAGGATGGTCACAGCCACGTGCTCGCCCTCCCGGTGCCGAATCTGCTCGCTTACGATCCGGCATTCGCCTATGAGATCGCCATCATCATTCAAGACGGCATCAAGCGCATGTACGTCGATGGAGAATCTATCTTCTATTACTTGACGGTTGGCAACGAGCCGTTGCCCATGCCCGAAATGCCCAACCAGCCCGGCATTCGCGAGGGCATTCTCAAGGGCTTGTATCGCTATCGGACTTCCGAGAAAAAAGATGCGAAGCTGCGCGCGCAGTTGCTGGGCAGCGGCGCCATCATGTTTGAAGTGCTCAAGGCACAAGCCATTCTCGAAAAAGATTACGGCGTCGCGGCAGACGTTTGGAGCGTCACCAGCTACAAGGCACTCTATCGCGACGCCAACGACTGCGCCCGCTGGAACATGCTGCATCCCACGCAGAAGCCTAAGGTTCCGTACGTTACCGGGACGCTGAAAGGCGCATCCGGCCCGTTCATCGCAGCATCCGATTACATGAAGGTTCTTCCAGAAAGCATCGCGCAGTGGGTTCCGGGCAAGCTGGTCTCGCTAGGCACCGACGGTTTCGGGCGCAGCGAAAATCGCGCATCGCTCCGCGACTTTTTCGAAGTCGATGCAAAACACATCGTCCTCGCCACGCTGCATGCTCTGGGAGCCGAGGCGAAACTCCTGGAGAAAGCCATTCGCGATCTAGGCATCGACCCAGAAAAACGCAACCCAGCCACCAGCTAGTTGAGGGACAACGCAAGCATGCCCACAGAATTTAAACTGCCCGAGCTAGGCGAGAATATCGAAAGTGGCGATCTCGTCCGCCTCATGATCAAGCCGGGCGCGCCCATTGCCGAAGGCGAGCCGGTCATGGAACTCGAGACCGACAAAGCCGTTGTCGAGGTGCCATCGTCCGTGACGGGCACCGTAGGCGAAATCCGCGTAAAAGAAGGTGACAAACTCAAGGTCGGCCAAGTCATCTTCACCGTAGAAAACGGAGCTAGCGCAAAACCCGCTGTAAAAGCCGAGAAAGCGGCCGCAGCCGCCAGTTCAATCGCAGCGCCTCGCGATTCCGAAGTCAAAACCAAGCCCGTTCCTGCCCTGTCCCTGCAGCCAGAGCGCCGTGCAACCCCCGCGCCCCAAGCCGCTAAAGCCAGCGAATTCAAGCTCCCCGAACTCGGAGAGAACATCGACTCCGGCGATCTGGTGCGCCTGCTGATCGCACCCGGCGCAACCGTCTCCGAAGGCCAGCCCGTCATGGAACTCGAAACCGACAAAGCCGTCGTCGAAGTTCCCTCCAGCGTCAGCGGCGTGGTGCGCGAGATCAAGGTCAAAGAAGGGCAGAAGGTCAAGGTTGGCGACGTCATCTTTACGCTCGAAGGTGGAGCATCCGCCCCGCCCGAAGCGCCGCGCAAGCACGAACCGGTCGAACACATGTCCGGGCAGCAAGCTGCGCGTCTCGGCTTTCAACTCGCGATGCGCGCCGAAGGCAAAACGGAACAACAGGCGCTGCCTCCGGATAAGCCGCAGTCTCCTCCGCCCGAATTCAGCATGCCCAAGCAACTCGGCAAAGTCGCCGGCACCGAGCATCGCGATCCCGCTCCAGCCGCGCCGCATGTGCGCCGTCTGGCGCGGGAAATCGGCGTCGATATTTACAGCGTGCAGGGCAGCGGCCCCGGCGGACGCATCAGCGAAGACGATGTAAAACTTTGCGCGAAGAATGCTCTATTGGCCGCAACCGCCGCCGCGCAATCTCCCCGCGACGCCTTCGTCGAACCCGAGCTCCCCGACTTCGCCAAGTGGGGCAAAACAGAACGCGTCTCAATGCGCGGCGTGCGGCGCAAAACCGCAGAGCATCTTCGCCAGGCCTGGAACACGATTCCGCACGTTACCCAGCAAGACCGCGCCGACATCACCGAACTCGAACAGTTGCGCGCCAAGTTCGCTCCCCGAGCTCAAGAAGCCGGCGGCAAGATGACCGTCACCGCGATCGCGCTGAAAGTTTGCGCCTCGGCCCTGAAAGTTTTTCCCCAGTTCAACGCCTCGATCGACGTGGCGAAAGAAGAGATCGTCTACAAGCAATACATCCACATCGGAGTTGCGGTCGATACCGATCGCGGCCTGCTGGTGCCCGTGATTCGCGATGTAGACAAGAAAAATATCGTCGAACTCGCGGCTGAGTTGACGCAGCTCTCGAAAAAAGCCAAAGAGCGCAAGCTCACGCCCGACGAGATGGCAGGCGGCACTTTCACCATCACGAATCTGGGAGGAATTGGCGGCACCGGATTTTCTCCGATCGTGAATCATCCCGAAGTCGCAATTCTCGGCCTCTCGCGTTCGCGCATGGAGCCGGAGTGGGTGAGCGATAAAAGTAAATTCGAGCCGCGCTTGATTCTGCCGCTCTCCCTCTCGTACGATCACCGGTTGATCGACGGAGCCGACGCCGCGCGTTTTCTGCGCTGGATCGCGGAAGCGTTCGAGCAGCCGTTCCTGCTGTCGGTGCAGGGATGAGGGCTTTTCACCGCCGAGACGCAGAGAGCGCCGAGTTTTTTCTTGGAAAATGATGAGTGATAAGAACGAAAAAAGGATACCGGTTAAAGGCGTCGTTCCCATAAACGAAATGGTCGGCGGCGACGATGAGGACACAAGACTCTTGCGGGTAATGGCATCCGGCGCCGAGAAATATATTCGTTCTTTTCCTTGGTGCAAAAGCATTCGAGAAATCTACTTCGGTGATGGCTATGGCGGGATTGTTGCGGTGTTCCTTTTCCACATTGAGCCCGCGCGAGCGGATGTGGATGAGTGGCTATGGGCTATCTCCTGCGACGTATCCCCAGCATACCTGGTGACGGACTCGTGCAAGACTCCCTCGCAGGCATTGGAAGGTTATATCGAGGAAGTGTCTAAGTGGATAGACTTGGCGAAACAAGGGCGCCCGTCCCAGGAAGTGATGCCTGTATATATGCCAGCAACCCCCGAAAACGCTGTCGATGTAGAAAGAAGAATTAATGTACTCCGCGAGACCATCGTTCCAGCTTTTCGCGAGGCCGAAACCGTACGGGCATGGAGCCGGAGTGGGTGAGCGATAAAAGTAAATTCGAGCCGCGCTTGATTCTGCCGCTCTCTCTCTCGTACGATCACCGGTTGATCGATGGAGCCGACGCCGCGCGCTTTCTGCGTTGGATCGCGGAGGCGTTCGAGCAGCCGTTCTTGCTGTCGGTGCAGGGATGAGGGCTTTTCACCGCCGAGACGCAGAGAGCGCCGAGAAAAATGAAAAATACTGTCATCCTGAGCGAAGCGAAGGACCTCTGGATTCCGCCGGCGCGGACGAAATACAGAGGTCCTTCGCTTCGCTCAGGATGACAAGACATACTAACTAAGAGGACAGATCTCCAAATGTCGAACACTCCAAATCTCCGTGTTGCAGTAATCGGCGGTGGCCCCGGCGGATATGCCGCCGCATTCCTCGCCGCCGACTTGGGCATGAAAGTTACGCTGATCGATCCGGAAGTGAACCCCGGCGGCGTGTGCCTCTATCGCGGCTGCATCCCGTCGAAAGCTCTGCTGCACGTAGCCAAGCTTCTCGAAGAAGCCGAGCAGGCCAAGAACTGGGGCATCGAATTCGCCGAGCCCAAAATTGACCTGAACAAGCTTCGCGGATGGAAAGAGAGCGTAGTCAACAAGCTGACCGGTGGCCTAGGACAGCTCTCGAAACAGCGCAAGGTCGAGTTCGTCCAAGGCAAAGCATCCTTCGTCAATTCGACAACGCTGAAAGTGACAAAGACCGCAGCTGGCAAAGAAAAAGAAGAAGAGAATCTCACCTTCGACCGCATCATCATCGCCACCGGATCGCGCCCCACCGTCGTGCCCAGCCTGAAACTCGACAGCCCGCGCCTCATGGATTCAACCGGCGCTCTCGATCTTCCCGACATTCCAAAAACGCTGTTAGTCATCGGCGGCGGCTACATCGGACTCGAACTCGGCTCCGTCTACGCCACGCTCGGCACCAAAGTGACCTGCGTAGAAATGCTCTCCGGCCTGCTCCCTGGAGCCGATCGCGATCTCGTGCTGCCTCTGCACAAGCGTCTCGAAAAACTTTTCGACACAATTCTTCTGAACACCACCGTCAAATCGCTCAAAGACGAAAAGACCGGAATCCGAGTAACGCTCGATGGCCCCAACGTAAAAGAAAAAGAGCAGGTCTTCGACCGCGTGCTGGTGTCCGTCGGACGCCGCCCAAATTCCGAAATCCCCGGCCTCGACAAAACAAAAGTCAAAGTCAATCAAAAGGGATTCATCGAGATCAACGGCCAGCGCCAGACCGACGACCCCACGATCTACGCCATCGGCGACGTCGCCGGAGAACCTATGCTGGCGCACAAAGCCATGCACGAAGGCCGCACCGCCGTCGAAGCCATCGCCGGCCACAAAGTCGCTTTCGAGCCGAACGCCATCCCCGCCGTAGTCTTCACCGATCCCGAAATCGCCTGGGCCGGCCTGACCGAGACGCAAGCCAAAGAACAAGGACGCGAAATCACCGTCGCCAAATTTCCCTGGGCCGCGTCCGGCCGCGCCATCACTCTCGATCGCCCTGAAGGTCTCACCAAATTGCTTATCGATCCGAAGACAGAGCGCGTCCTCGGCGTCGGCATCGTAGGCGCAGGCGCGGGCGAATTGATCGCCGAAGGCGTCCTCGCCATAGAAATGTGTGCGCTGGCGGCCGATGTCGGCATGACCATCCATCCGCACCCAACTCTCTCTGAGACGATGATGGAGTCTGCGGAAGTTTTCTACGGCCAAGCCACCGACATCTATCGTCCAAAAAGATCGTAGTGTAGCGCCGACGTCCCGGCGGCTGTCCGGCGGGCGCCCTCGCCCGTCGCAGCGAAGTCGAGACGCCTTCGCGACAGCTGGCAAGATGCCGGAGCTACCTGTTTAGCACCGCAGCACACAAAGTTTGCAATGAAAAAATTGGCGCTGTTGCTCCTCGTCATCTCGCTGTCTGTTCACACCCTGGCGGCCCAGTCGCTGGTCGCTCAGCTGAACAATCTGCTGAAGCCGAACGCCCCGGCTGCGTCGGCAACCTCATCCTCCGATCCCCTAGGACGCACCACGCCCTCCGGCACCGTCCTCGGATTCCTGCAAGTCGCGCAAGACGGCAATGAAAAGGTCGCCGCCGATTACCTGCAAATGAGCGCCGCCCGCCGCCAGTCCCAGGGGCCCGACATGGCCGGCAAACTAAAAATATTGATGGACCGCGCGTTCGTCGGCAGCATCCGCCGCATCAGCACGCGTCCCGATGGCGATCCCGAATTCGGTTCTGCCGATCAGCAAACCGTTGGAGAATTTTCCACGCGCGACGCCGAAATACCCGTCGTTCTCGTCCGCGTCAACGATCCAAGCGCAGGCAAGATCTGGCTTTTTTCCGCCGACACGCTCAGCAAAGTTCCTGAGCTCTATGACTACGTTGAAGCTCACCAAGTCGAGAACAAGCTTCCGCAAAGCCTAGTGCGAAATGTGTTTCTCGGCATGCCGCTCTGGCAATGGCTGGCGCTGCTCGTCGCGATTCCAATCGCCATCGCGATCGGTTCGGCGATAGTTCTATTGCTGGCCATTCCGCGGCAACTCTGGCTCAAGTTCAGAAATCGTCCCAATCTTCATTCCTATAGCCGCATGTCGAAGCCGCTGCTGCTCTCATTCAGCGCGCTCGCGCATCGCGTGATGGCGGGCTATCTCGGCTTGCCGTTGCTGCCCCGGGTTTATTACTACCGGACCGCCAGCGTCATCATCAGCCTCGGCTTTTTCTGGTTTCTGCTGCGCGTCACCGCCCTCACCATGCAGCGCCTGCGCATCCACGCCATCAGCGGAGGCCGCATCGGCACCGGAACCCTGATGGTCCTGGCCGAGCGCCTGCTCACCGCGCTCGTCGTCGTCACCGCCCTACTGGCCATGCTCGCCATCATGGGCTTCAACCTGACGACCGTCCTCGCCGGCCTCGGCATCGGCGGCATCGCCATCGCCTTCGCCGCGCAGAAGACGCTCGAAAATCTTTTTGGCGGAATCTCCGTGCTCGCCGATGAAGTTATCCGCGTCGGCGACTATTGTCGCTTCGCCGACCGCACCGGAACCGTCGAAGACATCAGCCTGCGCTCCACTCGCGTTCGCACCGACGCGCGCACCGAGCTCTCCATTCCTAACGGCACGCTCGCCACTATGAACATTGAGAATTTCACCCGCCGCGACAAAATACAGTTCGCCCCCGTGCTCGCGATCCGATACGAGACCTCAGCCGACCAGCTTCGCTATCTGCTGGCCGAGATTCGCCGCATGTTATACGCCCACCCAAAGGTCGAAAGCGACAGTGCCACCATCCGCTTCGCCAATTTCGACGCCAGCGCCTTGCGGATTGAAATTTCCAGCTACGTTCTGACGCGCGATTCCAACGAATTCATCGCTATCCGCGAAGACCTCTTGCTGCGCATTATGAATATTGTCGAGGACTCCGGCACCGGCTTCGCCTTCCCCTCGCAGACCCTTTATTTCTCCCGCGATTCCGGCCTCGACAAAGAGAAAGCCGCAGCCGCCGAACAGCAGGTCCAGCACTGGCGCGACCAGCATCAGTTGCCGTTTCCCGATTTCGCTCCCGCCGATATGTCCACCTTCCGCGACACGATTGCCTATCCTCCACCGGAGTCCGCGTCCACCGACGACGAGCACCGTTCCTGAAACCAGTCCCTGAAACTATAGGGATCGTCCCTCCCTTACCCCGGTAACTTGCGGCTTCTGACTGCGGTTTCTAGCATGAGAGAGTTATGCCTCTTGCTCTGCTGTTGTCGCCGGATGACCAGGCGGTCAGCGCCATTACCGGCGTTCTCGAAGAAATGTCCGTAACCTGCGAGCGTCCGCTCGACGGAGTTTCTGCCGCCCAACTACTGAATTCCAACACCTTCGATCTGGTGCTGGTCGATTGCGAAAATCTTCCGGCAGCGAAATTGATCTTTGACGTCTGCCGTCGCGGAAAAAACGGCAACAATCCCGTGCCCATCGCCATCGTCGATGGCCGCGCCGGCCTGCCTACCGCATTTCGCCTGGGCGCCGAATTGATTCTGACCAAGCCGGTCGCGAAAGACCAGGCGAGAACTACCATCCGCACAGCCGTCGGCCGCGTGCGGAAAGATGTTCCCTCCGATGTCAATGTTTCTGCCCAGGCAGCAGCGGCGGCTGCCGGCTCTTCACAGGCGACTGAACATGCAGACCCGCCTTCGACTTTAGTTTCAACCTCCACAGCTAGCGCTGAGCTAAATACTGACACTGCGAGCATGCATTCCGCCGCCGTTGTGAAAGAAGACGAGATCTTTGCTCCGGTCCATTCGAAACCCGTGATACCTCTGACACCGTCCGACGACCCCGTTCTCGCCGAACTGGAAAGAACAGAGCTGGAAGAATCGGAGAGCGCGAAATCTCAATCGGTGCAAGGCCAGAAATTGTCATCGCAGACGGTCGATTCGCAAAATGCCGAGTCGCAAAATTCTGATTCCAAAAAAGACAGTTTAAAGCGCACGCAGGCTCACGACGACGATGCGGTAGCGAAGTCAGATGCCGCACACGTTTTCGCTACCCTCGGAGCCCGCCAGCCAAAGCGCGGTCCTCTTGTCGCGCTGATGACGCTTGCGATCGCCGGTGGCGGCCTCTATGGGGTATGGATGTACGAGCCCGGATTCCGCGCTATCGCCCAACCACAGATCGATCGAGTGCTGGCACTTGCGGGCGTAGTGACGCCTGCGGCCCACTCGCCAAATTCAGTGAAACCCCCGGCTCAGCCAGCGCCGATTGCAGCGCCAGCACCAGCCGACTCGGGCACTGCGCAATCAACGCCCTCGGATTCCGCAACCGGCGCGTCCGCGCCGCTATCTGTTTCGTCCGCGCCGTCGACTGCCGCAGCACCGACTGCCGGAGCATCGACTGCCACATCAGGATCCGCTGCCGTTTCACTTCCATCGTCGCCATCTTCAGCCGTAGCCGCTAGTCCCAAGGCTTCAGCGAGCACTCCAACCGCTGCACCAGTCATCAGCAAACCGGCAGCCGATACAAAGCAGGACACCGCGAAAAGCGCGGCGGGGGCAACCTCTAATTCGTCTCCTTCCAGCGCGCCGCTGCCGGGTGAAAACACCGCAATCATTCTTTCGTCGCAGGGAGCGCAGAAACGTCTCGTTACCGGCGCCGCGCCAAAATATCCCGCCGAGGCGCGAAGTGAGGGAGCCGAAGGAACCGTCGTCCTCAAAGCAATAGTCGATGAGGCGGGAAAAGTCACCGGTCTCCGCCTGGTCGAAGGAAATGCCACGCTCGCGCCCGCCGCCATGCGAGCCGTAAAACAGTGGCGCTACCGCCCCTACATGCGCGATGGGAAATTGCAGCCCTTTCAAACGATCGTGATCGTAGACTTTCAGCGATAGTAGGAAAATGCGTCGATAGTCGATGGTCGTTGGGGATTCGCGGTTCGAATTTGTGCGCGAACGACAAACGACAATCGACCGCCCTTCCCCAATTACTGCCGTAACTTGCTGGTACCCACTGCATTACCTACGATGACTTTATTATGGGTTACCAAGCTCTCCTTTTTTGCCCCGATGAAAAGCTGGCTAGCATCGTAAGCCAAGTGTTCAGTGAACTCGACTTCACCATCGAGGCGGTACACGAACCTTTTGCTGCGGTCAAAAGGCTAATGTCGAAGCGCTACGACGCCATCGTCGTAGACAGCGAAAACGAACAGAACGCTTCCCTGCTTTTTAAGAGCGCCCGAAACTCCGGCTCCAATCAAAGTTCTTTGGCCATCGCTTTGGTCGAAGGGCAGATGGGTGTGGCCAAGGCCTACCGCATCGGCGCCAATCTCGTATTGACCAAGCCAATCAATGTCGAACAGGCCAAAGGAACACTCCGCGTGGCGCGCGGACTCTTAAGGAAAACTTCCGATGCGGCAGCCGCCAGCACCAACGCGGCGATTCCGGCGACTCCCGCGATTCCGGCCATTCCGGCAAGAACAGCGGCGGCGCCCAGCAACTCATTTCAACCGCCAAGTCGGGAGGCAGCCCCAATCGCTCCGCCTGCACGGCAGGAGGCACCCGAAGTCGAAGCAACTCTGCCGGCGATGCCTGCTATGGTTGCTGAAGATAAGGCACCCCATATGGCGGCGCCACCAGCGCCGCTCCCTACTACGGTCGCGGACGAACCGATAGCCGAAGCGGCAACCCCCACGTCCCCGAATGTCTTCTCGGCGCAAAATACAAATCGTCGTTTCGCGACGGCCCTCGGATCCGCCGCGGCTCCCGCTCCCGCGAAAGACATAACCGCGGCGAACAGGATAGTTGAATCCAAGCTGGCTGAGCCGACAATAGCCGAGCCCAAAATTTCCGAATCGAAAATTGCCCAAGCGAAGCTCGGCGAAGTAAAGATCGCCGAAGCTAAAACCGCTGAACCGCCGTTCGCTATTCTGCACCCAACCGATGCCGACGAAGCCGTCGCGACCCCAGCCTTCAGCTCAACGAGTGTCTTCGACGCCCCATCGTTTGCCGCGCTGAGCGCTGAGGATCCTGCTGAATCGGGCGGAAAAAAGAAGATCATGATCGCCGCCGTGGTTGTTCTTGCCCTAGCGGCGCTTGGTTATGTCGGATACCAAACATTCAGCAAGCCGGCTCCAACCGCCGCGCCGCCGGCAAGCGTGCCGCAAGACTCCGGGCAGCCTGCGCTCCGCCCCATGTCTACTCCCGCCGCGCCAGCGCCTTCATCCTCACCTCTGTCTTCCACCACCACGCCGGCGCGCGCGAGTGCAACCAGCCCTACCTCTACTCCCAAAATCGCGGCCTCGGCGCCGCACGAAAAGCCTTCCGCTGGAAGCGCCAAGTCTCCGCCCATTCGCATCGCATCCGATGACACCGCCAATTCCTCAACTGATCCGGCCGTCGCGCCCAAGAAGACCGATGCGGCGCCGTTACTTGTCAAATCAACCACCAAGCGAAAACAAACCGCAACCGACGAAGCAGCGCCACAGCTTCCAAGCGAACTCGCCTCTGCCTCCAACACCGATAGCAACCTCACCGGCCTGATGTCCTCTTCAGCTCCAGCCTTGCCCAAGGCCCCGCTGACCACGATTAGAGTTTCGCAAGGTGTTTCTCAGGGACTACTCATCAAGCGCGTAAACCCGGTATATCCTCACGCCGCGCTTGCAATTCATGTCCAGGGCGCGGTGCAGATCGAAGCCACCGTCAACAAAGAAGGCATGGTGGTCAATCCCAAGGTCCTCAGCGGAGATGCCGTCCTCGCCCAAGCCGCGATCGAGGCCGTCCGGCAGTGGAGATACAAGCCCTACTACCTCGATGGCGAGCCCGTAGAAATCAAAACGCAAATCACAGTCAAGTTCAAAGCAGACTAAACATCAGGAAAAACAGGTGACGGGTCGCAGGAAAAGCCAGGGCATAAACCTTGTCTTTGCCACTCGACGGTCTGCCTATCCGAACATTGGCACTTCCGCCTTTGCTTTTCCTGTCCCCTCTCACCGGCGACCCGTCACCTGCCTTAGTTGAGCTGTTCATCCAAATCCCGGTGCCGCGGGCGCCCGGGGTGGGCACAGATGCTGCGGAATTTGCGGTAAAGCCCGTGCAGGTCATCGCTCAAGAGCCTTAGCACCTGCACGCAAAAATCGCCATGCGTGCGCAAGAATTCAAGAAAGTTTTGCCGCGGTATGAACGCTGCTGAAGTTTGATCGCCCGCTTCCGCGGTCACCCTGTAATCTTCTCCGGTCATGCTCTCACTCAGCCCCAGTATGGTGCCCGGACCGGCAACCTCCAGAAGTTGGTGTTGTCTTGGGCCAGTCGGCAGCAGTATGCGGACCTCGCCACTCTCCACCAGATAGACCCCCGTCACCGCCGACCCCTGCTGAAAGAGCAACGCGCCTTTGGCATATTGCCGAATCGTTTTGATTCCGCGCAGCGCTTCCAATAGCTCCGGACTCAACTTGCCCTGTTCAGGCTGCGACGGCATGACACGCCCCTGGTGACAGGCCATATCTAGCACGATTCGAGGCAACAGCGATGTGACACCCATCACCGTTCCGGTTGTCAGTTGGAGAATTGTTCGTTCGAAAATAGTTCGGCAAGGCACCTGACGTAGTGCAGCCACGCGAAGCCCAGCGTGTCGTCTATTGCCGTTCCAGAACTTCGTCGATCACAGCCTTGCCGCCTTTGTCGAGGCTGATGACTTTGTGGATCGGCTTGAAACCGGTCATCGTAACGTCCACCACGTAGTTTCCCGGCTCGACCACCACGCCCGCCGGCGAGGTCTTATCCAGTACGCGCTGATTGATCGCCACTTGCGCACCCTTTGGCTGGGTGCGAATGACAATGGAGCCCATGCCGGCCGCTCCTTCTCCGCCGCGTCCAAAGAGCTTATCGAATTTGCCAAGCGCCTTCATGTCATCCGTGTTGCCGAGCGCCCTGAGCGTCGGCGCATATTGGAAATTCTGGGCTGGCCCCAGGTCGGCAACTGTCGTCTCGTCGAGATATCCCTGCTTGCGCAGGAAAATTGTGTGGGATCCTTTTTCAACTGTGAATTGGGCCGGCGTCACTCGCCCCGTCGGTTTGCCGTCGATGATCACTTCCGCGCCCGGCGGCGTGCTGTTCACCGCCACCAGTGCGTTGATCGGCGACAAACGCAGCACCAGCGACGCTTTTCCGCCGGCAGTCACGTCCACCGCTCGTATGTCCGACGAATAGCCAGCCTTGCTGACCGAGATAATGTGCTTTCCCGGAGCCAGACTTATCACATTGAACGGCGTAACCCATGCTGGATCGCTTTTTCCGTCGACCTGAAATTGAGCGCCCTGCGGGCTCGAGTCAATAAGAGCCTGCCCTGGGATGATAACCGTCACCGGCGCGGGAGCCGGCGCCCGTCGAGTGGTCGCTGCGGCACGCTTTTCGACCTGGCGCACTTTTAGGTTGGGTTGCGGTTCCACGATCGGCGCAACCGGAGTCTCCGTTTGCGATGCCGCCGGAGCCTGGGCAACTGACTTTGCTGCTCTCGCTTCCGCTGCCTTGGTCGGCCGCGGAGCTGCGGTCGAGCCGTCGTCTTCCGATCGCACATAAAAGAAGACCGCGACCGCGACCACGAGAATCAGTCCCACCGCGCCCAAAATTGAATAGATCATCAGCCGAGGCGGGACGGTCGCGATTTCGTGCATCGCCTTTTGCGCAACCTCGCGGACCTCGACCTTCGGCTTTTCCTCTTTCTTCTTCGGTTGAATTAGCGGTTCACTCGGCAACGGCGCTTCAGGTGCGGCGAACGATGTCGAAATTACCGGCTCCTTCAGCGGAGGCAATTCCTCAAGATCAGAAAAGCTGACCCCCGACGACGCGTTCGCTGGCGCGGACATCATCGGATCCCCAGCCACGCGCGGCGTTTTCTCCACCGGTTCTGGTTCCACTACGGCGGCCGACATGGCCGGGCTCAGCGCACTCTGAGCCGCGGACGAAGTTACCTCGAAGTCACTGATAAGCCGCGCACCGGAGTCGGTGTCCTTCGAACTCGAATGACTCGGTTTGGCGTTGACGTTGACTTGCGATACGCCGTAAGCGCCGCCCGCCGCAGCCGCAGCCGCCTTGGCCCCAACTGCAGGCCGAACAGAGGGAGACACCACCGGCGCAGTCGCTCGCGAAGAGGTTGGGCTAGCCGAAGTCTGGTTAGACGAAACTGGCTTCGGAGTAACTTGAGAAACTGGCTTGGGCGAAACCGCCGGAGCCGCAGGCGCAGTAGCTCCTGCACTTGAAGAGACAAACTTGCTGGCCGCAGCCGCCCGGGCCGCTGGGTCCACATTAACCTTCGCAGCCGTCGCAGTCTTCTTGGGCTCGGCCGTTTTCTTTCCATTCTCCTTGCACGTCTCGAGATCCTCGAGCAATGCGCGCGCACTTTGATAACGCTCCGCCGGATCTTTCGCCAGCGCCTTCATAATTAGCGCGCTCACTGCAGGCTGAATCTTGGCATTCACCTCCGACGGGCTCGGCGGCATTTCATTCTCAATCCGCGTCAGCAGCGTAACCGGATCGGCCGCGTCGAACGCTTTGCGCCCGACCACCATCTCGTAGAGGATCGTTCCCAGCGTAAACAGGTTCGATCGCAAGTCGATTGCCTCTCCACGAATCTGCTCCGGAGAGCAATACGGCATCAGGCACCCCAATCCCTTGCCCGATTCCGCTTCGATCAGGCTCATGTTGGAAATGCCGTAGCCGAGAATCTTTACCATCCCATCCCACTGCACCAGAATCTTGTCCGGTTCGAGCGAGCAGTGCGCCACATTCTTCGCGGCCGCCTGCTCTAAGCCCGCGCAAACCTGGCGCGTAATGTCGAGCAGGTCCCAAATCGAAAACCCCTCTTTGCGCGCCAGCATGGTGGCGATGCTGTTGCCCTGTATATATTCCATCGCGGCGCAGAATTGGCCGTCGATCTCACCCGCTCCGTAGAGCATCGCAATGTTCTGGCCGACGAGGTCGCGCGTGCTCTCTCCCTCCGCAATCAGCGTCTCCACAAACGCGGCGGAGCGCTCACCGAGCGGTTCCAAGCTCTGCGTCTTGAGCGCAACAACTTGGTTGGTTTCTGTGTCCAGCGCCTTATAAATCTGCGCGCTCTCGGACTTCGAAAGTTCACTCTGAATTTCAAAACGGCCAAACATCGTCGCCATTACCATCGCCTCGCGGTGATAAGCCGCACTACACCCTGAAGATTAAGTTGGTTAAACACAGGGGGAGAATCACGGCTAGAATACCGTCATCAACGGCCCAACTGAGAGTTACGAAAGTACTGAAGAATCAATGCGGAAGGCTTTGTTGTCCAGAAAAAAGTGTGGCGCGATGGCCTCCAAGAAGTTTCAACTGCGAAAACTGCCGGGCTTTGCATCTTCTCAGGAATCACGTAGCCAACGAGAGATAACGTCGGTAACTTGCCCACGGGATAGGACAGTCGCAGAATGGGCGCGGAGGATGTACCCATGTCAAACGCGCGCAACGTCGCATTAATTGCTGTTGTTTTAGCCGCCCTGACTGTGCCAATGGCCGCCCACGCACAACAGGCTGTGTTCTGCGAAGCGGCATTCACGGTCGCGGCCCACGCATCGAAGGATTGTGTAATCATCGTACCCGCAAAGATGGAAGGCGCGAAAATCGAAGGACATTTCCGCGCGACTGGCGGCCCGGACAACTCAATTGAGGTTTGGGTGCTGGATGACGATGCTTTCGTAAACTGGAAAAATCATCATCGCGTAACCGCCCTCTACAACAGCCACCGGGCCACACAAGGCACAGTTGCTGTTCCCTTGCCTCATCCAGGGAAGTATCACGTGGTTTTCAACAATGACTTTTCAGTCATCACCCCGAAAGCAATTGAGTCGCAGTTTGTTTTAGAGCACGCGCACGTAGTAGAAACCAGCAATTAGTGAGGGTTTTCTAATGCCACTACCCCTATTAGCTGCACTGGCCGGGGCGCTTGCCGGACGAGCATCAAAGAAGGAAACAAAGAAGCAGCCGGTAAGTAAGTACAAGACCAAGAAGGGCACCAAGGTCAAGGCTTACACTCGAAAAGCGCGATAGTTGCACGGCCACGATGTTAGACCGCTGCGTCGCAAACGTATCGCTCATGCTCCCCTGCTTCTGCAACGCCTGTAGTTGCCGCGCCTAGGCCGTTCTCCGCGAAGCCATCGCCCCGGCCAGCGGCTCGGCCGCGCTGATCCACTCCCACACGCGGCGACCGCGATCGTTGCTCAAACTGCGAGCCTCGCCATAATCCACCAGGCGATTCAACACCGTTGTAACCGATGCCAGCGGATCCTTGTGCCGCGCCAGAACCGCCGGAGCATTTCGCTCCAGCTCCGCACAAACCTCGCGCGCCCCCAGCGGACGCCGCACTTCCATCAGCACCCTCCGGCACGCCTTGGTAAAACCCGGCTGGCGCCCATTCGGCTTGCGGTCAATCAGTTCGAGAACGTCATCATCGAGCACCTGGTCGCCAAAAAGATTGGCCAATCCGGCAATGGTCTGCTTGACCGTGCCAATGCGCTTCATGATCTCGGCCCGCTGCCTCATCAACTGAAGGAGCTCTTCGTGCGCGGCCTTCACCACCTGCTGCGCCGAAATACTATTCGCCTGCGCATGGATCAATTCCGAGCCAGCGCCAGTATCTTTCACCACTTCCATAACCCCTCCTCCAGGACGCGAACCAGCGACAGGAACCCGTCGTTTTCTATACGCGAAACAATCCGGCGAAGTTCCCTGAAGAGTTGGACTAACGAGAAGAAGAAAGGTCACCGAAGAAAGTGCAGCGGTGAGAGGTCAGATTGCAGACGTTAGACCCAGGTCTTACCTCTGCAATCTGACCTCTCGCCTCTAAAATTACCCCATCACTGTCGTGTGCTCGGGCCGGATTTTATAGATCACGCGCACCTCGCCCGGCTGCCCATAAGGATACTTGTCGACTCCCAAATATTTCTTCGCCATCTTGTCGATATGCTGCGCGGCGCCGTCTTCGGTGATCTCAACCACCGTGCCTCGAATCTCCAGATAACGATAAGGATTGTCAGGATCGATAATCGCGAGCGCGACCCGCGGATCGCGCCGCACATTGCGATCCTTCTGGCGTCCGCGCGCCGAATTAAAGATCACGTGCTGGCCGTCAAAGTCGCACCACACCGGAGTGACCTGCGGCCGTCCGTCGGGCATAAGCGTGCCAAGACTGGCGAATGCTTTCTTCTGAAAAAGGTCGGCATACTTTTCGGGAATCACGCTGGACATCGCTGTCTCCTCTTCGAAACTTCATTTCCGGATCATCAATTGCCGTCCCGATTATAGACGCCGCCGATCATAGATGCAGCAAGCAGACATTCGTTTCTCCTGGTTTGCCTTTGGGTGGCGCAACGGTTCACCGCTGCGATAATCAGCGTATCTTAATGCCCGGCTTTAGCCGCTGAGGGAGACCGCCGCGCATCAAGCCTTATCGGAACATGTTCTAGTAAACTGAAGTCCTTTTCGGAGAAGACGACTCTATGCGCGAAACATCAATCCCAACACGAAAATCATCCGTAGCCGCCCGTCTACTGTCAGCTCTGTTCTTGCTGACCGCGTTATTTATAGCCGCCAGCCCTCTTCTCGCACAGCAACCACCGCCCACCGTCGTCTTCATGACCGACTTTGGCATCGTCGACGATTCCGTCGCTCTCTGCAAAGGGGTCATGTACGGCATCGCGCCCAATCTTCGCATCGTCGATCTCACACATGAAGTAACTCCATTTTCCATCCGCGACGGCGCCCGCTTTCTCTTCGGCGCCACGCCCTACTTTCCCGCCGGCACAGTATTCGTCGTGGTCATCGATCCCACTGTCGGCAGTGCGCGCAAAGCTGTAGTTGTGAAATCAAAGCGCGGACAATTCTTCGTTCTCCCCGACAACGGCCTGATGACCATGGTCGAAGATCGCGATGGCATCGAGAGCATTCGCGAGATCACCAACTCCGCTTGGATGGTCGGCGCCAAAATTTCCTCTACCTTCCATGGCCGCGACATTTTTTCTCCCGTAGGCGCGCACATCGCGCGCGGCGACGACTGGACTCTGGTCGGACCTCCCTTCAATCTACTCGTCCGCCTCGACCTCAAGCCCGCAACTGTCGATGACAACGGCCTGTCCGGCGAAGTCATCGCCTTCGACGGTCCCTTCGGCAACCTGGTAACCAATATCAGCGCCGAAGATTTCTTCAAGCTCGGCTATCAGCGCGGCGATAAATTGAAAGTGACCATCGCGGGGCACGAAGTCGAAATGCCTTTCGTCAAAACCTTCAGCGACGTGCCTCTGAAAGAACCATTGCTATACATCGATTCCCGCGGCCGAGCCAGCTTCGCCCTCAATCAAGCCAGTTTCGCTGCCGAATACAAAATAGATCCGCCGCAACCGATATTTATCCCCCGCAAAGCTCATTAAATCTGAGCATGGCTCAGCCAACTTACTTCGCCCTATAAATCTCCGTCAGCAAATCCGGCTTCGAATCATCCCGCACCAGATGCGGAAACTTTTCGCCGCCGTGATAATCAAGCTTGATCACGCGGAAATATTCCGTGTTTTCGACAATGAGCTCAATTGGCGATCGGCTGGTTTTGGCCGCCACAATCGCGTCGTGCCAGATGTCGGGTGAAAAGCTGTGCCCGTTGACCGCGATAATCTTCATCCCCGGCCCGATGCCGGATTTTGCGCCGATCATTCCTTCGACCGTATCGCGAACGATGCCATCGGCTGCGACCATCAATCCCACCGAATAGTGCGCGTGGATCGTTTTCCCGCTGGGATCCTGCGCGCGATTGGCTTCCGAAGGATTTTCGTCATAGACGAGTTTCCATCCGCTGGCTTCGATGCCGCCGAGCGGAGCGCCCGGGCCATGATTTGAAAGCCGCTCGTTCCAGAATCCGCGCCAGTCGTAAGGCGCAATCTGGTTCAGCGCGTTGACGATGTCATCGAACGTATAAGTCTTCACCGCGGGCGGGCCGCTGGGCGCTCCATAAAACAGTTTGCAGAAGTCGTCCAAAGACTTTGCGCCGTTGCTTTGCTGGCGGATGATCACATCGACCCACAACCAATTGAGCACGTCTTCATCGTAATAATCGACAGGGCGGCGATAATCTTCCCAGGCCTTGGGAGCCGTTTGCATGGTAGGGACGCCGTCAGCTGTGTCTTGCAGATTGCGCCAGGTGCGGCCCGAACGATGATCCAAGTCTGCCGCCATCAGCGCCAGTTCATCGCGCGCAAACGAGGGAGTGCGCTCTCCGCTGCGGGCAGAGAGCATGTCTCCCAGATACGACGTCAGTCCCTCATACACCCACAGCAAGTCGGTTTGCATGGGCTGTTCATAATCGGGCGTGGCAAGATCGGCAGGTCGGCGATATTTTCCATTCCACGAATGCACGTATTCATGCGGCAGAAGGCCAGACGCCAGTTTTCGTCCATCTTCTTCGATCAGCGAGCGCTCATCGACGCGGCTGTCATTCGATTCGTGATGCTCCAAGCCGAAATGCGCGACGTGATCGCTCAGCGTGAGCAGGAAGTGGTAACCGGTGTAATGATGCGCGCCAAAAAGAATTCCCGCTTGCTTCACTAAGTTTCGATAATGTTCCCAGACTTCCGCGGGAGCGTCGAGCGCCGCCGCGCTGTCCGCCGCAACATCAAGTTCGGCGGGAGGATTCTCGCCGGCCGCCGTCAGCGGCATGACCTTCATGTATTCGCCCGTGAGCACAGGACCATCGACCAGCATGGTCAGCGACACGGGCGCAAACTTAACCTCATTATTTGCCTGCGTGACCACATGCAGCGACGTCCCAAACTTCCATCCCGTGGGCAGCCGCAGGCTCGCGCTATAAGTCAACTGATCGGAGCCATAGCCGGCGGGATAAAGCAGCAGCGTGTTCCAACTGAGGATGTACAACTTTTCGGTCGCGGAGACCGAGGAGCTGTATCCCGGCTCGTCTGACGCGGCCGAAGCATAGTCCAGACTCGCGACGACTTCGTTTTCGCCCGCCGGAACTTCAACGTGAAAAGTAAATCCGTCCAGCAGATCGCGCCGCCACGCCAGTGTTTTTCCACTAGCCGTAAATTTTAGCCCCGTCAAATCCGTGATCGGACCGGTCGGCCCGTGTTCGCCGGGAATCCATTTCGGATAGTAGAGAGTCAGCGTTCCCGGCTTGGCCGGAATGCGCAGTTGCGCGTGAAACATTTTGCGCGGCGCATCCGATGCATCGACAGAAAGCGTGATGGTCGGGGCATCTGCTGCGAAACCTGAAATGGATATCGATAAGACAATTGCGAGACAGAAAAAGATCCTACGCCTACAACCTGAGCCCATTCTTCCTCCACCTACCCGTTTTCGTCCGCAGCTATTCAGAAAACTGCAAAATTGAATATATCAGCCTGTCTAGGCATCAGAGCGCGATCACGACAGCGGAGGGCGGTTGGCTTTGATATCCTTATCGCAATCTTTTCTGACGCAGAGAGCTCCGCCTTACGGAATCGGCATGTCGACTGGCATTCGAACTCGGGATTTACGCAAGACCTACACCTCGCCGCCGCCGCTCGCTTCCGGCGGAGGTTTTGGTTTCAGCGCAGCGCGCGGCAAGGGCAACAAACAGCCCAAGCCGCAGATCGTTGCGCTCGATGGCATCTCTCTCGAAGTCTTGCCCGGAGAAATCTTCGGATTGCTCGGACCAAACGGCGCCGGCAAATCGACGACCGTAGGAATTCTCACCACGCGCGTGCGGCCAACCAGCGGCCAGGCGTGGATTGGCGAGCACGACGTGTGGGCGGAGCAAGTTGCCGTCAAGCGCCTGATCGGCGTGGTACAGCAGCGTCCGAACCTTGACTTCACTCTCACCGCTCGCGAGATCCTGCTCTTCCATGGAGCATATTTTGGCATCGACTCCCACGAGCGGACGGAACGGGCGACCACACTGCTGGAGCGATTCAAACTCACCGACCGCGCTGACCAGATGGTGCGCGGATTTTCTGGCGGCATGATGCAGCGCCTCGCGATTGCCCGCGCCATGATGCACGATCCGCAGGTACTTTTCCTGGATGAACCAAGCGCCGGCCTCGACCCGCAGACGCGATTGCTGCTCTGGGAGATCATCCGCGAATACAACCAGAGCGGCAAAACAGTTCTTCTGACTACGCACAACATGGAAGAGGCCGACGCGTTATGCCAGCGCCTGGCCATCATCGATCACGGGAAAAATATCGCCCTGGGAACACCGGCGGAGTTGAAGGCGTCGGTTCCGGGCGGCTATCTGCTGCGGCTGCGTTTCGGCCAGCACTCGCCGGAGATGTTGCAGCGCCTGCAAAGGCTGGCGGGCGTGAGAGAAGTTCGCCCGATCGCGAATAACGAGAATTCCGCCGACGTCTACGCCGATCGCGGAGGCTCGCTGGTCGGCGAGATCGCAAGTCTTGCCTCTGCCGCGTCAGTCGAATTGTGCGATGTGCATATCTCGGAACCGAGCCTGGAAAATCTTTTTCTGCACCACACGGGAAGGAGCTTGCGCGATTGAACTGGACGACTTTTCTGGCACTCCTGGGGCGCGATGCTCACGTCGCCCGCCGCAACTTTGTTCCTTTGATACTGCAAACTTTTCTGCAGCCAATGATGTTCGTGTTTATTTTCGGCCGCGTCATGGTGTCGAGCGGCTACATGCCCGCGGCGTACAAGAGTCTGCTATTGCCCGGGATAATGGCGATCAGCATGGTGTTCACGGGCGTGTGGGCGGTCGCGATGCCTCTGATCGCCGAGTTTCAATTCACTCGCGAGATCGAAGACCGCCTGCTCGCTCCGATCAATATCTCGTGGCTGGCGATTGAAAAAGTTTTCTTCGGCGCGCTGCAAGCGCTTGCAGCAGGTTTGGCGGTCATTCCGATGGCGTGGCTTTTGCTGCGTCCGGGAGTGGAGTTTAACTTGAGTTCACCGCTGCGCTTTGCGTGTGTAACGGTGCTGGTGGCGCTGTTTTCGGCCTGTGGCGGACTGGCGCTAGGCTGCAGTGTCAATCAGACGCACATCGGATTAATGTTCAGCATGGTTCTGACCCCAATGATCTTTTTTGGCTGCACCTATTATCCGTGGAGCGCGCTCGGACATTTTCCCATCCTGCAGAAAGTTGTTCTCATCAATCCGCTCGTTTACGCAAGCGAGGGCTTGCGTGGAACGCTCGTCCCTCAGTTTCCGCACCTTCCCGTACTTGCCGTGCTGATCGTGTTGACGATCTTTGATGTGCTGTTTCTTGCGGTAGGATTGCGCCAGTTTCACGCCAAGTCTGTTAGCTAGTTTTCTCGGCTTTTTCAATATTGCAAATACCCAATTCCCACTCGCATGTGATGCAGCAGGCTGTCAGGCACAACCAGGCCAATGGCCAATCCGAGCATGGCGTGGACGAGGGCGATCGGATAAAGGCTGCGATAGCGCCGAAACATCTCACAGAAAAAGAGCGCGCCGATCAGGGTTGCTGTCGTAAGAACCGGGCTGGGCAGATGCACGGCGGCGAAGAGCGACGACGCGATCCAGACGGCGGGCGAGCTTCCATAGAGTTCTTCAAAGCGGTTGAAGAAAAATGATTGCAGAATGAATTCCTGCATTAGGGCCCACAGCGCATAGCCCCAAACCGACGGCAAATTGGGAAACCATGCTGGATTGGCCGGAATCTGGCCACCGATCCAGCGCACCGGAATCACCATGAGAAGCAACGCCGCGAAACCCAGGCCCAGCACGGCTCCGGCGCCGGGCGCTTTGGGGAATCCGAGGCCGAGTCGTGCGAACGACGACCGAGGCGACGGATCGATCAGCACATTGACCGCGACCAGAACGATTAACGTGGTTGCTGCGACAACCGCCCAGCGGTTTCGCATGTGCGTGGTCGACGCCCACAGCGCGAACTCGAGTAGCACGAGGACGATTACGATCTGGGCCCAGACGAACAGGCGGCGCGAGGCTGTGAGCTCCGCCGGAAAAGGTTTTGACTTCACGGCCATCGTGACTATCTTTACATTTCGTCTTCGCCGCCGCGAGTCAAAAGCCGAGCGAGTTAAAACCAGAATGTCCAAATAGCGTCAACGCTGGCGTGTGTGATGGCCGAGGCCGGCAAGCGGCGCTGCTCGCGCCAAGCCCGCCCGTAGAAGATTCCGGCAATGCTCGCGAGGAAGACGTACGTCCAGTTAAAGTGCGTCGAGCGTTTATTAAAATGCGAGAGGCCAAACAAAACTGCCGTGATGCAAAGCGCGGCCCGGCGCCCCACGCGACGTTCCAGCAGATTCTGCACCCAGGCGCGAAAGTAAAGTTCTTCTGGAACGGCAACAAAAATGAAAATATAAATCCACTTGTAAATCATCGAGAACTGGAGCACGTCGCGGTGAGGATGGAGAAACCCAAGCGCCAGTCCCAACCCGACGACTAAAGGCGCAAAGAAAACCAGTTCGCGCAGACCAGTTTTCCAATCGCTCCAACGGAAGTGAAAGTCAAAGCCGGTTCCGGTCAGCCGTCGGATCGCCACGAATCCATACAGCGCCGCATCGACCACAAGCAGTTTCCCGAGGCCTGCCAGACCGGCCGGCCACGCCGGCTCAAGCCAGCGCAAATCAATTGCCAGCCCCAGCGGAAGAAGAACGAGAGCATCCCGCCAATTCCCGCGCTGCTGAGGGTCGGCGTTCGCAGCCTGTCCGAGCAACCACGCAATCGCCACGGGCAACACCGCGTAGAGAGCGCACCACTTCCAGGAAAAGATATGGTGCGCCGCCGAAATCAAAACATAAGCCACAGCGCAGACGGCAGGCAATAAAGTACGGAGTGTTGCCGGCCAGCGCTCGCACGCCCGCCCAACTCGCTCTCCGGCAAACCCGAACAAAGCGGCGGGCGCGAGTTCCAGCGCAAGCACCGCGAGGTCTACCGGGGCCGCGTTCTGCATACATTTATTTTAATTCGAAGGAAAGTTTGGCAGCGGGGCGGCATCGAATCTCCTTCCCATATTGTCGTAATTCCCTCTTCGGAATGATCGCGCCGTCGGTTCTTGCCAGGATGCAGTCAATTTCGCCTGATGCGAAGACTCCGGCCCCGCCGATCTTCTTAGGTGTATGAGGAAAGGTGCTTCTCATGAGTATCTCCATATCCAATTCGCCATTGCCCGCATCGGTCGCTGCCGTCAACGCTTCCTCGAATCCGGCCCCACCTCAGCGGACTCAACCAGCCACGAACCATTCTGATACGGTGACTTTGAGTCAGTCACAACAAGTCACGCAACTCTACCAGCAGGGCCAGCAGGTACCCCAGATCGCAAGCACGCTCAGCCTGCCGGTCGAGCTCGTGAACAGCTACCTGGGCATCACCAGCGCGCAATAGAATTGCGCGATTGCATTTAGCTTTTTCTAGCCACAGAGCCGCAGGGAGAAATTAAATCCTGCGACAGGCCAACGGATGAGGTTGCCCCGAATCCGATTTCTCTGTGTCTCCGTGTCTCAATGTTGAAAGACGCCAGATCCGGCCCCCTCAGCGGCTTCGCGCCCGTTGGCTCGCCAGCACACCTCTTAGTGATGCCAATCACAGCCCCCGGGCCGACATCCTCGGGACAATGGAAGTAGTAGACGAGCACCGCGATGGGGAGGTTCCGTGTTCAAAATCGTTAATGCAGAATTCATTGCTCCTGGGATCAAGCGCTTCACAATCGAGGCGCCGCGGATCGCGCGCAAACAGCGGCCCGGACAATTTGTGATTGTTCGGATTCGCGAGAATGGCGAGCGCATTCCTCTGACCATCGAGCGCTCCGACCCCGAGCGCGGCACCGTCAACATCGTGGTGCAATCCATCGGCAAGACCACTCATCTGCTCAATTCGCTCGAAACCGGCGACAGCATCATGGATATCGTAGGTCCGCTCGGCAAGCCCTCAGAGATCGCATGTTACGGCACGGTGGTTACGATCGGCGGCGGGGTAGGCACGGCAATGGCCTATCCCACGGCTGCGGCGATGAAGCGCGCCGGCAATCGCGTGATCTCAATCCTCGGCGGACGCAATAAAGATCTCGTCATTCTCGAAGACGAAATGCGCGGCGTAAGCGACACAGTCTTCGTCACAACCGACGACGGCAGTTACGCCGACAAAGGGTTAGTCACCGACAAGCTGCGCCAATTGATCGAGAATGGAACCCGCATCGATCTGGTCTTGGCCGTCGGTCCCATTCCAATGATGAGAGCAGTGGCCGAGATGACGCGCAAGGAGCAGATCCGCACCATGGTCAGCCTCAATCCCATCATGATCGACGGCACCGGCATGTGCGGCGGCTGCCGCGTGCTGGTCGAAGGCAAGAGCGAATTCGCCTGCGTCGATGGCCCGGAGTTCGACGCGCATCGTGTCGACTTTGCTGTCCTGGTGCAACGCAATGCCATGTATCGCGACGCGGAGAAGCGATCGATGGATCAGTATCGGCAGGAAATTGAAGCGAAGAAACGGGAAGCGAGCGAAGCTCCCACAGAAGCGGCAATGGCCGGATGCGCCCTGGTGACGAAGCGATGACGGAAAAAGTGTCAGAAAAATGGAAGTCGAAGAATCTGGTGCCAAATCGCGAGCGCATCAAGATGCCACGCCTGCACATGCCGGAGCAGGCGCCGTCGTTGCGAGCCCAGCAATTCACCGAAGTCAACCTCGGCTACTCGGCGGAGTTGGCGCGGCAGGAAGCCATCCGCTGCCTCGAATGCGCCAAGCCGACATGCACGCACGATTGTCCGGTTGGCGTGAAGGTCAAAGACTTCGTGCAGTTAATCGTGGCCGGTGACTTCATGGCCGCGGCAGCGAAGATTCGCGAAGACAATGTATTGCCTGCAGTCACCGGACGCGTCTGCCCGCAGGAAGATCACTGCGAAGGCGCTTGCCTGCTGAAGAAAAAAGGCGAATCGCTCGGCATCGGATATCTCGAGCGTTTCGTCGCCGACTATGAGCAACAACACTTCGACATCACCACCATTGTGAAAGCACCACCAACCGGGAAAAAAGTTGCGATCGTCGGCAGCGGGCCTTCGGGGCTGACCGCCGCGGGCGACCTGGTGCAGAAAGGCCACGCCGTTCACGTTTTCGAGGCACTGCACGAAGTCGGTGGCGTCCTCGTCTATGGCATACCTGAGTTTCGCTTACCGAAAAAAATCATTCGCCAGCAAGTCGACTACATGCGCGCGATGGGCGTCGAATTCGAAACCGATGTCGTCGTCGGACGCACGGTGACAATTGACGAACTGCTCGAAGAAGAGGGTTACGATGCGGTATTTATCGGCACCGGCGCCGGCTTGCCGCAGTTCATGGGCATTCCGGGTGAGCACCTCAACGGCGTCTACTCGGCTAACGAATTCTTGACGCGCATCAATCTCATGCACGCTTACGAATTTCCGAAATATGACGAGCCGATCCTCGATTTCCGCGGCAAAGACGTCGCGGTGATCGGAGGCGGAAACACTGCGCTCGATGCGATCCGGTCGGCCTTGCGGCTGGGAGCGCGGAAAGCCTACGTCCTCTACCGGCGCAGCGAAGCCGAAATGCCCGCGCGCGCCGAAGAAGTGAAACACGCCAAAGAAGAAGGGATCGAATTCCACGTGTTAACCGCGCCCATCGAATTTCTCTCGGACGGAAGAGGCTGGCTCACCGCCGCACGCTGCCTCAAAATGCAACTCGGAGAACCTGACGCTTCAGGCCGGCGTCGCCCGATCGCGGTTGAAGGCTCGGAATATGATTTGCCGCTCTCCGTGGCGGTGATGGCGATTGGAACCACGGCGAATCCGATCGTGCAGAGCACGACGCCCGGCCTCAGCACGAACAAGCGAGGTTACATCGAAGCCGACGCGACGACGCAGAAAACATCGCGTAAAGGAGTCTTTGCCGGCGGCGATATTGTTACAGGCGGCGCAACAGTAATCCTCGCCATGGGAGCCGGTCGCAGAGCGGCAAAGGCCATCGACGAATATTTGACCACGGCCCCCGTTGTTGGCTCCTCTCAATCGTAGTCGGCTTTCGAAGTCCGAACTCGGGCAGTCCGTTCGCATCCCAATTCACATCCCAACTTCGCGGGTCTAAACCATATACACTTGCGTCGGCCGTTTCCAGGCTCTTTCCAGTTGAGAACTTTGGCCTGCTGGATTTATTGTTTACGTCTCCGGAGGAACAAAAATTGCGAACCATTACTGTCGCCCTTTTGCTTGCATGCCTTGCCACCATAGCGCCCGCACAGAAAAAATCAACCAAGAAAGCTGACGATTCCAACCAGACGGCGACTGCCGACCAGCAGGCAAAAACGTCGCAGGCCAGCGATAGTCAAAGCGCCCAAAATGATGACGAGGACAAGGGCCCTTGGAAAGGCCTGCAATATCGCCTCGTGGGCCCATTTCGCGGCGGACGCGTAGTGGCTGTTTCAGGCGTCGTCGGCAAGGATTACGAGAACGTCTACTATTTCGGCTCAACCGCAGGCGGCGTGTGGAAGACGACTGATGGCGGCCTTAACTGGCATCCGATTTTCGATAAGACGAAAGACGCGTCGCCCGCAATCGGAGCCATTGCCATTTCGGAATCCGATCCCAACGTGATTTACGTGGGAACCGGCGAAGCCTGCATTCGCGGCAACATTGTTGGCGGCAACGGAGTTTACAAATCAATTGACGCGGGCAAGACGTGGAAGTTCATCGGCCTGGCCGACACGCACGCCATCGGCCGACTCGCCGTCAATCCCAAGAATCCCGACATCGCATTCGTTGCGGCGCTCGGCCATCCCTTCGGAGACAACGAAGAACGCGGAATTTTCCGCACGCAGGATGGCGGCAAGACCTGGCAGAAAGTTCTCTACAAAGATGCCAAGAGCGGCGGCATCGACGTCGTCTTCGATCCCAGCAATTCGAACATCCTCTTCGCGGCACTGTGGCAAGCGCGGCGTACTCCGTGGGGTATGGACAGCGGCGGCCCCGGCAGCGGCCTTTATCGGTCCATTGATGGCGGAACAACGTGGAAGGAACTCAAAGGCCACGGCCTGCCCGAGGGCATTCTCGGCCGTATTGGCGTCACCGTGTCCGGCGCGAATCCCAATCGTGTCTGGGCAGTCGTCGAAGCCGAGAAAGGCGGAATCTATCGTTCAGAAGATGGCGGCGACTCCTGGCACCTGATGAACGACAATCACCTCTTTCGCCAGCGCGCGTGGTATTACTCGCACATCTTCGCCGATCCCAAGTCGGCCGACACCGTCTACATTCTCAACACCGGCGCGTATCGCTCAAATGATGGAGGCAAAACGTTCAGCCGGCTGCGGGCGCCCCACGGCGATAACCACGCACTCTGGATCGATCCTACGAATCCTCAGCGCCTCATGAACGGCAACGATGGCGGCGCGACGATTTCTACCGACGGCGGCAACACATGGAGCACCGTGTATAACCAGCCGACGGCGCAGTTTTATCACGTTGTCACCGACGACCGATTTCCGTATTACATCTATGGCGCGCAGCAGGACAATTCGACCGTGGCGATCGCCAGTGCGAGCGCGGAAGGCGGAATCGACCGTCCCGATTGGTACGACGTAGGCGGAGGCGAAAGTGGCTACATTGCGCCTGATCCAAACGACCCGGAGATCGTGTATGCAGGCTCCTATGGCGGCGAGATCACGCGCCTCGATCACCACACGCACGAACTGCAATCCATCAATCCGTGGCCGGTGAATCCCATCGGATGGGCCGCGGCCGATGTCAAACATCGTTTCCAATGGACGGAGCCAATCGTGTTTTCGCCGCACGATCCGAAGACGATGTACTTCGCCGGAGAAGTTCTTTTCAAGACGACCGATGCCGGAATGAGTTGGACGATCATCAGTCCCGACCTCACTCGCAACGACAAAGCGAAGCAGGCGGCCTCGGGCGGCCCAATCACCAAGGACAACACCGGCGTCGAAGTGTACGACACAATTTTTTCGGTGGTCGAATCGCCAGTGCAAAAAGATCTGATCTGGGCAGGGACCGACGACGGCCTGGTTCAGTTCACGCGCGACGGCGGCGGTCACTGGGAGAACATCACGCCCAAGGCCATGCCGGAGTGGGGCACGGTGAGCATGATCGAAGTTTCTTCCCACGACCCGGGCACCGCGATTGTCGCCGTAGAACGCCACAAATCAGACGACTTCGCTCCCTATATTTTCAAGACAACTGACTTCGGAAAAAGTTGGACGAAGCTCGTGGCTGGCATTCCGGCGAACGATTATGTCCATGCCGTCAGAATCGATCCGCAGCATCCCAGTCTCCTTTTTGCCGGAACCGAGCAAGGCGTCTATGTTTCGTTCAACGATGGTGCGCTCTGGAAGCCGCTTCAACTCAATCTGCCGACGGTGCCGATCAACGATCTCGTGATCAAGAACAATGATCTGGTATTAGCAACTCACGGACGCAGCTTCTGGGTGCTCGACGATTTCACTCCGCTCGAGCAGTACGACGATTCGATCGCCCCGCAGGAGGCACATCTGTTCACGCCCAGCGCGGCGAGCCACACCGTTTTCCGCGGAGGGTTTTTCGCCGCCAGCGGCAATGTCGGCAAAAATCCGCCGGCCGGCGCTGTGATCAGCTATTGGCTGAAGACTTCGCTCAAAAAGCCGGACGACGGGAAGTCGAAAGCCGCCGGTGCAGAGGGCGCTGTCAAGACCGACGCAGCCGCAACAGCGGCTTCTGCTGAAACTAAGAAACCCGACGCCGATTCCGAAGCTCCAAAGATCACGCTGGAGATACTCGACTCCTCCGGCAAGGTAATACGCAAGCTTCCGAAGAAAGAGGAGCCAGCGGGCGACGAAGAAGAAGATTTCTTCAGTCGCGGCGGCAGTGCCGCCAGCCTGCCAGCCGATGCCGGCCTGAATCGCTTCGTCTGGGATCTCCGCTATGAGGGAGCGACAAAAGTTCCGAAGGCTCCGCTCTGGGGTGGAAATACCGACGGTCCCGTGGCGCTGCCCGGCACATATCAGGTGCGTTTGACCGTGCTCGGCAAGAGTTACACCGCGCCGCTCGAAATCAAAGCCGATCCCCGGCTGAAAGTCACCTCCGACGATCTGGCAAAACAATTCGACCTGCTGCTGAAGATTCGCGAAAAAGTCACGGAGACGGATGACGCCATCATTCAGATGCGCGACGTCCGCGACCAGATCAACGCAATCAACACGCGCCTGAAGAATGATCCTCGTGCCAAGGTCATCGCCGATGCGGGTAAGGCGCTCGACGCGAAGATGACAGTAGTGGAAGAGGCGCTGATCCAGACCAAAGCCAAAAGCGGCCAGGATGTGCTCAATTTCCCTGTGCGCCTGAATAACGATCTGGTGGCCTTGGGTGGCGTGGTGCAGAGCGCCGACTCGGCTCCTACCAAGCAGTCTTATGAAGTCTTCGACATGCTCACCACAAAGGTCGATGAACAGCTGGCAAAATGGAAGGCGCTTCTCTCGACGGACGTCGTGAGCTATAACAACCTGGTGAAACAGCAAGACGTGCCCGCGCTCATGGTGAAGCAAGTGGATGCGGGAAAATAAAGATGCTGGGAAAAAATGACGGCGGAGAGCTGAACGTCTCCGCCGCAGTTTTCTTCCGTTCCTGAGTGGAAAATTTACTGCAAACCCGACTGCGTCAGCCTCACGGCGCAATATGGATTCGTAGACCCTCCTGCCAATCCCGAAGCGCACTTCTGGCCGTTAACGTCTCCCACCGCCAGGGTTGAGAAGTAGATGTTTGTTCCACCGTTCGAAAGCTGGTTGTCGATAATGATCCCGCTGGTCCCTCCCAAGGCGCTCGTTGAGGTCACGCAACTGGATGTCGGCGAACCCGTCGTGCATGTGCCCGGCGTCGATAGCGGCGGAGTTCCGCCCGGCGTGATGATTGAACTCATCAAATAACCGTCGCCGGTGCTACCCGCTCCGAAGAACATACGATCTGTCGTCCCGTTGTAGAACTCGGTCAGCGGTGAACATTCATCGCCCTTTGTAGTGTCCACGAGATAGGTGGTCGAACCCGTGCTCGTAATTACGCCGCTCGAAAAGTCAAAGAAATACATCTGCGGCTCTGCTGGTACACCTCCGGAGTTGACGAATCCGCACGCCATCAGGTGCCCCGATGTCGATCCGTAGAGCCAGAACGCATTATCAAATGTTCCGGAGTGGACGTTCTTCCCTGTGCAGTCGCCGTCACCGCTCGCCGATCCCAGGTCGACCGTGTTTGCGGTGGTGGGCACACCCGTCGCAAAATTCGCTGGAACCTGCGACACGGCTCCGCCAGTGCCGAGCACATAGCTGCATCCGGTGAAGGCGAATACCTGATCGATCGTTGTATTGGCAGGGTCGTTAACCACGATTGGCGGATCGACGATCCCAGTGCCCGCCGCTCCACTCCCGTCTCCGCTGCCATCGTAGGCCCACCCGATGGTCTGCGTCGCGGCAGTTGTCTTGGCCGGAGCCGTCAGAGATACGGAGTACAGGTATCCCTCGCCGTCGCCGAGGAAAATCAAGCCGGCATTGTCATCCACGACGGGGTTAGTCAATATCGTGTTGCGTGTGTTGGTCGAGACCGTGACCGGCCAGTTCGTGGGATCGCTGACCAGTGCCGGTGCGCCTCCGCCGAAGACCGGAGTGATCTTATAGAGCACGCCATTGTCGGCACCCACGTATGCCATATCCGTGTTGTAGTCGACCCAGGGCGAGGAATTCGAATCGGTCGCAGCGGTCTGAATAGTGAGCGTGGTCATGCATTCGGGTGTGGTCGGTTTTCCTCCGGGACACGCCGTCGGAGTGTTGGGAGATAACACCGTGCCGCTCTGCGCCGGCGGCGTCGGAATCGGGCTGGGCAGCACCAGCACGTGGAAATACGAACCGCCAGCCGTGCTTTCCACAAAAGCCACTTTCGTGCCATCCTCCGATAATACGGGCGACGTTTTGATCTGGCCGTTCGTCTGCGCCACCGTGTTATACGCGAATGCCACCCACGGCGATCCGCCATTGCATGCTGGAGTCGCGTTCGTGTAAAGGTTGTTAATTCCGACTATGTTGCCTTGAGGCGTCTTAGGCGCGCCGGTGGTGGTCAACCCGAACACGACGAAATCGGAATTGCAGTTTTCCTGAACTACATCAAACTGGTATTTCGCGGGAAATTGATTCTGCGGCACGTAGCCGTTCTCAAGCGACACCGCCCAATCAACCTTAAGATGTTTTTTGGGAATGGTGCGCGGCGGCCGCAGTCCCCGCACCCCAATGTTTTGATTTTCTGTCGCTACCTGCCGCATGACGTAGTTGTAAACGTAGCGCGGATCGTGAGCTCCCGCGGCTAATAGATCATCAACTCTTATGCCGGGCATCAACAGATGGCGTGAACTCCAGTCCTGCGGAAACCCGAGGTGCAACTCTTCGATGGAGGCGGCTTGGGGTAAGCTCTGCTCTAGGGCCGTCTGAGCCGAAACTGCTATGCCCAGCAGGAGCAAGCCCGCCCAGCCACACAACCAGCGAAATACACACCCTCGCATAATGGCACCTCAAATTTTCGTCGGAATCCGCCGGAGGCGAATCATCCCCCGCCGCGCGGCCCAACCTGCAGGGGAGGACTGAGAAACTCAATTTTAAGAAACATCGCGGCAAAAGGAACGGAAAAAAGCAGGCGGCTGAGATTACTGAAGTAATACCTGCAGGATACCCCCCACAAACGTGCGGCGGCCGCATTTGCGACTTCGGCGAGCCGTTACGACGTGTGCTGATTGAACCGGCACTGCGATTGCGTCGCGCTCACTTTTCCGCAGGCCAGCGCCATCGTCTCGAATACGCGCTCGAAGCGGAACGCGGGCTTCTGATAAGGCTTTCGCCGCCGCCGCGGCGACTCGGATTGCGCATTCGCGCCGATTTCATCTAGCGGTGGTCCCCCCCCCTTCCCCTGGCTCAGACTCATACACTACTCCGTGGCTGTGATTATGAGGGGATCACTCTCCATTTACTAGTATTAACCCCTATTCTCGGGGAACTCAGAAGGGCGGGGTTAAATGAGAACCGTTACATGGGAACTGTGACATGGGAACCAGGGATCGTAATCAAGGCGGCTTATCTGCTGATCGAGATGACCAGGCCACCGGCGAAGAAGAGCGCTCCGCCAGTCAGGCTCGAGACCATTTGTCGTCCGTTGACGCCTTTGTGCACGTAAGACTTAGCAATTGAGCTTCCTAACTGCTGATTTTTCAACCTCAATTCCGATTACTAATGGGCACTATTAAGAGGTCGTAGCCCTTCGTATAATTTGATCAAACTAACCCCAAGGGAGAGGTTATGGGCTGGATGCTTCGTTCCGCGAAAGCCGGCGTGTTCGGTTTCGCAATAGTACTTGCAATTTCGTTTGCCATGTCCGCACAAGAGAGCTCTTCTGCCGCTTCGCCATCGGATCTTGGTGGTCCGCAGGATTGGAGCCACCGCCACGTCATCTACACCCGCAACGGCTCCATCGGACAGATGATGCTGCTTCGCGACGATCCCCGCTTTATCCAAAGCCTCTACCGGCACTACTCGGCGGAGCACCGTAAGGATCTCGCGGCAGCGGTCGGCTTACATCTCGCTGAAGGGGATCAGGATCAGCCAGAAGACGCCGATTGGGACATCGGCATTAACGAAGAACAAGTCGATCGAGGGTTCCAGCCTTTGGTTCTCTGGGATCCGATGCGCCCGGTTTTACGGCCCAAGAACAAGCGCTCCAAAGTCGACTGGTCGGTCTCGCTTGGTCCGACCGGAGGTACTTCCTACGGTGAAAGTCCGGCAATTTATACCGCTAATTATTCATCGCCCAGCTGCAGTGCCGACTTCGCCGTCTACACCATTAATGCCGCTCCCACCGTGGCTAAACAAGGCAATCTGATCGGATTGACCAATCTTTACAGCGACAGCGCTGGCGCCGGATTCTGTTCCGGCACGGCTCCTACTTTTCTTTTCTCGTACGCGATCGGCACCGGCGGATCGGCGCTCTCTCCCGTGCTCTCCTACGATGGGACCAAGGTTGCCTGGATTGAAAACCGCAGCGCCACGACTTCCTACTTACATGTAACAAAATGGGTCGCCCACCAGGGTGGAAGTGCTACCGCTCCCGTCGCCGTGACCGGCACCTTTTCGAATGGAGCGTGCACTCCGACCACTGCTTCCTGCGATTTTTCGCTCGCATACAGCGCTTCTGTCCATCCCGGATGCGGTACTGCCTACACCGCCGGCAACAGTCATTCCGATCTCTACGTCGACTATTCCAGTAATACGGGCTTCATCAGCGCAAACAACGGACTGCTTTATTACATTTCGAATATCTTCAGCAGTACCGTTGCTCCCGCCGTGGATTTTTGTATTCCCGTAAATACGACGTTCGAAACCACGCCCTCGGGAGCGATGAGCGGCCCGGTTTACGATCCGATTCTGAACGAGGTCTTCGTTACCGATTCCGAAAAAATCTACGCCTTTACGGTGAATACCACTGCGACGACACCCAACTTCGCCGCTGCCTCGACGCCGTCTTACACTTTTGGAAACAGTGCTAGTAATTACGGCTACCCGACCGGCCCGGGCCCGTTGCTCGATATGTTCAACGGCTATCTCTACGTCTTCTCCACCTACGACGCGGCCGGCAGAACTTCCGTGACGCAGATAGCCACCAGCCTCGCTTCGGGCACTGCGGTTGAGTTGGGACCCAAAAACACGAACGCCGACCCGCTTCTGTTCTATGGAGCGTTCGACAACAACTATTACACCTACGGCCCGAAAAGCGCTCTGTCCACCCTATACAGTTGCGGCACTGACCAGACGAATACGAATTGGCAGGATCTGTTCTCCATCAGTTTCAAGGCCAGCACTGGCGTCGTTAACACCACTCCTGCCATGTCCTACAACACCAATGTCAATCCGAGTGGAGCGCTAGGGCTCTGCTCCCCCATCACCGAGTTTTACGATGGCACCAACGACCGTATCTTCGTCGGCATGGGACAGCCCGCCAGTGGCAGCGGATCGAACGTAGTCACCATGTGGAATGTGAACAACCAGTTGACCAATACCAGCGGCAGCGGCGGTACTCTGCCCCCCTACACTGCGGAAGCCACGGGTTACCTCGGAGGCACGAGCGGCATCGCCGCCGACAATAACAGTGGAGACACGGAAGCGGAAAGCATCTACTTCTCGACCGAACAGCCCGGCAATGCCTCAACCATCGTTGGCACTACAACGGCCTACAACGTCAATGGCATCTACACCGACGGCCAGACCTTCTCCCAAACCGGCGGATTGGATGACGACGGCAACGCGTACTCGTATAATCTGCTCGGCACTTCGGTCACATGGAACGGCACCACTTTCACCCTTGGCCCAACCAACAATCTGGATGCCTGGCAGAACGTCGTTGTCACGCTCCCCTCTGGCAGCTACAGCACGTTGAATTTTCTGGGCAACGCTGTCAATGGCAACCTGGCCTCTCAACACTTTATCGTTACCTACAGCGATAATTCCACTACCACATAT
>PKXQ01000132.1 GCA_003132405.1 Acidobacteriaceae bacterium | reverse complement strand
TACCTCTGTTTGGCATCAGGGAACAGGGGTTCATTGCCTACCTCAAGACCTACACGAAGCCGACGTTCATCATGCTCCCGTTCAATATCATCAGCGAAGTATCGCGCACGCTGGCCTTGGCCGTTCGTCTGTTCGGCAACATGATGAGCGGGGTGATGATTATCGGCATTTTGCTCACGATCACGCCCTTTATCTTTCCGATTTTCATGACCGTGCTCGGCCTGCTCACCGGCATGGTGCAAGCTTATATCTTCAGCATTCTGGCCACAGTCTACATTGCAGCCGCTACCCGCATACCGAAGGCGGCTGTCGTGCAAGCCAAGCCAGACACGCAGGATTTGAAACCGCAACATTAGCGATAAGAAGGGCTCCTTATGGATAGCGTTACCGTGGTCGCAGTCGTTTCAATCGCCACCGCCGGCATTACCACCGGCATCGGTTGTATGTGTCCGGCGCTCGGCGAGGGCCGAGCAGTCGCCACCGCCCTGACTTCGCTGGCACAGCAACCCGACGCCTCGGCCACGATCACTCGGACGTTGTTCGTTGGTCTGGCGATGATCGAATCGTTGGCAATTTACTGCTTTGTCGTCTCGATGATTCTCATTTTCGCAAACCCGTTTTGGAGTCACGTCATCGCTCAAACCGGAGGGAAATGAGCCATGCTCATCGACTGGTTCACCGTCGGGGCACAGGTACTGAACTTCCTGATCCTGGTGTGGTTGTTGAAGCATTTCCTCTACAAGCCCATCCTCAATGCCATCGACGCTCGTGAGAAGCGCATCGCCGCTGAACTTGCGGATGCCGATGCGAAGAAGACCGAGGCGCAAAAGGAGCGCGACGACTTTCAAAACAAGAATAAAGCATTCGACCAACAGCGCAGCGCTCTCCTCGGCAAGGCCGTGGACGAAGCGAAAGCCGAGCGCGGGCGCCTCCTTGACGAAGCGCGAAATGCGGCGGATAGCTTGCGCGCCGCGCAAGCCACTGCGTTGCGAAACGACCAAAAGAGGCTGGGCAGCGAGATTACTCGCTTAGCCAAGGATGAAGTCTTTGGGATCGCGCGCAAGACGCTCGCGGATCTCGCTACGGTCAGTCTCGAAGAACGCATGGGAGAGGTATTCACGCGCCGCCTGCGCGAAATGGATGGGAAGAGCAAGGGCTTGCTGGGTGCAGCCCTCAAGTCGTCGTCCGAACCAGCCGTAGTGCGGAGCGCCTTTGATCTTGGTACCGAACAGAAGGCAGCGATTCAGAATGCGCTCAACGAAACCTTTTCGGCGGAAATCCGTATCCGGTTCGAAACCTCGCCAGATCTAATCAGCGGCATTGAACTCACCACGAATGGACAAAAAGTGGCGTGGAGCATCGCCGATTATCTGGCCTCATTGGGAAAAGGCGTCGATGAACTCCTGAGGAAGAACGCCGAGGCTGCAGCGAAAGCCGAACCGAAGGTAGAAGCGAAAACTGAGACCAAGCCGGAAGTGAAAGCCGAGCCGAAGGCAGAGGCAAGAACGGAGCCGAAGCCTGCAGCAAAAGCCGAGCCGAAAGCGGGTGCGAAAATCGAGCCAAACCCGGAAGCGAAGGCCGAACCGAAGCCAGAAGCGAAAGCCGAGCCGAAGGCAGAGGTGAAAACTGAGCCAAAGCCGGAAGCGAAAGCGGAGCCGACGCCTGAAGCGAAAGCAGACTCCAAGCCTGAAGAACCCAAGCCCGAAACTGTGAGCGCATGAAGATGGAAACTGAGAGCCTCCAGCAAGATTTCGACAGCGCGTTTGCTGGAATAAGACAAGTGCGCGAAGGTTTTAAGCCGCGACTGACGCCGCGCGAAGTGGGCATCGTCACGAATGTCTCCACCGGAATCGCCACGCTTTCGGGCCTTCCCGGCGTTGGCTATGACGAATTAGTGAGGTTCCGGGGCGATCTGCTGGGGATCGCGTTCAACGTGGATGAGGATGAAATCGGCGTCATCCTGCTCGGCGAATATCAGGATCTGCGGGCGGGCGACGAAGTCGAACGCACCGGGCGAGTCATGGACATCGCGGTCGGAGACGGTTTGCTCGGGCGGGTGATCAACCCGCTGGGGAAACCGCTCGATGGCAAAGGGCCGGTTGCCGGGGACCAGCGCCTGCCGGTGGAGCGTCCGGCCCCTCCCATCATGGATCGCGCGCCCGTAGTCGTGCCTTTGCAGACCGGGCTGAAGGCCGTCGATGCGCTCATTCCTATCGGGCGCGGGCAGAGAGAATTGATTCTCGGCGATCGCCAGACTGGCAAGACGGCCATTGCGATCGACACCATCTTGAACCAGCGCGGGCAAAATGTGCTCTGCGTCTATTGTGCGATCGGACAGCGCGCCTCCGCCGTCGCCAAAGTTGTGGCCAACCTTCGCGAAAAAGGCGCGATGGAGTACACCGTGGTAGTTGTCGCCGAAGGGAACGATGCGCCAGGCCTTGTCTACATCACGCCCTACGCCGCGACGAGCATCGCCGAATATTTCATGGAAAAGGGACACGATGTGCTCATCGTTTACGACGATCTCACGCAGCACGCCCGCGCATATCGCGAGCTATCGCTGCTGCTCCGTCGTCCGCCCGGCCGCGAAGCGTTCCCCGGCGACATCTTCTATATTCATTCGCGGATGCTGGAACGCTCGACGCATCTCAGCAAGGAGCGCGGAGGTGGTTCTCTCACCGCGCTTCCCATCATCGAGACCGAAGCGCAGGACATCTCCGCCTACATCCCAACCAATCTCATCTCCATTACGGACGGTCAAATCTACCTCTCGCCCACGTTGTTCGAACTGGGAATCCTTCCCGCGGTTGACATCGGCAAGTCCGTTTCGCGGGTGGGCGGAGCGGCGCAACGAGCCGCTTATCGCGCCGTCGCGGGCAGCCTTAAGCTTGCCTACTCTCAGTTCGAGGAATTGGAAACATTCGCCAAGTTCGGCACCCGGCTCGATGAATCCACCCGCAAGATCATCGATCATGGGCAGCGCATCCGAGCCTGCCTCAAACAGCCGGAATCGCAGCCGGTGTCGATGATCGAGCAGATCACCGTGCTCCTGGCTTTGACGGCGAACCTTTTTGATCCGGTGCCGATCGAAAAGGTGAGCGATGCCGAGCAGGCGATAGAGAAAGCGACGTCGGACATCCCGGCGGACGTAGCGGGGCGACTAACGGCAGCTGACAAATTGAGTGACGCCGACCGAAATGCGATTCTGGAAGTTGCTACGCGTGCGCTTGCTCCGTTCCAACCCACTTCTAANNAAACCAGTCGCCAAGGCGTCGCCATGAGTGGCACTTTGGAGAGTTTGCGTCGAAAAATCGACGGCGCGGGGGATCTCGAAGGTGTTGTTCGTTCGATGAAGGCGCTGGCGGCATCGAGCATTGGACAATACGAAAAGGCAGTTCAATCGCTGGATGAATACTATCGCACGGTGGAGCTCGCGTCGGCTGTGTGTCTCCGCCAAGCTGTGCCGATTTCGTTCGGCGAGGGCAAACGCCCGCCGCATGAGGGAGCGATCGGCGCAGTCGTCTTCGGTTCGGATCAGGGCCTTGTCGGCAGGTTTAATGAGGTGGTCGTGGAATTCGCCGTGGAGGAGCTCAGAACGTTGCCCGGCAAAATAACGAAAATCTGGGCGGTCGGCGATCGCGCTCACGCGCTCATGGCGGACACCGGTCTGGCCCCGGTCGGCCTGCTATCGGTTCCGACTTCAGTCAATGCCATCACGCCCCTTATCGGTCAGATTCTCATCGAAGGCGAGGCGGCTCTCGATCAGGGCGATGTTGGGGAGGTCTATGTCTTCCACAACCACCCGAAATTCGGAGCCGTTTACGAGCCTGTAGGCAAGCGGCTGCTGCCGCTCGATCCCACCTGGCAAAACAAGCTTGCCGCCATGCCCTGGCCGACAAAGAGTCTGCCGGAGGTCATCGAAGGAGTCGCGTCAGCGCTTCAGGCTTTCGTTCGAGAATACCTCTTCGTTCTGCTTTTTCAAGCGTGCGCCGAATCCCTGGCCAGCGAAAACGCCAGCCGTCTCGCGGCAATGCAACGCGCGGAAAAGAACATCGAAGAAATTTTGGAAGATCTAAACCGCACGTTCCGCCGTGTTCGACAGGAATCCATCGACGAAGAGCTGTTCGACGTGATCTCAGGGTTCGAAGCGCTGACGGGTCGTGGGCGCCACGCCTAAAGCCTTGAAAGCCGATGCCGGGCTTGTCAGCCGCGCTTGAGGAGAAGTCGAGAGGAACAAGAAATATGCCTACTAAAGAGCAAGCAACTAGCGTCGATCAGGACAGCCGAACGTCACGGGGCCAGAACCTGGATCAAGCCGGCAAGCCGACCAAGTTTGTTTTCGATGCGGCGTTGTCTACCGCCGTCGCAGCAAATGGTCAACCCCAGAAAGAAGTATCGAATCCCACGGGTCCGCTCACGCCGGACATGCTCGACAAGATGAATCGCTACTGGCGCGCCGCAAATTATCTGTGCATCGGCCAGATCTACCTGTTTGAAAATCCTTTATTGAGAGAGCCGCTCAAAGCGGAACAGATCAAACCAAGGCTGCTCGGGCACTGGGGAACTTCACCGGGACAAAACCTTATTTACATTCATCTGAATCGCCTCATCAAAGAGCACGATGCAAATATCATTTATATTGCCGGTCCCGGACATGGCGGTCCCTCGCTCAATGCAAGTTCCTATCTTGAAGGTACTTATACCGAAGTCCATCCGGAGATCACGCCGGATGAAAACGGCTTGCGGCTTCTCTTCAGGAAATTCTCGACGCCGGGCGGAGTGCCCAGCCACTGCGGACCGCACGTCCCGAATTCCATGCACGAGGGCGGTGAACTTGGCTATTCGCTGGTTCATGCTTTTGGCGCCGCTTTCGACAATCCAGATCTGATCGTTGCCTGCGTCATTGGTGACGGAGAATCCGAGACTTGTCCGCTGGAAGGAAGCTGGAAATCAGTCAACTTCCTCAATCCAGTGCGAGACGGCGCAGTCCTCCCGATCCTCCACCTCAACGGCTACAAAATCTCCGGGCCGACTGTTCAGGGACGGACGAGCGACGAAGAATTGAAAGCTCTGTATGTCGGACGTGGTTACAGGCCCTATTTTGTCGAAGGCGACGATCCTGAGGCCGTGCATCAACTCCTCGCTCGAACGCTGGACGATTGCTACGCCGAGATTCGAGCAATTCAGCAGGAGGCGCGCCGCAGTGGGTTCAAGAAGCAGCCGATCTGGCCCATGATTGTTCTGCGCACGCCCAAGGGATGGACCTGTCCGAAAGAAGTGGATGGAATCCCAATTGAAGGCACGTTCCGCGCACACCAGGTCCCCCTCGCCACGGTCCGCGAAAACTCTGAACATCTCAAGATCCTCGAAGCCTGGATGAAAAGCTACAAGCCGCAGGAGCTCTTCGATGAAAGTGGCAAGTTCATTGACGAATTAGCGGAACTCGCGCCGAAAGGCAATCGCCGCATGGGAGGGAATCCTCATGTGAATGGCGGACGGCTGCTGACCGAGCTCGATCTACCAGACTTTACATCTTATGCGCTGGAGATTCCCGGACCGGGGCAAGTGGTCGCTGAAGCCCCGCGAAAGCTCGGAGACTTTTTCAGAGACATTTTCAAGTTGAATCCAACAAACTTTCGCATGTTCTGCCCCGATGAAACGAACTCCAATCGCTTAAACTCTGTCCTCGAGGCTACCGAACGTTGCTTCACGGCGGAAACTGTTTCGATCGATGACGAACTCAGCCCCGATGGCCGCGTAATGGAAGTATTAAGCGAGCATTGCTGCCAGGGATGGCTCGAAGGGTACTTGCTGACCGGGCGCCATGGCATGTGGTCCTCCTACGAAGCATTCGCGCAAGTCGTGGATTCGATGCTGACGCAACATGCCAAATGGCTGGAGCAATGCCGCGATTTTCACTGGCGCAAACCTGTCGCATCCTTAAATGTTCTACTGACAAGCCATGCATGGCGAAATGATCACAACGGTTTCAGCCATCAGGCGACTGGATTTGTAGACAATGCGCTGGCGCGCCGGAGTGAAACCATCCGAGTCTACTATCCGCCGGACAGCAACTGTCTGTTGAGCGTCTTTGACCATTGCCTGCGCAGTCGCAACTACGTCAACATCGTGACCTGCGGCAAGCAACCCCAGCTTCAATGGCTGAACATGGACGAGGCTCTTGAACATTGCTCGCGAGGGGCATCGACCTGGAAATTTGCGAGCAACGACGAGGGTGAAGAACCGGACGTCGTGCTGGCTTGTGCAGGCGACGTACCAACCATCGAAATCTGCGCGGCCTCATGGCTTCTGCAGAAGTATGTTCCTGGCATCAAGGTGCGAGTTGTCAATGTGGTGGACTTGACCGCTCTGATGATGCCGGACGATCATCCGCATGGGATGGACAACATGTCCTTCAACGAGCTCTTCACCAAAGACACACATGTCATCTTCGCCTTCCACAACAATCGCTGGCTCATTCACACGATGGTTCATGGGCGCTCGAATGAAGCCCGCTTCCATGTGCGCGGCTACATGGATCAAGGCACGACCACGACGCCGTTCGACATGGTAGTGCTCAACAAGATGAGCCGTTTCCACCTGGCCATCGACGCACTGAAGCACGTTTCACGGCTGCGTTCACAGGTTTCGGATGTAGTCGACATGTTCAACCGGAAGCTGTACGAACACCACGACTACATCCGACAACATCTCGAAGATATGCCGGAGATCAGGAACTGGCAATGGACAGCTGATTTCAGCGAGCCAACCGCTCCCCCGCCACTGGCCAAAGGACATCCTCGCGGAAGCGTGTTCAGCGATAGCTAAATGAAGAAAAGCCCGTTGAACCGGAGGTGAATCAAGATAAATTCCAGAGCTGGGCAACTGGCTAACAGCTCTTTCAACAACAGAGATTTTCGTATGCATTTTTCATTGCCGTACACTGCCGCTACGGACCGTGGGCATCCGCACACCATAAGTCTGAAACTGCGGGACATAAACCAACTTTTCAACTCGATGGATCCCTCTCCATTCATTGAAAAGGATCTCGACGACGACGCGGAAGAATTCATCGTAAGTTGGGCGCAAGAGTTCTCCGCTAAGGCTCCGGTCAAATTGCGCATCTACTTGGACCGGTGGCCGGCCGAAGATCCCAAAGAACTGATCAGGACGGCCATCCACAACCACTTTGCTCATCGTGCCAAAATTACTGACTTGGAGTTCAAGCGGCTCCTGAGGCAAGGCCGCACCAGTCTTTTCATCGGGCTGCTGTTCTTGGCGGCATGTCTAATTCTCAGCAAGATGTTGTTGGGTCGTGAGGCGGGCACTTGGGCTGCCATCGTGCGGGAGAGCCTCACGATTGCCGGATGGGTCGCCATGTGGCGACCCATGCAGATCTATCTTTACGATTGGTGGCCTCTGCTACGACGGAGCCGGATTTATGCCAAGCTGAGCCACATGCCCGTGGAATTCTTCCCAAAAGGCAAGAGTTGAGTAGAAGATTTAACGCGAAGACGAGGCGCTCTCAACTGGCTTTGTGTGCGCGGACTACATCCCTACCAGAGACAAGCGTTTCCGGAGCGACGCGGGTATCGAGCCGCGAAAAGTGGGGCTAGTCTGAAGACTTGCAGTCCCCTGGACAACCCGAACGAAGTCTCATAGCTTCACTCCGAGCCCGGCAGCAAAGGTCGCCCGAAGTCGACTGTCCGTTAGCTGTTCAATAAGGGTTCCGTAGCGTTCCTTACAAGGTTTTAAGGTAGCCACCCGCGTCTTGTAAGTTATTGAAATTCCTATTCCCTGTGGGCTGTGGTTCGTCAAAACCTTCCGCGCACGACCAAGGCACTCCTTGCGCTGCCATAGACCCGCGACTTTCGACATGCCTTTTGATCTTGTGGCTGATGGGAGTTGATCCCACACCAACAAACCAGATGAGGACAAAGAGGGCCCGATGGGCAGTGAATATTGATCTCGGCAGGCAAGAATCGTCTCTCTATGCCGCCGCTACGTAACGATGGTGCAACCCGCCGAGTCGAGGAAAGGGGTAAGTCCGCTTTCCGACTGTAGTACGGATCGCGACTGGCCGGCCCGCTGGCGTGTCCTTCGCGAGCCCCAGATGTGTCCGATCCTCGTGGTAGTAGAGCACATACTCGGACATCAGCCGCTTCAAATGCCGCTCGTTCAAGACGATCACGTGATCCAGTATGTCTCGTCTGCAGCTTCCCACGATTCTCAGCAGCCATGCGAAAGATTAGAGCACGAACTTCCTTGCTCACGCCCCAGGTCACCGCCATTGACCGCGACGGCGTGGACGACATGCTTAAGGAACACGAACACGTCTTCGCCGCGCGTATGAGTGCAGTTCTGCGAAAGCAATATAAGAGGTAACCAATGACGCCGAAACAATTTTTAGTGGTGGACATTCCGGCCGACGCGACAGCGGAACAGGCTGAGGCGTTGCTTAACGGTGCTTCCGGTGACTACTACATGCGGTCGCTCAACATGTGGCCGGATAAGAGCGCAAGAGCAATCTTTAATCGTCGCGCAGCCAAGCCCGAAAAGGAAGAGTAGCCGCGACACGGCCGCGACACGAAACGGGATACGAAACGGGACATAGTTCGTTTTCAATTAGACGACGTTGGAATTGCCAAACCCTAGTGACAACACACGACGCCGCGACAACTGAGCCCGCGAAGGCGGAGTGGTGTCGGGTGGTGTCAGGATGGGTCGGATGGGTAACGGTATGTGTTTAACAGTATATGTTTAAGGGTCGTGTCGCTGTCTCGGTCAATAGAATCAATGAGTTAGACGGGTGCGATTTTAATGACTGTCTCGGGTCGTTCGCATGTTTGTTTTCAATGACTTAGCTAAAAGGAAGGGTTTAGTGAAACCGACCGGTACCGAAACTGTCGGAACGTTAATGTCGACAGTTCTGGCCCAGAAGCTGAAGGCGTTTTGCGAGCGCGTATCACTGACGCAGCCTCAGGCCATTAGGACGTTGATATTCAATTTCGTGAGCGCGGATGAGAACACCGACCGGAAAACATCGTTCGGTAGAAGCGCACGTATCCAGCAACGGAACTTCGACAATTTCGACGGCGCTATTGTTCGTGTGGACGCCGTGTTATCCACGTCGCAAGCGAAACGTCTAGATCGCTTCTGCGATTCAATCGGATTCTACCGCGGCGAGATTATCCGCGTGCTGATTCGCAACTTTATCCACACCACGAAGCCGGGCAAAGCGGAAGACGCGTTTCTACTGACTGCACGTCAGCTTATGTCGCGTCAACCGTCATCACCATTATGGGGCAACGGTTGCGAGCGCACTGCGGAACAGCGGCGCGAACAGGCGTTCGACTTTATGGATGAGCATAACCTATCAGTTGGGCAGATTGCGACCGCGCTGCGGGGCTTGGGTACCCGGCGCAGCAAACGATGGATTGAACGGTGGCGATGATGCAGGTACATAGTTATACGTACATAATTGTACGTATAAGGCAGGGAGGGAAGGGCGGAATTGTTTCTAGCCCTTGTGGGTAGGGGGAATACGGGTCGAAAAACAACAATAGGTTGTGGTCGCGGGCCCGACGTGGAGGGTTTTACATACGCGGGCGATTAAAAAGCGAAAGTGAGATGCAGTTAAAGCCCGGCAGTGAGACAGTTTAAGTGTGATTAGGCAGCATTTCCGACCGTTTCAGACACCTTTATATGAGCCCCACCTCGCCCAATTCGCCCTGGATGAACGCACGGGAAGCCGCGCTCTACCTTCGCGTTGCCCATCGCACGGTGTTGGAGTGGGCTAAGACCGGGCGCATCCCCGCTCACCGGCTATCCGGGACGGCGCGGATAACGTATCGCTTCCTTACGTTCTGAGTTGGATGCTATGCTGTGCCCGCCATCTGCCGCACTTGGAGAAATCAATGCGGCGAAGTAAAAGCACCAACGGAAGTGTGGTCAAAGATAAACGCAATCACGTTTGGCAGTTTTTTTGGTGGGCCGATGGTCAACGTCACAGCAAGACGTTAGGCCGTTTCCCCACCAAGAAACAGGCATGGGATGCGGCTCAAGTGTTCCGCAACCTACCGCCGCAACCTCAACCCGCCGGCGCGCCAACAGTGGCCGTGCTGGTAGATCAGTACCGATTAGAGAAGATGCCAAAACGCTACAGCACTCGCCGTTCTTACGATGCGTGGCTGAGAAATCACGTCCTCCCGAAGTTTGGGCAGTGTGCGATTATTGGCGTGCAAGCGCGTCCCGCTGAACTTTGGCTGCAATCGTTGACGCTGACACCACGAAGCAGGGCGGCAGTTCGCGGCTTGCTTCGCATTCTTTGGGATTTCGCCATGTGGCGCGGAGACGTGCCAGTACAGCGCAACCCGATGGAGCTAGTCACCATCAAGGGAGCATCGAAGCGAACCAGCAAACCGCGCAGTCTGACGGTCGCTGAGTTTCAGAACTTCGCGCAGCACCTTGACGAACCATTCCACACCATTGCCCTTGTGTGCGTCTGTTTCGGACTTCGGATTAGTGAAGCCCTAGCACTCAAATGGTCGGACGTGGATTGGCTCAACGGGAAACTCAGCGTACAGCGTGGCATCGTTCGACAGCACGTGGATGACGTGAAAACCAAAACCTCACACAAGGCAATCACGATCACTCAAACTATGATCGAAGCACTCAAGATGTGGAAGCAGACAACCCAGTTCTCAGCACAAGAGGATTGGATTTTTGCATCCCCGTCGCAGTTAGGCCGTCTGCCGTGGTCAGACGATAGCGTCAACGATGCTTACAAGAAAGCCCCGTTGGCTGCCAAGGTCGAACACGTCAGCACGCACAGCATGAGGCACACGTACCGATCATGGTTAGACGCCGTGGGAACACCGACGGCCGTTCAACAAAAATTGATGCGGCACGCGGATATTCGCACAACGATGACCTATGGCGACGTTGTTACCGATGAAATGGCCCAAGCTGCTTCGAAAGTGGCAGGGCTGGCCGTCAACGGTATGTGAAACGGTATGTGCGGTTCGTAAGTCCTTTGTTTTGGCGGAAGCGTGTGTGAGTCGAACACACCGGCGACATCGTGGATGCCGCCCGCCGGTTTTGAAGACCGGGNNCCATGCATTGAGTTTTTCAACAGCCACTCACGATTACACTCATTGGGGACTGTTCAGTCCTCGTCATCGAACCAGACAATCTCCGACCATCGGTCCTCGGGAACATGCGCCGTCAAGAGACGTGCGCGGTCTGCGATGCGCCGATACGCCTTGCGGTCCTGACATTCGTTCTGCAAGGCAGCTTTGGCGAGATTGAGAATCGCTCGGTTCTCCCACGTCGCCGACTTTCGCCGCCGCTCGACTCTCTGAGGTACTTCAATTTGAATGGAGCGCCCGCTCTTTCTCGTTAGATATTGTTCGACAACAACCTTCGGGATTCGCAAGACGCGATACCGCCGGCGACTTCGGGTCTCTGGCTTTCCCAGGTCAATGACTCCCGGCACCTTCGCGAATCGTCGAACAACAGCGTCTTCGCCGCACTTCAGAACCGTAGCGACGTCACGAACTGTCAGTAGTTCACTCATCGTCCAGCCTCTGCTCCCCAAGACCGAGTTGGCAGTTTCGACAGCCGGTCTCCCATCCGCTTTGACGCTAGATCTGCATAGTGCCGCTCGACGGTTCTGACCGTGTCACCCAGCATCGCGGCTATCGTAGTCATGTCGCAACCCTGTTCGAGCCAGAAATCTACCGTAGTGTCACGGAATCGGTGTGACAGATTGCCCTTGATCCACAAACCCGCGTCCTTCATCACCTGTCTTAGGTCTGCTTGCCACAATCCCGTCGCAGAACTCGGCAGACTCGTCCCATTCCAGAAAACGTACTTCGGATTGCCATGCGACGGGCCTGACGGTTGCACATCTTCTAGGCCATGCCAACACCCAGATCCTGCCGACTTATGTCCGGCCCCTAGACGAGAACACCAGAGCATTGATCGAAGCCATGGACACCGCCCGCCACGAGCACGTGACGCCGCATTCCATCAACTGACTCTGCCTACTTCTCGCAAGAATTTGAGACCGGAACTAATGCGAAGGCGAGAAATTTTTATCACGTTTTTATCACAGCAACCCGATTTTGGTCCGAGGTCTCACTCTGAGATTGGACCGCCTCATCTATAACCAATTGAAAATAAATGGCGGAAGCGAATGGGGGTCGAACCCATCGGTGACAGGAGTGCCTGCCACCCGCCGGTTTTGAAGACCGGGACGATCACCGGACCGCATGCGCTTCCGTGGTTTCGCGAAGTTCTTGCGCGCGAAGTTTTTGCAGCACCCAATTCCTTCGCGCAAAATCGCCGAGAAAGTTCGTTCGCAAGCTAACACGAACTACTTGGGCTGCGCCACCACTCGCAGGTAGGGCTTCAGAGTTTTCCAGCCGGCGGGATATTTTTGCTTGGCCTGGTCTTCTGAAACAGAGGTGGGGATGATCACGTCCTGGCCGGGCTTCCAGTTCACGGGCGTCGCGACGTTGTGTTTGGCGTTCAGTTGGATGGAATCTAGGGCGCGCAATACCTCGTCGAAATTGCGTCCGCTGCTCATGGGGTAGATCAGCATCAGCTTGATCTTTTTGTCGGGGCCAATCAGGAAGACGGTTCGCACGGTGGCATTGTCGGCGGCAGTGCGGCCTTCGCTGGTCGTGCCAGATGCTTCGGGCAGCATGTCGTAGAGTTTCGCGATTTTGAGCTCGGGATCTCCGATCATGGGGTAGGTCACTTTGTGGCCCTGGGTTTCTTCGATGTCGGCGGCCCACTTGCCGTGACTGGCGACGGGATCGACGCTCAATCCGATGATCTTGGTGTTGCGCTTAGCAAACTCCGGTTGCAGGCCGGCCATGTATCCCAGTTCGGTGGTGCACACGGGAGTGAAATCTTTGGGGTGCGAAAAGAGGATCGCCCAGCCGTTACCGATCCACTCGTGAAAGTTGATCGGGCCTTGCGTGGTTTCAGCGGTGAAATCAGGAGCTTCGGAGTTGATGCGTAAAGACATGTCGGTCCTCAAGTGGTTTTGCGATTGGATGAAGGCCTAGCTTGTTTTAAACCCTATAATGTTAGTAGGGAATAGAATATCGAGCGGCGAGCCGCTGGTCAAGCGCGAGCCGCGGGTATTTGCGTTCCAAAAGATGGTATCGCATGGAGCAATGGGTTCTGCCCTGGCCTGAAGTTTCTTGTGTCGGCAAAATTTCAATCGGGCGAATCTTACGTCGGAATCAGGCCCTCTAATGGGTAGTATGGCTGCTTCGATTCGGAAATTTCTCATGGCGCAGGTCGATGTATTCACCGACCTCGCTCTGACGGGCAATTCGCTGGCGGTTTTCCTCGACGGTCGCGGCCTCAGCACGGAGCTGATGCAGGCGCTGGCTCGCGAAACGAATCTTTCGGAAACGACTTTTATTCTTCCCGGTGACGCGGCCGCGGAAAAAGAACGCGGCGTGCGCGTGCGCATTTTCACGGTACAGGAGGAGTTGCCTTTTGCCGGACATCCGACGCTGGGGACGGCGTTCGTTCTGCGGGGGGCGAGCGGCGCATCGGAAGTTCGGCTCGATCTGAATGTTGGCACCGTGCCGGTGCGCTTCACGGAACATCCGTCGCAGGCTGTCTTTGGAGAAATGACGCAGAAAGATCCTGAGTTTGGTGTGATTCACGACGTGGACGCGGTTGCGCGCCTCACGGGCCTCAGAGCTGCTGACTTTGATAGTTCGGCGCCCATACAGACGGTTTCCACGGGTGTTCCTTTTACTATCGCCCCGCTGCGATCGCTGAAAACTTTGCAGAACCTTCGTCTGGATCTCGACGGCTCCGTCAATTATCTCGCGAGCAGCGGGGGGAAGTTCTTTTATTTCGTGTGCCGCGAGACCGTGGATCCGAAAGCCCGGCTGCACGCCCGCATGATTTTCTACAACGGCGACGATCCCGCGACGGGCTCGGCCGCCGGATGCTGCGCTGCTTGGATGGTCGCGCACGGTGTTGCTGCCAGCGAGGAGCAAGTTCTGATCGAGCAAGGCCTGGAAGTGCACCGTCCGAGTCGCATTTTTGTGCGCGCCAGCAAGCGGGCTGATCGGCAGGATAACCATGTGGTCAATGTGCGCGTCGGTGGAAATTGTGTGGAAGTGCTCCGCGGCGAAGTGACACTTGCGATCTAGCAGTATGAAACAGCTCTCCAGTCGCGGCTTCCGGCACGATAGCACGAGTTTGCCTTGCACCAGAGTGCCATTGGCTAGCGCGCTACTTTACCGCGACTCCAATTGTGTTTAGCATTCATTTCGCTCTCACTTAAAAAATTAAGGACGAGATTATAAAGTTCTTGTGGACGGCAGTCTCCCGGTCAGATCAATGAAGCCAAAAAAAACAATTCTCTGTGTGGACGATAACGAACAGGCGCTTTCGATACGCAAAATCCTGCTGGAAACCCGCGGCTACCGCGTGGTGGCGTGCAAGGACGGCGAAGTTGCGCTGGAGGCTTTTCGCCGAGGCGGAGTCGATCTGGTGCTCACCGACCTGCTCATGCCGGGTGTGGATGGTTCGCGGCTGATCGAAGAAGTCAAACGTGTTTCGCCGCAGACGCCCACGGTGCTCATTTCCGGCCGCACGAAAATTTACGAACGCGAAACGCTGGCCGATGTTTTCTTGCCCAAGGGATTGTACGAGCCCGCCGAGTTGCTGGAACGGATTCGGCTGCTCCTGGTACGCAAGCGTGGGCCCAAGCGACAGGTCGAACCGCGCCCGCCCGGAGCGAAGGCGGCGCATGCTGGTGTGGCGCACGTAAACGTCGCATGAGCGGCGCGCTGGATGAGGGAGCGACGCGTCCCCTCATGCCTCAATCATCCTTCTCCGTGTGATATCGTTTTCAATGGATGGCAGTATTCATTGAAGCGAAAGAACTGCGCAAAACCTATCGAGTGGGCAAGGTCGACGTGCCCGCTCTGCGCGGTGTGTCTTTCAGCGTGCAAAAAGGCGAGTTCGTCACGGTGGTCGGCCCTTCGGGGAGCGGCAAGTCGACGCTTTTTTATTTGCTTGGCGGGCTGACCCACGCGGACTCGGGAAGCGTCACCATCGACGGGGTGGATTTCGCTTCGCTATCCGACGGCGAGCGCACGCGGCTGCGCAAAAGTAAGATCGGGTTCGTCTTCCAGAAATTTAATCTTTTGCCGACGCTCAGCGCCCGTTCGAATATTGAAATTGCGGTTGACATCGCGGGCTTGGGCAAGCCCGATGCGGCGTTTTTGAAAAAAATCACCGAGATGCTCGGAATTGCTGGCCGCCTCGATCATCGACCCAACGAGCTTTCCGGCGGCGAACAGCAACGAGTCGCGCTGGCCCGGGCTCTCATCAATCGCCCAGCCATTGTGCTCGCCGACGAACCCACGGGAAATTTGGATTCGAAAAGTTCGAGCATCGTTCTTAACATGCTGCGCCAATCGAATAAGGATCTGGGACAGACTGTGCTCATGATCACGCATAATCCCGAGGCGGCCGAGTATGGCGATCGCATTGTGCATATGCGCGACGGCCAGATTGTCAGGCCGGAGGAAGATCCGCAATGGTCGCCACATCATCCGGTCGAAGATTTACGGTCCGACAGCGTATAGATTTTCTGGTTTTTCGAATGGCACATCGCGACGAATCCACAAAACCGATTCTTGAAGGCAAGGGAGCGACGGACTACGAGCGCTACTTGCGCACCGACGAATTGCTGGCATTGCAAAAGCCGGCGGAAGAGTTATTGCACAAAGACGAGATGACCTTTCTCGTCGTGCACCAGAGCTCGGAATTGCTGATGAAGGGAGCGGAGTTTGAACTCGGCCGGGCGCTCGAAGTGCTAGAGCGGGCGGATTATGGCAACGCTACACGCCTCATCCGGCGCGCCATTTCCCTTCTCGAACCGCCGATTGGGTTGCTGCATATTCTGGAGACGATTTCTCCTTACGATTATCATTTGATTCGCGCTGGACTGGGGCACGGCAGCGGCCTCGATTCTCCGGGATTTCTGTCGTTGTTGCACCTGGGACCGCGCCTTGGCAAAGCTTTTTATGAGCAACTCGAGCGCGCGGGTTTGACTGCTGAAGAGCTCTATCGACGTCACGAAGAATTTTTCGGCCTGCACGATGTTGCCGAGCGCCTGCTCGACTTTGACGAGTGCATGCAACTATTCCGCTTTCACCATCTGAAACTCGCCGAGCGCATCATTGGTGGGCGAGTGGTCGGGACCATGGGTACGCCTGTGGAAGTTCTGGAACAGCGGATGGAGAGCTGGCTCTACAAAGATCTCTGGGATGTGCGCAACCAAATCACCGCCGCTATCGGGCAGACGCCAGCAGGAAAGCCGTACTAAGAATCCCTCGATTCTTGCTTCAAGGGCTGGCCGGCAGGGTGTACGATTTTTTGAGTATCCTCCCGCACAATAAACGACTAACTCGAAGTCTGGCTGCAATCTCGTTTCTGCTGGCGGCTCCGGGATTGATGGTGCTGGTCGCTCGGGCAAAGTATAGCTGAGCGCGCACGAAGAATAGGGGCGGCAATAGCGTTATTGAGAAAAGGGCAGTCGTTCTCTTAGTTGTGAAGAGACCGCCCGCCCTTTGATTTTCATGTTCTCGATCAGCTAGCGTTTGCCAGCGACGTGGCCGCGTCCATCGCGCACTTCATTACCCTTGAAGTGGTCAATTTTGTCGAGACGCTTTCCCGGTTCGGGTTTGTCACCACGCGCGGGTCTGGGACCGTTGTAGCCGTGGTCAGGATGGAAACGATTATTTACATGGCCGTGAAAGCCATCGGGGCCATGAAACCACGGGCCGGCTCCGATGAAGACGCCGCCGGAAAACCATTCTGGCCCATAGTAACCGTAGGGGGCACAATCGTAGGGGGGAACGTCGTAGTAGCCATAGGGGCAGACCGGCGCCACTCCGACTTCGACGCCTACCTGAGCATGCATCGCAGGAGCGGCGAGTATGAAGCAGAGCCCGGTGACAATAGCGAATGCAAAAAACTTAAATCCGTTCATTCAATTATCCTCTCGATTCGTCGGCGCGATCGTCTGTTTAGCCGACGTCATTTTCAGATCTGTGTCACTTATGCTGACAGGCAGCCAGATACGATTCCGCTTTGCTGTAAAGGGTTGGCGACGAGAAACGGTGCTCGGCGCCTTTTGGAGTCGATCCAGGTGGGTGAATTGTCAGCAAATATGCAAGTGCTGTAGAATGAAGCGACGAGCGGGAGTAACTCAGTGGTAGAGTGCGACCTTGCCAAGGTCGAAGTCGCGGGTTCAAATCCCGTCTCCCGCTCCAGTTTTCTATCTTTTGCGCGGCTCCCCAGCGGCTGCAGACGTTTCGCAGTGCCCTTGTCTCGGCCTACCTCCCGCCCGAGTCGACCTTTTCCCGTCTCCCCTCCCGCTAATCCCCGACCATCTCTGACATCGATCGAGCCCGGCACCGGATACATCGTATATGGCGCCTCAAGAGACGTAATCTCTCCTGCGTCAGATGCAATGAAACGCCCTACCGCATCCGCGAGATGATTCGATGGGCTGCTTCGTCTTCGCTTCAGCCAGGGTTCGCATCGCTTTTCTGGGTGGTTCATCTAATTCGCATGGCTAACGGATTAGCAGTTTCGGTGCTGGATCTAGTGGGCATGCGTGCCGGTGAGTCGGCGGGCAGCGCGATTGCCCGCTCGGTGGATCTGGCGCAGCACGTAGAGCAACTGGGATACAAGCGCTATTGGCTGGCGGAACATCATTCCATCGCAGGACTGGCTTGCTCCGCGACGCCCGTGCTGATTGGGCATGTGGCGGCGGCGACCAAAACGATTCGAGTGGGCAGCGGCGGCGTGATGCTGCCAAACCATGCTCCGCTGGTCGTGGCAGAACAGTTTGGGACGCTGGAGGCGCTCTATCCCGGACGGATCGATCTGGGGCTGGGTCGCGCTCCGGGCGGCGACTTTCAAACGATGCGAGCGCTGCGAAGAGATTTGGGGCAGACGGGGGACGATTTCCCGGCCTTGCTGGAAGAACTGCGCACTTATCTAGGGCCAGAGAAGCCGGGTCAGGCGGTGAAAGCGATTCCCGGACAGGGCAGCAATGTGCCGATTACGTTACTAGGGTCGAGCGGATTCAGCGCACAACTGGCTGGTAGGTTGGGATTGCCCTTTGCCTTTGCGGCCCACTTTGCTCCCGAGTATCTTTATACAGCGGCGCAGCTTTACCGCGAGCACTTCCGTCCCAGCGAAATGTTACGTGCGCCTTACTTCATCGTGGCTGTGCAGGTGATCGCGGCCGAAACAGATGCAGCGGCCCAGCGGCTATTTACCACTCCGCAGCAGCGCTTTCTGCGGCTGATCCGAAACCAGCCGGTGGAGCTGTTGCCGCCGCTGGATTCCATGGAGCCACTATGGCAGGACTGGGAGCGAGCGGCCGTCCAGAGCAAGCTGGGGGCTGCGATCGTGGGATCGGATGCAACCGTGAAGGCGGGGCTGGAAAAGCTGGTCCGCGACACGGAGGCGAATGAGGTGATCGCAGTGACGGACACGTACGAACATGCCGACCGGCTGCGGTCGTATCAACGCCTGGCTGCCATTGCGGCGACGATCATGACTCCCGCGGCACCAAGTGTGCTTGCTGAAGCGTGAATTGTTCTCCTCACCGTTGTTCGCGGCACCGTCGTTCCGCCATGGCATTCAACGACCATGACGTTCATCGAGCCTTTCACGGTATAATGCAGACGGATTCACGGAAGCCCTGCATCGGCGAGGGCTTTTCGTTTTAGGATGCTAGAAGCCATTTCATAAGTCGCTTTTGAAAGGGCACAGCTTCAGCCTTGCCGCAAGGGCCGCGACGGAAACGGGCTTTAGCCCTGAGGGAGCAGCCGCACATTCCTTTGGCCCATTTATGAGATACCTTGTAGTTTTAGCGAAGCATACGGCGCGGTAGCCAAGTGGTAAGGCCGAGGTCTGCAAAACCTCTATCGTGAGTTCGATTCTCACCCGCGCCTCCAACCTCTTACCCGCATAAACCAGCACAGACACAGCACAAATTTACAGCGTTACTTTCGGGCTATTAATTTTGGCTTAATCTTGGCTTGGCGTCGCGAAATAAAAAGGCGGCCCGCGAGGGCCGCCTCTCATGCTCTCAGCTGCCGGCTAAATCCGCACGCATACCGCCTTGGTCTGGGTATAGTTATTTAGTACATCTTTGCCCATCTCGCGGCCCCAGCCGGATTGCTTGTAGCCGCCGAAGGGCAGCGCCGCGTCGAAGATGTTGTAGCAGTTGATCCAGACGGTTCCGGCGTGCAGAGCAGCGGCCAGGCGATGCGCCTTGGAAATATCCTTGGTCCAGATGCCAGCCGCAAGGCCGTAGACGGTGTCGTTGGCGCGCGGCGTGAGTTCCTCCGGATCGTCGAACGGCGTTGCCACCACGACTGGCCCAAAGATTTCTTCCTGCACCACGCGCATATTGTCTTTGGTATTCACGAGCACAGTGGGCTCGACAAAATATCCTTTATCGCCGAGCTTCTTTCCACCAGCCACCGCGGTCGCGCCCTCGGACATGCCGATTTCGAGGTAGTTGCACACACGCTGCAACTGCTCTTCGGAGACTAGCGGGCCCATTGACGTGCTGGGCTCCATGCCCGATCCAACTTTGATCTTCTTCGCCTTTGCCGCCACGCCCTCGACCACCTCATCGAATACGGCACGCTCTACGAACAGGCGCGAGCCGGCGCAACAGCACTGTCCCTGATTGAAGAAGATAGCGCTCGCGGAATCGGCGATGGCTGCGTTGATATCGGCGTCCTTGAAAACAACGTTTGGCGATTTGCCGCCGAGCTCGAGTGAAACCTTCTTCAGATTCCCGGTCGCGGCGTGAACAATCAGCTTGCCCACTTCGGTCGATCCCGTGAAGGCGATTTTGTCGACGAGGTCGTGCGCTGCCAGAGCCGCACCCGCGGTTTCGCCATATCCCGAAACGATGTTGACGACGCCGTCCGGGAATCCGGCCTCTGTAATCAGCTCACCCAAACGCAGCGCCGAGAGCGGTGTCTGCTCGGCCGGCTTTAACACTACGGTGCATCCGCAGGCCAGCGCCGGAGCTAATTTCCACGCCGCCATAAGTAGTGGAAAATTCCAGGGAATAATCTGGCCGACTACGCCGACTGGTTCGCGCAGCGTGTAGGCATGGTAGTTTGCGCCGGGCGTATAAGGCACCGAGAGCGGAATTGTCGTGCCTTCGAGCTTGGTCGCCCAGCCGGCCATGTAACGAAACATCTCGACCGCGAGCGGAACATCGGCGCCTCGCGCGACGGTCAGCGGCTTGCCGTTATCGAGCGTTTCCAGCGTCGCGAATTCTTCGAGGTGTTCTTCCAGCAGGTCGGCGAGTTTCCACACCAGCCGCCCGCGTTCGGAGGCGGTCATGCGAGTCCAGGGGCCCTTGTCGAATGCGCGGCGCGCGGCCTGAACTGCCGCATCGATATCGGCGCGATCGCCTTCGGCAACCTGCGCCAGAATTTCTCCAGTGGCTGGGTTGTAGGTAGCGAAAGTCTTGCCCGACGCGGCATTTACCCACTTGCCGTCGATCAGCATTTTGCGCGGCTTCGCGATGAAGTCGCTGACGCGTGAATCAATTTGGATCGGGGAAATTGCGATTCCCATAGAGCCTCCTTGGGACTAGATCGAGTAAGAAGTTGGTTGCGGCGAAATGACCCTGAAAAATAGTAGTCCCGCCGGAGATGGAAGGCAACCCGAGGGCCTGCTGCCCCGGGAAACTTTGAAGTAACCAATGGCGTTAGCCCGCTGGCGAAGGATATCGGTGATTGCGACACTACTGACCGTGAAGAATGTAGCCGGGCTCGAGAGGAAGCTTGCCGTCGATTTTCATGACATCGACACTGCTATTGATGGAGTAGACATTCACCAGACCGATCGCAGAGGGATTCGATTGCAGCGTTTTTAGGACCTCGTCATCGCTCGCAACCACAAGGAAGGTGACCTTGGCCTTATTCGTTGCATCGATCAATTTGCGGAAATCTTCGCTCGTGAGCGACAAAAGTTTTTCGGCGATGATGCGCATCTCGGGCGAAGATGGGTCGGTGATAACTATCGTCAAATCCTGCGTGTCGAAACCTTTGTGAGTGGTCTTGATGATTTTAGTCAGGTCGACCGCTTTCATCACCTGAACGTGGCTGTTTTTGATGGTGATGACGGCCACGTCGCGTGCGGCGGCAATCCCAGCGAGCGCGACAATGGAGATTAAAGCCAGGAGAGCGCTGAGCAGGTTGCGAGGCGCCCGCTTCTTCAATTTCATCACTGTAATTATTGGCCGGTTCATTGGCGGAACTCTCGGACTACGAGCCAGTCATCCAGCGTGGTGCCAAAATCGGCTTTCAATCGTGCTCTGGTTTCCGACGCATCCTGAGCATCTCCTGATGCCGCCTCTAACTCCGCCAGCTTTGCCATGGAGAAGGCATTTTCGGGATCCTCTTTCAACTCTTCGATGGCGGCGCTGACCTTCGATTGCGCAGCCAGCAGTGCCCCGTATGCTCCATGATAGGCGCGCTCGACCATGCTGCTTCGAGTGGCCTGAGCCATTTTCTGCAGGTGATCGACGGCAGCTTGGGCGCTTGCCAGGTTTCCGGCTTCTGCCGCCAATCGCGCCCGTATCTCCAAGGTGCGCGCCAGTTGCCCGTTGCGTGCTTTTCCCGACATGCGGGATGGCATCTTTAACGCTGCTTCGGATTGGTCGAGATGTCCGAAAGCAGCGGCATGAGACTCGGCCAAAAGAGCCAGGTATTGATGGATGGAACTTTCGTAGGCGTTTAGCTTCAACTTCGTCGCCTGCACCAGCAGCGCGTCCAATTCTGCGCGAGCTTGCTTTACGTTTCCTTCGCGAGCGTAGCTGATTGCGGATTGAATCTGACAATCGAGCTTTTCGGCTGGCGCCTGCGCCATGGGAAGGGCCTTGGCATACTCCTGACGGGCACGGTCCTGATTTCCGAGCAGGGCATAGACGTCGCCGAGGCCGTTTTGCGAATGATAGAACTTGGGATCGAGCTTGAGAGCCTCGCGATATTCGCCGAGCGATTCTTCCAGTCGCCCCGCCTGCTGAAGAATTTCGGCGAGGGAGTCGAGTGGATTGGGATCGTTCGGTTCCACCTCGGCGTAGCGCTTCAGATAAGGAATGGCCTGATCATACTGGTGCATAAAGGCGAAATCGTACCCGAGAGTATTCAAGGCGCCAGCGAAATTTGGGTCAATCTCAAGCGCGCGCTTGGTGAACTTAACCGCTCCCTCATAATCGCCCTGAGATTGCAACCACAGCCCCGCCTCATAGTTAAGGCGCGCATCGCGCGGGTACATCGCCAGCAAATCGTTCATGGCTGCGATGGCACTGAGAAAATGCCCGTCGTTCGTTTGCAGGACCCATTTCACTAGAAGCTTTTCGCCGGGCGGGATGTTCTGCGAGGCGAGTCGAGCCTTTTCCGAGGCCATCCTAACCTCGGCGGGGTTTAGACCGAACCAAACGATATAGGTCCAGGCCTGTGCGAAATTGGGGTCTTTCATGGTTGCTTCACGCCATCTCGAAAGGGCTCCGTCGGTGTGATAGTCGTATCTGAAATGCAATCCTTCTTCGAACAATCGTGCGGCTTCGGGCGAACTTGTAGTGATTGGAAGCCGATCATCGGGACGCGTCGTGGGGCTGGTTAAGAGCGAGGGTTGTCCGAGCGCAAGCATCGAACCAGACAATATCAGCGCGACGAGAACTGCAGCGCCTCGCAAGGACGCGCGGTGGCAATAGTGGCGCATGCCCACGAGAGTTCGCATTCCTCCACTGTAGGGGCCGCGCAGGGCGTCTTCAAATTACGTAGGTACTGCCGGATGGCGAGAAATGGGCCGGACTACTTGATATCTTTCATCGCCAGCAGGGTGCCGTAGTCGTGACCGGAAGGATCGACGGCTCGTGCCACCACTCCGCCGAAGGCGTCGCGAAATTCTGGAAACTTCGTCACTAGCGCCTTGATCAGAGCGGTGTTCTCCTGAAAGGTGCGCGCGGTATCGGATATGTCGGGAGACTGATACTTTACGACCACGTCAAGATCGTTGCCGACAGCTAGGGGAAAGATCTCGGTGACATGGTAAGTCTTGCCGCCCGCGCTGATGTCCACAGTGTTTCCGTTTGCTGGCAGGTCAGCAGTTTGCGTTGACTTGGCCTCGTCGTAGAGTTTGTCGGTGGAAAGCGTGCTCATAAAATCCACAGGCGTCGACAAGGCGATCGCTTGGAGGTAGTACAACGACGCATTGTGGATTTGTGATTTTGCTTTGAAATCGCGGGCTCGCTGCAGGAACCATGCCGCATCGTGTCCAGTTGTCTGAGAGGATTTAGCGTAGAAACCTCCCAGCTTCCAGTCCGCGCCCATCTGCTGCAGGACCAAGGTTAGCGTGATGGGGGATGGGCCGCCGGCGATGTCGAGAACGGTGACCGCGTACTTGCCCGGCGGCAGATTATTCAGGACAAACACGGCGCTCTCTTTGGTTTGACCGTCCCGGCCAAATACTCCGCACAAAAATTCAGCGTGCGGGAGGGGTTGCGGGCCGTCGGCGCTGAGCAAGAAAGGCGGTCGAACGCTGGCATGCGCGCCGCTGAGGGCCGCCTGATTGTCCTTGACCGCGGCTTCAACACCGGCGAAGCTGCTGGCCAGGCTCGGAATCGCATTCTGTTTGAGGCTCGCCGTGTCGCCATGCGCCGCTATTTCAAAATAGCGTTTGGCAGTGGTTTCGAGCGCGGTTCGCGTCGCGGCATCCATATCGGCGGCACTCTGACAAGTCTGTGCCGCGGACGATGCAGCCAGTAACCCCAAAGTCAGCCCCAGCCCTATGGACCACCAACGATTCCGAATCGTCGTTTTCGAAACTTTGCGCAAGGAGAAACCCTCCGCTGGCATTTTACGCGCTCTCGCAGTCAAGCGTAACTCTAGCGCTTACCCAGGCAGTAGCCGGGATGAGTCTTTCGTTACGGAGCGCAAGAAATACGATGGTATGGCGTTCTATAAGGGGTGGTAAAATTGAGGACGGGGCAGTGGCTTGCGGACTATTGGCCGCTCGCGCAAGGCGATATATTTTGATGGCAAGCACACACAGATGGATCGCGAGCGGGCTATTGCTGGCCTCGTCGGCGCTTTTGGTTCCGGCGCTAGCAGGCCAGGATGTTACGCCAGCCGCCGCACCTCGCGTCGCCTCCGTTCCGCGTCACAAGTCTCATAAGGCTCCGAAGCCGGTAGTACTGCCGCCGATGCCCGCCGGACCGTTGAGTCAGTTGCCGATGGATCAGATCCCGGCTGCGCCGGCGAAGGTCAGTTTTCAAGGCGGATTGCTCACCATTTCAGCTGAGAATTCGACTTTAGGCGAAATACTGCGCGACGTGCGCCAGTTAACAGGCGCGGCTATTGAAATTCCTCAGGGTGCCGCGGCCAATGAGCGGGTGATTGCGAGTCTCGGGCCGGGTGCTCCGCGGGATGTTTTGGCGGGATTGCTTAACGGCTCTTCATTTGATTATGTAATGCTCGGGTCGAGTACGGATCCGACAGCTGTTTCTAGCATAATCCTCACGAGCAAATCGCCGTCACCTGGCGAAGCGCCCCAGACCGCTGCTGCCGCCTATCAGAGCAATTCCGAGCCCGTCGCCTCGCATCCTTGGCCGCCGGGCGCGAGACCCATGCCTCCGAACCCAGTTTCCAATCGTGCACAGGGCGCACCGCAACCCGGGCAAGCCGCGCCAGCCCAAGACGATAGTAAGGATGACGATCAGGATGCGGCGGACGATTCGGACGATCAGGCACAGCCTGCGCAGCCGGATGCTAATGGTGCCAATCCGAATGCCGCGCAAGAACAGTCGCAACCAACCGATCCGAACCAGCCGAACGCGGGTCCGAAGACGCCAGAGCAGATTCTCGACATGCTGCGCCGGCAACAGCCACCAGGCGGCCCGGTTACTGCTCCGCAGCAACCACCTCAACAGTAGGCGGCAGTAAGACGTAAGACCGGCAGGACTCGAGCGGGATCACACGAGCTTGATGGAAGACAGCCGGAGCGGGCTTAGTCGCCGCTGGCGTGGCTGCGATTAGGAACCAACTCTGACAGAGCGGGGGACAAGCGGGAAGGGTTGACAGCGGCTAAAACCCCGCAAACCGCGCAATACGCGCCAAAAACACCCAAACAAACGGCTAAGAATGCGGTGCTGCTGAGCAAAAAAACTGCAAAAATCTCGTTCACAATAGAAGGCCCTTGCCGGCAAAGCCCGGCTGCAAGTGTTTTACTTTAGCCGCATTTGACCCCCGCTGGTGTTAACAAATAAGATACGGGAATCGGACTGCGTATCCCCACTCTCCAACATTTCTTAGGACCCGTCCACGTTACGGAAGTCCATAAAGTACTAGGTAAATGGCCATCACCAGGATTTCGGTGCGCGGCGCGCGCCAGCACAACCTGAAGAATATCGACGTCGAGATTCCTCGTAATACCTTGACGGTTATTACGGGATTGAGCGGCTCTGGGAAATCCTCGCTTGCTTTTGACACGATTTACGCGGAGGGGCAGCGCCGCTACGTGGAAACGCTGTCGGCGTATGCGCGGCAGTTTCTCGACCAGATGGAGAGGCCGGATGTCGATTCCATCGACGGGCTCAGTCCATCTATTTCGATTGAGCAGAAGACCACCAGTCGCAGTCCGCGCTCGACGGTCGGCACGATTACTGAGATCTACGATTATCTGCGTCTGCTCTACTCGTCGATCGGAGTACCGCATTGTCCGAATTGCGGCAAGCCCATTACGCGGCAATCTGCGGAGCAAATCGTGCAGCGAGTCATGTCGCTCACTCCCGACGACCGCGTCATGATCATGGCTCCCATCGTTCGCGGGCGCAAAGGCGAATTCAAGAAAGAGATGGAAAAGCTGATCCAGCATGGCTTTTCGCGCGCCCGCGTCGATGGCGAACTGGTGAATCTTGAGGACGATCTCGCCCTCGACAAGCGCAAGAATCACACCATCGAAGTTGTTGTCGATCGTCTGCTGGTGAAGCCGGGAATTGAACATCGTCTCGAACAGTCGGTGGGCTTGGCGATGAAGCTTGGCGGCGGTCTCGTGCTGGTTGCAGTTATCAACGGAGACGAAACGCTGTATTCCTCGCGACTCGCCTGCCCGGACTGCGGTATCAGTGTTCCGCAACTGGAGCCGCGCTCTTTTTCGTTCAATAGTTCTTATGGAGCCTGTCCGGAGTGCCACGGCCTCGGCAGCCGCTACGATCTTGATCCTGCGAAGGTGATTGTCGATTGGTCAAAGCCGTTGCTTGATGGCGGATTGGGGCCGGGTTCATCGTCGCAGAATCTGGTTCGGAGCATCCAGTTAGTCGTCCAGGCCTACGGTTTTAATCTGGCGACGCCCTTCGAAAAATTTCCCGACAAGATTCAGAACCTTCTGCTGAATGGCGAGCCGCAGCGCGGCGGCCCGCGCGAACGAAAGACAGGTTTTCTGGGGATTCTCGGCTATCTCCGGCAGAATCTCGAAACCTCGACCTCTGATACCTATCGCGACTATCTACTCGACTACATGTCGGCGACAGAGTGTTCGATTTGCCACGGCAAACGCCTGCGTCCGGAGAGCCTGGCGGTGAAAGTGAACGGCATGTCAATCGCCGATTTCACCAGCCTTCCAATTGCGCGCGCTCTCGATGCCGTGCGCAAAATTAAATTGACGGGCAGGGAACTGACCATTGCAGGCCGCATCTTACATGAAATTACAGAGCGGCTCGAATTTCTGCACAACGTCGGACTCGGCTACCTTTCGCTTGGGCGCTCGGCCGCTACGCTTTCAGGCGGAGAAGGTCAGCGCATTCGCCTCGCCACGCAGATCGGATCGAAGCTGCGCGGGGTTCTCTACGTCCTCGATGAGCCATCGATCGGCCTGCATCATCGCGACAACGGGCGTTTGCTGGCCGCGCTAGAGAATCTGCGCGACCTCGGCAATACCGTGCTCGTAGTCGAGCACGATGAAGAAACCATTCGCCGCGCCGACTACGTCATCGATCTTGGCCCCGGCGCTGGTCGTCACGGCGGCGCACTCGTCGCGAGCGGAACGCCCGCCGAAATCATGAACTCTCCTGATTCGCTGACCGGCGCCTACATCGCCGGACGGCAGCAGATCGCGATGCTTCCGGAGCGCCGTAGTCCGCATGGCAAATCGATTGCGATTCTGGGCGCGCGCGAAAATAACCTCAAGAATCTCGACGTAATCTTTCCCCTTGGCGTGATGATAGTTGTGACGGGAGTTTCCGGCTCGGGAAAATCAACTCTGGTTAATGACATTCTTTATCGCGCGCTCGCTAAGCAGCTTTATCGTTCTCGCGAAGAACCGGGCACTCACAAAGCCATCACAGGAGCGGAATTGATCGACAAAGTCATTCGCATCGATCAGTCGCCCATCGGCCGCACGCCGCGCTCCAATCCCGCGACTTACACTGGAATCTTTTCGGCCATTCGCGACCTCTATGCGATGCTGCCGGAATCGCGCGAGCGCGGATACAAGCCCGGACGTTTTTCGTTCAACGTTTCTGGTGGACGTTGCGAAGCGTGCCAGGGCGAAGGACAGCGCCGCATCGAAATGAATTTCCTGCCCGACGTTTACGTGCAGTGCGAGATCTGCGGCGGACGCCGCTATAACCACGAGACGCTGGCGGTGCGATACAACGGTTATTCCATCGCCGACCTGCTCGAAATGCCGGTGTCGGATGTGCTGCCGATTCTCGAAAATATTCCGCAGGTCAGGCAAAAGCTGCAAACGCTCGTCGACGTTGGCCTGGGATACATTCATCTGGGTCAATCTGCCGTCACTCTTTCTGGAGGCGAGGCGCAGCGCATAAAGCTCGCTCGAGAACTCAGCAAGCGACAGACCGGAAAAACTCTTTATCTCTTGGATGAGCCGACTACGGGATTGCATTTCGACGACGTCCGCAAGTTGCTCGACGTTCTACACCGGCTAACCGATCTGGGCAATACGGTCATCATCATCGAACACAATCTGGACGTGATTCGCAACGCTGACTGGATCGTTGATCTCGGCCCGGAAGGCGGGGAAGAAGGCGGCCGCATCGTGGCCCAGGGCACGCCGGAACAAGTCGCTCGCGTTAAGAAGTCATACACCGGGCAGGCGCTGACGGCGTATTTCGATAATTCGAGAAAGAATGGGTCGACAAAAAACGGTCCGCCGAGAAATGGATCAGTGAAGAATGGCTCCGAGAAAAATGGCTCGGCAAAAAATGACTCCCTGGAAAATGGGCTGTCGAAAAACGGGTCAGAGAAAATTGAATCAGTAAGAAACGCTTCGGTAAACAGCGAACTCGCGCCTACGGGCAGCGGAGAGCGCGCGTGACCCTCTCTCCCGGCGAACAATCTGAAACTCCGGCGCCAGCGCCACAGTCCGCCGAAGCGATCGAGGACGGAAGGGTGTTAGTGCCTGTCGAGGGCGCGCGAACTGCTGATGCTCATAACGATGCTGGAGACCTTTTAGCCGAGGGGAATCTCCCCGCCATCCAACCCCTCGAAATTGGCCGACCCGCGCCCGATCCCGCATGGAATGGCTGGGACGTCCTCCGCCTCACCTGCCTCACCATCGTGGCGCTTTTCGCAGGCATATTTATTGTGCTGCTCATCGCTCGCTTTTGGATGTACCCGCATCGGGGCCTAGGCGAAATCGCGCGCATCCCGCTCATCGTCGTTGCTGGACAATCGCTCGCCTACCTTCTCATCCTCGGCTATATGTATGTGTTAGTGACGCGCGAGCGGCGCCGTCCCGATTTTCTTGCCGCCATCCACTGGAACTGGCCCCCGCGCCGTGTGATTGCCGCTTGCCTGTTAGGTGGCGTGGTGCTCTCGGTCGCGTTGCAAATTCTCGCCCATTTTTTGCCGATTCCGAAAGAGCTGCCGATTGACAGTTTTTTTCAAACGCCCGCCGAAGCCTGGGCGCTCAGCATTCTTAGCGTTACGCTCGCGCCGCTGATGGAAGAACTTTTTTTTCGCGGCTTTCTTTATCCTGTGCTCGCGCGCAGTCTCGGCCTGCCCGTTGCAGTTTTCCTGACCGCGCTCGGTTTCGCGGCACTGCACGGGATGCAGTTGATGTTTTCGTGGGGCCCGGTGTTGGTGATTTTCCTTGTGGGCGTGGTTCTTACCCTGGTGAGAGCCAAAACAAATTCTGTGGCGTCAGGTGTACTCATCCACATGGCCTACAACGGCACCATCACGGTAGCCATGTTCGCCGCGACCGACGGATTTCGTCATCTGGAGAAACTTAACCAATAAGGTCGTCAGTTATCAGTTTTCAGTAACGGCAGGCGGCGGAAATTCACAGACTTGGGGACTGAGAACGGAGAACTGACCACTGACCACTGACAACTGGGAAGCGAGAACTGCTTTTCTGCTATCGTAGAAATTTATGTCGACTGCACGACAAGAGCTCTTGGAAATGCTGGCGCGGAAATCGTTTCGCCTGGGTAATTTTCAGTTGTCGTCCGGCGGCACGAGCGACTATTACATCGATTGCCGCACTACGACGCTCGATGCTCGCGGCGCGCAACTGGTTGGCGAAGTTTTCCTCGATCAAATCCGCGAGCAAGGCTGGGAAGCAGATGCCATCGGCGGATTGACTATGGGCGCCGATCCGATTGTCGTAGCTGTAGCGGTGACGAGCGGCAAGATGCATGGCTTTCTCGTCCGCAAGGCCGAGAAGCAGCATGGCACTGGCCAGCGCATCGAAGGCTTCCACGAAAAAGGCGCGCGCGTGGTGATTGTCGATGATGTTTGCACTATAGGATCGTCCACAGTTCAAGCCATCGAGGCGGCCCGAGAATTCGGTTTCGAAATTGTCGGAGTAATGTGCCTGGTCGAACGCCAGGATGCTCACGGGCGTCCCAATGTAGAGAAAGCCGCCGCGCCGGCAAATTTTATTTCGATATTTACAGCGATCGATGTTCGGAAAGAGCATTTAGCAATTAGCAGTTAGCATTTAGCGAAAAATCAAACGACGAACGACCAACAGCGAACGACCAACGACTAACAACCAACGACCAACTCATGATTCAAACTCTCGAATGGACGTCCAACGGCGTAGTCTTCATCGATCAAACGAAGCTGCCCACTGAAGAAGTATATGTAACCTGTAGCACGCACCAGCAGGTCGCAGACGCCATCCGCAACATGATCGTCCGCGGAGCGCCCGCCATTGGCGTCGCCGCTGCCATGGGCATCGCGCTCGGCGTGAAAAATTCTAAGGCGAACAACGCCGCCGATCTCAAGAAAGAGCTCGACCAGATCTGCGAAATCATCCGCCAGACGCGCCCCACGGCCGTGAATCTGTTCTGGGCGATCCGCCGCATGCAGGAGAAATTTGAAACTCTCCGTATTCGCCCCATCGCGCAAATCAAGCAAGCGTTGATTGAAGAGGCACAACGCATGCACGCCGAAGACATCGCCGCCAACCAGGCTATGGGACGCCACGGCGCTACGCTCCTGCCATCAAGCGGAGGAGTGCTCACTCACTGCAACGCCGGAGCGCTGGCCACCGCCGGCTACGGCACCGCGCTGGGCGTAATTCGCGCGGCGGTCGAAGCCGGCAAGAAAATTCACGTCTATGCCGATGAGACGCGGCCCTTTCTGCAAGGCTCGCGGCTTACCGCATGGGAGTTGATGAAGGATGGCATTCCGACGACAGTCATCTCCGACAACATGGCCGGAGTCATGATGCAGCAAGGCAAGATCGGAGCCGTCGTCGTCGGCGCCGACCGCATCGCCGCAAACGGAGACGTGGCCAATAAAGTCGGAACTTACACCGTGGCCGTTCTTGCCAAAGAGCATGGCATCCCGTTCTACGTAGCTGCGCCGATCTCTACGGTAGATCTAGCCACGCCCGACGGCAGTAAAATTCCTATCGAGCAGCGCAATGCGAGAGAAGTAACCCACATCGCCGGAAAGCAAATGACGCCGGACGGAGTCGAGATCGAGAATCCTGCGTTCGATGTGACTCCGGCAAAGTATGTGACGGCCATCATTACTGAGCGCGGCATTGCGCGGGCGCCGTACGAAGAGTCCCTGAGCGAGCTGGCGGGCCAGGTTCAGGAGACGCGCTGAAATTAGGAACCAAATTTCATGCGTATCATCATCGCGGGCGGGGGGACTGGCGGGCACGTTATTCCGGCGCTGGCCATTGCTCAACAACTTAAGAAGCAATTCCACGCCGAAGTGCTTTTTATCGGAACCGCTCGCGGCATAGAGACGCGTCTAGTGCCGCAGGCAGGGTTTCCGCTGAAACTGATTGAGATCGGCGCGCTGAAAAATGTCAGCCTGATGACGCGCGTGAAGACAATGTTTGATTTGCCACTCGCGATTGCGGCTTCGTCGCGGATGCTCTCCGAATTCGATCCGGAAGTGGTAATTGGGGTAGGGGGCTACGCCTCCGGGCCAGCTATGGTGGCCGCGATTCGGCGGCGGCTTCCGACGCTTGCTTTTGAGCCGAACGTTGTACCGGGGTTTGCTAACCGGATGATCGCGCGCTGGGTTTCGGCAGCGGCTGTGCACTTTGAAGAGACCTGCCATTATTTTCCGCACTGCAAGGTAACGGGCGTTCCGGTGCGCGCCGCTTTTTTTGATATCCCCGCTAAAGCTGGTGGCGTGCCCACTTTGCTGGTATTCGGAGGAAGTCAGGGCGCGCGTGCGATCAACCAGGCGATGATCGAGTCGCTGCCCGGTTTGCGCGCGAAGGTTCCTGGCATCCACATCATTCATCAGACGGGTCAGCGCGACTACGATCGAGTACATGCCGCGTACCAGCAATCCGGAATTTCCGGCGAGGTTCACAAATTCATCGACGATATGCCGGAGACCTTTGGGCGCGCTGATCTGCTCGTCTGCCGATCGGGCGCGAGCACGGTGGGCGAGATTACGGCGGCGGGGAAGCCAGCGATCTTTGTTCCGTTCCCGGCGGCGGCCGATGACCATCAGAATGTAAATGCCAGGGCGCTGGAGAGCGTAGGGGCCGCAGTGGTGGTCGAGGAAAGTAATCTGGGAGCGGCGTACCTGGTCGAGACGATTGCCACATTGATCGGTGACGGCAGCCGATTGCGGGCCATGTCGGAGGCCGCGAAAGCTCTAGCGCATCCGAAGGCTGTCGAGGAGATTGCGGAAATTGTCAGAGAGCTTGCCAGCCACGACCAGACCCTTTAACCGCCGAGGACGCAGAGCGCGCAGAGAAGATTCGAGATTCAGTAGGATCCCTGTGGTTAAGTTCTTCTCTGTGACCTCAGCGTTCTCCGGGGTTAGATAGACTATCATCAGCATTAATTTTCATGTTCGGCGAAGTTCAGCGCATACATTTCGTGGGCATCGGTGGCATCGGCATGAGTGGGATTGCCGAGGTCCTGCTGAATCTCGGTTACCAGATATCGGGCTCCGACCTGAGAAATTCGGCGGTCACCGATCGCCTGGCCAGTTTGGGCGCATCGATCTGTGAAGGGCACTCCGCCGCAAATATGGCTGGCGCGGATGTGGTGGTCACGAGTTCTGCGATTTCGGTCGATAACCCCGAAGTCGCCGAGGCGCGGCGGTTGCATGTTCCGGTGATTCAGCGCGCGGAGATGCTAGCCGAGTTGATGCGCCTGAAATATGGCATCGCCATTGCCGGCATGCATGGGAAGACGACGACGACTTCGATGGTGGCCGCGGTGCTGGCGGCAGGAGGACTCGATCCAACAGTCGTCGTCGGTGGGCGCGTCGATGCCATGGGCTCAAACGCGCGCCTCGGTAAATCGCAATACCTGGTCGCAGAGGCGGACGAAAGCGACCGGTCGTTTCTCAAGCTTTCTCCGATTCTCTCGGTGGTTACGAACATCGACCGGGAGCACATGGATTGCTACCGCGACATGCGCGACGTGCGGCGGACGTTTCTTGAGTTTATGGAGCGGGTTCCGTTTTATGGCACTGTCGTGGGCTGCAACGACGACGCGGTGCTGCGGCGCTTGCTGCCCCGCGTTCACCGCCGCGTGACCACCTACGGCACCAGCCAGGGCTCTGATTTTCTGATCATCATGGCACCGCAGGGTAAGTCTTCGCCGAATTTTGAAGAGCGCGGCCCTTTGAGTCGCTTTCGGGTGAACTATAAAGATAAGGATCTGGGAGAGTTCACGCTGCACGTGCCTGGCGCGCACAATGTTCTGAACGCGACCGCCGCGATTGCGGTGGGCACGGCACTTGATATTTCAGTGGAACAGATTCGCTCCGCGCTGGATGGCTTTCGCGGTGTTGATCGGCGGTTTCAACTGAAGGGCAAAGTCGCGGGCGTCAGCGTCATTGACGACTACGGGCATCATCCCACGGAAATACGGGCCACGCTGGCTGCCGCCCGCCAGTGTGGATTTCGCCGCGTGCATGTGATTTTCCAGCCGCACCGTTTTACCCGCACTCGTGATCTGATGGACGAATTCGCGACCGCCTTCGCCGATGCCGATACGCTTTGCCTGGTAGACATTTATCCAGCGAGCGAGAAGCCGATCGAGGGCATTACGGCCGATGCCCTCGCGAACCGCATTGCCGGTGCGGGGAAGCGGAGCGTCACGTATGCTCGTTCTACTTCGGATGCCGTTGCTTCGGTTGCCGCGCTCGCCCGAGCGGGCGACATGATCTTGACGCTAGGGGCGGGCAGCGTCTCGCAGTTGGGACCGCTGATTATAGAGAAACTGGAGATGGTCGCGAGTCGAGATGCGCTTGTATAGAGGCGCAGGTCACCGGGGTTCCGGCTGCGCTGATTGATGTTATGTCCTGTTGACCTTTTTTCATCCCGTTCGTCCAAAACAATACAAAGCGAGGAACATCGATGGATACGAACAAAGTCGCATACTGGACAGCGCTCGCAGTCTTGGGGATGGGATTGAACAGCGAATACCGGCGCGGCAATTTTCTGGCGCTGCATCGGGTGGCCGAACGGGCCGATTCCGTGTTGTGCGAAATATCGTCGCGCGCGGAACAGACACTGGCCTCCGCAATCGGCGTAACGAGTATCTCAGAGTTCGCGGCAGAAACTCGATCGGCGTCGGCCGGTCAGCTGGCAGATATGCGAGTTCAGAGCGACTTGCTGCGTGAACAGGCCCGCGATCAGGCGGAAGTCGTGCGGGACGAGAGTCGCGCCCAGGCTGAGGTGATTCGAGCGCAAGCTGAAATGCAGCGCGCGGCAATAGAGCAAGTTCGATGCGCCACGCGCTCACGGCTGCAGACAGTGCTAGCCGGTTCTTCCTCGATGGAATGACGCGGGGCAAATCCATTTTTATGTCAGAATTTCTTTCGCCAGTTACCATCTGAACCAACTTCGCACTGTCTCATTTCTCGGAAACCAGCTATAGTATTTTTGCTCAGCGGTTTTCTGTCGACAACTGACTCGAAAGAGTGGCGCGGAAATCAAGTTCCACCGCAGTCCAGGAAGAGTTGTATCCTCTTCCGCGCGAGATTTCGCAGCACGAGGCTCCCGAGCGCGAGCCTTTCGATGACGCGCGGCTGGTCGATTTAGAAGCGGAGCAGGAATCCCCGTTCCTGCGCGGTCAAAAGCGGGTCTCCGTCCGGCGCGGATCACTTCCTAAAAAAACTGCTAATCGATTGCTGTGGATCGGAGCGGCGCTGGTTGCGCTGACGATTCTCGGCGTTGCGGGTCTGAGTCTCTACCGATACGGCAAGCACTCCTGGCGTTTTCGCATCGATTCGAGCGATCAGATCGAGGTTGCTGGCGCCGAGCATGTGGCCCACGCACAGATCATGGAAGTGATGGGCGGAGACATTGGCCGCAACATTTTCTTCGTGCCGCTGGCGCAACGCCAACAGCAACTGGAGCAGATTCCGTGGGTGGAATCGGCGAGCGTGATGCGCTTCGTGCCCAATCGCTTGCGCATCGAGATTCATGAGCGCACGCCGGTGGCTTTCGCCCGCATCGGTTCGCATATTTCACTGATCGATGCCGGGGGCACGCTGATGGAGCTTGCCCCGGGCGGCAAGCATAAGTATTCGTTCCCGGTAATTGCGGGCATGAATGCCGGCGAGCCACTCTCCACCCGCGCGGCGCGGATGAAGAATTACAACGCGCTGGTTCGCGAGCTGGATTCGAGCGGCGCCCGCTATTCACAGGAACTGAGCGAGGTAGATCTCAGCGATCCGGAGGACGTGAAGGTGCTGGCGGCCGATGCGAATGGCGAAGTCCTCGTGCATCTGGGGTCGGGTAATTATCTGCAACGTTATAGAACCTACGTCACGCATGTGCAACAGTGGCGGCAACAGTTCGACAAGCTTGAGTCGGTCGATTTGCGTTATGACGGGCAGATCATCGTTAATCCCGATCTCAATGGGATGGCGCGTCAACCGGTCCTGACACCGGCTGCGGCGAAAGCGGCGATGGCCGCGGGCGTGAAGACTGCAGCGCTTGTGAATTACGAGAAATATGTGACGCATCCCGTCGCACCGACGGCTCCGGCGAAGAAAGAAGTGAAGCCGAAGACCAAAATCGCGAGCAATGCCACGGTTCATCGCGCTCCGGCAAAGGCGGCACCAGCGAAAGTGGTGGCGGCTAAAACAAGTCCGGCAAGAGCAGCGGGAATAAAGCCAGCGGTGGCTAAGCCCGTGGCAGTAAATCAGGTGCCGCCGAAGTCAAATGGAAACACACCGCCGGTCGCGGCTACTACGACTAACAAGACGACAGAGCCGCATACAGCGCTGCCGGCGGCTACAGCTACCACAGGAAAGAAACCCAGTGCCGCAATTCCTAGGGAGACCCCGCAGAACTAGCGATCATTATCATGGCGAGTCACGATCCAAATTTTGTTACCGCGATTGACGTGGGCAGCGCCAAGACTGCCGTGCTGGTGGCAGAGTTGAGCGACACCGGATTGCGTTATCGCGGCCACGGTATCAGCGAGTCGCGCGGCCTGCGCAAGGGCGTGATCACCGAACTCGATAAGGCGGTCAGCAGCATTCAGAAGGCGGTCGAGCATGCGGAAGATGTTGCAGGGATTCCGATTGAGCACGCGCTGGTGGGAATTGCCGGGGCGCACATTCGTGGGATGAATAGCCATGGCGGCATAACTTTTGGCGCGCGGTCGCGCGAGATTGCGCGCGAGGAAATTCGCCAGGCTGTGGACAAGGCGCGCACCGTGCCATTGCCGGCGGATCGCGAAATTCTTCATCTGCTGCCGCAGGAGTTTATTCTCGACGATCAACCGGGAGTGCAGGATCCGACGGGCATGATGGCAACCCGGCTTGAGGTGCGCGTGCACATCGTCACAGCTTCGTCGAGCGCGACACAGAACATTGTGACGGCGGTGAACCGGGCGGGCGTACACGTTGACGATACGATTTTTGAACCGCTTGCATGCGCGGATTCCGTGCTGCGGTCGGATGAGCGCGAGCTGGGCGTTTGCCTCGTCGATCTCGGCGCCGGATCGTGCGATCTGATTGTTTTTCAGCAGGGCGCGGTCGCCCATACGGCGGTCATTCCCATCGGCGGCGATCACTTCACCAGCGATCTCTCGGTGGGCATGTGCACGGGGCTGGCGGCGGCGGAGACTCTGAAGAAAAATTTTGGCAACGCGGTGCCGACACTGATTCCAGAGGGCAACGAAGTTGAGGTGCCGTCGGTAGGGGACCGGCCGTCGCGGATGATGCCGCAGCGCATGGCGGGCGAAATTCTGGAGCCGCGCGCGCGCGAGCTTTTCGAGTTGTTGCGCGAAAACCTGCGCCACGCGGGCGTTCTGGAGCACTGCATCGCGGGGTTTGTGCTGAGCGGCGGCGCTTCGCGGCTGCCGGGCATTCTTGATGTGGCGGAATCGGTGCTGCGCAAGGCGGCGCGTCTGGCGTGGCCAGTGCCGATGCCGAAGATGCCGTCGTTCCTGGCAGAGCCGGAGTTCGCCACCGTGCTGGGCATGGCTTATTACGGGCATCGCGCGAGGCTGGCTCGCGGGTTGCAGGAGCCTAGTTTTGGTTCGCGCATGAAGGCAATGTTTGCGCGGAAGGGCGCTTAGGGAGTTGCGCATTCTGAGCGGTTGCCGGTCGCGGCGAAAAGCAGGTCCTTCGCTTCGCTCAGGATGACAAGTCTTTGAAGGGATTTTGGTTTTACGGAAGCTGGTAGCTGAAAGCTGATTTTACGAGGTGACTTATGACTGATGACAACGGACTTCGCATCTGCTTCCACGAAGAAGCGCGCAACGACGCTCGCATCAAGGTGATTGGTGTTGGTGGCGGCGGCAATAACGCGGTCAATCGCATGATTGATTCGGGCATGGAACATATTGAATTCATCGTGGCCAATACGGACTTGCAGGCGCTGCGGATGTCGCGCGCGGCTACCAAGATTCAGCTTGGCGTGAAGCTGACCAATGGGCTTGGAGCGGGCGCCAATCCCGAGATTGGGCGCAAAGCCGCGCTTGAGGATTCCGACAAAATCATTGAAGTGCTGGAAGGCGCGGACATGATTTTTGTGACGGCGGGACTCGGCGGCGGAACTGGTACGGGCGCGGCTCCGATTATCGCGTCGCTCGCCAGCGAAATGGGCGCGCTCACCGTCGCCGTCGTTACCAAGCCTTTCGCCTTCGAAGGCAAACGCCGCATGCAGCAGGCGGAACGCGGCATTGCTGAACTGATGGAGTCAGTCGACACGACCATAGTCATCCCCAACGAAAAACTGCTGGCCGTCGCGGAGAACGCGGGCTTCTTCGAATCGTTCCGCATCGCCGACGATATTCTTCGTCAAGGGGTGCAGGGCATTTCCGACATCATTACTATTCCAGGCATCATCAATCGCGACTTCGCCGACGTGAAGGCGATCATGGCGGGCATGGGCTATGCGGTAATGGGCACGGCGACCGCTTCCGGCGAACGGCGCACCGTAGAGGCGGCGCAGCGTGCGATTGCCTCTCCGCTGCTTGAGGCGGGCGCGATTGACGGAGCGCGCGGCATTCTCATCAACATCACCGGGTCGAATTCGCTGAAGCTGGCCGAGGTGCAGCAGGCTTGCACGATCATTCAGGGCGCGGCTCATGAAGATGCCAACATTATTTTCGGCGCCGTTCTCGACGAGAAGATGAAAGACGCGGTCAAGATCACGGTGATTGCGACTGGGTTTAAAGAATCGGATATGCGCCGGGCGCGGCACCACGAAAATTATGATCCGGTCATTATTTCGCGAGAGGCATCGCGGCACGGTTCGCGTCAGCTTTCACGCGATGATGATCCTTTCGATGAGCCGGCGACGGCGGCCGAGCCCGAGCCGGTGTTCGTGCCTGAGGCGAGCTACCAGCGGGATCCTACGCCGGCGGCGTTTCAGGAATCGGCGCCGGGCGGCGGGGCTCATGCCGAGGTGATTTCACTCGAAGCGATGCGGACGGCTTCTCCCAGTTATCAGGCGGAGGACCTTGACGTTCCGGCTTTTCTGCGGAAGCGCAGCGAGGTGATGTGAGGGCTGATACCCGGATTTTTTTTAAAATTTCGATATTTAGAATCATTGGTTTAGACGGAGATTGCCGCTAAATCTTTGAGTTTAAACGGTTTATATGTAAAATATAGTTAGATAAAGAGTTAAGTCCGGACCGGACTCTCTTGTCGGGCACAGCTGATTAGTTTTTTGCCCTCGGTCTTTTGAAATCATTGGTTTAGCAAGGCAATAATATAGTTGACTGACTTTTCTATTAGGCTGAGGCTGCCGTGACAGGGTAGCGAACGCTTATTTTCTGTCCCCGAGCGCTGGCGTGATTTCCATCGAAAATGAGAATGCGGATTTCTCTGTCAGGCTGCCTACGGCGCGGATCGCCTTCATGAACTCGCGGAACGTATGTCGCGTTACATTGTCGTTGAATCCGGCGAATTCCTGCTCGCAATTGGGACATGACTGAGGTATGTCACGGAATCCTTCGAACGGGAAGACAAACAGGGCCTTGCATTTTTTGCAGTCGATGCGCAAAGCGACAATATCCGAAAGTCCGATGAAGCACTTAGTCTGTACCGTCACTTGGGATTCCCTAAGTTCCACGATAAGTGTACGTGAGCTAATGATCTACTGCGACAGGCATTGCGCAGGTAGCGGATTTACTGTCGGGCGTGATTCGTTCCCGTCGCGTGATATCAGCTTTAGCGTCATCGTCGGGTGATTTCTTTCCGGTCTTGAAATATAGATTGTCGTCTTTGATTTTGATTTCAATAGGGTCACCGACGACCAGATTCGTGGGCTGGTAACTGCCTCGTGAGAGCGTCTGGTAGTGGACAATGTAGGAGATGTCCTGGAGTTGAATCGCAAGGCAGAATGAGTATTGAGCACGCGCCGCTCCCCCGCCAGTGGGATAGGCTCTTACGTCAATCAGCTTCGCAGTCTGATACGGCGCCTTGTCGCGCGCATGCACCGTTGGTACAGCGAGCACAAGGAGAAGAACCGCTAGCACGCGCCAGTGGCTCAGTTGATATTCAAGTTTATCGAGACGGCGAGAAAGCAGATCGTTGTCCATTGTCCTATCCCTCGGAGATGCAAAACAGATCATCCTTTATCCGTATTCGTCACCGCTGATGTCGAAAGGAATTGGCCGACCGTTGAACGCAAGATTGGATTTCAAGACGCTCAGCATGTAGTGTTCATCCCAAAAACATAGCTTATTCACGTTCTCTTTCATGGCAATCTTAGCCTTGTCGATTTCGCCTTTATGTATGCGATCAATTCCAACCTCTAGAGTGTTGTTGGCGATCATGTCAGCCATTTGGAGAGGGGGATGGTCCTTGTCGCTGAGTGGCATGAATCCACCAATAAATTTTGCCGTTTTTGGATTCTTCTTTCTGAATCCTCTGTATAAGGCATGGAGTGTTTCAAAGTCGGACTCGTCGTCATGCACAAAGGCGACCATGTTGTGTCCTGGTCGCGCACGGATAATCTTGACGGTTTCAAACATGATGCTTTCGAGTGCGCGATGATAAGGATCGCCGCCGAATACTCCGGTTGCCTCTGGACGCGAACAAATCCTCTCGTACTCGGGAACGACGATGGAGACAGCAATCCCCCTGATGAAAGGATGGTCTTTGACTATTTGTTGGAGGGCCAGCTTTATTTCTTTTGCAGCATCCCTGCCGGTGGGTGGCGGGTAGGCCTTGGTTCTGAATCTGGCGAACTGGTCGGTAAGGTGATTGTATTCAGAGCTCTTAAAATATCCGACTCCCTTATCGTCAAGAACTTTGCTCCACGCCTTGCGAAGACTCGACCAATCGACGCGGGTTCCAAAAAAGCCCGCCGAGACGAACAACTGCGACTGCTTGGCGTCTTTACTGTCATCGAGGAAACAATCGTAAACCATGTAAAGGTAACCGTTCACGCTCATCTCTGGCGGAAAAACAAGGTCGTACAAACCTCAATTTAGCGGGAAATTGGCGCTAAATCTTTGACTTCGCGGGGCTTAACGGTAAAATATGAATAAGGATTTACGGGAGATCTAAGAAGCATCGAGGCTTCGACGATCTCTCCATGAAAAAAGGGTGGCGAGAGTTCCCGTCACCCTTGATCTTCTATTGTAATTATATCAATTCCGACCCACCCACACCGACACGATTTTCTACTTTATTTTCGTTGCCGATTCATTGGGTTGCGAGCAGAACGTCGCAAAACGGGGCTTGACAGGATTCTGGGCCGGCACTCAGTTTACTGCTTCGCCAACCCGACTTCGCTTACGGTGCTCATGGTTATCAGTTCTCTGCAAGTACATAAATGTGCATACAAATTCTCCCGCGCTTCGCGGCGCTACCTGCTGGCGGCGATCCACGTGTTTATCTTCGCTTCCAGCACATCGAGCGGCAACGGACCCTGATCGAGGACCGCGTCGTGGAAGGCGCGGATGTCAAATTTCTGGCCTAACTCTTTTTGGGCGCGCTCGCGCAGTTCCAGAATTTTCATTTGTCCCATCTTGTAAGACAGCGCCTGCGCGGGCCAGGCTATGTAGCGATCGACTTCGGTGTTGATGTTTTCGTCGTCCATGGCGGTGTGTTCGTGGAAGAAGTCGACCATCTGCTGGCGGGTCCAGTGCTGGGAGTGGACTCCGGTATCGACGACCCAGCGCACGGCGCGCCACATTTCATTCTGCAGGCGGCCGTATTCGCTGTAGGGGTCTTGATAAAAGCCGACTTCTTTTCCCAGGCGCTCGGAGTAGAAGGCCCAACCTTCGGTGTAGGCATTGAGATCGAGATTGAATTTGCGGAAGGGCGGCAGGCCGGTGAGTTCCTGCGCGATGGAAAATTGCAGGTGATGGCCGGGGACGCCTTCGTGATAGGCAATGGCTTCGACGTTGAGTAGATTGCGCTTCTCGGGCGCGTATTCATTGACGTTGATGCGGCCGGGACGCGAGCCGTCTCCGGCGCCGATGGAATAATCGGCGGGAGGAGCGGAGGCGGCGCGGAACTCTTCCATCTTCACCACGTCGAGCTTGTTTTTCGGCAGGCGGCCGAACAGTTGGGGCAGTTTGCCATACATCTGGTCGCGATAGTGCGAGTAGAGATCGAATAACTGCTGGCCTGATTTCGCGTGCAGGTTGGGATCCTGCTTGATGTGATCGTTGAACGATTTCAGATCGGCGAATCCCTGTGCCTTGGCGATGGAGAGCATCTGGGTTTCGATTTCCGTGACGCTCTTCAGGCCGAGTTCGTGAATGCGGTCGGGCGTGAAATCGGTGGTGGTCTGGTGACGGACGGCGAAGCGATAGCGCGCTTCTCCGTCGGGCAAGGCCCATACGCCGGGATCGAGGCGGCCGTGAGGGGCGTAATCTTCGCGCACGAATTTGGCGAACTTCGCGTAGGCCGGGGCGACATCGTTCTTAACCGCGCTTTCGATTTCGTCGCGGAGATGCTTGCGGTCGTTCTCAGAAATGGTAGAGGGAAATTTGCGCAGCGGTTCGGTGAAGGGACTTTTGTCGAGCGAATCGTCGGCAATACCTTGCGCCTGGTCTGAGACTTTTTCCAGCAGAAACTTCGGCGGTACGAGGCGGTCACGCAGGCCTTCGCGCATGTGTCCCATGGCTTGATCGAGCACGCGCGGAATCTGGTGCAGGCGGGAGATGTAGTCTTCGTAATCCTTTACGTTGCGGAACGGCGAATCGTAGGGAAGCGAGGCGTAGCCGAGGTGAATTCCGCCAAATTGCGTCGCGGGCATCTCCCAGTCCTTGAATTGAGCGGAGTCGAGTGTCTCGTGAAGGCTGCGCAGCATGAGCGCGTGGTTGAGACGGTCTTGCTCAGGGAAGCCAGTGGCGTCGATTGCCTCGAAGCGCGCGAGAGCCTGGTGCGTGTGTTCGAGATCGTCGGCGATGGCCTTGCCGGAGAAATCGCTGAGGCGATCGTTGTAGCGGTCGTCGCCTACCTGAGTGGCGAGTTCGGGCTGGGTGCGGAGCGTGTACTCCCACTCATCGGCTAGAAGGCGATTGAGTTCGGCGCGGCGTGCGTCGAGGGTTTGCGCAGCGGACCGGGCGAAAAGAGGAACAGCTAAACCAATGGCGACGAAAACCATCACGAGCGACGTTCGCAAGATGCGGACCTCCGTAGCGTGCGCAGTTGTCTCTGCGGCCGTGATGGATTCTACCGCAGCCTGACCCTAGGGACAGGTGAGTTGCGCGGTGCCGACGACAGTGCAACCCCCTCCGCAAGCATTGTTCGTGGGACAGTTAAGAACGCCGGGGCTAATCAAAGTGTCCCACGCACTGATTGCGTACGCGCCCACCGCTCCGCCCACACATTTTGCGACCCCCGCCGTTGTGACCGTTACATCCGTCGTAGGTAAACCTTTTTGGCAGGCTACCCAATTGGCCGATTGCGGCGTGAGCGTGTGGGTCGGATTGCTGTAGTATCCAGTCGCGATGAACGGTACCTCTCCGTTCGGATAGGACTGCGCGTCGGCGTTTGAGGGATTCACCGCAAGGGATTGAAGATTACTTTGGCTCTGACTCGCTCCGCAGGACAACGCGAGAGACGCAGCCAGAAGCAGAGCGAGGAAAGAAAGCGTGAGCGGAAGCCTTTCCATAACTCCTCCTACCTGACAACTGTTTGTGATGCGAACCTGAGCTTACCGGGTAGGATACGCCGACGAAAGATTTTAGAAAAGCGCGCCCCGGGATTCTCTCATAGCGGAGTGTTTCGCGGCGATGACCGTCTTCGCAAGTGTTGGCCACCGTGGGCCTGTGCTGCGCAAAATATTGCAGTTGCGGTCGCCGCTTGATAGTAATGTGAGAACTGGTTACTTAAGGTGGGTGTCCTTTTCGCGAAAATGGATTAAAGGCAATTTATTCAGATAGTTATAGGGAAGATTCTGATTCTATGAATTTCTATTTTGATCTTGCTTCAAAACGCGTAAATCGCCTACTATCGGACAGTTGCATGGGGATGGGCCTCCCGCGAGCGATTTGGCCAAACTCTTGCATCTTAATCACTAGGCCAACAAATGCCGATAAGTACAACAGGCAAGGGATTGGTCGCCTACGACCGGGGATGGTGAAGTGAAGTACAGCGCCTGTTTTGTTCGTCTCGCACTTTTCTTAGGATTGGCAATGCTGCTGGAAGCGACTAGCATCGCTGCCAGTGTGAATCCCAGCGCGGTCACGCCGCATAAGAAAACTCACAACCTCACGGAAAATCAGCATGCGAAGCGACGCATGCGGACGCTGGCGCGGAGCCGCGCTCCACGTTCACACTTTGCCGCGACCGCGACTATCGGTACGCATTCGGTGAGCTCGGGCGCGCCGGGCCACCATCATTATTACGAGCGCTTCCACACCAGTTCCTTCGCATCCGAGATCGCTGACGGTGACGTGACTGCTGGCGAAGATCCGGTTGTTCGCCAGGCTGCGATCGACGCGCTGGGCAATATGAACGGCACGGTAGTCGCGATCGAGCCGACCAGCGGACGCATTCTGGCGATGGTCAATCAGCGGTTGGCGCTTTCGAGCGGTGCGCAACCGTGCTCGACGATTAAGCTTTCTGTCGCTCTTGCCGCTCTCAGCGAGGGTGTGATCGACGAGCAAACGGAAGTTTCGCTGGGCGGGCGCAGCCGTATGAATCTTACAGAAGCGCTGGCGCATTCGAACAACGCCTACTTTGAAGCAGTGGGACGCAAGCTCGGTTTCGAGAAGGTGCAGTACTACGCACATCAGTTTGGGCTCGGCGAACTCGCTGGCTATCACATTCCGGGCGAACAGTTGGGCACGTATCCAGAGGAAGAAATCTCTCCGAAGCTGGGCGGCGTGAGCAAGATGTGCTCTTTTGGCGAAGGGATCTCGATGACTCCTCTGCAACTGGGCGCGCTGGTCACGGCGATTTCGAATGGCGGGACACTTTATTACTTGCAACATCCGACCAGCCCTGAGGCGGTTGCCAGCTTTCAGCCGCGGGTCAAGCGGCATCTCGATATCGAGCCGGTGATTCCGGAATTGTCCGATGGCATGGCGGGAGCGGTTGCTTACGGCACGGCGCGCAGCGTGCGCTTGAACTTCAACGAAGAATCGATTCTCGGCAAGACCGGCACTTGTTCGCACGCCGGCACACGCTTTGGATGGTTCGCCTCTTACGCGAACACTGAAGTTGGACGCATCGTCACCGTTGTTTTCCTGCAGGGCGGACGGCCTACGTTCGGGCCCAAAGCGGCGGAAATTGCAGGCCGCATGTACCGCAATCTTTACGACCACAATTTCTTTGTGGCGGGAGCGACGGGAATTGCGCCGTCGGAAGCGGTGCAGAAGGCGAGCACGGTGAGTACGCAGCAGCAATAAATCCGACTAGCCAGTTCATGATTCGGGGCAGTGCTTTGCGAGATTGATTTTGGCCGCTCTCGACGCCTGCGGGGAAAGTCATCGAGGTAATACTGGGTCGCGAGTAGCCAGTATCGCGACGGCCTCATCTTCGAATCCCCGCTAGATGGGGCGACTCTCCCGCCTCCCATCATGACCAACGGAACCCCCGCATAACAGTTCTTCTCGCGAAGCGCCGCCGCCTTCGTCACAATAGTTGCACCCATGAGCTCGTCTTCCGCCGCGGTAATGAAACGTCTGGAAGAGGCAGGAACCCCGCCGTCCTCAGAAAGATCGCTGGCGCGGCGAGCGGCGGTATTCTGCCTGCTGCTGGTGGCGGTTGTGCTGGTTTGCTATAACCCCATAATCCACAATGGATTCATCGGATATGACGACAGTGAATACATTACTGACAACCCTCATGTGAGGGCCGGTTTGACGTGGGCGACTGTGCAATGGGCCTTCACCACTTATTTCTTCGCGAATTGGCATCCTCTGACCTGGCTTTCGCATGCTCTCGACTGCCAACTCTTCGGTCTCAACCCTGCCGGGCATCATTATGTAAATGTCTTGCTTCATGCGCTGAACGCCGGTCTTCTTTTTCTACTGCTGCAGAGGGCCACTGGATTCTGCTGGCGCAGCCTAATGGTTGCCGCATTGTTTGCGCTTCACCCTATCAATGTCGAGTCCGTGGCGTGGGCGGCCCAGCGGAAGAACGTGTTGAGTACGCTGCTGTTTTTGCTCGCCCTCCATGCTTACTATTGGTACGCGCGCGGACCCGGGCTGCGCCGCTACAGTGTTGTGGCCTTTTTGTTTGCGTGTGCTCTGCTCGCCAAGCCACAGGTGATCGCATTTCCATTGTTGCTGTTGCTGCTGGATTACTGGCCGCTGTGCAGAATTTGTGCTCCGCAGGTCAACGGACCACCGCCTCTGCATGCTGATATCCCCAAATTCTCGGCGGGACGGCTGGTATTGGAGAAGGTGCCATTGCTACTGCTATCCGCTGCCAGCGCCGCGGTAACCATGAAGGCGCAGATAGCCGGAGGCGCGGTTCGGAATCTTGCGCAATGCGGCTTTCTCTTGCGAGTGGAGACAGCCGTCGTCTCCTACGCGAGCTATCTTGGAAAAGCGTTCTGGCCCTCGAAGCTGGTGGTGCTGTACCCGTATCCCACGAAGCTTTATCCCACCTGGGAAGTAGCTGCGGCCGCATCTCTAATCGCGCTCGTTAGCGTCTGGGTTATCCGTGCGCGCGATCAACGGCACCTTGCGGTTGGATGGTTCTGGTTTGTGGGAAGCCTCGTACCGATGATCGGACTGGTCCAGGTGGGCGCTCAGGCGATGGCGGATCGCTATGCCTACATTCCGTTCATTGGCTTGTTTGTGATGTTGACCTGGCAGGTGGCCGACTGGGCTCATGCTCACCGACTTCCGAACGCGTGGCTTGCGCTGCCAGCAGTTTCGTGTCTGCTCGTTTTGGGAATGCTCACGTACAGGCAGGTTGACTATTGGCGCGATACGCAGTCATTTTGGGAGCGCACCGTGGCGCTTACTCACGACAATTACGTGGCAGAGGATAACTTAGGGGGGGTCCTGTTCGGGGAAGACAGAAAAGATGAGGCGGCAGCGCATTTTCGGGCTGCGCTCGCGATTCGCGCCGATGATATGCCCGCTAATTTGAATCTCGGGGCTTATGAACACGGACGGGGCAATCTATCGGCAGCCATTGATCGATATCGGATCGTGACTCTGTACGCGCTCGATGTAGACATCCGCGCCAGGGCCTACGGCAATCTTGGGTCGGCGTATCGCCAAATGGGTGAGTTAGCGGCTGCGAAGCAATGCTACGAAACGGCTCTGCAGTTGGCGCCCCATCGGACCATGGCGATGATTGGACTGGGCTTGATCGCGGAAAAAAATGGAGACTTGACCGAAGCGGTTGGCCAGTACTCGCGTGCGATGGCGATAGAGCCAACCGATGTGGGATTTCTGTTGCTCGCCGATGCTCTGAAACAGAAAGGACAACTAGAGGAAGCCAAGGCGATTTACGAGCGAGTGGCCCGCTTCTCGCCAAATCTCTCCGAAGCGCAGAAGGCAGAGCGATCACTTCTCGCTGGGAAGTAAACGCGGAGAATTAACGCCGCGGAGTAACCCGGATGAGCCTAAGCCTACCGCTTTACCTCGTCCTTGGCGACCACGCCGTCCCTGATGGAGACGATGCGGTGGGCGTACTCGGCAATATCGTGCTCGTGCGTCACCAGGACGATGGTGTTGCCTTCGGAATGCAGGCGGTCGAAGAGGGCCATGATCTCATTGCCGGTTTGTGAATCGAGATTGCCGGTGGGTTCGTCGGCGAGAATAATGGCTGGCTTATTGACGAGGGCGCGCGCGATGGCGACGCGCTGGCGTTGTCCGCCGGAGAGTTCGTTGGGCTTGTGGTTCATGCGAGATTCCATGCCGACCGAGGTAAGCGCAGCCTTGGCGCGCTCGGCGCGCTCATCGGAGGGAACTCCGGCATAGATCAGCGGGAGCTCGACGTTGTGGAGTGATGTGGCGCGGGCCAGAAGGTTAAAGGTCTGGAAAACGAATCCGATTTCTTTGTTGCGGATGCGGGCGAGTTCGTCATCATCGAGTTCGCTGACCAGTTGTCCATTGAGCCAGTAGTGGCCTTTGGAGGGCGAATCGAGGCAGCCAATCAGGTTCATCAGCGTCGATTTGCCGGAGCCGGACGGACCCATGATGGCGACGTATTCGTTGCGTTGGATCTGGAGGTTGATGCCGCGCAGCGCGTGCACCTGCTCGGAGCCCATGTCATAGGTCTTCCACAGATCTTCGGTGGAGATCATGTAGGAGTTGGGCGCAGCCCAATTCGCGGGCTTATCGATTGGGTATACTTCGGCGGTCGCCATCTTGTTCTCCTTATGCGCTTCGGGCTCGGGCACGCACGCTCCTATCGCCGTTCTATCTTGGACGTTCCAACTGGTCAGAGGTTAGATGTCCAGCCCCTAAAGGGGGTGTTTCTTCCTGACGCTTTTCCGCATCGCTAAAGCGATGCCCTGATACGAAACTTAGTACGAAACTTAGAGCGAATCCTGATACAAGACTAGCTACTCTCATCTTCTTTTTTCGGGACCGAGTTATCTATTTTGACACTCGTGCCCGGCTTCAGCGTACGCAAAACTTTATAACTACCGGTGATTACTTCGTCACCATCTTGTAAGCCTTTGAGGACCTCTATATCCGTGGTGCCGCTGATGCCGGTATCGACCGGAACGAATTCAGCTTTCTTGTTGCGGATCACGAATACTCCCTGCACTTCTTCCTTTTGCTTGGCGGCGTCGACTGGCGCGCTGGACGCGGCCTGCACATTGTTACTGCTGTTGCCCTTTGCGTCCTTAGGTGCGAGGTCTGCCTGCGTGCGCACGGTCAGCGCCTGAATAGGAATGCTCAATACGCTGCCGCGAACCGCAGTCGTAATCTTAGCCGTCGAAGAGAGGCCGGGGCGCAAGTCCGGTGGCGGATCGGTGAGCGTCACAACCACTTTGAAGTCCTTCGCTTCTTCGCTCGTCGAGGTAGCCTGCGATGTAGCTACACCAGTTGAGCGGACGATGGCATTGTCGCCAATTTCGCTGACGATACCATGAAAGACCTTGTGAGGGATGGCGTCGATGGTCACGTCCGCGGGCTGGCCGAGGCGAACGTTGACGATGTCGGTCTCGTCCACCTTGACCTCAGATGTGATCACGGACATGTCGGCCAGCGTCATCAGGGTGCTGCCTGGTGAATTCTGAATTCCGATGACTACCGTCTCGCCTTCGCGCACCGGAAGATTGGTGATGACGCCGTCAAAAGGCGCTTCGTACGTGGTCTTTTGCAGGACGTCGGAGACGCGGGTGAGATTAGCCTCATTCTGCGAGATGTGTTTGTCAGCCGAATCTTTCTGTGCCCTCGCCTGTGCAACCTTGGCTTCGGCTTGGGCCAGTCCGGCATCAGCGGTCTCCCATGCAGCTTTCTTGATGTCGTAATCCTGCTTGGCGATCAAGGCCGCGTTGTACAGTCCTTGGGCGCGATCCCAATCGAGTTTCGCGTGGACGGCGTCGGATTTTGCCCGGTTCAAGTCCGCGAGAGAGGTATTCAAAGCGGCGTCGGCGGCTATGGCATCGGTCTGGGCAGCCTGCACTGAGGCGCGTGTGGCATTGACGTCGGCCGAGGACTGCACGTTCTCGAGTTGCGCCAACAACTGCCCTTTCGTCACGCGGTCGCCTTCCTTGACATGAAGCTTGATGATCTTGCCGAAAGCGTTGGCTCCGATGTTCACGTAAGTCTTGGGCTTGATTTCACCCGAGGCGCTCACAATGGAGGCCAGATTCTGCTTTTGAACCTTGCCAGTCTGAACCGTCACAAGGTTTTTGCGGCTCTGGTAGACGGTGACGGAGACGATGACGACCAGCACCAGGGCTGCGCCTACGCCAATCAACACTTTCTTCCAGGTTTTCATGATGATGATCTAATTCTTTTTATTGAAGCAGCCCTAAATTGCCGGGAAGCCTCATCTCCTTAACTAATCTTAGCCTCGTGTCCTGGTAACAGAACGGCGCGAACGCACCACGATTGCGCATCAGTGGTTACGCTCAGGCGAGGAGGAAAGTTCCCAAGATCCTGCGAAACAGGCATATCCCATGTTGCTTCGGTCGGCTTACGCTGGGAGACCTGCGGCGCAATTCATTATATCGCGCTCTGCCGTCAATCGGCTGGGGATATGGGTTGAGTATTTCCGATTGGCGCGCCATCTGAGATCCCGCAACTGGTCGAGCTACCTCGACGCAAGACGCGGATTCTTAAGGGATTTACCAGCCGACTTGGGCGCAAGAAATCTTTTTGCGCCAAGCCACTTCTCCTTGCCTTGTTGTATCCAATGAACATAGAATTAGGCAACTGGTGTTTCGCATGAGGTTGGCCTTCCTATGTTCTCTGCAGGTTTCTTGAATCGTTGCTCGGCAGTGGTGTTGGCGGGTGCAATGTCGATGGCTTTTGCCGCCGTGTCTCAAGCTCAGGACAAGGACGCGAAAGACGTTGACAATAACGGCGCGACTGCGCAGGGGAGCCAGGTCGACCCGCTCAAGCGTCCGATTCCCGATAAACAGAGAAAGGCCAATGCTAAGGCGCTCAGGATCGAGTTAAGCAAGACCTATCGCAAGTGGCTCGACGAGGATGTGCGCTGGATCATTACCGACCAGGAAAAGTCGGCGTTCATGCAGCTGTCGAACGATGAAGAGCGCGACCAGTTTATCGAAGCGTTCTGGCAGCGCCGCGATCCTACGCCGGACACCGAAGAAAACGAGTTTAAAGAAGAGCACTACCGTCGCATCGCATATGCCAACGAGCATTTCGCTGCTGGCATTCCTGGTTGGAAGTCTGATCGCGGCCGCATGTACATCGTGTTCGGGCCGGCGGACGAAATTGATTCGCATCCTTCCGGCGGCAGCTATGAGCGGCCAATGGAGGAAGGCGGGGGCGAGACTTCTACCTTCCCGTTTGAAACCTGGCGCTATCGCTACATAGAGGGGATCGGGCAGGAAGTGATGATCGAGTTTGTCGATACTTGCATGTGCGGCGATTATCACATGACGCTCGATCGTTCAGAAAAAGACGCCTTGAAAATGACGCCGAATGCCGGCCTGACCTTGTATGAGCAAATGGGCATGGCGAACAAGTCAAGTCGCTTTACCAATGGCGGGTTAGAACAGTTGGGCGCCGGACCCTTCAATCAGGATTTGCAGTCGAAGCAATTCGATCGCCTGGAGCAGTTTGCTAAATTGCAGGCGGCTCCGGCGGTCAAGTTCAAAGATCTGGAAGAGGTGGTCAGCCACAAGATCAGCGTCAACCTCATGCCCTTTGACGTGCGCGCGGATTTCGTAAGGGTCACCGGCGACACGGTGCTCGTTCCGGTTACGATTCAGATCAAGAACCGCGACATCACTTTCCAGAACAAGGAAGGAATCGAACGCGGCACGGTCAATATTTTCGGGCGCGTGACAACGCTTACGGGAAAGATCGTGCAGACCTTTGAAGACACAGTACAGGTCGACGTACCTGTGGAATTGCTTCCCAAGACGGCCGAAAATTCTTCGGTGTACTGGAAGGCTTTGCCGCTGCGCATGAGCCAGAATCGCTACCGTCTCGACATCGTCGTGAAGGATGTCAACGGGGACCGCACAGGGAGTTGGGAGCGCGCGATCGTAATACCGGACTTCAGCGAAGATAAGCTGAGTAGCTCTACGCTCATCATCGCCGATCAGATGGAGCCGGTCGCGACGAAGAATGTCGGCACCGGTAACTTCGTGATCGGGACTACTAAAGTGCGGCCACGCGTCGCGTCTTCCGATGGCAAGCCGATCTCCTTCAAGCGCAACCAGAAGCTGAATTTCTGGATGCAGGTTTACAATCTCAGCGTGGACGAAAAGACCCATAAACCTTCGGCCACATTCGAGTACAATGTCACCGACGCCAGCAACAAGGCTGTCATCCACACAGTTGAGTCGACCGACACAATGGGGAATGTGGGCGACCAGGTTACGCTGCAGAAGACACTTTCTGCCGCGAACCTGCACCCGGGCTTGTACAAGATCGAGATCAAAGTGAACGACAACCTATCCAAGCAGACAGTGGGCCCGACGGCTACTTTCGCTGTCGAGTAAACGGCTGCCTGGTTCCCAGAGGTGGTGGGCGAGAATGTTTCAAAAGCTCGGGTTCCGGATGATCGTCGTGGCCGTGGCTGCAGTCGCGGTTTTGCCGATCTTGTCGGGAACTGCCTTCGGCGCAGTCTCGGGTGCGATATCTGGATACGTTCGCGACGGTAGCGGCGCGCCGCAAATGGGCGCCGCAGTGGAGATTCTCGGTTCGACAGCCCAGGCGCTCAAGGCTTTTACATTCAAGGTTTTTACCGACGATCGTGGCTTCTACTCGGTTTCAAGCCTGCTTCCCGGAACCTACAGCGTCAAGGTAAGCGCGCCGTCATTCCTGCCTACTTTGCGAGAAAAAATCGGCCTGCGCCCGGGCGCAAGGTTGATGGTCAACGTCACCTTGACCACGCTTTTTGAGGCGATTCAATTGGTGCCGCTGCGCGGCCCGGTGGACGATGACGATTGGAAGTGGACGCTGCGCTCTGTCGCCAACCGTCCTATCTTGCGCGTGCTTCCAGATGGAACGACGGTAGTCGAGCAGAGCGGAAACGCGTCCCACGGTTTGAAAGGTGCTATCACGCTTCTCGGCGGATCGCCGAGCCAGGGTTTTGGCAGTCCCTCCGACATGACGGCCGGTTTCGCCGTCGAGCGGTCGCTGTTGTCGAGCGGCACACTTCGACTCAATGGCAATCTTGGCTATGACGCGGACGGCCAGAGTATTCCCTCAGCCGTTTTGCGCACCACCTATACCAATCGCTTCAACGGAGTCTTTGAGCCTTCGGTGGCGATCACGGTTCTGCGGCTGAATTCGCCTGATACCAATGACATGCTGGACGAGTCGCTGCAAGCGCTTTCGGTGACCAGCTCCGATCGAGTCGTGCTCGGTGACCGGTTGGAGATGAAGCTGGGAAGCGAATTACAAACCATTCAGTTTATGGGGCGGGTGCGCGCGTTCAAGCCGTTTGGATCGGCAGACTTGCACCTTACTCCGAACACCGTCGTCGAATATCAATATGCCAGCTCGGTTCCGCATACGGGCGTCGAGAATCATTTGGACGATGGCATCGAGTCGACTTCGGCAGATTTAAGCGAGACCGCGCCGCGGATGAGCATTACGAGCTTTACTCCGGCAGTTGAGAGGGCTCATCATCAGGAAATATCGCTCTCCCAGCGCGTCGGCCGAACCAGCATGCAAGTGGCATATTATTCGGACCACCTCGTCGATCCCGTGCTATCCGGAGTGGGCGAAATGTCGGCCGCCGAAAATACCGCGGAACTGGGTGATGTGCTGCCAGACATTTACTCCGGCACCTTCAGCTATCAGGGGAACGATTTCGCCACGAACGGCATGCGCGCGGTGTTGCAGCAGAAGATATACTCCGATCTGGCTGCGACCTTAGAGTATTCCTACGGGAGCGTGCTCGACCTGTCGCGTCCGGATGTTCAGCTGGAGGACGCGCGCGAGTGGATTCGCGCTGAGCGGCGCCAAGCCGTGGCCGCGAAGTTCAGCGGATCGATTCCCAAGTCGAAGACACATTGGACCGCGTCGTATCGCCATACTGGCGGGCGCGCGTTGACTCCGGTCGATCTCTTCGACACCTCACCGGGCCAAGCTTATCCTTATTTGAACGTTTGTCTGCGGCAACCGATTCCCGCCCGGTTTTTTGCCGGTCACCTGGAAATTCTGATGGACCTGCGAAACCTCCTTGCGCAGGGTTATGTGCCGGTGATGGGCCGGGATGGCCGCACGCTTTATCTGGTGCAGTCAGCGCGCTCGGTCCGCGGCGGCGTGGCCTTCAGCTTCTAGTCCTCGCCTTCAGATTCTTTCTGCTGATCCTTTCCATTACTTCTTTCCGTGAAGTTGAACGCTGATCTTTCGTGCGTACTCGTTTATAATTCCGCGATCTTGCAGAAGCCCTATTTCGCGGTCGTAGAGCGAGCGTTCGCTCCGCTGTCCGCGACGACTCGCGCTGAAGGGAATCGCGCCAAGGAGAAGAAGCAATGAATCTGCGATGGATGTTGCTAGTAGTGTTGGTGTTGGCGGGAGTCGCGTTTGGGCAGAGCTTCCGCGGCGGAATTCTGGGAACGATTACCGACGCGACCGGAGCCTCGGTCGCCGGGGCCAAGGTCAGCGCCACCAATACCGACACGGGACTGGTGCGCGAGAGCATCACCGACACGGATGGCAACTACAGTTTTAGCGAGTTGCAGCTGGGCAATTACTCGATCACTGCCACTAAGGAAGGTTTCCGCACGCAGACGGCGACCAACATCGTGGTAGCGGTTGAAGGCCCGCAGCGCGCAAATCTAACGATGACGCCGGGACGAGTCGACGAGAGAGTGGAAGTGCAGGCCGACGTGCCTCTGGTTGAAACCAGCAGCAACACGCTCGGCGGGACGATACAGGCGGAAGATTTCAAGGATCTGCCGGTCAATGGGCGCGATTTCATGAAGATGTTGACGGCCGTTCCGGGAGCGAATGCCGATCCCAGTTCGGTGAACGATTCTCCCGGCTCGTTCGGAGTTTTTTCGGTAAACGGCAATCGCGGGCGGTCGAATAACTTTTTGCTCGACGGTACAGATATGAATGACGGTTTCCGCAATGACAATGCCATTAACGAAGGCGGAGTATTCGGGATTCCGGCTACGCTGCTGCCCGTGGACGCGATCCAGGAGATGGCGATTCTGAATAACACGGAGGCCGAGTATGGAAGGAACTCAGGATCGATCGTCAACATCGTAACGAAGTCGGGAACCAATAGCCTTCATGGGTCGGTGTTTGAATACTTTCGCAACAACGCGCTCGATGCGCGGAATTACTTCAACGCCAGTCCCGCGCCGCAAAATGCATTCCACAACAACCAGTTTGGCGGATCACTGGGCGGTCCAATCATTAAGGACAAGACTTTTTTCCTCTTTTCGTACGAAGGGCAGCGGGAAATCGTCGGGTTTCCTTCGCAGGCGACGATTCCATCGCAAGCAGAGATCAACACGGCGGCCGCAGTCGTCGGCGGCATCAATCCGATCATCCAAAATATTCTGAACACGAATCCATGGGGAGTTCTTCCCGCCACGGGAAACAATCTCGATGGTTCCTTCACCGAAGAGGTAAACGCCCCATCCACCAACCGGCTCGACAGCCTCATCACAAAGATAGATCAGCATATCGGGAATAACGACCTGCTCACGGGTCGTTATTATTTTGGCGACAGCAGCCAAAGCGCTCCGTTGGCAATTGTCGGAGGAGACGTGCTTCCGGGATTCAACACGGTTGTCCCGACACGGGTGCAGGTCGTTTCTCTCTCGTACACGCATGTAATTACGCCGCGGCTGCTATCGGAGATTCGTGGCGGATGGAATCGTTTTGCGGAAACATTCTCGGCGCAGGACAGCAGCCTCAACCCCGCCAGCCTTGGCTTGAATACTACAAATGCGGATTTCACCAGTGTCGACAATGGATTGCCGGTAATAAATGTCGGTGGTTTTGCAGGGATGGGATCCAGCAAGTCGGATCCGCGTGGACGGGTCGACAGCAATGTGCACTACCTGAGCAATTTTGCCTACAACCGAGGCTCGCACAATTGGAAGTTTGGCTACGAGTTTCGCCGCACCACGGTCAATCAGTACTTTGATTTGAACCATCGCGGCACACTGGATTTCAATTCGCTTAGCGACTTTCTCGGGGGCAATATCACGGGCGGCGGTAGCCAGACCGCCGGCTCCTCGCATCGCCACACCTATCAGAATAGTTTCGCTTTCTATCTCCAGGACAACTTCCGCGTATCCCACCGCCTCACCTTGAATTACGGATTGCGTTGGGACTACTACGGAGTAATCGGGGAGAAGAACGATCTGTTCAGCATCTTGAACTCTTCGTACGATCTAGTGGAGGTTGGAACAAGCGGCGCGCCGAGCAGCCTCTACCCGAAGGACTATCATAATTTCTCGCCGCGGTTCGGCGCCGCATATGACGTATTCGGAACCGGGAAAACTGTTTTCCGCCTCGGGTACGGGTTCGCGTATGACGCGTTTTCGCAGGATTTCTTCGCTGGCCAGATCCCATATGTTTCCTCCAACGCCGGCCCTCTGTTTAACGATGTGGGGCCCAGCCCGATTAGTTACGGTTCGGCTTTAGCGGGAACGAACGTCTTGCAGCCAGAGGTGTGCGGCGGTTACGGTGCTATTCCGGTGCCTAACAGCAGTTTGTGTACCGGGCCGATCTACGGCGGATTCGGACCAGTCGACGTATTCACGGTTGACCAGCATCTGCGTACGCCTTACGTGCAGAACTACAATCTGAACATTGAGCAGCAGGTGAATTCGAAGACTGCGGTCTCGATCGCCTACGTAGGATCGTCTGGCCGCAAACTGTTTCGCTTCATCGATCTCAATCAGGGAGATCCCGCGACCGGAGTCAGGCCGCTCACCGCCCTTGGATTGCCATATGGTTACGTCCTCGATTTTCAATCCTCGGCAATTTCCAACTACAACTCGCTTCAAATGCGCTTGAATGTGCGCGATCTTCATGGCTTCACTTCAACTGCGAACTACACCTATAGCCACTCCATCGATACGGCCAGCGATGGTCAGGACTACACGCCCTTCCAGGCGCAGCCGCAAAATAGTTTTAACCCCCGCGGCGACCGCAGCAATTCCGGATTCGATGTGCGGCAGCGATTCAGTTGGCTCTGGGACTACAGAATTCCCGAAGCGCACTCGATGCACTTAGTGAGTGGCGGATGGAGCATCAGCGGCGTGGTTTCGCTGGTCACTGGTATGCCTTTTAGCGTCCTCGACTACGACAATTTCAATAACACGGGTGAGTATTATGAACGGCCGGACTTGGTGGGGAATCCTTTCGCCGGCAGCAGCGGACCTACGAACTACCTCAACTTGAGCGCGTTCGCGGCATCGTGCACGGGAGGGCCAGTCGGCACTCCTCCGACCTTTGCGTGTTCCGGCAATTATCATTTCGGCAGTTCGGCGCGCAACGGATTCTACGGCCCCCACTATCGCAACTTGGATTTTTCGTTAAACAAGGATACGAAGTTGACCGAACGCGTCAGCATGCAATTGCGCGCCGATTTCTTTAATCTTTTCAACCATCCCAATTTCGCAAATCCGGTTCTGCCGAGCTTCAATGTGCTGTGGAACCAAAACGGCATCAATCCGAATACGGGCCAAGGCACTGGCTTCTTCCCGCTAACCGTCACCCCGGACGTAGGAGCGCAGAACCCGTTTCTGGGCGGCGGTGGACCTCGGGATATTCAGGTGGCCGCGCGCTTCTCGTTCTAGCTCTGGCGCCTCGGTCAGGAAAGGTTTCTTCCCCGGCTCCTCTCGCGGATTTTGCGGAGGAGCGTTTTTACTTGCCAGTGGCCCTTCGCGATTCTACCGTTCGCACGTTCTCCCCAGATTGGGTTACACTTCCACACATCATGATGGAGAAAACGACGCCCCCCTCGCCCACAACCAACGAAAGGCGTTCGCGCCAGCGCGTGCCCGTTCGCGTACCGGTGAAGGTTCGTTACGACGGCGAAGAGCACGGGGGCTTGACGCGTGATTTGAGTTCGTCGGGAATTTTTCTCTACTCCGAGTCAGCCATGAAGCCAGGATCGAAGCTGGAACTGGTGATCATGCTGCCTCCTGACTTGGGATTGGGCCCTGGCGGATGGACGCTGTGCCAGGCTTCAGTCCTTCGCGTGGAGAAATCCGAGGGCAAGAGCCTCGGCATCGCCGCCACTTTCGACCGCATCGCACTGCTGCCTGAAATCAGCTAAAAACTGCCGGAGGGGGTCTCAGACAAGGCCTCAGCCGTAGCCCGCTTTTCTCAACTTGAAACAGCCGACATAAATAATTTGTACCAAATGATAAAAAGATCGCTTCCAATGCTCTGTTTGCGGTGCAATAATGTCCCACTTTGGAACATGTGGAGTGAGTAGATTTTCCCCCAGGTGGCTAGGACATGTGGATTGAAAAACTCACCGATGGCGTTTTGGAACTGGACACGCCAATCGGTCCCCGATATGTACAACCGAATTTCGCGCAGCGCGCTTATCTGATTTGGACGTTCCGAAATTTCTTCTCGCTGCCGCAGCAAGTGCTGCGTCCGTGGCAGCTCCGCTTGATCGATCGTTTGTTGAGCGAAAACAGATTCGTGTCTGTCTCAGTCGTGGGCTCGCACGAGCGGCCGGTGATCGGAAGGATCGAGCGGCGAGCGCAGACTCAGGCAGATCTGCTACCGTTTCGAAAACCCGCTACGGCTGTGCAGTCTGCTTCGGCGGAGCCCAGCCGCGAGGCTGCCTCGGCATGATCACGAGATGGCTGCGGGCCGCGCGATTTCCGCTGCGATCAGACTCTAAGCTGCACGCGGCATAGAGCGGACGCGCGCAAACCGGATGCTATAATCAAAAAATGTTCCCACCCTGCCGTTGGCAGTGGGCGCGTAGCTCAATTGGCAGAGCAACTGACTCTTAATCAGTAGGTTGTAGGTTCGATTCCTACCGCGCTCACCATCTTTTATACAGTGTTCATGCTGGTTTTCTCCGGTTCTTTGATTCCTTTAAGTTTTCTAAACGGACAACGTGTCCGTATGGTGTCCGTATTTTAACTCTTGCCCCGCCTGTCCGCCTCACCTCGCAAGACTGATGTTTACCTCTTTTTTTACCCACCACTGGTTGGAATAGAAAAAGACGTAACTGATGCGGACATTCGCTCCCGGCTCTAGGGCTGCGACGGCTTCGCGAAAGTCCTCAGCGGTTTTCACAGGTTTGAGGTCAACAGCTTTGATGACATCACCAACGTGCAAACCCGCAGCCTGTATCGGGCTGTTCGGGAGAAACCCTGTGATCTCAACCCCACCTTCTTTTGAATTCGCAAATGTCGCTCCCAGCAGGGCTGCGGAGGCGTCGGATTTGATTTGATTCGCGGCAACTGATTTATTCGTCGAGATGAGCTTATAGCTGAAGTCTCTGCTTCCCGAAGAAGCGCTAGCGACGCCTTCCAGTTTGTTATCCACGATACGCGCTCGGAACTGCGTTCCTATGGGGTAGTCGAGACAAAGGTCTTTTCTTTTGGACTCGTGTAGCCCATAAAAGCCTCCTCCGGGGAACAAAAAATGGCCCACAGAGGGCATTCGGTGGCACGATACGTTATATTCGGACGCCCCATCAGTGAAAGTCATGTAGCCGGGACTGGAATGCTTTATCTGAAGCTCCAAGGGATACATGTTGTCACGATTCTCCCCGGCAAATGCGGTAATAGAAAATAGCAACATCACTGCCAACCGCTTCACACAGTTCTCCTTTGAAAGACCACGCTAATCTGCTCGTGGTGAATTTGCACGTCACACTCTACAAACCAGAGGGTGGCGGGTCAAGACAAATTCTTCCGTGCTTTGGGTCAACGCATTCGGGCTTTGCGCGCTGACGGTGGCTACAGCCAAGAAGACATGATCAGCTTCGGATTCTCGGCGCGGCACTGGCAGCAGATTGAGGCAGGTCGCCCGATCACGCTTACAACACTTCTGAGAATTTGCGATACGTTCGACATTAGACCTGAGAGACTCTTGAAGGGGTTATATTTTCCCAGCAAGACATAGAGTGGGACTGCGGAAAGGCGGACAGGCCCTCCCGCTCAGCAAAATAATTTGTCAACATTTGCAGCCGATTGCAACCGCAAAAACTGCCCGGTTTCTTGGCGGCTGCTCGGGCCGCACAAATACTGGTGGGGAAGGCAGAATAACAGCATTCTTCTCCTCGGCTATCCGCTGTTCTTGCCTCTGTCCCCTATTCACAATGATGGTCACGGAAGAACCGAGAATTGTAGGTTGGCCTAGAGGAAGAATAATAGCGGGGCCCAGGGGGCGATCCCTTAAGACGCGGGCATGATGACAAAATTATCTGGGAGAGTAGATTTGGTCTACCGCCGTTAGGAGTTTAGCTACCTCAATTCGGGCGGTGTTCAAGTCTGCGGAGTAGCCAAGGTCCCGCAGCAACTGGTTTGCAATAATGGCGACGGTATCCGGGAGATCCTTGGTTCTCGAAACAAAGTTTGTTTCCAGTTCGGCCCTTCCAGCCGACCCCACACCCGAGACGCCCCTAATTATGGACGGCACGATAAACAGGTCACTGTTGTAGAAAATCGAATAGTATCCTCGGTCTCCCTGGTAAAGACTCAGGCCTCCCACTTTCAGTTCAAATGCCACCGCCGCCTCCCCATAGATGTCAAAGGTCTTCCACACATCGTTGGCGGTGCGCAGCAGAAAGGCAACATCCAGGGCGACGTCCGCAAGGCTCCAGCTGTCCCCAGAGCCGCCGACCGGGACATTCACCTGCGTCACGAACGCCACCTCCCGCCCCGTGAGGAGCCAGCTCATTTCAAAGTCATTGTTAGGCTGCCAGAACTGGATCTTGTACCAATCTCTACCCCGGCTCTCTGACACGACGGCAGACGCGGCCATGGCACAAGCGCCGCGCCGATTTACCAGTTATTCGTCGAGCAGGCCAAGAAGCTCGAACCGCGCTATCTGTCTCTGGTTATTCCCTCCCGCTGGTTTGCCGGTGGCAAGGGCTTGGACGATTTCCGCGAGGCCATGCTCGCCGACAACCGCACGCGCGTGATTCATGACTACTGGTTGGTCGGCGAAGCTTTCCCCGGCGTGGCTATCCAGGGCGGCGTTTGCTACTTTCTCTGGGAGCGGGAACATCCCGGCGACTGCGAGGTGGTCACGCATTACGAAGGCAAAGTTTTGTCCAGCGCCACACGGCCCCTGATGGAGCCGGGGTCGGATGTGTTCATCCGCTACAGCGAGGCCGTTCCTATTTTGAAAAAGATTGCTGCGGCAGAGCAGCGCACAAAAGAGCACAAAACAAACAGAACAGAAGAGGATAGCTATTCGCTTTCGCTGCCCGAAGCCAAGCGTTTCTCGAAACTCGTAAGTTCCAGAAAGCCATTTGGCTTAAACTCCAATTTCAAAGTCCGTTCGATTGAACGCAAGAACGATGTCATCGCCTACTGGAACGGGGGGCCCGGTTTCAAACAAAGCGGTAAGGGCTGGGTCTCGCGCGCTGACGTGACCGACGCCGGCAAGTTGATTGGCTCGTGGAAAGTCTTCATCGGCAAAGCCTATGGAGACCGGGGAGGAGGAGGAGCCAGCCGCGATGCACCGCCCAAGGCCGTGCTAGGTCGACCTTTTGTTGGAGAACCCGGCTCGGTGTGCACGGAAACTTATCTCTGCATCGGCCCGTTCAAGTCGGAAAGCGAAGCTGAGAATGTTTGCTCCTACATCTCCTGCAAGCTGACGCGCTTTCTGATCATGTTGCAAAAGCCTTCGCAGAACACGACGAAGAAGGTCTATACCTTCGTGCCCATGCAGGATTTTTCTCAGCCATGGACGGACGAGAAGCTCTATGCCAAGTACGGGCTGACGGATGAGGAAATCGCGTTCGTTGAGTGGATGATTCGCCCGATGGGCAGCAATGGCGATCTGTTCGAAGAAGCCGCCGCCGACGGTGACGATGAGTAAGCCTATCGAGCAAATCCTCACGCCGAAGCCGGAGGCTCGGCCGCGCATCTACGCCTATTCGATCGACGACAAGGCGCACGCGGGTCTCCTAAAGGTTGGGCAAACGACGCGCGATGTGAAACAACGCATCGCGGAACAACTCAAGACCGCCACCATCAAGAATTACAAGATTGAACTGGATGAATCTGCCGAGCGGGACAATGGCACCATCTTCAGCGACCACGAGGTGCGCGCGGCACTCGTTAAGAAGAAGTTCTCGAACCCCGAACTAGAATGGGTACGCTGCGCCCTCCAGGACCTAAAGACCGTGCTCGCCGAAATACGCACGGGGCAGCGCTTCACCGGCACCCATAGCGAACAATTTCAGATGCGCCGCGAACAGGCCGAAGCGGTGAAGGTGACGCACGCCTACTTCCACTCGCGCTGGGAGGAAGACATGCACGCCGTCCCGCGTTTCCTGTGGAACGCGAAGATGCGCTTCGGCAAAACCTTCACCACCTACCAACTTGCAAGGAAGCTCGGCGCGAAGCGGGTTCTCGTGGTGACCTTCAAGCCTGCGGTAGAAGATGCGTGGCAGACGGACCTCGAAAGTCATGTAGATTTTGGCGGCTGGCAGTACCTCTCGCGCAACTCCGACCTCGATCCTACGGAAATCAAACCACGGAAGCCGCTCGTATATTTTGGCTCTTTTCAGGACCTGCTGGGGCGCGACCACGTCACGGGAAATAGCAAGCCAAAGAACAAATGGATACACAAGGTAAATTGGGACCTCGTGGTGTTTGACGAGTACCACTTCGGCGCATGGCGAGATACTGCGAAGGAACTATTTGAGGGCGAGGAAGAAGCCGTCGCAAAGAAGGAGCTCAAATACGTCGCTGACCTTGAAGATGTTAACGAAGACCTCGTCGTGCTTTCGGAAAAAGAAATTGAGTTCCTCCCCATCACCACCAAAGCCTACCTCTACCTTTCCGGCACACCATTCAAGGCGCTCGCCACAGGCGAGTTTATCGAAGAACAGATTTTCAACTGGACCTACACCGACGAACAGCGCGCCAAGCAAGATTTCGCCGACAAGAACCCAGGTAAGTGGAACCCTTATGGTGCGCTACCGCAAATGCGCCTCCTAACTTATCAGATGCCGGATGAACTGCTGACAGTCGCGAGCGCGGGAGAGTTCGATGAGTTCGATCTCAACGAATTCTTTGCGGCTACTGGCACCGCAAAAAGCGCACAGTTTAAGCACAAGAGCGACGTACAAAAATGGTTAGATATCATCCGGGGCCAGTACATGCCGAAGGTTGTCGAGGGCCTCAAGACGGGGTCACCGCCACCGTTCCCTTACTCGGATGTGCGATTGCTGCCGTACCTGCAGCACTCGTTCTGGTTTCTTCCGAACGTGGCGGCCTGTCACGCGATGGCTAACCTGTTCGCTGAGAAACACAACATCTTCTGGCACGAGTACGAGGTTGTTGTGGCGGCTGGTGCGTCTGCCGGTATTGGTCTGGATGCGCTGCCGCCCGTGCGCGAGGCAATCGGGAGCGGATTCGACACCAAAACAATCACATTATCATGCGGCAAACTCACCACTGGTATAACTGTGCCGCAGTGGTCTTCGATCCTGATGCTGCGAAATCTGAAAAGCCCTGAGACTTACTTTCAAGCTGCCTTCCGCGTGCAGTCCCCGTGGTCTATCAAGAACCCGAATGGTGACAATCCGAACGAGGAAGAAATCCTCAAACCCGTGTGCTTCGTGTTTGACTTTGCCCCCACGCGCGCGCTCCGTCAGCTCTCCGAATACGGCATAGGACTCTCGCCCAACGAATCGAATCCAGAGAACGCCGTGAGGGATCTCGTGTCGTTCCTGCCGGTGCTGGCCTACGATGGCGCAAATATGACTCAAATCGATGCGGGCGGCATCCTGGACATCGCGATGGCGGGCACTTCAGCTACTCTGCTGGCACGCAAGTGGGAGAGCGCACTGCTGGTGAACGTGGACAACGACACGCTGCGCCGAGTCCTTGATAACCCGGAGGCAATGGCCGCTGTAGAACGGATCGAGGGCTGGCGTTCGCTGGGCGACAACATCATCGAGACCATCATCAACAAGAGCGAGAAGGTCAAGGAACTCAAGAACAAGGCCAAAGAAAAGGAACTGACCGACAAACAGACGAAGCAGCTCACCGAAGAGGAGAAGGAATACAAGTCCAAGCGCAAGCTCGTGCAAGAAAACTAATCAAGTTCGCGACGCGCATCCCTGCGTTCATGTACCTCACCGATTTCCGGGAGAACACACTGCAAGACGTGATCACTAAGTTGGAGCCGGACTTGTTTCTGGCCGTTACTGGTCTGACGGTCAAGGATTTCCACCTGCTCGTACGCCTCAAGGTGTTCAATACCGAGCAGATGAACCAGGCAGTGTTTGCGTTCCGTCGCTACGAGGATGCCTCGCTACGGTACACGGGCATCGAGAGCCACGAAGGGCTCACACATTATGGGCTCTACGACACCGTGGTAGGAAGGGCGTAAGGCGGTAGCGGCTCTCCACTCCTTCGCTTGCGCACGCCCCGGCCCTTAAGAGCCCAAGGTTGGGGGGTAGCATTTTCCCCTCAGTGCGTATAACCTCTGCCATTCGTTGACTGGCCGCCGCGTCAATAAGATAAACGGGACGAATCGGTCTCAGTAGATGTTCATAAGAGCGGTCGTCGTGGCTTGTGAAGCCTGCTGGTCGGTGGTCGCGATGTAGCGCATGGTGCTATTTATGCTCTTGTGGCCAAGAACAAAGTGGCACCCTGCCCTAGGTGGAAGCTCTACCTGTTCAGACAGCGCTTAGAAGTCCAGTTCCGGACTGCGTTTATCGTCCGGCAGCAGAGAGAAATCAGCGAACACGATGCTGGACTTATCGGCATTTGCGTCCTGCGCAGGTCCGTTTCCGGAACCCTCTCCCAAAACAATTGATTCCATGACAATGTCGGCTCCCGCACCCGAGTAAAGTTGGTGGTGCTGACCAACCAACAGGCTCGGGAGAAAGGAGCCGAACAATG
>PKXQ01000067.1 GCA_003132405.1 Acidobacteriaceae bacterium | reverse complement strand
CCGCCGACATTGTCAGAGATGCGATTTGATGACATCGACTTCCCGCGTCATCACCGTCGTGGCGCGCAGTACGAGGTCTGACATCATGATCCGATCTTTGACTACGTAACCGCGCCCGTAGAATGACCGCTGCCGCAGGCCGCTCAGGTAGAGCACCGCCTCGCGCAGCACCTTGCTCGGGATTGTCCCGGTATGGACGCACACGCCTCCCATCGTCAACCGGCGGTCGATGATCGCAACTTTCTTGCGCATCTTGGCCGCGCAAATTGCGCCCTTTTGCCCGGCTGGGCCGCTGCCTATCACCACCAAGTCGTATTCGTTAGCCTGCATAAGCGTGTCGTCTACCGCAGCTCGAAACTAGCACCTTTCCGGCTGGCCGCGAAAGTATCGATGGTATCGAACTCAAAGTTAAGATTGCTTTAATAAATGAAGGTTGAAAGTGTGGGAACCCACGAACTGTCACTTTACTGCGAACGCAATAATCGTTTGCCTGCCCTTTCCGCGCGCTTTTTCCACTTGCGTGAGCAGCTTCTCTTCCAGGTCATCGGGATCAGCGACCATCTCGCACGCCGCAATCTGCTCATCCGTCGCACCGTGAAAACACAGTTCGCACACGCCCAGCCCACCCTCCGACCGCACCGGTGGACCAAACGTGCGGCAAGTCATCGGCCGCGCATCATAGAGTTCGCACAAGCCTGTCTCGGGATCGAGCACCGGACAGGGCTCATCATTGGCAAATTTCGCGAAGCGTTCTTCGGCCTTCGACCCGGGCTCGAACACCTCCGCATCGAGCGCGCCTGTTTTTACGTCCCCTGGAAATTGGGATGCCAGTCGCTCAATCGAATCTTGTGCTCGAGAGCGAATTCGCCGCGCCCGCTCGGGATCTAGCTTTTCGAGTTTCGCGAGCCCGTGCTGCAGGCGCAACGCATCCAGTTGATGAATGGCAAACACGCCGATGCAACACTGCGTGCATCCGGGACGACACGCCAGCCACTCGCCGCTGCGTCGGGCTGTATCCGCGAGCGCAACATCCACGATCTGGAGCAGCGCTCCATCGCCGGCCGGCAATCGCCGCAAAGGCATATCGCAAGGATACCGCAGGGTGCGGGGCATCTCGTCACCGCCCGTCAAGCGCAGGTCTCTCTGCACAAGAACTTTGCTTTTGGATTTGTTCGTGAAGATTTGTTTGCTGATCCCACGGGGCGCTGGGCAGTTGCCAAACGAGTCAGGCAAGTCTCGCAACCACGCCCAAAGAACCCCACCCAAGCTATGTGCGCTAGCGTGCAGTGTTTACCCGATGGACGTTTCTGCCACACGTCGTAGACTTAGATTGTCCTATCTCAACCGCCGCTGTTCGAGCGATGGATTTGGTCAACTCAACTCGCCCATGCATTCTCTGCTTCTCCACCAGCAGAGCGTAAATATCTCGGGATAACGGACGGTATCCAGTCTCACCCTCGACTTTATCTGTAAAAAATTGCACGATGACCGGTGAGCAGTGCCTTGAAGGCTATCTGCCTAAGCAGATCTTGATTGTCGATGACAGCTCTGCCCTCCGCCGCATGGTGCGCTCTTGCGTAGAGGAAAAAACGGATTGGCAGGTTTGCGGTGAGGCGGAGAACGGCGAGGTCGCGGTTCGCATGGTCAGCGAACTTCACCCTGATTCGGTGCTGTTGGATTTGGCGATGCCCGTCATGAATGGCCTGGAGGCAGCGCGCCGCATAGCCAGTGTTTCTCCTCGTCCGGTGATGGTGATGTTCACCATGCAATACTCAGGTCAGTTGTTGAAAGAAGCCGAAGCGGTAGGGATCACGAAGGTTCTTTCGAAAACCGATGTTGGCATCAACCATCTGCTCGCCTCCATGAAGACGTTGCTCAACGAAGCGCCCTCCGACGCCGCCTGAAACTACTCCGCCGCGACCCAATTCCGCCGCTCCAGAAATGTCGGAGGCTCATAAGTGCGTCCTTTCGCGAGCCGATTTTCTTCGCGTCGTGTCGACCACAACAAGATAGGCCCCAGCGCCGCCGCCGTGAGCCGCGCCGCGACGGGAAATTCTTTTTCAACCTCGCGCCGCAGTTTGTGAATCCGGTCGCTCACCTCGCGATTTACTTTCTTGAACTCCTTCTCCATCACCCACAGGGCCGCATTGTAGGCGCTGCTTAGCTTCTTCACTTCTCGCGCAAACCGCTCGCGCACACGCGGATCGGGATAATCTTTATAGCGCCGCCAGCCCAGCAGCATGGTCTGGCACATGCGATAGAGACTGGGGCCATTATTTTCAAAATCGCGCCAGAACGCCCAATCCAGAAATCGCTTCGAATCGTTCCGCGAAATCGCACTGTGCTGGAAATTAAATTTATACTGCCCATGCACGTCGGCAAAGTCGACGTCGTCCAACAATCGCCCCTGCTCCGCCATTTCTTTATAGAGCGGAGTGCCCGGCACTGGCGTGTAGAGCATGAACTGATGAAAGTCAGTCTGATAGGCGACCGCCGCTTCGATCTCCTCGACAATATTCTCGGGCGTATGATGCTCCAGCCCGATGATGGTCGAGCCCTGCACTCTTATGCCATGTTGGCGCAGCTCGCGCGTAAGTTGGGTGGCGTCCTCGCCCTGTAGCTTGCTATAACTCGATCGCGGAGATTCGAGGCCCATCCATACCCACGAAACGCCCAGCTCCACCAGTTCCTGCATGGTGTATTTTCGAATTGCGTTGGCTGAAGCAAAGATGGATAGCTCCCAGCTCTTGCCTGCCTCCTTCATCCGCTCCAGTAGGCGCAGGGCGCGTGTACGGTGCAGAAGAAAGTTTTCGTCCATGACAAAAAAAGAATGGACTTCGAGTTCAGCCTCGATCTTGCACATCACCTCAAATAGTTCGTCGCCAGTCTCGTAAAAATTGACAAACTTCCCCTTGCCGCCAAAAAAGGCTGATGTGGTGCAGAAGTTGCAACCCATGGGGCAGCCCACCGAAGGAATAATAGTCGCGGCGGTTCCGCCCTTGCGCTGCGGCAGGCGGATTCCCATGATCCGTGTCTCGAGGCCTGAGACAATGTTGGGATGCCGAATCGGGGCGCTCTCATCTTCGCCGAGATACCGCCGCATCCAGGAGATGCCTTCGCCGCGGACGATGTGATCGGCATCGATCATCTCTTCGACGCCGGGAATTGCGGCAACGTGTCCGCCCACTACGATCGTCGAATCCGGCGACAATTCCCGGACCATCCGGCACATTTCCCGCACCTTGCCGACATTCACGATGATCGATGAGATGCCCACGATGTCGTATTTATGCGCAGTCAATTCGCGCGCAAAACTTTCGCGCGTAGGAAAATCCAGCACGCTGCAGGGCGCGGAAATATTCTGCTGAATCATCATGATTCCCCAGGAGCGATGAAACATGCGCAGCGAAAAACTGCCCTGCGCTCGCGTGACCTGGTTGTGGTAGAGCTCCATTGGATTGATCGCCCGGCTGCCAAATTCGTCGTCTTGCGCATACGGCCCAAACACCGAACTCAGCAGCACGCGCGCAGAACTTCCCTTGGGATGCGTATCCATAGAAACATTTTTCATGGGTTTGTAGCTGAAGAATAGTGCGGACGCGAGGAATGCGCCGTGATCGTGGTTACATTACAAAACTATTACGTGGGATGAGAGGTTACCGCTCCGATTCAACCTGCTTTTACCTTTACGAACTTCTTATGAACCTCTTATGCGAATTTTATCGCTCCCTGTATCAAATAAGGTGAAGCAGTGAGTAAGGGGTCGAACTGCGGCGGCGACGGTCATGAGCATGAGTATGGCGTCACGCGCAACCGAGCACCGGGTCTCACTGCGAAATGGAGGAAAGTTTTCAGATGTCCATCCAGGAAGTATCAGCGGAACAGCTCGCACAACTTTTTCACCATTATCAACAGGCGCTCGCGCCAGATTTTGGCTGCAACACAACCTCCACACCAGAGTCATGGGATCAAGTATCAACGCCTGAAAGGAGCCGCAGGGTGGCTGCCGCCCGTCTCGCTATATTGGAGGTGGCTTCGACGACTGCCGAAGACGAAGACTCAAGGCGTTATTTCGCTAAGCCCGGCGAAGCGGAGTGGGGCTGCTAGGGCTGGGGCACGTTGCATTAGCTTTTCCCCCGTGTGAATCTCTGTGACCTCTGTGGTGAAGACTTTTTCCCAGCCACAGAGGTCCCGGTCTACTTAGCCTGCACAGCGACCGCATCCTCTAAGTGCATGGCCATCGCCGGCCCATTACCCGCCTCGATCGTCTGGCCGCGCTTGAGATATTGCGCCAATACAGCGGGAGCGGACCATTCCAGATCCCAGCCGTCTTCAATCGCGATGACCGTATACGACCCGGGAATCACACCGCTCAAACTGAAACTTCCGTCGAGATCGCTCTCGTCGCGCCTAAAGTGGTCTCGATCTGCCTCCGCATTCTTCGGAATCAGAACGATCATCGCCCCCGAAACCGCTTTTCCATCGCGCTTCGCGAAGCCGTCGACTGTGACCGATCCGGCGACCAGTGACAATGCAAACGTGAGCGACGCTCCCGCCGGCACGTTCAATGAGTGTCCGGAAATTATCCCAGCCTCAGAAGCGATGCGAACCACTGAATAACGTTGGGTTGAGGACGCAGCCAAAATATCGTAGGTGCCGGCAATGACATCCGAAAAATCGACCGCGCCCTTGGCATCCACCATTTGGCCATAGTCCGTTTTTCCATTGCTAGGGCGCAGAATAATCTGAAGCTGTGATAGAAGAGTGGCCGCGCCCTCGATCTGAACCGCCAGCTTAATCTGGCTCGTCGATCTACCCGGAGAAACGTCTAGTTCACCGCCGCTCTCAAGATTGACTTCGGTGGGCTCTTTCCATTGGCCATTCGAGCCGGGCATCCGAACTGAGTAACGGCCGGGCGCGATCCCCGCCATCTCAACCACGCCAGGGGCAATGCTTTGAATGTTGCCGGCATTCTCGTGCTCGGTGCCATCGAAGACCTGTTTTTCCAGTTGGGGGAGAATCATCCCCCGGTTGAGATCTTCAGACACGCGGAAGATCAGATGTAGTGCTGGCACCGGATTCAGATGGATGTCAGCTTCCAGACGATCACCGCCGTGGACTGCAATCGGAGTAGCCCCGTCGACCTCGGTGGCGTCTCCGTAGAAGGTAGCGGGATAAACTACATCGAGTGAGGAATCCACCTGAGCGGGCGAGCTCGCCGCACCCTCGGCGCTCGAGGTTGGATGTACCGCATACCATGGCGAAGCCTTAGCCGAAAGGAAGTAAGTCCCCTCATTAAGTGGCGTCACTTCATAACGCCCTTGATCGTCCGTCATGGCATTACGAAAAAGAGACGTCCGTTCAACACCCTCGAAGTGTTGTCGACGATAGACCATGATTTGCGCATTGCGGACGGGCTCGCCGAATTCATCGAGCACACGGCCGGTGAGCACCGCGTTCGGGGCCAGCCGCAGAATAAGGTTCTCAGTGTCGAGGTCCGCGCCGGTTACGATCGCAGTCGCGTACTCGTCATGCTGGTTATACCCAGCGCTGATGAATCCGCGCTTCGCGCCGCCGAGTGAGAACTTGCCCGCAGGCACATGAAACTCAAAGCGCCCGTCGTCGCCGGTGATAACGGATTGCACTTTCCTCTGATTCTTCGCATCGGCGATGGTGACGCGGCAACGTGCGAGCGCATTTCCAACTCTTGCATTTACCGCCATCCCCGCGATGCTGTACGGGCCGGTAGGAATCAGCGTGCGCTCAGCATTACGCGCCTGCGCCATTGCCGAACAGCAGATCGCCGCTAAGCCAGCGATTAATAATCCTAAGCATCGGATTGGCAGTCGCATCTGCATTCGATTAGCTCGCCGAAGATTCCCGGTGGCGCAGCGTGTTACGCGACGGCTAGCGCTCCGTGGCAATCATTGGCAGCGTCACGCGTTCCTTCTGACCGCTGGTTAGGTGAACCACCAGCCCCTTCGCATCATAGGCCTGCATTGCTTCAGGATTCCGATATTCGATCTGCGTCGGATCCATGGTCGCCCCGTCGAATGCCAGCAAACGATACGCCCCCGGTGGCAACCCTGGATAGTCAAAACTTCCATCTGGCTGCACTCCAATTTCGCTGAAATACCCGCTGCTATCCGCAAGGGGAATGCAATAGATATGCACGCGGCTTTGCCCCGTGCCGACGCTGCCGGCTCCCTGCGCAGGTGACGTAATGCCCTCAACTGTGCCGCTGATCTCCGCGCCATCATCCCGCATGGTGATCTCGATCGGAGATGTGGCGCCTCCCGCACCAATCACCAGCGGCTGATGCAGAAGGTCAAGGTTGCCGGAACGGATCGACGCCGTGTAGCCGCGTGACGAATAAACCTTCACCCAGTAGCTCCCCGCCGAAGCTCCTTCGATGACCAAAGCCTCGTCCCCGGGCCCGGTCGGGTTCCGCAATGAAGCATTCCTGCCCGTTCCAAAATCGTCGGCTGTCTCCAGCGTCACGTTCAAATAACGGCGCGGGCCTTTCAACACAGTGCTGTGACTTGCGCCGGAAAATGTCGCCAGCGGCATCTGGTCGGCCGTTGTGAATTCCTCTTTCACATTCACCGCAATCAATCCATTTGGCGCGAGCACCATCGCTGGACCATCAATCGGTCCTCCCTTGATCGTGATGGTTTGCAATCCAGTCATGGATGTCCCGTTAGGCCGGAAGACCGTGGCTTCGACCGTATAAGTTCCGTTCGGCAACATGCCTTCAATCGCGTGATGAGCCGGGTTATGGCCGAGAGAAAATCCCGGCCCCTTGTGCCCATGGGCATAGACCGTAACCTGGAGCCCATATTCTGGTTGGTCGCTTCCCGGCACGATTACCGGCACTTTCACCCGGTAATATGCCTGCTTCACCAGAGAAAGGTTGACCGTCTGCGTTTGACCCGCAGCCAACTGAATAACACTAGCCGATTCAAAGTCGGCTGCGCCCTGATAGTAGACCGGCGGATATCCAAAGAGTGATCCACGCCCACCAGAGGCATCGCCGCGCGCCGACAGGACAGGATCATAATTGAGCGGGTCATTATTGGCTGGATCAGTATTGGTCGGATCGGTATCGAGCAGTTCGCTGGTCAGCAATTTATAACTGCCGGCCTGAAGGTCGGCGAAGCGAAATTGACCGTCCGACATGGACCGCGTGGCGCCAGCCTGAACCCAGCGAGCGCGGCCATCCTGCACTTGCCGCCGGAAAAGCTCAAGAGTAATGCTGTCCGGCGCCTCTGACGTAGGCAGAGTGACCGTCCCAGCGAGCACGGCCTCAGGCGTAAGCGTGAGCGTCAGATATTTCGATCCGTCGAAGGATGGGTCGTTCAGAAGGTTGGCCGGCTGGTTGGGGTCGCTGAGAAAGCCTGGCTTTCGCGCCATCAGGGTATAGGGACGATTGGAACCTCCGTTTGCCGGATCGGTCTTCGCCAATGCAAATTCAAAGCGCCCCTCGCTGTTAGTCAGAGTGGCAAAGCGATTGTCCGGAGAAAAAACCAAGGCGCGGTCAATCGGCTCGTGAGTAACGCTGTTGATCACTACGCCGTGGATGCTGCCGCTATCATCGGACGCAGACTGCGCCCAGCATAAGCCGGGCAGCGACGGGCGAACGAATAACCAACAGCCGAACAAGCAAAAGATTGTCCAGAGAGATATTCGCCGCAATAAGCAATGGTGGTCGCAGTTCACCTAGCCTACTCCAACCGTGATTTATTGTGGCCTAAAACCAGAGAGATGCAAAACGCAGGCAACCGGGTGCCTAAGCTCTGATGGTTTTCAACACGCAGGAGAGTTCACGACAAAATAAAAGGCCGCTCATCGTGAGCGGCCTCCAGGTTCTTGGGCTAACTGCTAAAAGCTAATAGCTGCTCTAGTCACCCGCCACAGGCTCGCCAACGTCTACAGTCTTTTTGGCGCCGCCATTGGCCGGAGCGATCGTTTGAATCAGCGCGGGAGGAATGAGCGAGCCGAGCGGAATGAATCCGCCTTCATTCGAAGTCGCCGGCTTCTCCTTCAACACCACTTCGCGATAGAGCTGAGCCATGCGAGCGTCATAGGCCGCATCGTTCTTAACCTTGTTGCTCTCGGCCTTGCTGTCGCGAGCGCGCTTTTTCTCTTCGCGCGCCGTCTTCGCGATTCCGAGCTTGTCGAGATCGTGCTGCACTTCGTGGGTAACGATCTCTTCGCGCAGATAGAGCGCGTGCTCGGCGTCTTCCATCTTCACTTTCTTGCCGCCGGCGAAAATCTCGTGGCGCCCATGCTCTTCGTACCACTTGGTGAGGGTCGAAGTCATGTGCATCTTTTCGATGATATTGCGCCATCCCACGCCCGTGTTGTAGGCGCAGAAGCTGATCTCGCCCTCTTGCGTGGCGTAAGGAATGATGCACTGCTCGGTGCGCCGGAAATCATAGTTAAACAGATCCTGAAACCACATCCCGGCGATGAAGAGAAAATTCCAACGATCCTGCCGGCGCTTCATCACGTCTTCAATCGTGCGGTCGGGACCAACCTTGCCATAGTTCTTTCCCGTAGCATTAAAGTTCTTATCGAACTTCTTGAGCAGGTCGGTCATCTTGAAATGCGTAGGCGACTGGAACGAGTCGTAATTCTTCATCAGACACAGCGCCATGCCGAACGCCGTCCAGAATTTGGAGCGGGCCGCATCGTTGACCTTGGCAATGTCCTTGGCCAGCTGATCGCCCTTGAGGAAAGCCGTGACCGGCACCGCTTCCTTGGTCTCTTTGTCGATCATCAGCGCCATGCCCGTGCCGCAATTCGGATGGCAGCCGCACGACAACTGGCCCCAATCGTTGTTGCTATCCTGCGCGTGCATCACGTCCGCCCAATCGCTGAACGTGCTCATAAACGATATCGGATACCAGTCGCGCGCCGGCACTCCGAAGCCGGTTTGATTTTTGACGTCGTGCGCGAGGTGAGCCAGCGTGTAGCGCTGCGCCTGACGGCGCTCGTCGGTGATGGCTTCGTCGCGGCCAGTAAATGAAACTGGCTGGAAGCTGAGGAAGCCGATCTTTTTGGGATTGTCGAGCGCGAATTGAATGATGCGTCCGACTTGTTCGTTGTTGATGCCGTTAATGATGGTCACTACCGGAACGATTTCGCAGCCCGCGCGATGGAGGTTGTCGATCGCTTTCAATTTCACATCGAACAAGTTGCCCACGGCGCGATGATCGTTGGCGGCGTTGCCGATGCCGTCGAACTGGAGATACGCATAACGCATTCCGGCTTCCACGGCCTGTTGGCAGAATTCAAAACTTTTGGCGAATTCAATCCCGTTGGTAGCGGCTTGCACGCTGTTATATCCGACTTTGCGGGCGTAACGAACCGCATCCAGGAAATACGGCGACAAGGTTGGCTCGCCGCCGGAGAACTGCACCGACATCTGGCGGCGCGGCTTGATGGTGATTGCGTTGTCGAGCACGGTCTTGATTTCTTCCCACGTTAGTTCGTGGACGTAGCCCACCTGGTTCGCGTCCATGAAGCAGGGATCGCACATCATGTTACAGCGGTTGGTCAGATCGACGGTGAGCACAGAGCCGCGTCCGTACTTCACGGTGGAAGAACCATGGTGATGCAGCTTTTCGTCGTTATGCGCCTTTATGTCGCGCCCCGGAAAAACGTCTTCCAGATGCTGCGAAAACTCCGTGTCGATCGACATCAAATCTTCAAAGTGCCCGTGCTTCACACAATCCTTGACCATCCAAATCTTGCCATCGCGCTCGACGATCTGCGCCTTGATCTCGCCGACCTTTTCATTCATCAGCACGTCGACCGGCAGATGACCATCGAGAATCTGCTGGCGAATTTCGGGGACGCACTTCGGACAGAGCGAATCGGTCGAGCGCGGCCAACCCAGCGGCGGCTTCGACTTCTCCCACGACTTGAGCAGCGGCTTGTCCGACCACTTCGGCACCGGCGCGTCGTTTGGGGCAATCCGGTTCAGCCGCTGAAACACCGCCCACGCACCCGTAGCGGCAATCGTCACCGCTTTTTCAACATATTTAATCGGCTTGTGCATTCTGCTCTCTCTTTCTTACTCCAGGAGTTAGAACTGTCCCCGCGGTCACGCATGACATGATTTGAGCCACGAAAAAAACCTATCCACAAAGAAACCCGGCCCAACCCAGAAGTTTCGCCAAGTGGAGTGTGTCAGGTTGATGCTATTGAATCGGCACCGTTTAGGCACGAAGAAGCCAATGAACAGGAGAAAAACGGGGTTAAAAGGCAATCTAGGGCATTGTTCGGAGCTAAGTTATTGAAAAGGAAAGGACGGAATTAGCCAATACCGTTTAGGTCTCCGTGGTTTCGAGCAGCGGATCGGCTTCTGCCTCCAGTTTAAGGTCCGACATGTCCAGTTGAAGATTGCCGGGGTTGGTGGCGTAGGCCAGCCCGGTGTCCATGTCGAGTGTGCCATTGCGGATCAGCCTCTCAATGTCGCCGTCGAAAGTCTGCATGCCTTCCTGTTCGCCGACGCGCATCGCGTCCAGTAGGGTCTTGCCGTCGGTTTCTCCCTTTTCGACGTACTCGCGGGTGCGCAGGGTGGACTTCAATATCTCGATTACTGCGATGCGGCAGGCGCCATCCTTGCGAGGAACGAGGCGCTGCGAAATGATGTAACGAAAACTTTTGGCCAAACGGTTTCTCAGCGTGTGCTGTTCGGCCATCGGGAAAGCGCCCACGATGCGCTCGACTGTCTTCGAGGCGTCGATGGTGTGCAGTGTGGAAAGGACGAGGTGACCGGTTTCGGCCGCCTCCATCGCGATTTCAATGGTCTCTTTGTCGCGCATCTCGCCCACCAAAATCACTTTGGGAGCCTGGCGCAGCGCCGCCCTCAAGGCCAACGCAAAGTTCGGGGTATCGCTGTGCAATTCACGCTGATGCACGATGCAGTTCTTGTGGGAGTGGAGAAACTCGATCGGGTCTTCGATCGTGAGCACGTGATAGAACTGCTCTTTGTTGATCTTGTCGATGATGGCCGCCAGCGTGGATGATTTCCCAGAGCCGGTCGGCCCTGTCACCAGTACGATGCCATTGCGCAGGTCGACAATCTTATTCAGTTCGGCCGGCAAATGGAGCGATTCCAGGTCCGGAACCTTCGCCGGAATGACGCGCATCACTACGGCACACGTGCCGCGTTGCATAAAGATGTTGACGCGAAAGCGATTGGCCCCCGGCATACTGTAGGACACGTCGCAGGAACCGCGCTCCTTCAAGTTTTCAATAGCATGCTGGTTGTTGCCCATCAGATCGGAAGCAATGCGCCGTGTGTCGTCCGTGGTGAGGGCGCGAGCCGCGCCTGCGGGCGTGAGCTTTCCGTTGATTTCGACCAGCGGCGGCTTGCCCGGAGTGAAGAAGAGGTCACTGATCTTCTCCGAGGAGTTGAGCATTGCCGTCAGCAGCGCCGGAGTCGAAAATGGCGCAGCGGCAGGGGCAGCGGCTGTCGCTGCGGCGGTGGCGGGTCGGGGAATAGCAGGAGCTGGATTCGGTACGCCATTCGTAGAGGAAGACATAGAGGAGGTACGTCCTTTAAAAGAAGAACTCTCTACCGGATAGAAATTCTGACTCGGATCAGAGGATCGCTAACCTTGAAGCTACACGTCGAGTGCTGCCTCGTGAAGGTTACCGAAGATACGATCTCACGCAATAGAACGAAGGAAAAGTAAACAAGACGCTAAACCGGCCCACCCGCCAGTCCGCCGCCGGCGAAGACATAGGTGGTCGACTTATCCAGCTTAATGTTGGAGTGCCTGGAGGTGAGCCTGACTGCTCCATCGCGAGCGCGGGTCGACTCTACATCTTTCATCAACACGCGATGCGGCGCGGCGCTGGAGGTTGTGGTTGGGGAAGACTGTGTGGTGCTGGCTGGGCTGTCGGAGCTGTCGTCGGCGTCTGGAAGCCGTCTTGTCGGCGGCGAGGGAGAACCCAGGCGAGTCATATTTCTCGAACTGGGAAGGTCGGTTGGCGACTGATAAAGGGAATCGGGAATCGTCGACGCAGTCGCCGGGTAAGACCATGCGGTCAGATAAACTTTTTTCGTGAGCGTCAGCAGTTGAGGAGCGCCGTGATGCTTCCAGTGCGCGGAGTCCATGCGAATCGCCAGACGCGACGGACCGGTGGCAGACTTCGCGGCCGATTCGGTTACCTCTCCCGACAAAATGGCGTTCTCAGGAACCACAACGCCGTCGACCAGAGTAGCGACTTCAAGCTTGGCCTGGACGACGGTTCCAACCGGAGTAACTCCGGCGACGATCGTCTTCTGCATCGTTGCAGGAAGTTCGAGGCCCGTAGAGAAGTTCAGCGCCGATTGAGCAAACGCAATTTGACCGAGGCAGGCAAGAAGAAAGCCGCTGAAAATGACGATGGCTTTCGCGCTGGGTTTGGCGCTGAGGTTAACGCTAACGTTAACGACAGGAGCTTTTTGAACGACTGACCGAGGGAACGAATTGCCGATCGTTTTCGTGAACATCTGCGTCCCCTTGGCGAGCGGACGGAATTCCCCAGCATCTCAGGCGCGGAAAAATGTCTGAGGGAACAACAGGGATTTATATGATTGTAACTCCGCTGGTCGTAACTCGGCTGATCGTAATTCGGCTAATTCGGCGGAGCGAGGCTCAGGCAGCCTCGGAGGCGCAGGCTTCCGCAGCCGAGGTTTTATCGAGCAAGGCGAGCATGCGTAGCGCATTTGAAATGCGGTCCAGTTCCCAGCGCTGGTCGGGGAGTTTCGGGTCAAGTTCGCGCCAGCGGTCCGCGAGATTTTTGCGAGCACATTGCACGCGATCGGGAACCTTCTGGCGATCTGGCTCAAGGATTGCCGCCTTGTAAACGTCATGCCACACGGGATGTAATTGGACAGACATAGCGTAATCCATTCTGAAAGGACGTTCCGGTACAGGACCTTACCGAGATTCCTACTGAGACGATTAGAATAATTTGCCTGACCGGGAGCACGCAATACAGTGGATTCCGTAGTTGGATTTAGTTGACCGCGCGCAGGTGCCGCGCGGTTCTGGAAACGCTGGCGAAGCGGTTAGACCACTCGACCACCTGCCAACAGATCGACGGCATAGAGCGCGCCTTCGGGCGTTTCCTCATGCTTGAAGTACGCAAAAACATCGCGGCCAGCGGCGAGATGTTCGCGAATGCGCGCGATCATCGTCTGACGTTCTTCGGCGGTATAGCTCGGTTTGCGATAACGATAATAGGCGTAATCGGCGGTGATTACGTCGGGAGTCTTGCGCTCTTCGGTTTCAGCGACGCAGAGCGCAACGTTGCGCTCGGAGAGCGTTGCCCAGGTGGCGTCGGTGAGCCATGACTCGTTGCGGAACTCGAAGGCCACGCGCACGGTTCGAGGCAGGGTTTTTAGAAAGTCGGAGAGGACAGCCTGATCGGCTTTGAAATTCGGCGGCAGTTGAAAGAGCAGCGGGCCGAGGCGTTTGGCGCGCTCTAAATTTTCCAGCGTGCCGAGAAAGCGCTGGAGAAATTCGTCTGAGTTCTTGAGGCGCTTGATGTGGGTGAGCACCTGGTGGGCTTTGATGGTGAAGCGAAAATGGTCGGGCGTGTCGGCGATCCAGTTTCGGACGGTCGTTTCTTTAACTAACTGGCGGAAGGTGTAGTTGACCTCGACGGCGTTGAGTTTGGAAGCGTAGAAATTGAGAAATTTTTTCTGCGCCAGCTTTTCGGGATAGAAAGCGGGCTTCCAGGTTGGATAAGCCCATCCCGAAGTTCCGACGTAGAGAGTTGCCATAACAGGCGGGATTATAACTTGCGGCGCTTGGCCGCGGACGGCTTCGCCTTCGCCGTTGCCGTCTTTTTCTTTATTGTTTTCTTCTTTGTTGGCTTATTGGGCCGAGGCGCTTCTGACGAGCTGCTGGCTCCCACCGTTTCGTCCTCCGATTTGTCGACTGTTTCTGATGCCGCGGCGAGGCCGGCTAACTGCGGCAGCTTCTGTTTTAACTTCAGTACCGGCTCGAACAAGTCGCCCATTTTTTCGACGCGCGCCAAGACGTCTTTGGCTTCGAAAACCAACCGCTGCGCATCTTTCTTCTTCAGCGCCTGCTCGACCTCGTCCCAGGTAACGGGCGTCGACACGGTGGGATGCTCGCGCGCTCGCAGGGAATATACGGAGATGGTTGTTTTGTGGCGATCGTTCTGGCTCCAGTCGACGAAAACTTTATTGGTGCGCACAGCCTTTTTCATGTCGGAGACGACGAGCTCGGGATGCTCTTGCCCGAGCAGGCGGGCAATGGCATTGGCAAACGCTTTGGTCTGGTCGTAACTGGTTCTGGTATGCAGGGGAATATAAATCTGCATTCCTTTCGACCCAGAGGTTTTTGGAAAACTTTGCAGGCCGAAGTGGTTGAAGATCTCGCGCACCCAGAGGCCGACCTGGGCGCATTGCACGATGTTGGCGGGAGGGCCGGGGTCGAGATCAAAAACAATCATGGTCGGCGTCTCTAGATCGGCGGCCAATGAGAGAGAAGGGTGGAGTTCGATCGAGGCCAGGTTGGCAATCCAGACCAGCGTGGGTAGATCGTTGGCGAGAATGTAATTGACGGTGCGGTTATTTCCTTCGCTCCAGACGGGCGCAGTCTTCACCCAGTCGGGGCGAAACTTGGGCGCGTTTTTTTCGAAGAAATATTCTTGATCTTCGCCTACGCCTCCGGGATAGCGCTTCATGGTTAGAGGACGGCCGATAAGATGCGGCAGCAGGACGGGGGCGATGCGGACGTAATAATCGACTACCTCACCTTTGGTAAAACCGGTCGCGGGATAGAGGATTTTGTCGAGATTGGTGAGCTTAAGCTTACGGCCTTGCACGTCGACGATGGTGGGAGCGGACATGGGTTGTTCGTCTTTGGTCGTTGGTCGATGGTCGTTGGTCGGTTGTCGTTTGCGATCGAGCTCCACTACCGATTAGCGATCCCGACGGTCGGCCAGTTTTTCGCCCTCTAGTATAGATTCCCGCATTCTCGAAAGGAGGTCAGATGCCAAGTTTGGGGCGCGAGTTTGTTGCGGGACCTTCAATTAGAGACAAACGGGCTCACCCACTCACCACGTTTTATGCGATGAGTGGGTTTCGTCCTACACGAGTAAGTCTGACTATTCCGAGCTGATTCGCATACCGTAGAACGAGCGGTAGACGAAGAACACAGACACTGCGAAGAAGGCGATCGACAGACCGTGGGTCAGGCCAATGCCTTGATCGCGGGTTAGGGAGACGGCCAGTTCGACGGCTAGCAATCCGAAGAGGGTGGTGAACTTGATGACCGGGTTCATGGCCACCGACGAGGTGTCCTTGAAAGGATCGCCCACCGTATCGCCGATCACAGTGGCGTCGTGCAGCGGCGTGCCTTTCTGCTTTAGTTTCGTTTCTACGATTTTCTTGGCGTTATCCCAGGCGGCTCCGGCGTTGGCCATGAAGATGGCCTGGTAGAGGCCGAAGATCGCGATGGAGATGAGGTAGCCGATGAAGAAAAACGGTTCGACAAAGGCGAAGGCCAGCGTGCCGAAGAAGACGGCGAGGAAGATGTTGAACATGCCTTTCTGCGCATACTTGGTGCAGATCTCGACTACTTTCTTGCTATCGGAAACCGAAGCTCTTTCGGAATTCTCAAGTTTGATGTTGGCTTTGATGAACTCGACAGCTCGGTACGCGCCGGTGGTTACGGCTTGCATGGATGCGCCGGTGAACCAGTAGATCATGGCGCCGCCGGTGATCAGGCCGAGGAAGAATGGTGCATGGAGCAACGAGAGTTTTTCCACGTTCATGGTCAGGCCATTGGTGAGGGCCATGATGATGGAGAAGATCATGGTGGTCGCGCCGACTACGGCGGTCCCGATCAGCACGGGCTTCGCGGTGGCTTTGAAGGTGTTGCCGGCGCCGTCGTTCTCTTCGAGCAGATCCTTGGCGCGCTCAAAATTGACGTCGATGTTGAAGTCTTTTTTGAGTTCTCCCTGAATGTTGGGCACCTGCTCGATGAGCGATAGCTCGTAGACGGATTGAGCGTTGTCGGTGACAGGACCATAGGAATCTACAGCGATGGTCACTGGACCCATGCCGAGAAAGCCGAAGGCTACCAATCCGAAGGCGAATACGGGAGCGGCGATCATCGTGGCGGCCACGGCCAAGCCCATCAGACTGAAGAAGTAGGCAACCGACATTAGAGCAACCATGGTAAGTCCGAGCCAATACGCGGAAAAGTTTCCGGCGACAAGACCCGACAGGATGCCTAGCGACGCGCCGCCTTCTTTCGACGAGGTCACTACTTCGTTGACGTGGCGAGATTCTACCGAGGTGAAGGCTTTGACTAGTTCAGGAATCAGCGCTCCAGCCAGCGTTCCGCAAGAGATGATCGAAGCCAGCTTCCACCACTGCGTGAGATCGCCGCCCAGGTTGGGGATAATGAAGTAGGAAACGATGTAGGTGGCGATGATGGAGACGATCGACGTTAGCCAGACCAGCGTGGTCAGTGGCGTTTCAAAATTCATTTTGTCGGCGTGCGCGAAGCGAGCTTTCGCGATGGCGCCGTTGATGAAGTAGGCGAGCGCGCTCGAAACCAGCATCATGATGCGCATGACGAAGATCCAGACCAGTAACTGCACCTGGATCGAGGGATCTTTAACGCCTAGCAAGATAAAGGCGATCAGGGCTACTCCGGTGACTCCGTAGGTTTCGAAGCCGTCGGCGGAGGGGCCAACCGAGTCGCCGGCATTGTCGCCGGTGCAATCGGCGATGACGCCGGGGTTGCGGGCATCATCTTCTTTAATTTTGAAGACGATCTTCATCAGATCGGAACCGATGTCGGCGATCTTGGTGAAGATGCCGCCGGCGATGCGGAGAGCGGCGGCGCCGAGCGATTCGCCGATGGCGAATCCGATGAAGCAAGGGCCAGCGTAGTCGCCGGGCACGAAGAGAAGGATGAAGAGCATGATGAGCAGTTCGACGGAGATGAGCATCATGCCGATCGACATTCCGGCTTCGAGCGGAATTTGATAAACCGGATACGGCTTGCCGGGCAGGGCGGCGAAGGCGGTGCGCGAGTTGGCAAAGGTGTTGACGCGGATGCCGAACCAGGCGACGCCGTAGCTACCGGCGATTCCGACGAGGCTGAAGGCCAGGATGATGAGCACGCGAGGCAGTTCGAAATGGCGCAGCACGCCGAAGTAAATGGCGATGATGATGGCGATGAAAACCCACAACAGCATCAGGAACTTGCCCTGCGTGATCAGGTAGGTTTTGCAGGTCTCGTAGATGAGTTCCGAGATCTCGCGCATGGAGCGGTGGACGGGGAGATTCTTGAGCCGCATGAAGATGACCATGCCGAAACCGAGGCCAAAGACGCAGAAGAGAAGGCCGATCATGAGGAGGCGATGGCCGTCGACGCCGAGGAAAGAGACGGTGGAGAGGTCGGGGAGTTTGAGGGCCGCCTCGCCGCCCGCTTCTTCGGTGGATTGGGCCAGCGCGTGGCCGACAGTCAAAAGCAGCAGAGTGGAGAGGGTTGCGGCGATTCTGGCGAGGCGTTCTTTCGCAAACCAGTGTTTCGCAAACCAGCCTCCGACGGACACAAAACTAACGTTCCTAGTGCGCATAAAAATCCTCCTACAGATCCTTCTGGGGTCACAACGTGTGAATTGCTCTGGCGGGTTGACCGTCCGTTGGGGGATATTAATCCGCCGCGGGGAGGGCTGCCGCCGGTTTCCGATCACGCTTCCACCGCCAGGCATAATAATAAAGAGGATTGCCGATTTGGCCGCGTCGGAAAACGTGTGCCGATCGATACGCGGGCCAACCGGCAGCCACACATATTTCGGCACGAAGCACTCGTTTATAGCACCTTGGCGGAAGGCGGGTCAATGATGAAGGTCACAGAGGGCGGAGGAATCGGGTCATCGGATGATCGGGGGGATGATCGGGGGGATGATCGGGGGATGCTCGGGCCATCGGGTGATCGAAAAATCAAGGGCAACGCATCGAGGGGCGATTCCTAGTTGAACGCCCGGGCTCTGCCTGAATTGGCGCGCTTCCGTATAATTAACCATCCGTTATGTCAGCCCTTGACTCGATTGTCGCGGCCACGCGCCGACGAATCTCTCAGCGAAAAGCTGGGAACGGGAGCGGCTACGACTTAAAGTCACTGGAGCGCGCGGCGGCCGGTTACACTCCGCGTGGATTTAGGAAGCAGTTGCGGCGTGTGGCGCAAGACGGAATCGCCGTGATCGCAGAACTGAAAAAAGCTTCGCCTTCAAAGGGGTTGATACGCGCCGATTTCAGGCCGCCTGAACTGGCTCGTGAACTCGAAGCGGCGGGCGCGGCGGCGCTGTCAGTGTTGACCGATGAAGAATTTTTTCAGGGCTCGCTGGATGATCTGCGCACGGCCTCGGCCAGCACTTCTCTTCCCTGCCTGCGCAAAGATTTTATTGTCGACGAGGTGCAGATTGTCGAGGCTCGGGCGAACCGCGCGGATGCGATTCTGCTGATTGTTGCCGCGCTGGAACAGGAAGAACTGGTGGCGCTGGCCGAAAGCGCGCGAGCGCACGGCCTCGACGTTTTGTGCGAAGCGCATGATGCAGCCGAGTTGGAGCGCGCGCTGGACGCGGGTTGTGACTTGATCGGCATCAACAGCCGGAACTTGCGCACGTTTGAAGTTAATATCGAAACTGCTTTGCAACTGGCGGAAAAAATTCCCGCGGATTGCGTCCGGGTCGCGGAAAGCGGCATCCAATCGGGCTCTGATGTGGCTCGCCTGCGATCGGCGGGGTATGAAGCATTTCTGATTGGCGAGTCATTGATGAAGGCGGACCATCCCGGCCAAGCGCTGGCAGAGTTGATGACAGAAGCAAGAGTGGTAGCGAGCGGGTAATCAATTTTCAGAAAGCTGAGAGCTGGCAGCTGCTCTTATGACTTGGATCAAGATTTGCGGCATCACGAACCTTGACGACGCGCTCGCCGCTGCGGATGCGGGTGCTGATGCGGTGGGGTTTGTGTTCACTCCGAAGAGCCCGCGCCATGTTACGTTGGAAGTCGCGCGCTCGTTTATTTCGAAGCTGCCAGAGTCGTTGGAAAAGGTTGGCGTGTTCGTCAATCAGACGGTCGAACAAGTGCGCGATGCGGCGAAGCAGTTAGGACTGAGCGCGGTACAGTTGCATGGCGACGAGAGCACGGAATTCAGCCGCGCGCTGTTTCAGGTCATGGCCAATGGATCGGCACGGCCGAAGATTTTTCGCGCGTGGCCAGCCAAGATTTTTGACACTCCGGCGGAAAAAACGGTGGGATGGGATCCGGTGGCGGCGGGACTGGTTGAGCCGGACGAGGCCTACAAAGGAAAACGCGTGCACAAGATTCATGTCGCCAAGAACGGCGATCTTTTTCTTGAGACTCACGGCTTTCGTCCCGGCGTGGTTTCGGGCGTGCTGCTCGATTCTTCCACGGCGGAAAAACGGGGCGGCACAGGCGAGCCGTTCGATTGGGAACGGGTGCAGCCGTGGGCGGGAATCATCAACAGCATCAGCAAATTGATTGTCGCGGGCGGCCTGAAGCCGGGTAACGTGCAGGAGGCGATTCACCTGCTGCATCCGTGGGGCGTGGATGTTTCAACGGGCGTGGAGAGCGAACCTGGGAAAAAAGATCATCGAAAGGTCCGCGCTTTCATTCAGGCTGTGCGGGCGATGGAAGAGGCTGGTTGATGGCGACGGCAGTTGCTCGGAAAACAATCACAACACGTTCATCGAAAAAACATGCGCCGGACGCCGTCACGGCGGGGCGTTTTGGCGCGTATGGCGGACGCTATGTTCCAGAGACGTTGATGGCTGCGCTCGAGGAACTGGAGCGCGAATACGAAAAAGCGAAGCGCGATCGGAAATTTCAGCAACGGCTTGATCTGCTGCTGACGACATACGCGGGACGGCCGACGCCGCTTTTTTTCGCGCGGCGGCTGACGGCGAAACTGGGCGGAGCGAAGATTTATCTCAAGCGCGAGGACCTACTTCATACCGGCGCGCACAAGATCAACAATTGCCTAGGGCAGGCGCTGCTTGTCGAGCGCATGGGTAAGCACCGCGTGATCGCGGAGACGGGCGCGGGGCAGCACGGTGTTGCGACGGCTACGGTTTGCGCGCTGCTTGGCTTCGAGTGTGTCGTCTACATGGGCACGGAGGACATGCGGCGGCAGGAGCTTAATGTTTTTCGCATGCGCCTGCTGGGCGCCGAAGTGCGCGGCGTGTCGTCTGGATCGTGCACGCTGAAAGACGCCATTAACGAAGCCATGCGCGATTGGGTGACCAATGTGCGCACCACGCATTATCTCTTGGGCAGCGTGCTCGGGGCGCATCCCTATCCGACAATGGTGCGGGATTTTCATCGCGTGATTGGGCGCGAGGCGCGGGTGCAGATTCGCAAGGCTGAAGGCAAGCTTCCGACGGCCATTATTGCCTGCGTTGGCGGGGGGTCGAATTCGATTGGGATCTTTTATGACTTTCTCAAGGATACGAAAGTTAAGTTGATTGGAGTTGAGGCGGGCGGGCGCGGCTTGGCGCTGGGCGAGCATGCAGCGCGGTTTCGCGGCGGGTCACCGGGCGTTTTGCAGGGAACTTATTCTTACGTGCTGCAGGATGCGGCGGGGCAGATTGCGCTTACACATTCTGTCTCCGCCGGGCTGGACTATCCGTCGATTGGGCCAGAGCACGCTATGCTGAAAGATACGGGGCGCGCGGAATATGTTCCTGCATCGGACGCGGAGGCGTTGGAGGCAACGACTCTGCTGGCTCGGACGGAGGGGATTATTCCTGCTTTGGAGTCTGCTCATGCTGTCGCTGAAGTGATTAAGCGGGCTCCGAAGATGAGGAAGTCGGACGTCGTGATTGTCAATATTTCCGGGCGCGGGGATAAGGATGTCGGGATTTTGCGGGAGAATTTGAAGTTGGATTGATGAGTTCATTTGCGGAGATTGGCCTGTGATGCTGTGGACCAAAGTCGAAACGAGTTTCTCGGTAGGCGGCAGAGGGTGCGCAATTATACCGGGCGCCTCGAATGTGGATTTCCGCATTCGCGCAGGGAACTCGATTCAGCTTCGCACTCCGGAAGGACGAGTTCTAGATACGTGTATCGGCGCGGTCGAATTTGCGAAAACAGTCGATGGAACTCGTTTGGCGATTGTGCTGCCGTCACCTCTCACGCGATCGGATGTTCCAGACGGAACAGAAATCTGGTTAGTCCAGCAACAGACGACCGAGCGCCGCTAATGCCTTTTCATTTTGAGAATAAGCCTTCCCTCATTGCCTATGTAATGTGCGGCGACCCTGACCTTGCTACCACCCGCGAAGTCGTACTGGCCGCCATCGATGCGGGTGCGAGTGTAATTGAGCTGGGCGTTCCTTTTAGCGATCCGCTGGCCGATGGGCCGGTTATTCAGCGGGCTAGCGAGCGGGCGCTTAAACATGGAACGTCGCTGCAGAACGTGCTCACGCTCGCCTCTGAAATTCGCGAACACTCGCAATCGGTGGGGCTGGTGATCTTTTCTTACCTCAATCCTATTTTGCGCATGGGGCTGGCGAAGTTTTGCCAGGTGGCGCGACTGGCGGGAGTTGACGGAACCCTGATTACCGATCTTCCTGTCGAAGAAGCGGCTGAATATTTGTGCGAGGCCCGCAAGAATGATCTGGCTACTATTTTTCTGGCGGCGCCTACATCTACCGATCAGCGTTTGAAGTTGATTGCGCAGGTTTCGAGCGGATTTATTTATGCAATCTCACGCACAGGAGTCACGGGCGAGCGCCAGCAGATGACGGGGGACGCACAATCTCTGGTGAAGCGCATACGCCGCTTCACCCAGGGTCCGGTCGCGGTGGGATTTGGGATTTCGACACCGGCGCAGTTCGCGACGGTAGGTAAGTTCGCCGAGGCTGCCGTTGTCGGAAGCGCGATTGTCCATATCATTGAACAAAATCCGGGACGGGAAGCCGCGTCTGTGGCAGAATTCGTAGGGCAGTTGCTGGCTGTTGGCTCTTCGCTGTCGGGTGAAACGAAGTTTGCGCGAAAAACCAAGAGCTAAAGGCCAGAAGCTTCTATGGACATTTCGGATTGGCGTAAGAAAATCGACGAACTGGATCGCCAACTAGCGGCGTTGCTCAATGAGCGTGCGGCAGCTGCGGTCGAAATTGGACGATTGAAGCGCAACACCAGCCTCCCGATTTATGAGCCGGAGCGCGAACGCGAGGTAATCGCCAACGTCCAGCGTTCGAATACCGGCCCGTTAGCGGAGCGCGATCTGGGGCAGATCTATGAACGAATCATGGACGTGATGCGCAGTATTCAGAAGCACGAGATCGTTCCGGATTCTGAGGTAGCTTCTGGGAGCAGCGATCTCGATTCGCAATTGAATGATTAGAAGACTTCTAGGACTGCCTGCCAAAATAGCTTTGGCCTGAACATTAGGTGTATGAACATGGGTGTAGAAGTACCGAAGAACGAGTGAATTGATGATTGTCGCAATGCAAGACGCCGCCAGTGAAGATCAGATCCAGCGGGTGATCGATCAACTGGTTCACTTTGGCTTTGAAGTTCACCGCTCGACTGGAGCGCGGCAGACCGTGCTCGGCGGGGTGGGGGTTCCGCATGACTTCGACACGCGCGAAGTCGAAATGATGCCGGGGGTGCAGGAAGTTCATCGCATCACTTCTCCTTATAAATTGGCAGGCCGGAATTTTCGTCCAGAGGGGACGATCGTTAAGTTTTCTAACGGGATTGAGATTGGAGGAAAGAAAATTGTGGTGATGGCGGGACCGTGCGCGGTGGAATCGCACGAGCAACTGTTTACGGTCGCAGGGCTGATCGCGAAGGCGGGAGCACGGGTGCTGCGTGGGGGCGCATTCAAGCCGCGGTCTTCTCCTTATTCATTTCAGGGGCTGGGGCTGGATGGGTTGAAACTGTTGCGCGAGGCGGGCGACCAATTCAAATTGCTGGTGATCAGCGAGGTGATGGAAATTTCGCAGATCGAAGTGATGCTGCCCTATGTCGACATTTTCCAGGTGGGCGCGCGCAACATGCAGAACTTTAATTTGTTGCGCGAACTGGGAAAGGTACGGAAGCCGGTGCTACTGAAGCGCGGCATCGCAGCCACGATTGAAGAACTCTTATGTTCGGCGGAATATTTGCTGGCGGGCGGCAACTACGAGCTAATTCTGTGCGAGCGCGGCATACGCACATTTGAATCTTATACGCGCAACACGATGGATATTTCTGCGATTCCGATTATTCATAAGCTCTCGCATCTGCCGATGACGGCCGACCCGTCGCACGGCACGGGACGGCGCGATAAGGTCGCTCCGATGGCGCTGGCTTCGGCCGCGGCCGGCGCGGACGCCATGCTGATCGAAGTGCATCATCAGCCGGACAAGGCGCTCTCCGATGGCGCGCAGTCGCTCTATCCGGAGCAATTTTCGAAGTTGATGGATCAGCTTCGCATGATCGCGCCGGCGGTGGGACGCGAGATTGCGTAGAACTGCATTTGCGATTTGTAATTTGTGATTGGAAAGCAAAATTACAAATTATCAATTGCAAATTCCAACTTTCCCATGGCCTTCAGGCAAGTCACCATAATCGGAACGGGCTTGATTGGAGGCTCGCTTGGGCTCGCTCTGAAAAAACGGCATTTGGCTGGGCGAATCATTGGGTGCGACCGCGCTCCGGTGTTGGAGCGGGCGGTAGAATGCGGCGCCATTGAATCGGGAAGCACTCATCCGGCGGATGCGGTGCGCGGCAGCGATCTGGTGGTGCTAGCTACGCCGGTGATTCCGATTCTTGATTTGATTGACCGGCTGGGGCCGGCACTGCCGCCGAAAACGCTGGTCACCGACGTGGGCAGCACCAAGAAAGAAGTTGTCGAGCGCGCGGCTAAATCTTTCGGACGGAACGCGGGCCAACGATTTCTTGCCGGGCATCCGATGGCGGGCAAAGAGCACGCGGGGGTGGAGTTTGCGGATGCCGATCTGTTTGAGGGCGCGGCGTGGCTATTTACGCCGGTGCCGCGACAGAATGTTCATGCGGGACCTTGCGGAGAATTTATTCATTGCGCGGAGAAGATGGGCGCGAAGGTCGCGGTCGTCGATCCTGTCGATCACGATCGATTCTGCGCCTGGATCAGCCATCTGCCCCAGATGATCTCAACGGCGCTGGCGGCTGCGCTGGTTGATGAGTTTGGTCCGGATGCGCCGGTGCTTGATATCGGCGGGCGAGCGCTGCGCGAGATGACTCGCATCTCGGGCAGCCCTTATTCGATGTGGCGCGACATTGCCATCACCAACAAGAAAAATCTTAGCGACGCGCTGCATAAGCTGGAGCAGCGACTGGCGCACATTCGAGAAAATCTGGACTCGAAGCAACTGGCGGACGAATTTGAGCGCGCGCATCAGTTGAGGAAGAAGCCGCTACGAGAAAAGTGAGTGGCGGGAATGGCGTAATTTTTGTTACCCGGTAATTTTGTAATTCAGGAACCAAACGCTTTTGACGGTTTTGGATTGCAAATTACGAGACTACCCGATTACCAAATTACTTATTCTCGCTATAGAATTCTCCTGCTATGCACAAAGTGGTCGCGAACGCTGAAGAGGCGATTCAGGATGTGTTGGATGGCGCAAGCATTATGGTAGGCGGCTTCGGACTGTGCGGAAATCCGGAGAATCTGATTCGCGCGCTGGCCAAGAAGGGCGTCAAGAACCTCACTACGATCAGCAATAATGCGGGCATCGATGGGTTTGGCATCGGCCTGCTGCTGGCCAATGGGCAGATTCGCAAACACATTGGGACTTACGTTGGCGAAAATAAGCTGCTCGAGAAAATGGTGCTGGACGGAACTGTGCAACTCGATCTGGTTCCGCAGGGGACGTTTTCAGAGCGCATTCGCGCGGGCGGCGCTGGCATTCCGGCGTTCTTTACACCTACCGGCGTGGGAACCTTGGTCGCCGAGGGTAAGGAAGCGCGCGAGTTTGACGGGCGCACTTACATCATGGAACACGCGCTGCGCGCGGACTTCGCGTTTATCAAGGCGTGGAAAGGTGATAAGTGGGGCAATCTTATTTATCGGAAGACGGCGCGCAATTTTAACCCAATGATGGCGACTGCGGCCAAGATCACAATCGCCGAGGTCGAACATCTGGTCGAGCCGGGAGAATTGGATCCCGACATGGTGCATACGCCGAGCGTCTTTGTGAAACGGATTTTTGAAGGCGAGTTGTTTGAGAAGCGGATTGAGAAGCGTACGGTGCGGAAGGCAGCGGCGGTTTAGGCGTGATATCGCTCCGGTCGCAGAAATAATTTGGATCCTCATCTTCGATAGATTGAATGATTCAGGGCTGCAAGCAACAATACAGAGGTCCTTCGCTTCGCTCAGGATGACAATCCATATTAGGCGAATGACCTATGGATGAATTGGGATTGAAGAAAATATGTCAACTTTACCAAAGGCGCCAAAGGATACCGACAAACGCGAGCGCATCGTGAAGCGGATCGCGCGCGAATTGCGCGACGGATTCTATGTCAACCTCGGCATTGGATTGCCGACGCTGATTGCGAATTATGTTCCGGCGGGGATAGATGTGATTCTGCAATCGGAGAATGGGATGCTGGGGATTGGGCCCTATCCGGTCGAAGGGACGGAAGACGCGGACTTGATCAACGCGGGCAAAGAGACGGTCAGCGAAATGGCGGGCACGGCGTATTTTTCCAGCGCCGATTCTTTTGCCATGATTCGCGGAGGGCACGTTGACCTGAGCGTGCTCGGGGCAATGGAGGTCGATGAGCAGGGCAGCCTTGCGAATTGGATGATCCCGGGCAAGATGGTGAAGGGCATGGGCGGAGCCATGGATCTTGTGGCTGGCGCACGGCGCGTGATCATAGCCATGGAACACGCTACTAAGGATGGGCAGCCTAAGATTCTTAAGAAATGCACGCTCCCGCTGACTGGAGTGAAAGTGGTCGACACGATTGTTACGGAGATGGCGTATATGCGAGTGACGCCGGAGGGATTGGTGCTGGAGGAGATTGCTCCGGGGCTGACAGTTGAGGATGTGCAGAAGGCTACCGATGCGAAATTGCGCGTGAGCGCCGATTTGAAAACGATGTAGCGGAAGTTTGAGGTCAGAGATCAGAAATTTCTTGGCCTTACATCTGGTTCAGCTCACACGAAACTTTTTCTTATTTGTTGCGTATTTTCATTCAGGAGGATTGTCTTCAATGATTGCCTTCCTGCGTTGGTGCTTTCTCTTCCTGCTGTGTTGGCCGTTGGCGCTACTGGCGTTGGTGCTTTATCCCTTTGTATGGCTGATGTTGCTGCCTTTCCGGGTGGTGGGGATTGCTGTCCACGGGGCTCTCGCCCTGATATGGGCAGTGGTGATGCTGCCTGCGCGCCTCCTTAGCGCTCCGTTCCGGCTGTCGCGAATTTAGCTGGCGACTTTCGCTTAGAGCGCCTTCGCGGTAGCTTCGCACATGGATTGCGGATGAACGGCCGAGGCCGCCGTCGCTGCGTGAGTCACGGCTTGGCTAGATATTCTTGCAGAAATTGCAGGCTTCTTTCTCCTGCATCTCGCCAGATGGTTTGATCTTCGAAGCCGTGGCCGGCTCCGGGATAGATTTTCATTTCGTAGGGGATTCCTTTTTTCTCCAGCAGCTTTTTCAGGTTGTAAGCTTCCTCGACGGGGATGGTGGCGTCGTTTTCGCCGTGCAGGATCAGTACTGGGCAGAGGCGGCGCATGAAGAGATTCATTTCTTTCGGCATGCCTCCGTAGAATTCGACAACGGCTTTTACGCGAGGGTCGATGGCGGAGTTGGCGAGTGAGAGATAGGCTCCGAGGGAAAAACCGAGGAGAGCGATGCGCGAACTGTCGACCTGAGGTTGGGTTTCGACGAAGCTGATTGCGTCCCACAAAGTTTTCATCCACAGCGGAAAGTTGCGCATGATGGTCGGCTTGTCGGCGGATTCGGTGCCGGTGCGATCAAAATAACGAAGAATATAGACGGCGAAGCCTTGGGCCGCGAGCAGGGCGGCATAGGGCTCCATGCCGGAAACGCCGCCTCCAGCGCCATGGAGAGCGATTACGGCAGGAAGGCGGGCGCCGGTCGATTCAGGCAAGTAGGCGTCGAGGCGGATGGGCTTGCCGCCGCTTTGGTAAACCAGGGATGATTGTTGGATAGGCATGATTCCGTCCATAAAATAACTTACTGCATTTTCAATCGGTATGAGCTCTGCAGGAGTCTTGCTGAACGCCAGAAGCCCTCAGCGGCTAAAGCCGGATTCAAGGGCAGGCAGTTATCGCAGCCGTGAACCGCTGCGCCACCCAAAAATCATCTGTCTCGCAAAAAGCGTCTAGCCCACAACCAATTCAGGAACGCAGCACCCACCGTTGCTGCCAGGATGAGCGACTTACTCCAAGGAGTCTGTTTCGTGAGCACGGCAGCGATACCGACTCCGGCGGCGATTAAGACTCCAAGAACGGCGAGCACGGGCCCTCCGGGGAGCCTGAAACCAGCGGCCAGCGGCTGTTTTCGGCGGAGAGCGATCAGCGCCGCACAGACTACAGCGTAGTAGAAGAGGCGAGCGACTACCGACAGCGTCACATTCCAGGCAAAACTTCCGCCGATTGCGAGGCCCCATACCGCCGCCGCGAAGAAGAGGATCGAGAACCAGGGCGTGTGGAACCTGCGGCTGACGTCGGCAAAAATCTTGGGCAGGTCGGCGCGTTGAGCGAGCGCGAAAGTAACGCGCGGCATGCCGAGCAGTTTGGCGCTTAAATAACCATAGACCGAAACGAGCGCACCGATTGCGACCAACTGCGCCCCGCGATTGCCCATAGTGACGCGCGCCACCTCGGCTAGAGGACGATCGGTCGTGGCTCCGGGGCCGAGAACTCCGACGACTACCCATTGCACCAAGGCATAAATTGCGGTGCAGGCGATGAGCGCTACGGCCAGCGCAAAGGCGGCGTCGCGCGTGGGATTCTTGGCTTCGCTCATGGGTGCTACCGCCGATTCAAATCCGCCGTAGGCGAAGATGAGCAGCACCATCGCCTTCATCCATGCGCTTGCGGGGAATGGAGAGGTCATGATCGCCGATGAGAAAATCGCAGGATGAACGATAGTTACTGCGGCGCCTGCCAGCACGACCATCAGCAAGGGGAGAATTTTGGCCACGGTGAAGACGTTGCTGACGGCAGTTCCCTGCCGCGCACCGAGGACGTTGATGAGGGCGAGCAATCCGACCAATGCCGTGAGGACCACGAAGCGCGGCCACGGTTCTTTCGCGGCCGGCCAGAATTCGGCCAGATAAATGACAAATAGATTTGCGTTTGCCGCTGGCGCGGCAGTCTGCGCGAGGTAGAACATCCAACCGACGAGGATTCCAACGAATCGGCCGAAGGCGGTGCGCGCGTAGAGGTAGGGGCCGCCGGCCTCGGAGAATTGCGAAGCCACTTCGGCGAAACAGGCCATGATCACGCCCATGGCCGCGCCGGCAAACAAGACGGCGAGCACGCTGCGCTTGCCGAGTAGGGCGGCGACGACGGCGGGCAATCCGAAGATGCCGCTGCCGATGATGGAGTTGACGGCGAGCGCGGCCAGGCTCCAACGGCCGATGGCGCGCACCAAGCCAGTTTGCCGCAGGCCAGTCTTCCCGGTCTCAGTGTTCGTCCGGCCAGTTTGCATGGTGCGAGTTTGCATCATTCTGATTTGACACGGCCTATTTGCACCGGCCAGCTTGCGATGCCTTCATCGAGAATTGTTTGTATCACACCCCGGCCCCCGCTTAGATTAAACTTCTTCACGGGCTTTTTGGAGCGACAAACATCCAAAACGGCCCATGGGAGCGTACTTCGACGTGGCCGCATCGATCTCCGATATCAGGCTCTTGCTCAAAGTCAAATCTTTGCCTAAGTCTGCCGATTTCCGGCGCGTCTTCATCGCGGGGGGAACGGGCTATATTGGCACCGCGCTGCTGCCGATCCTCCTGGAGCGTGGACATCGTGTGCGCGTTATGGTGCGTCCCGGGTCGAAGGCTCAACTGCCAGCGGAATGCGAGGTTGTTTCGGGCGATCCGCTGGACGCCAATAGCTTTCGGCAGCTGATTCGGCCGACCGACACTTTTATTCACCTGGTGGGCGTTGCGCATCCTTCTCGCGCCAAGGCGGCGGCGTTTCGTGCTATTGATCTGGTTTCGGTGCGCGAGGCTGCGTCGGCTTGCAGCGAACTTGGGGTGCAACATTTCATCTATCTGAGCGTCGCGCATCCGGCGCCGCTGGGGATCATGAAGAACTTTATCGCGGTGCGGGCGGAGTGTGAAAGGACAATCCAGGAGCGGCACCTCAACTGCACTATTCTTCAGCCGTGGTATGTGCTCGGACCGGGACGTCGCTGGCCCTATTTGCTGCTGCCTTTTTATAAAGTAGCGGAGTGGCTTCCCTTCACGCGGGACGCCGCTTTGCGGCTGGGGCTGGTTACTCTAGACGAGCTGATTCTTGCCCTGATCGATGCGGTGGAATCGCCGGTGCAGGGCACGCGTATTGCAAAGGTTCCCGAGATTCGCAATGCCGGAGTGCACCTGTCGCGGGAAGCGGCGCGCAAGACGACTTTGACTCCACGCTGAAATCGACTGCCTAGCGCGGCTTTCCGACCCAAAGTAACTTCAATTACCGAAGCTCATGCACACGGGGAATCTTTGTGGTCTGGCTGCGGGATGCGATCTTGATAGGGAAGCATGGGTCGGGAAATGCTGCGTCGGGACGGAAAGGGCCATATGGATCGCGAGAACCGGGAGAGCATGGAGGACATTCATCTTCGCATTTTGCGCATCACCGACGACTTGCGCGTGATCCAGCGCGAACTGAATTACGCCGCCATGCAGGCGCCTACCGACCCGGAGCTGATGGAAGCGCTCGCCGACCCGCCGGAGATGGAATCGATTCAGGTGTTGAAATCAGCGCTCGATCAGATGCGGCACTTTCTGTGGTTCTATATGCAAGTGGTCACAAGCGATTCGGAGATGGGAGAGAAATTCCGGCAGACGCTGCGCCAGGAAGCTCCTTTGCAGGCTCCGGAAAAGGAGCAACAGTTTCAGAGCGCGACTGACGCCATCATGCTGCGCTACCTGGCCGACAGTAAGTTCCGCAAGCCCAACTAGGAGCCCTCGGCGGCTTGAAGCCGCAATCTAGATACGCCTTCTTTGCAGCGGTGAACCGCTGCGCTACCCAAAAGCGAACCCCGCGCTGCTCTCAGGAAAGTCGCGGAGTTGCTTAACGGCTGGTGCCTCTCGGCTGATTTCTCGTCCTCAAGAATTCTGGGTGCGAGATGCGGCTAGCCGGTGCGATCTCGTACCCTTATTTCCCCCTTACTCTATCTCTATAGAGCGACGGATTCCTGTGGATTCCCTCAGAGGTGGCGAAATAATTTTCTGTGGCGCGGGGTCGTGCCGGAACAGGGACGCCGACCAGAAGGCAAAGGCAGCGGACAGGAGTGTCCGCTCCACATGCGTTTGCCCGCGGGTGCGACCGCACTCGAGTCGATTTTTGAGCAAGCCAACACTCTCTGGCGTGTTACAGTGACACCGGGGTGGTTGCCACCTTCTCTTTCAGGTCTTCTGACCTAAGCCAGTCCATCTGAAGTTCTCCCACCTTAGGCGTTTAGCTAGAAAGCGGGTATGCTCATGCCTTTCAATGCGATTCTGCGCGAAGCCGAACAACTCCAGAACGTCAGCACGCGGCTTGAGGGGTTGGCGGAGCGACATGGGTCCCTGTCAGGAGCACTCATAACCATTGCGGGAAATGTACGCAACAGTGCGACCGTATTGGCCCTGCTGGTCGCAACGAAAGGGCCTAAGCCGATCTGAGGAAGTGATCTGCCGAGAGCCATTAGAAGAACTCCAGACAAGCGCATTACGGGCATCCAGTTCATCTGCGTCGTGGCGTTGGGGAAAGTGCCTTGTCTGAACTTGCGGTAAAACCTGGACTTCCCCCAATGCCTACTCCCCGCGTTAATTCTGATTTCTCCTGCTACAATCGCTAGCTTTATGATTCGAGGGAACTTCTTGCCCTACAGAAACGTAGTTGTGGTGTGCTGTTGAAGATTCGCGCACGACAGGGAAATGCATAGGTCCTTCGCTTCGCTCAGGATGACAACATAGTTTAGATTGCGTTTAGATTGCGCGTTGCAGCCGGCGGCAGGCGTTCTACTGCTGCAACCCACGGAGTTGGTTTTGGATGATGCCCAGGTTGTCGGATTGCTTGTCCGTCGCTGCATTTCGGGCGATGCTGCGGCTTGGGAGGAGATTGTTCAGCGGTATCACCGGCGGATTTATAACGTTTGCTACCGGTTTGCGGGGGATGCGGAGAACGCCCAGGACCTCACCCAAGAGGTCTTTATCAAAATGTACCGGACATTGAATACCTATGACTCCGGTAAGGGGGCGTTCATGACCTGGGTAACAACGATTACGCGGAACCTGCTGGTCGATCATTTTCGGAAGACCAAGAGTGACCGGGTCACTGATTCTTTAGATTCAATACCTTCCGAGCATGAAGATGCGCAGCCTTTGAGCGAGCGGATTGCGGACCGGGCGCCTCCTCCGGATGCTTCGGTGCAGTCGCGGGAGACTCGGGAGATGGTGCATTTGGCCTTGCAGAAACTGTCTCCGGAGCTGCGGGAGGCGGTGATTTTGCGGGACTTACAGGATATGGACTATCGGGAGATTGCTACGGCTTTGAGGGTTCCGGAGGGAACCGTCAAGTCACGAATTAACCGGGGACGGGCGGAACTTGCACGGCTCCTACAACGTACATATAGGCAGGTGATCTGATGCCAGAGGAAATGAAACACGGGATGGCGTGTGCGGAGTTTGACGCGCTGCTTAGCGACGCGCTTGACGGCGGCGGGCTGAGCTCTGATCGCCAAGAAAAGTTTGAGGCGCACCGGCGCGTGTGCACAGTATGTGGGCCGATGTTTGCGGAGGCGCAGGCGGGGCAGCAGTTTCTGCAGACGCTTGAGGAGGTTGAGCCTCCGGCGTATTTGGTGCACAACATTCTGGCGGCGACGAGCGGAGTAGAGAGCCGGCGGACGGTTTCGGCGGACGGGCGGACGGCTCCGTTGGTGGAGCGGGCGCGGGAGTGGTGGGATTCATTCTTTAGTCCGGTGACGTCGTTTGTGCGGCAGCCGCGATTTGTGATGTCGTTTGGGATGATCTTCTTCTCGTTTTCGCTGGCGCTGAGTATCGCGGGAGTGAAGCCGGCGGACGTGGCGAAGGTGGATCTGCGGCCGGCGGCGTTGCGTCATGCGTATAATGACGCGCAAATCAAAGTGGTGAAGTTTTACGACAATATACGGTTTGTGTATGAGATCGAATCGAAGGTGCGCGAGTTGAAGCGGGCGAACGCTCCGGCGGAGACTGCGCCTGCATATCAGCAAGACGTGCCTAAAGAACGGAAGAACAACAACGATACGAGTGGGCAGCCAGATCAGAGACAGGATCGAAATTATTCCCAGGAGTATAACCAGCCGATGTTAGCCGCGCTGAATGGGCCACCTGCCGTGACCAGGACCACGAACAGGAGGCTGATATGAACTGCGCGAATCATGCGGATGCGCCGGCAATCGCGTATTGCCGGACATGCGGGAAGGCGTTGTGCGCGAATTGCACGCGTCCGGTGCGGGGAGTGATTTATTGCGAGGATTGCCTGGGAGCCAAGATGGAGGGAGCTCCGGTGGCGGGCGCTGCGTCAGCGGGAGGCTATGCTGGCGCTTCGGCGAGTAGCGCGGGATTTGTGGCGCCGGGATTTTCGCCGGGAGCGACTCGCCCGATTCCTCCGCCTCTGTCTGCTGGCAGCGGCAGTGGGCCGAATCCTACGGTAGCTGGAATTCTGGCGGGATTTTTTCCCTTTGGGGTGGGCGCGGTCTATACGGGGCAATATGCGAAGGGATTGGCGCACCTGGTGATCGTCTCCTTACTCTTTGCGGGGGCGGTCGCTAGCGGCAACCGGAACAGCGATGGCATGACTGCCATTTTCGTCCTGAGTCTGCTTTTCTTTTACGTCTACCAAATTATTGACTCGGTGCGATCGGCAAAGGCAATCCAGATGGCGCAGCCGATACCGGATCCTTTTGGCCTAGCGGCGACATTTGGCAGCGGAACAAAAATCGATACCCATAAGTTCCCGATGGGCGCGATAGTGCTCATCTTGTTGGGCGTCATCCTCCTGTTGAACACGGTTGGCCTTGATTTGAACCTCCATCATTACTGGGGTCTGATTCCAATTCTGATCGGCGCGTGGTTATTCGCAGCTCGGTGGGGGCGGACTGGAGGCAGAAGAGGCTGCCCTTGCGACCGTTGTCGAGCCCAGTGTCTTATGGGACCGGCCATACTCGTCACGGTTGGTGTGGTAGGCCTGGTGGACGCCTTCCGCGACGTGGGTATCTTCGGCTATGCTGGCGCCATTCTACTGGTTGTCGGAGGCGTCAAACTATTCCAAGGGACGGCATCGTCCGAGGGACACATTTGGGCCCCGGCAGCCTCCGCAAGTCACCCGGGAGGGCCGATCTCTCCGGCGCCTCCGATTCCGCCGACACCGCCGACACCACCTGTTCCGCCGACTGAGGAGGTGAATCGTGGCTAGCCCTGTGATGCCGCCGCCAATTCCTCGGCCTCCACACCGTTCGATTGCGGGACCGGTCGTCCTGATTCTGATGGGCGTGCTGTTTCTGATGGGAACGATGGGGATTCTCGAGATACATAGTCTCGGGAGGCTGTTTGCGCGCTTCTGGCCAGCGTTGCTGATTTTGTGGGGCCTGCTCAAGCTGATGGAATATGAGCAGGCGAAGCGTGCGGGGCAACCGGCGCGGGGCATTGGAGTGGGCGGAATTTTTCTGATGTTCTTTCTGATTTGCGCCGGGCTGATTGCGACGCAGGCATCGCGCGTGAATTGGAAGAATCTCGGTGAACATATTCAACTGGGCGATGACGAAGGGCTGGATGAGATCTTCGGGGGATCGACATTCAACTACAGCGGCGAAACGAGCAGCCCGTTTCCGGCGGGCGCAGACACCCTTCGTATCAACGATGATCGAGGGACGGTTACGGTAAACGTGTCCGATGAAAAGAAGATTCGAATCGCGTGGCGGAAGAAGGTGCACGCCGAAAAACAGGACGAGGCGGATCGCTATAACAAGCAGACCGATCTAATGGTGACGACGGCTGACAAAATGATCGTGTTGAATGCCAACACGCAGGGCGCGGGCGACAAGGGCGTAACCATGGACATGGATATTTATGTTCCGGCGAATATGTCGCTGGCGATCACGTCGGGACGCGGCGATGTCACGGTGGCGGGGAGAACGGGCACGTTGGAGATCAACCACCGGAAGGGCGAGGTAAACGTCAACGATCAGACGGGGAGCGTGTCGCTGAATCTGGATGGAAGTTCGGCGAGGCTGCAGCACATCAAAGGCGACGTGACGATTCAGGGCAAGGCGAATGAAGTGTCGCTGGAAGATGTCGACGGCACGCTGCATTTGAATGGAGAGTTTCAGGAGAGTTTGCGGCTGGTTCGGATCAGCAAGACGATTACTTTCCACTCGTCGCGAACGGAGATGGAGTTTGCGCGACTCGATGGTCGGCTGGATCTCGATTCGGGCGACTTGCGGGCGGATACGCTGACTGGGCCGATGCGGCTGACGACACGATCGAAAGACATTGCGCTGGAGGGATTGTCGGGCGATCTGAGGCTTGAGGACTCTAACGGATCGGTCGACGTCGCGGTGCGCAAGCCGGGGAATATACAGATCGATAATCGCAAGGGAGATGTGCAGGTTTCGATTCCTCCGAATACGGCGATCAAGGTGGAGGCGCGGACGAAGGATGGCGAGATCGAGAGCGACTTCAGCGAGATCAAAGTCGAGAGCCAAGAGCGGGGGGCGAGCGCCAGCGGATCGATTGGGACAAATGGGCCGCGGCTCGCGGTGAATTGCGATCATGGAGCGATTGAAATTCGCAAGGCGACCGGAGCCACGGCCGGGCCGGTTGCACCATTCACGCCACCCAACCCGGGAAAGCCCTTGAAGGCCCTGCCCGCGCCTAAAGCGCCTCCGGTGGAGAGCGAGAACTGAGAGCAGGGCGCGGGTGACGGGTGACAGGAAGGCCAGTGCCTCCCGTCGACATCTCTGCCTTCGCAATTCGACCGCGGGCACGGCGCCGTCGCGGCTCTCGCGTAAACTTATTTGGCGGCATGGGTTTGGCGCATGGTTCGGCGCGTGCACTTGGGGAAATAATGAATTGGAGATCTTTTGGCCGAGTCCTCGGATGGATCGAGCCGATCTCAGTATTATCGGCGCGGCTTTTGTTGGCGGGGCTTTTGGTCGCAGGGCTGTGGGGACCCGCTCGGGTTCGTGCCCAGGACGGTTCCGCAGCGCCGTCGACGCAACGCAAGACTAGTACTCCTTACACTGGCGATCTCTCCATTTTCGATTCTCCAGGACGCGATGAGCGGCTGCAGATCAACCGCGTCATGAATATGCTTGGCATTCAGCCGGGCAAAAATGTTGCCGACATCGGCGCGGGATCGGGCTGGTTCACGGTGCGCGCGGCGCGGCGCGTCACGGATTCGGGCACGGTTTATGCGGTGGACATCAATCCGGAGGCAATTCAATACATTGACCACCGCGCGAAAAAAGAAGGACTCCATAACATAAAGACGATCCTTAGCAAGCCTGACGATCCGCAGCTATCGGCCGACAGCATCGACGCCGCGCTGCTGCTCAAGACCTATCACGAGATAGCGCATCCGGTGGTGCTGCTCAGGAACCTTCGCTCATCGCTTAAACCAGGAGCCAGGGTTGGCATCATTGATCGCAACGGCAATGGGGAAAATCACGGCGTGAGTAAAGACGTGGTGGTTCGCGAAGCCGGCCAGGCCGGATATGAACTGCGTGACTCGCAGGATTTCGTGAAAGCGGACGGTATGGATTATTTTCTGATCTTCACTAAGAAGGGAAATTAGCGAGGCGGACACCCACCCGGGCACAGTGTCTATTACGCCTCCACCGTGGGTTCATCGCGCACGTCGCCGCCGAGTGCCCGTCTCTGTCAGTCGGCGACACGTTGTCTGCGTCGAATTACGCGTTGGTGCCACCGTCTACGGTCAGATTCGCGCCAGTGATGTAGGCGGCCTCTGGGCTGGCTACGAATGCGACCAGGGCGGCGACTTCGTCGACCGATCCGTAGCGGCCGAGCGCGGTCGCGGCCTTCTGGGGTGTGGCCCACTCGCCGGAGGCAGGATTCAGATCGGTGTCGATCGGGCCAGGTTGGATGTTGTTGACGGTAATGCCGCGGCTTCCGACCTCTCTGGACAAGCCCTGCGCGAACATCTTGACGGCTCCTTTGGTGGCGGAGTAGGGGACGAGGCCGGGAGTCATGCAGCGTTCGCCTACGCAGGAACCGATCATAATGATGCGGCCGCCGTTCTTCATTTGTTTGAGGGCGGCGTGGGTCGCGATGAAGAGCCGCGAATGTTGAGGTCGATCAGGCTGTCTAATTCTTCGAGCGTCGCGTCTTCGAATTTTTTGGGAACGGCTGTGCCGGCATTATTCACGAGGATGTCGAGGCTGCCCAAAGTGGCGACGGTCTTTTCGACCGCGGCCTGGACGGCGGCGGCATCGGTGGCGTCGGCTTGAATTGCGATGGCCTTGCGGCCGGAGCGTTCAATTTCTTTGACGACCTTCGCCGCGGCGTCGGCACCCTTCGTGTAGGTGATGGCCCCGTTCGCTCCGTCGGCGGCCAGGCGCTTGGCGATGCCGGCTCCGATGCCGCGCGAGCCACCGGTAATGAGTGCAGTCTTCCCTTCCAGTTTTGTTGACATTAATTTTCTCCCATTGCTTGATCGGTTGTTTCGTGTCGTCGTGAGATTCAGGTGCGGTAATGTGAGTAAGTCGTTTGATGTACTGAATTGGAAAGCGTTTCAATTTTGTTCAGTCTGATGATCTAAGATAATCCAGCGTGCCTGATGCCAGCCCAGCCTCCAGTTCTGATTGCCATTGACCACGATGAACACTACGCCAGCCGTGTCGGCCGCATCAAGGATGGTTTGCAGGTCTTCGTCACCACGCCATTTGTGCCTGCTTCGGGCGATGAGATGGGCCGGGAGTTCATTGCGGTTTATATCTTCGACCCGAAGGGTAAACTCGTTGACGCACGGATTGACGATCTCGGTCCTCGTTCTGAGTTGGACCGGGAACAGGTCCGTCGACTTCTTGAACAAAGAATGTCGGAGTTGGGGCCAATCGATTATGGCCGCATAGTGGTGCAGCCTTTTGCGATCGAGCGGTTTGGCACGACGTTTGGTCTCGTGCCGCGTGCTCCCGAAGAGAAGAGCGATGGGTGGTGGGTTGAACTGCAACCGGGGAACTACATGGCTCTCCATGAACCGTGGGACAGCGGCGAGTACGATACGTAGTCGCCGTTCGGGCAGATGAGCTCTGACGGCGGTTTACGTCAGTTATCCGATAAACCTGACGGTGCATGTCCCGACGCAGAGACGGAAGTAATGGCACAGATCAGTACGGAAGAGTACTGGTCTGCAGAGCGGGAATGAACGCTACCTCTATAATGGGCGTGATTTTGGGGCTACTGGGAGTGCTGAATGTCTTTGGTCAAAGCAACGGTCAGTCACAGCAAGCACCGTTAAGCCCAGCACCGGCCGTAGTCACAGCCCCTAAGGCAAATAAGCCCGCGCCGACGCCCGGCAACTATGCCGATAGCTATGCCGGAGACGAGGCATGCGGTGTGTGCCATCGAGAAAAGGTCGAAACCTTTCACCAAACGGATCATTACCTCACGTCCAAACTACCTGATAAAGACTCTATCCTCGGCAAGTTCACTCCCGACAGGAATGTGCTGAAGACTTCCAACCCCGAGTTATCTTTTCGGATGGATAAGAGGGAAGATGGTTTTTTCCAGACCGCAGTGCAGGGTATAGCTCCGTACATCACAGAGCGCACCGAGCGGTTTGGTCTGGTAGTAGGGTCCGGAAGGAAGGGACAAACATACTTGTTCTGGAAAGGCGATCAACTGTTTCAACTACCCGTTTCCTACTGGACTGAACTTGGGTGGGTGAACAGCCCGGGGTTCCGCGATGGCATCGCGAATTTCGATCGCCCTATAATTCCACGTTGTCTGGAGTGTCATGCCACCTACTTCCAGTCGCTTCCACCCCCGCAGAATCGGTATGGTAAGGCTGGTTTCGTAGTGGGCATCACATGTGAAAAATGTCACGGGCCGGGACGCGAACACGTGCTGCGTGAAAGTTCCAAGGTCTCGGGATCTCCCGACTCAGCCATACTGAATCCCGCAAAATTCTCTCGCGACAGACAGATCGACCTTTGCTCCTGGTGCCATGCAGGCCACGGAGTTGCGCTTGCTGGAGCTTTCTCCTATCGTCCAGGCGAACCGATCGACAAATACCTTAAACTGCCGGAGCCAGATCCGAATGCGAAGGTTGACGTGCACGGCAGCCAAGTCGAGTTGCTGGAAAAAAGCCGTTGCTTCCAGTCATCGGCAATGACATGTCTGACTTGCCACGACGTTCACACCGACCAGCACGATCTGTCAGTGTTTTCGCAGCGCTGTTTGAGTTGCCACAAACCTGAAACCGCTATGTTCCCAAAGCTGGACCACCAGGCCGCAAGCAACTGTATTGATTGCCATATGCCGAGGCAGGAGACGAATCTTATCGTTTTTGACTGGAACGGTAAGAAGGCCAGGCCCCAGGTACGCACTCATTGGATAAAAATTTATCCAGCGACGACTCAGCCCCAGTGACACCACGAAGTCCTCTCGCCCGTTGCACGGTGCTGGCCCGCCAAGCGTCCACGATTAGCTGCGGCTTCCCCACTTCAAAAATGTGAAGCGAGCCTGGAGACGCTGAACCGGCGAAACGGGAAGGATCGGCACTGGCGACAAATTCAAACTGACCGGCTACCCCCGATAGCCGCGCTTCATACGTTATAATTCCGGCCACTGATGAACCTGACCTCTGGCACTAAGCTTGGGCCGTATGAAATCGTTTCTTTATTAGGCGCTGGCGGGATGGGCGAAGTTTATCGCGCCCGCGATTCTCGCCTTCGGCGCGAGGTGGCGATCAAGGTTTTGCCGCAGGCGCTTTCTCTGGATGCCGACCGCATGCGGCGCTTTGAGCAAGAGGCGCTGGCTACGGCGGCTCTGAATCATCCGAACATTTTGGCGGTGTTTGATATTGGGACGAGCGATGGCTCGCCTTATGTCGTCTCGGAGTTGCTCGAGGGCGAGACCCTGCGCGATCGGCTGCGCAGCGGATCGATCGCTACGCGCAAGGCTCTGGATTATGCGATGCAGATTGCGCAGGGGCTGGCGGCGGCGCATGAGAAAGGGATTATTCATCGTGATCTGAAGCCAGAAAATTTATTTCTTACTAAGGATGGGCGGCTGAAGATTCTGGATTTTGGCCTGGCGAAACTTACCCAGGTCGATCCGGGATCGAACCCTTCGATGGCGACGGTAACGCACGGCGCGACCGAAGCGGGGATGGTGATGGGGACGGCGGGGTATATGTCGCCGGAGCAGGTGCGCGGGCTGACGCTTGATCCGCGGTCGGACATATTTGGCTTTGGGGCGATTCTCTACGAGATGCTTTCGGGGAAGCGGGCGTTTCATGGGGCGACGCCGGCGGATACGATGAGCTCGATTTTGAAGGAAGATCCTCCGGAGTTGAGCGAAACGAATCGGAATGTTTCTCCGGCGCTGGAGCGGATTGTGCAGCATTGCCTGGAGAAGAATCCGGAGTCGCGGTTTCATTCGGCTAGCGATATTGCGTTTGATCTGGAGCATCTGTCGGGGCTTTCGGGGAGTTCGGCGCGGGTTGCGGCGGGGAGCGCGGGGAGCGGGTTGCAGAGAATTCAGCCTAGCCGAAGGCTTCCGATTGCGATTGCGGCGGGGCTGATCATCGCGGGGGCGGTGTATGGGCTAGGTTGGTGGACGGGCAAGGCTGGGGCGCGCGCCGCGCAGCCGGAGTATCAGCAGATCACGTTTCGCACGGGATCGATTGGGAATGCGCGGTTCACTCCGGATGGCAGCATGGTGTACAGCGCAATCTGGGATGGCGGTGAAAATCAGCTTTATATGTCGCGTACGAATGATCCGGGGGCGCGGGAGTTGGGGATCAAGGATGCGGAGTTGCTGTCAATCTCCAAGGGTGGAGAGCTGGCGATTCGCCTCAACACGGCGTTTCATGGCGGGTACGCGCGCAGCGGGACGCTGGCTCGAGTGCCGCTGAGCGGAGGAACGCCGCGCGAAGTGCTGGACAATGTCGGGGACGCGGACTTTGCCGCGAGCGGCGATGGCATGGCGATCACTCGTTATATTCCGGAAAATAATCACTGGCGGCTGGAGTATCCGATTGGCAAGGTGCTGATCGACGGGATTAATTGGATGAGTCATCCGAAGATTTCTCCGGATGGGAAGTGGATCGCGTTTGCCGACCATGAAAATCCGGATGGGGACGATGAAGGTTCGCTGGCGGTGATTAGCGCGGACGGCAAAGGACAAGAGAAAAAATTGTCTTCCGGCTGGACCTCACTGCAAGGAATTGTGTGGTCGCCGGCGGGAGATGAGATCTGGTTCACGTCGACCAACACGGGGAGCGCATCGAATCCGCGCGCCGTCACACTTTCGGGCAAGCTGCGAGCGATCACCAACGTGCCGGGAGGCATGTGGCTGGAAGACTCGCGCAATGGCACGGTGCTGGTGGTGGCGAACCATGAGCGGTTGTCGATCCGCGGCATGGAACCGGGCGGCAAAGAGGAGCACGAACTCGGATGGTTTGGATGGTCGGAGCTGCGCGACATCACCCGGGATGGGCGGAAGATTCTGTTCGAAGAAGAAGGCGACGGCGGCGGCGCGAACTACACGGTGTATCTACGCAACACCGATGGCTCGCCACCGGCAGCCATCGGCGAGGGCGTAGCGATGGCCATTTCTCCGGATGGGAAATGGGCGATCACGAGGCCGTCGAAGGGCGGGTCGCTGAATCTGGTGCCGACGGGAACGGGTGAATCGCGGCAGCTTACCCATGACGCCGTAACTTATACCGGCGCCCGTTTTTTCTCGGATGGCAAGCGATTGCTGGCGTCGGGAATTGAAGCGGGGCATGGCGGGCGCGATTATTTGGTCGATATAAGTAGCGGAGATTCGAAGCCGATTACTCCGGAAGGGATTGTGGGGACGCGACTCTCGCCGGATGACAAGTATATTGCGGTGCTCGGACCGGATCGGAAAAGGGGAATTTGGCCGCTGGAAGGAGGCGGCTTTCGCGCGATCCCGGGGCTGGAGGCGAAGGACGCGATCATTGGATGGACCTCGGACGGAAAGTCCGTTTATGTGGCGCCAGTAAAAAGAGACGCGAAATCGGTGCAAGTGTTCCGGGCGGATATACAGACTGGGAAAATGGAACCCTGGCGAACCTTTGGCGATGCAGCGGGCGCGGAGGGCGCTCAGGTTGTCGCTCCTCATCTATCGAGCGATGGAAATGGGTATGCGTATCTTTATGTGCGGACGCTGTCGGAGGCGTATGTGGTTAACGGGTTGAGGTAGGGAGACCAGCAGGTTACAGGTGTCAGGTGAGAGGTCACTTGGCGATATTTCTGTCGCGGGCTGGCTTCGCATTCAGTATTCTTCCGAGTTTTTGTTGACTCTTCTGGTGATAACCTTGCGAAATGCATCCCGATCTTGATGCTCGGCCGCCTCAGTCTTCTGATGAGTCCGCTCGATCTTCTCCTCGATCATCCGCGGCGAGTCGGTTCGCGCTGGTTATCGGATTGGTCGTTGGGCTCTGCTTCGGAGTGCTAGCTATCGGGGTCGTTGGTTGGACGATGGTGTCGCACAGCTCTGGGCGCGCGGCATTGAGCCGTATGTGGTCGGCGGTTACGGGCAGGACGCTTAGCATCGACGTCAGCCAGCCTACGGTGGTCGATCGGATTCAGCGGTTGCAGCGGCTGGAGACAGTTGTTTACACAATGGACAAGATCGTGACCGGCGCGAAGGAGAATTCGATTTTGCCGGATTTTCTGGCGGGCGATCGACTGTTGATGATGGTGCATGGCGAGGTGGTGGCGGGGATTGATTTCTCGAGTCTGAAGGCTGGCGACGTTAAGGTGAATGGCAAAGAGGTTCGCTTGCATCTGCCGGCCGCGCAGGTTTTCAGCACACGGATCGACAGCGAGAAGACGCGCGTCTATTCGCGGCAAACGGGGCTGCTGGTGCCTACCGATCCGAATCTGGAAACGCAGGTGCGGCAGGAAGCGGAGCGGCAACTCTACGCGGCTGCTCTGGCCGATGGTATTTTGCGGACGGCGCAGCAGAATGCGACTTCGACGATCACGAGCCTGTTGCAGGGGTTGGGCTTTGAGAAGGTTGAGTTTGAGTAGCGGCTTGATTTCTTCGCGCGCAGTTGGTTTATCATATTTCCCGCATGGCGTTTCCGATTCGAGTTTGCGCGGTGTGCTCGGAAGAGTTCGAGTTGAAGCCGGGTAAGCCCGGGTTTGCAAATCGCTGTCCCGCTTGCAGCGAGCCTGAGGAAGTTGACTCCAAAGCAACAGCAAGCAAGAAGGGCCTGGACGCGGACGAGCGCAAGGCGCAGGCGGAAGCGAATGAGGCTCGGCGCACGGCTATGCGGAATTTGCTTTATCGGAAGGATAGCTGAGCGGCCGGAGCGGCTTGCTCCTCGGCGTATCCTTAATATTTATCTCTACTTATTTTTTTCTACTTATTTCGCGGAGCGGTATTGCTGGTCGCTTACCTGTTCCATCCAGTCGACAACTTTTCCGTCCTTCTTTTCTTGAATGGCGATGTGGGTCATGGCGGTGGTTGGAGTCGCGCCATGCCAGTGCTTTTCGCCGGGAGAGAACCAGATTACGTCGCCGGGGTGAATTTCTTCGATGGGGCCATTCCAGCGCTGGGCCCAGCCGCAACCGGCGGTAACGATGAGAGTCTGGCCTAGAGGATGAGTGTGCCAGGCAGTGCGCGCTCCGGGCTCGAAGGTTACGCTGGCGCCTTGGACGAAAGCCGGATCGGGAGCCTGAAAGAGCGGATCGATCCGCACGGTGCCGGTGAACCACTCGGATGGCCCTTTGGCGGAGGGTTGGGAGCCGGTTCGTTTGATTTCCATTCTTGAATCCCTTCGCTTGCCGGCGCGACACCGAGGCTGGGTCGCGTCGCATGATTGCATTGTAGCTAAAGGAAGTCGGGAGCCGTAGATGGCGATAAATTCCCGATTCCAAGTTCCGCGTGATGGAAAAGAAAAGCCGCCCGATATCCGGGCGGCTTTGATTGTTTAGCATCCGTTTATTGCCGGATGAAACCGTGATACACACCGCTTGCGTCAATGAAGTATCCCGCGATTTGCCCCTTCCGGTTGTTGCTCATGGGGAAGGTCCCTTGGCTGGGTCTTGTGCCCGCTCCGGGAGCATCGAAGGTGGTGATGATGCCGGCGGGTGAGCCACGCAGGAAGCCGTGATTCACCCAGTTCGAATCAATGTAGTTTCCTGTGATCACACCATGCCGGCTGTTGGTTTCGGGAATCGTGCCTTGGCCCGCGCCTGTGCCCGCACGCGCAACGTCAAACGTCGTGATCAGGCCATCAGAATTGCGGACGAAGCCGTGATACACCCCATTCCCGTCAATGTAGGGCCCTGTGATCTCCTGCCACTGGTTGATGCTATAGGGTTCGGTGCCCTGGCCGGCGCCAGTGCCTGCGCCCAGAACGTCCACTGACTTGATGAGGCCGTCAGGAGCGCGCAGGAAGCCGTGCACGGCGTTGTTCGCATCAACATAAAGACCCGTGATCCAACCCATCGGATTGAGGGCCGAGAAGTACATGGGTTCGGTACCCTGACCGGGGCCTCTCCCCGCGCCCGGAGCATCGAAGCTGGTGAAGTTGCCGCTCGCATCGCGTACAAAGCCGTGCAGCACGTCGCTCTGGTCCACGTAGTATCCCGCGATTGTCCCCAGATCGTTAATGTCTGCGGGCCACGTGCCTTGACCGGCACTCTTGCCTGCGTCCGGAGGGTCGAAGATGGCCATAGCACCGTTGGCATCGCGCACGTAGCCGTGACACACGTTACCAGCGTCAGCGTACCATCCCGCAACTACGTCCGTGTTGTTGAGGGCGTAGGCCCAGGTTCCGGTTGAGCCCGCGGGGTCAAAGGTGATGAATTTTCCGTTGGGCTTTCGCAGGAAGCCGTGATACACGTTCTTCGCGTCCATGTATTGTCCCACGATCGAGCCCCGCGCATTGACCCCGATCGACATAGTGCCTTGTTGAGCGCCTGCGCCCGCTCCCGGAACATTAAAAGTAGTATATTTTTGGGCGTACCCTTGAACCGTAATCGCCAGTAAGACCAGCAAGGTCATGGCGGCAAACGTCAATAAAGTTCTGGACTTTTTACGGAGTTGTGGATTGACCTGCATAATGTTCTCCTTATTATTTGTAAGCAACCAATGTGGTTGGCAGGGCTAGAAACCCCCATTTGTGAGTGTCAGACGACTAACGCAACCAGTAAGGGCCCGGCCGCCTCGGGGGGTGCTGCGTCTCGACTGTCGAGATTGCTCTTCGAGGAGGCGACTCGTGTTAAGAGGACACGAATTATCGCGCGTTGTCAGTGAGAAACGTCACGTATTGCAGTGCGGTGGTCACAAGAGCTACAGCGCATTGCCATACCAAACCGTCAGTGGTCGCAAAAGCGCTATGGCAATGTTGTCCATACAGACTGCCACGTAAAGCAAATCTTACAAGACAATAGTTCGCTCTCGCGAACTGCCGCATGACTGTCCCACGACGGGCGTAAGATCGTTATCGTAGTGTCCCCTTATCACCAAGAACCTGACTCAAAACAAAACGCCTCAGATCAGCATTTTTCTCGAGCGCCGACCGACGCCTAGCGACCGCTTCCCTGCGTGTTAGATTCGACTGATGCGGTCGATTTTGCAGAGGCGTTCGCTGCGCTTTGTTTTTGCGGCGAATGTGATTTCCATGCTGGGCAGCGGGATGAATTCGGCTGCGGTGGCTTGGACGATTCTGCAGCGGACACATTCGGAGATGGCGTTGGGGACGTTTGCGGCGCTACAGACGATTCCGGCGATGCTGATGCTGCCGTTTACGGGCGTCATTATTGATCGCGAAGACCGGCGGCGGCTGGTGATGTGGCTGGATGCTTCGCGCGCGGTTGTCATTCTGGCGGTAACGGTGCTGGCGTTTCTGCATCGCGTGCAGGTGTGGGAACTCTACTTGATGAACACGCTGGTGGCGGCGGGGTTCTGGATGTTCTGGCCTACGATTACGGCGCTGATTCAGGAGTTGACGCCAGAGGGCGCGTTCGTGCAGTCGAATACATTTCTGCTGGCGGGGATACAGGGCGGGTGGCTGATTGCCGGGGCGATTGTTGGATTTGTCTATGAACATATAGGGCTCGGCGGAGTGCTGCTGATCGATGTGAGCACTTACGTTGTTTCGTTTGCCTGTTACCTGGGGGTGCGGCAGGGGCGGCATGTGGTGCCGCGGGCGGACGAGTTGCGGCACGATCTGGAAGCGGCGGAGACTGCGGCGGCGCGATTTGTGCGCGAGACGCGGGAGGGGCTGGCGTTTCTGCGCTCGCATCGCAGCGTGGTTTTCCTGGGGACGAGCTGGGCGTTATTTTTGGGCGCGATGATGACGGGAGTGGTGGTTACGGCTCCACTGAGCGATCGCGTGTTTCATGCGGGCGCGACCGGATATGGATGGTTGAATGGTGGGTGGGGCGTGGGCGCGTTTCTTAGCGCGATGTATGCTCCGGCGCTGATTGCGCGGGTGGGGGCGCGGTGGTCGATTGCGCTGTCGATGCTGCTCCTGACTTTTACTATGGCGCTCGCGCCGTTTGCGCCGTGGCTGGGGCTGGCGGTGATGTTGTTTGTGCTGATGGGATCGGCGCGCGGGGTTAGCGGCGTGGCGATGAATACTAGTCTGATGGAGCAGGTGCCGCAGCACTTCATGGGGCGGGTGCAGAATACTTTTTATTTCTTTGGGACGTTCTTGCAGGTGACGCTGGGGCTGGCGGTGGGATGGATTGCTTCGCGAGTGAGCCTGACGGCGGGATTTGGGATGATCGCGGCGGTGTATGCGGTCGCGTTTGGGAGCGCTTGCTGGCCGGTTGAAGTCGAGCAAGCGATGGCTTCGGCGGCGGAGTAGGAACCGGCGCTAGTCCCCAGTTCGTTCCTCATCCCTTACAATGAGATTTGACTTCCTGCATGAAACGTATCGCCATTTTGGGTTCGACCGGCTCGATTGGGCGCAGCACTTTAAGTGTGGTCGAGAGCTATCCTGACCGCTTTGAAGTCGCGACGCTGGCGGCTGGGAGCAACGCCGAGCTGGCATTCGAGCAGGCTGTGCGGTGGAAGCCTCGGGTGCTTTCGCTGGCCAAGGAAGAGGATGCGGCGGAGGTGCGCGGCAGACTGGTTGGCGCGGGAATCTCTGAGGTTGAAGTGGTCGATGGGGCGGCGGGGACGGTTCGAGTCGCTACGCATTCAGAGGTGGATTTTGTGGTTAGCGCGATCGTGGGGGTCTCGGGGCTGGAGGCTACTTATGAAGCGGTGCGCGCGGGCAAGACGGTTGGGCTGGCTAATAAGGAATGCCTGGTGGTGGCGGGCGAGCTGATTACGGCCGAGGCTCGCCGGCAGGGCAGGCCTCTTCTGCCGATTGATAGCGAGCATAATGCGGTTCATCAGTGCCTGCGGGGCGGGCGGATGGAAGAAGTGGAGCGGATCTGGCTGACGGCTTCGGGCGGTCCTTTTTTGAAAACGCCGAAAGCGGAATTTGCTGCCATTACGGTCGAGCAGGCGCTGAATCATCCGACCTGGAAGATGGGAAAAAGGATCACCATTGATTCGGCAACGTTGATGAATAAGGGGTTCGAGGTGATTGAGGCTTGCCGGCTGTTTCAGGTGGCGCCGGAGCGGGTGCAAGTCATTGTGCATCCACAGTCTACGATCCATTCGCTGGTCGAGTTTGTAGATGGCAGCATACTTGCGCAGATTTCGGTGACGGATATGCGGCTCCCGATTTTGTACGCGCTGACCTATCCGGAACGGATTGCGTCGGATTTGCGTTTCTCTATTCATGACTTGCGGCATCTGGATTTTTGCCCGCCGGATATGGCTAAATTTCCTTGCCTGCGGCTAGCGTATGAGGCGGCGAGCGCGGGTGGGGCAAAGACAATTGCGCTGAATGCGGCGGATGAGGTCGCGGTAGCGGCGTTTTTGGAGGAGCAGATTGGGTTTGAAGAGATTCCGCGGATTATTGAAGAAGTAATGGCTGCAACGCCAGCGCGGCATTTGGAATCTATACAACAGGTGCTGATTTTGGACGCAGAGGCCCGCCTTTTGGCAAGAGAAATGGTGCAGAAGCAGAGTCGAAAGGGATTGCCCATCCGGGCTATTTCATAATCGGGAATTGGGAGTAGTCTAAATTAATATGGCACAGCTTTTGTCCATCCTGCATACCATTTTTGTTATGGGCATAGTGCTCGGATTCATGATCCTGATTCATGAGTTCGGACACTTCGCTGCAGCCAAGTATTTCGGGGTTCGGGTGGAACAGTTTGCCATCGGCTTCGGCAAGCGGTTGCTGGGCTTTCGGCGTGGCGGCACCGAGTATCGCATCAATATTTTACCGCTCGGCGGCTACGTGAAGATGTCGGGTGAGAACCCGATGGATGACCGGACGGGCGATCCGGGAGAGTTTCTATCGCATCCGCGTTGGCAGCGCTTTGTGATTGCGCTGGCTGGGCCAGCCATGAACGTCATACTGGCGGTAGGGTTACTCACCGGCGTCTATATGGTGCGCTACGAATATCCAGCAGTGCTCGATGAACCGGCGGTGGTGGGATGGGTCAACCCTGATACGCCTGCCGAAAAAGCTGGCATTCAGCGAGGCGACAAGATTGTGCGGGTCGATGACATCAGCAATCCGACCTGGGAGCAGATGGAAGTGAAGTGCGCGCTCAGCCCGAATCAGCCGTTGAAATTTGGCATTGAGCGCGATGGCAAGGTGATCGATGAGACGCTGACGCCGGAGCCGGTCGGGCCGAATCAGTATGGCGCGATGGGGTGGGTGCCGCAGGAGTCGAGCGTAGTGTTGACCACGGTTGAGCCGGGGATGCCCGCCGAAAAGGCCGGACTTAAAATAGGCGACCAGATTCTTACGGCTAACGGGCAGGAGATTCCGGCGGTGCAGGCGCTGATCCAGATGCTGAAACGGACCAAAGATCAGCCGCTCGAAATTGTGGTTCTTAGAAGCGGCCAGAGACAAGCGTTCACGGTGAAGCCTACATTCGACCGGGGAGGCGGGGGGCAGGAACCTGCTTACCGTATCGGGATTGCGAGTAATCCGACGAAAGTAGTGAAGCTTAACTTCCCGGATGCTTTGAGACGGTCGCTCTCGGATAACAAGCGCAGTTCTTTCCTGATTCTCGAATTGCTGCGGAAGATGGTGGAGCGCAAGGTATCGATGCGGCAAGTAGACGGACCGATTGGAATTGGCAGCGCGGTGGGCGCGGCGGCGCGCGAGCAGGGCTGGACTCCGCTGCTCTTGATCACGGCCGCGATCAGCTTGAATCTCGGCATCATGAACCTGCTGCCCATCCCCATACTCGACGGCGGCGTGATTCTGCTCCTCTTTATTGAGAGCCTGATGCAGAAGGAAATCAGCCTGCCGATCAAGGAACGCATCTACCAGGCGGCATTTGTTTTTCTGGTGCTCTTCGCGGTGATGGTGATTTATAACGACCTGGTGAAGACGCTGCCGGGGCTGACGCGCATGCCGTAACCCAGCTCTTGGCTTTTAGCTCTTAGCTTCAGCGAGTTCCTGGTGTTTCATTAGGAGGCAAACTCAACCCTATCTGGTCGTTTGTCTTGTCCCTCCTTGGAACTGAAGGTCCACTGGGTCCCCTTACTTCGCGTGGTAAAATAAAGCTAAATATGGCTGAAATTAAGCGGAGAAAAACCTTTACTGCTTCGATTGGCGGAGTGCGCGTGGGCACCGATGCACCGGTTATGGTGCAATCGATGACGAATACCGACACCGCAGACATTGCCGGAACGGTTAAACAGGTTGCGGCTTTAGCGCGGGCGGGCAGCGAAGTGGTGCGCGTCACCGTTAACAACGATGATGCGGCTAAGGCTATTCCCCACATCATTGAGGGGCTGGAGAGGCAGGGCGTGCGCGTGCCGATCGTCGGCGATTTCCATTACAACGGGCATCAGCTGCTGACGAAATATCCGGGTTGCGCTGAGGGGCTGGCCAAGTATCGCATCAATCCTGGGAATTCCAGCATAGGGCGCAAGGGCGATGACAATTTCCGCACCATGATTGAGGTTGCGGTGAAGTATCAGAAGCCGGTACGCATCGGGGTAAATTGGGGCTCGCTCGATCAGGCGCTGCTGATGAAAATGATGGACGAGAACTCGCTGCTTCCGGAACCGAAGGATGCCCGCGACGTAACGATGGAAGCGATTGTGGTGAGCGCGCTCACGTCGGCGCAACTGGCGGAGCGGCATGGGCTGCGTCCGGATCAGATTATTCTGAGCGCGAAAGTAAGCGGCGTACAGGATCTGATTGACGTGTATCGCATTCTTGCTTCGCGCTGCGAATATCCTTTGCATCTTGGATTGACGGAAGCTGGAATGGGCGCGAAGGGCATTGTCGCTTCGAGTGCGGCCATGGCCGTGCTCTTGCAGGAGGGGATTGGCGATACGATCCGCGTCTCGCTTACACCTGCTCCGGGCGGAGATCGCACCGAGGAAGTCCGCGTGGCGCAACAGATTTTGCAATCGCTTGGCATTCGCAGCTTTACTCCGCAAGTTACGGCTTGCCCGGGATGCGGGCGTACGACGAGCACGTTCTTTCAGGAGATGGCGCAACAGATTCAGACTTACTTGCGCGAACAGATGCCGGTGTGGAAAGAGACGCACACGGGCGTAGAAGAGATGAAAGTTGCGGTGATGGGATGCGTGGTCAATGGGCCTGGAGAATCGAAGCATGCCAGCCTCGGCATTTCGCTACCCGGAACTTTTGAGGAGCCTAAGGCTCCGGTGTATGTGGATGGTCGATTGTTCACTACGCTGAAGGGCGACAAGATTGTCGCCGAGTTCATCCAGATTCTCGATGAATACGTTGATTCGCACTACGCGGCCAAAGAGAAGGACGAAGTCGGCGCGCGGGCGACGGAGCGGAGCGCCGGCTTGGCGTCACTGATTGTTCTTAATTAAAATCGTTCACAATTCCTATGGGCCTAGCTGGCTCGGAATACCAGTTTGCCCGTGACTCGAACGCGACAGTGGCGGGACTCCGCCCATCGCAATTTCCTCGCTATGTTTCAAAGAGACTCACTTGGTTTAACCGATCTTACTCTCGCCTATCCGCCAGAGACGACGCTAAGCGTCACTGCCGTAGGCGTGTTAGTGATCTCAAAACGTCCGCCGGGGCTGGCTTTCCTTCGAAAAACCGACGGCCCCCGCAATAAAACTCGGACAGTACGACGAGCCAGTTCTCTCGCCGGACACCAAGCAGGTGTTAGCGTCGAACGCCACGACTGTAAACCTGGCTGGTTTCGCTCTGCTGCCAACGGGCGTAGGAGAAATCCAGAAAGTAAATGCGAACGGCATTCAGGAAACCGCTTCGCCTGGCTTCATGCCCGACGGAAAAGCTCCGGTTCCGCATTGGCGACCACCAGCCAACACGTACATGCTCTTGCTCGTAGAGATACGCTGAGATGGAACCACCGCGCCATCATTTAAGAAATGGGCCGGCTGGCCATTTCACTCGGTACGCAGCATCGCGGCAGCAACCTCTCCGATCGTCTCATCATGGGCAATTACAAGGATTCGCAGAACTGGATTTGGCGAAGAGGTCACGAACGAACATTAGCACCATCACGCACAGTCCGTCATTGAACTTGTCGCGGTCAGGCGATAGCGTAAATTGACCGCCGGATCAATGAGTGCTCTCGGGCGTTCGCGTGATCCACGTGAGCACCCATTGGATCTGGCCATTCGTTCTCATCGGTTGTGGTTACCGAAAACTCCGTCCGTGCTGAAAACGCAGAGATTCCGAGCATTCGTGAGATCCTGGTGGTATCTCGATGAGCTCTCTTTTCGTCGCCCTTTTCACTCTGGTGGCGTCCGGGAAGACTGAACGTAGCGGCGGAAATTCGCGGCTTGATTCGGAACATGAGCCAAGCGAACCCGTTGTGGGGAGCACCCCGCATTCACGGGGAACTGCTCAAGTTAGGGATCGAAGTAGCACAATCGACCGTGGCCAAATATCTTCGTCGACCGCGGAAGCCGCCTTCCCAAACCTGGCGGACGTTCTTGACCAACCACTTGGAACAGATGGCCTCGATCGACTTCTTTGTGGTGCCGACGGCGACCTTCC
>PKXQ01000024.1 GCA_003132405.1 Acidobacteriaceae bacterium | reverse complement strand
GAAATCGCCTGCTGTCATCCCCAAGGTCAGCGGGAGGGCTGAATGTCGCAGCGTCATCGAGTACGGCGGCCAGGAACTACCGAGAAGATCCTTACTTTCGAGGACGAGCTCTTGACCAATACAGTGTCAATGCCGTGTCCTCGCTGTTTCGCAACCACTCCGCGACGTCATTTGCTTGGAAAGGGCGGTCCTCAAGGTCCAGGTTACGATTGAGCAACTCGGTGATTTCGCCAGCGGTGCTTGGTTTCCTAATCTTGTTCAACGCTCGCAAAATGTGCTCGCTGAGACAACGACTCAAATTCGGAATCTTCTTCATCGCTGGTTCCACCATCTCAAAGAATTGACCAAGCTAAATTGTGCGATGTCTGTCCCCGCCAGAGGGCAACGCGAACGAGGTATGTCACCGCGTGCTCGCAGGCAGCAGCTTGATAAGCACGTTCCGTATTGCCTCAGGCCGGTGCTCTCCAGCTTCGCCAACCAGAGTGTACGAACGCTCGAATCCCTGGGGTCCCTCCACTTTCATTTCCCAGTTGTCATTAGCACGAGACCCGACAATGGACACCCGCCACTTCCCGCCACCTCACTCAGCACATGTTCGACACCGGCAAGAATCTCGCTGTGCGTTCGAGAGTCACCCGTATTTTGCATCTCGACCGTCACTGCCATGTCTCCTTATATTGTACAAAGTGACCAGCAACCATTTCTTGAGCAAACCGGTTAAGGCCTCGCAGATGACGCGAGTCGTGGTTGGACGGTTCCTCACAAGTTTTTGTTGAAAGGCGGGTGAGCGTGGAATTAGGACATCTCGGGACGAGAATAATTTCTGTGAAACCGCATTTGCGAGGATTAGTTAGGAGGAGACCACTGGGAAAAGGTAAAGGCTGTGACATTGGTTATGCTCTAGCCATCAGCTCCTGCGAGGAAGCCAACAGCGTGGACGCATGCACCGTCACAGCCCTTGATGCGATCACCGCTTTCGCGGTCCCAAACCCCAACTGCCCCTCGCAGAGCTGTCGGTTTTTTCAGGTCTGGCTGCTCTTCGGGTTGCCCCGCCGAGCTGATCACTCAGCCTACTTCGGACTGACAAAACGTTTAATTTTGCCAACCCTTTCAGCCGTCGACGAAAGCAAACCTAGAGAGTTGCTCGAACATTGTCAACGCCCGTTTTCAGTGCAATTGCTCGTTTTCGATGGATCAAAATTCAGAAACGCAAGCCGTTGAATCGTGGTGGCTTAATGAATGAGAGACTAAATTCTTTTCCGTTTTTCCACAGTTACATCCACAGGTGCTCGAAGGCTCGGGCAAGAACTACAGGCAGTGTGCGCAGGAATCAGGTCAGCATCTTGACGCCGGAAGATACATCAGGCATGGTTGGTACCAGCTCACCAACACAATGTCAGATCTCGTGGCCTACGTCGATGGCGGCTCTTTCGGCAATCCCGGCCCGTCTGGTATTGGAGTGGTAATCGGCGGCTCCACAAGCGGCACTATCAGAATTGCCAAATGGATCGGGCACCAGGACAATAATGTCGCCGAGTACGTGGCTTTGCTTGAGGCGCTGCAATGTGCCTTGGGGCTTAAGGCCAAGACGCTTCACGTGTTTTCAGATTCCGAAGTGATGGTCAAGCAGATGAGCGGCGAGTACAGCTGCCGCAGTCCGCGGCTCTATTCCCTGAATTGGATCTGTCGGAAGTTGGCCCGGTCGCTCGATTTCTCGATCTCCCACGTTCGTCGAGAGAACAACACTGAGGCTAATAGTCTGGCCAGTTCGGCTGCCCGCAACGCACAAATGATCCTAGCGGGCTCGCTGAACGAATGAATTCTGAGAGTTGAAGGAGTGGAAAATAGGCGGAAAGAAGATTGACGAATTCTTATTCTGGGTTGGTTTACTTCGGCGAGTTCTTTCGGCGCCCATGTACAGCGAGCAGTTAATAACAACTGATGATGCCGTAATCATTATTCCGGGAACTGTGCAACACCAGCCGCCAACCAGCATCACGGAGGATGGCCAGAATACGTGCATCAGATTGGTGTTGCCGGTATAGAGAACGCCCGCGACTCCGAACCAAAGCAGCGCAAGCGCTTCGCGGCGAAAGATGGCGCTGGCGCAGAAGGCGCGATGGGCGAGCATACGGAAACAGTCGCAGTCAGTGTCGGCGGAAAAGACAACCATGACTGCTCCTGCGAAACGAACCATGTCGGCGTCAGCCCGCAGGAAGATCGCCGCCGCTCAAAAAGCACGATGGGCGAAGGTGCGGGCGGAGCAAAAGAAGGCGGCTTAGCAGATGGGGAGCTCGCTGCGCAGATGGCGGCAGGCTTCGATTCTCTATTCCCGGTCGATTCCCGCGGCGCTCGCAATCAGCTAGTTCGTGCGGTCAAACCATTGAGTATCGTGCGCAAGATCATCCAAGATCGACATGAGCGCGTTCTACGCTTTGGTCGAGCAACGCGATGACCCGCAATTGCCCGGCAAGCCGGTGGTCGTTGCCTGGCAGGGCGACCGTTGTCCTTTGTGCCACCTCCTACAAGGCCAGAGCTCTCGACGCTCTCTCGGCTATACCAGCCGTAAGAGCCGAGCGCTTATGCCCATCTGCGATCTTCGTTGCTTCCGATTTCACCGAGGGTGAAACATACTTATAACCTATCCCCGGAACTCTCTGGATGCGTTCCCGACCTCGTGCGCCCAACTTGACGCGCAAGTAATATATATGGGCATTGACGTTCGCAACATCGAGGACTTTTCCAGGCAAGCACCGTCGCAGCCGATCTCTACAGACCACTTGTCCTGCATTTAGAACTAACATGCTAAACATTGCATGACCAACCGGCCCCAGCGTGATTTCCTTCTTGCCGAGTATGATCGTCCAAGTATCAAGCGCTATTAAGATGTCATCGACGGCAGTATAGTGTTCGCTGGGCTCGCACCGAGTTGCAACCTCCTTTGCAATGTCGCAAAAATCATTGAGCCGCGCGAGCTTTCGCCCGGCGCACAACCATGATTGATTTTCCCGAATCACTCTGTATTTCAGGAAACTGGTCCCCAATGGTGAAAGCACATAGAAATTCAGGAATCTAGAAAATGATTCATCCATGGTGCAGATCAGAGCCGGTAGGCCTCTTTCCTGAGGCCGCGCACGAAGGAGCCAACCGGGCTCTCCTGTGTTTAAGCTCGTTGTTGCCCGACATAGATAAACGGCGACTCTGAAGCGACCATCTATTTCGACGACGGGCCGGACCTGCTCCTGCCCTGGTAGGCGGATAAATCTCACTCGGTCGGAAAACAACTCCTTGAGCCGGACGTATAAGTCGTGCCGCAAGAGTACTACTCGCTTATTTGCGAACATGCACTTTGTCGTCTTCGGGGGGGGCGGTATCCCGCCATTTCGTAGGCCTTCGTGATAGAACCGAACCGGTTGTAGTACGTTTTATAGTCAAACACTCGATTGCTTTTCAAAAGTCTTTCAGTCAACTTTCCTTCTCGCGCTAATATCTTCCTCATACTTTGAATGTAGTATTCATCAGATCTCATCCTGCGTACTGCCCTTCTTCTGAGGAACTTCTGAGCGCGGTCGAACATGTCCCGGCTGACAAGTGGGACAAATGCATGGGGATTTGTGATCCACAGGTCGCATTCGACTTTTCGGCTGGGCGAACAGAGCTTTCTCGTTGTTCTCCCGTATGTATTGCTGCCCGCGTATTTGTCGTTTCTTAAAATGTTATGAACAGAAAAACGATCCCACGGTTTTCCGTTCCACCGCCGCATGTGCCGAAGGTTCAGTTCGTTCGCGATCTCCTTCAAAGTTGTAGTTTTCGCATCTGCAGCAAGTTTGAAAATTGTTCGGACGCAGTCAACCTCTTTTTTAGGACCGGGCACAAGGATGGTTCGATCCGTCGTAATTGCCTTCCGTTCGCCGGGTTTCAAGATAAGCCGTCTACGCCCGTCTGGAGAAACCATCATGCGTCGCAAGCCGTATCCAGCGTCTCCTGTAACCCGAAATCCGAGGAGCGCCAGGCGACGCTGCCCCGCGGAGACTTTGACCCCCAATTCACGGCTGTACTCAGCGGCCATCGTTCTCTTCAAGGCTTTCATCATCGAACCTTGGAGTGATCCATCATTATCGAATTGTTCCGCGCAGTAGCGCACAGGTATCCCCGCGCTCTTGCAAAGAAACTCATAATGCGCCGCCTCATCAACATCTTGAAAACGTCCCCAACGACTCACGTCGTACACAAGAATCGCTTTGTATTGAGCTTGACCAGTTATGACATCATGAAGCAGCCGTCGAAGCTCCTGGCGATGTTTGATCGCGACGCCACTCTTTCCCGCATCTGCGTAGGTTGATACCACGACATAGCCATGGCGTTGCGCATATGCCTGGATTCCTGCTTTTTGATTGACGATGGAATACTGCTGATCCTCTGTCGACATTCGAATATACTGCGCTGCTGGGATTGGAGATTGTGCTCTCATGAGACCTCCAAAATGAAACAATAAAACGATCCGCTGGGAAGGCCAGTCACCCGATTATCGCAGCCCATGCGGCGGATAGGTTGGGAGTACTGGCGAAGCAAATCTATGATGCACGTTCGAATCACGTGAGTGCAAGGCGACGGGTGCAAAAGGGATCGAGCGTCACCCCTGCGAACGGTTCGGCCCGCGAACTTGCTGGTTAAGTGTGATTCAGCTGCCCTTTACGAACTTCGGACGGATCACTGAAAGTCCAGCGAACCTACCGCACAGCCAGGAACGAATACGTGCCGCTCGGTACGGCAGCTTCAGAATTGCTCGGATTGCAGAAATGTTAAATAACTTTTCCTTCATCAGCCGGATAAGCGTTGAGAGAAAGACTTCCCAAACGTCCCGGTGGCGTCATGCTTGTTATTTGATCGGATTTGGAAACACCTTTCACTTCTTCAAACACGTCACCACAACTGTGTGCGGGCACATGGCTCGTGGCTGTGGCGTTAACGCGATATATTTTCATCTGTGACAGAGGGGAACCGTTCCCCAACGTGAAACTGTTTCCGTCGCTGATTCTTACCGGGACGGCAAACGTCTTGTCCTTGGCGGTGAGTCGCTCCAGCCAGTTCGTATGCACACCGTCCCCGGTTTCGTGGATGTAGTTTGTGATCGAGATGGGAGCTCCAAAGGCAAGTTGCCCCGCGCGCGGATATACCGAGCCACCCACGTCGGTTCGAATCCATGTATCGTTCGGGCTCGCTGGCGGACGATATCCCCACGTTGCTTTTGTGAGGGCGGGTTGAGAATCGAGCAGGGTGATGAAGTGATGCGCGGAAACAAGGGCTTCTGGCGTGCTGGAAAAATTTACCCGCCCTTTCGTCAACGTCTCGCCATTTCCAACTGACGCGCCATCGGTCAGAATCATGGCCGCTTGGTTCGGAACGGCGTTGTTAAAAGTGGTTATGCTCGCTGCGCACTGGGTGTACCCTCCCGGTGATGCGGTTCCGAAGTCCGAGCACTGCTTCGCAATCTGCAGCGGGTTTCCGTTGAGCCCCACTCCTACGGCGTGCGGCTCTTCCGCGTCTACACCGATGCTCCTGGAGACGGACACCAGAGAGCCTGGCCAGAAAACCAGGTTTCCTGTGTAGTTGCCTTGCTTGGGATGCCAATCGGGGCTCGTCACATACGGGACGGTGGAAGACGATCCGCTGTCTGTGTAAGTGCAAACCAGGCTACCCGCGCAGGCTGCCGACTGCGTGAGTCCTTGTGCCACATATCCGCACGTTCCGGCGGGACCGCCCATACACGCGCCCATCGAAGGATAAACGGAACCGACTGATGCGGGAGTTGTAATGCGGATAACATCATAGGTTATGGCGTCGGTTCCATTGGCCACCCTCGGCCACCGGACTGGAATTGAATCGTGCCCATTAGAACGCCAATTGAGAACCTGCATCGGGGAGGTTTGCGTTCGGGCCGTAGTATCGTTGGCGACGATAAAGTAAGAGTAAGGTAGTGAGCCGGTGCCTCCGCTGGCGAATTCCCCCAAAGTGCCGGTACCTACAATCTGAAAGTTCGCGGATATGGTCGAGGGCCCGGCAATCAGGCCAGCAATTCCAAGACCGGGAAAGGGAGAGCCGCTGTCATCATCACACCGGCATCCATTGCGCGGCAATTACTGCAAGCAGGATTGGAATCACTTTGTTGCATTCCATTGCCAGGGATTGTTCCAGCGCCAATGGCCGGAACTTGCTCTCGACCCTGTTAAGCGCGGGCTCTAGTCCGGCGCGATTGGTCACATCAACACTCACAGCCGCCGATGGAACGCCGATTGCTTTCAATTCCGAAAGCACCGCTGGTTCGTTTCGGTACTTTGAAGGAGCCCGCTGGGGTGTGATCGGGCCACTTTGTCCCAAAGGCGGCTTCCAGTTTGCCCAGCCCTTGTTTCCAATGAGTTACGGACTCGGTAGCGGTTACGAGACCGATCGCTGGGCCAAATTGTCCCTTAGCTCCCGACTACTGCTCATATACAAATCATTGTAAATACAAGACTTAACTTCAGTGCAGTTGGCCTCGCAATTGCCCATTAAAGGCCAGGCACGAAGGGCGTGCTATACGTCCATCGAATGCCCCGACAAACTTTTATGAAAAACAACGAAAAGTCGCAGATCACAAACGGACGCAAAGACAAAGACCGTCCGGTCAATTCCCGGGCGTTCAGTGCTGCTTGGGGGCGAGTTCTCGGACTGGCACTGCTGGTGCTTATGACAGTCCCGTCCTACGCCGGCACCAAGTCTGTGCCGACTAAATTTTCCACGGATCTCCAGCAGCACGTGGAAGCGAACGGCATGGTGACCGTCATCGTTCAACATCGCCAGATGCCCTCTAACGCGCATTTGAAAACCATGCAGGGCCGTGGCGCAACGATCAAGTCGCAGTTTCACACGATCAAAGCGGTAACGATGCGCGTGCCCGCCAGCATGCTGGCGGAATTGGCGCGAGATCCGAATGTTACCTACATCACGCCCGACCGTACGCAAAAGATGGCCGCTAACCCGGTCACCGAAGAGTTCGCGACCGCAGTCACGGCGGATGTTGCGGCGTCGCAGTATGGTTTCGATGGCACCGGCGTCGGCGTAGCCCTCATTGACAGCGGAATCGCAGCTCACCCCGATCTGAACAATGCCAGCGGCGTTAGCCGCGTTGTGTATAGTCAGAGTTTTGTGGCTGGCGACACCACGACTGCCGACGAGTTCGGACACGGCACGCACGTGGCGGGCCTGATCGGTAGCACCGGCGCCAGTTCCGGCACGGCCAACGGCTATGCGGCGACGTATGCCGGCATGGCTCCTAACGTCAACCTGATCAACCTGCGTGTGCTGGACGAGAACGGAAACGGCTCCGACAGTCAGGTGATTGCTGCCCTTGAGCAAGCAATCGCGCTGCAAAGTACCTACAATATCGGCGTCATCAACATGTCGCTGGGACGTCCGGTGTTCGAGAGCTACACGCTCGATCCGGTTGACCAGGCAGTGGAAGCCGCCTGGCAGGCCGGCATTGTGGTGGTGGTAGCTGCGGGCAACAATGGACGCTATGCTGCTACAGACGGCTACGGCACTATCGATGTCCCGGGCAACGATCCTAGTGTTATCACCGTGGGAGCGTCCATGACCATGTTGACGCCGACGCGGGTCGACGACCAGATCACCAGCTTCAGTTCCAAAGGTCCGACCACGCTCGACCACATAGCGAAACCCGACTTGGTCGCTCCGGGAAACGACCTAGTCTCCTTGCGGGTTGCGGGCAGCACGCTCGACACAACCTATCCGCAATATGAGATTTGGCCGAGCAGCGGAACTGCCATGTACTATGAATTGAGCGGCACCAGCATGGCGACGCCCCTCGTGAGCGGTGCGGTGGCGCTCATGTTGCAGCAGAATCCCTCGCTGACTCCCGATCAAGTGAAAGCGTGCTTGATGTTGACCGCATGGAAAGGCGTCGGGCAATTCACGTCGTCCCACTCCAGCATCGGAACCCTTTTCAGCAACGAGGATGACATCTTCACGTACGGAGCGGGGTATCTGGATGTTGACGCCGCTCTTGGCAACACGCAGCTCGCGACCGGACTCGCGCTTTCCCCGACCGCGGTGGTTAACGCGAACGGCACAGTCACTCTGGTGAATACTACCCCCGACTCACTTTTCGGTGGCGACAGTGTGGTTTGGGGATCAACATCCGTCTTCGCGAATTCAGTGGTTTGGGGTAGTTCGAAAGTGCTCTCTGCCACTTCGGTAGTGTGGGGCGCAACCAGCGTAGTTTGGGGAGCGACCTCTGTTTCTGGCTACAGTGTAGTGTGGGGTGCCACTTCTAACGTCGCTAGCGCTCCGTCAGCACTTAGCGATGGCGATCCGGGGGACAACTAGACAACCGACTGAAACCATATTCGGAGACTACCATGACAAACACATTGCCAATCAAAGCGAAAGTCATGATCGGAATGGTGGCCGTTGCGAGTCTGTGCGCCCTGTCGTTCGGGGTCGTCAGATGGCAAACGCAAGCATGGCCGCAGTTGCTGCTCCTGTCCGTGGCAGCCGCAGTGAGTTCGCGCCTCAAGGTGAAGTTGCCTGGGCTCACGAGCTCAATGTCGGGAAATCTGCCCGTGATTCTTCTGGCAGTAACGCAACTGGGACTGTTCGGCAGCCTGCTCGTAGCGGTTACGGCGGCGATCGCGCAATCCTATTCCGGCGGGAACAAAACGAAACCTATCCAGTTTGTATTTAACGCATGCACATTGCTGAACGCTTCCGGACTCGCTTACCTGGCCTATCACAGCCAGCTGTTCCGAGCCGGCGCGGCAACGCACACGATGTCACTGGTACTGGCCGCCGTCACCTACTTCGTGGCGAATACGGCGCCCGTAGCCAGCATCATCGGACTCACCGAAGGCGGCAATCCTTTTGCCCTGTGGCATAAGGTGTTTCTGTGGTCCTTCCCGAACTACGTAATCGGTGCGGGATTGACCGCGATCGTTTCCGCTTTCACCACCTTCACCGGACTGGCTACCCTGGCCGCTCTGCTGGCAGTACTGTTCGCGGTTTACCAGTCGTACAAACTGTACGTCGGGCGAGCGGCACAGCTGCAACCACAAGCGATGGCTATGGCTGCCGGTCGATAACCTTCAACTGATCTTCCTGCGCGCAGCCTGCCGGCTGCGCGCTTTTCATGCGCTGAACATGATCGACACTTTGGTATAAATCGGCGGGTAATCACTGCGGCAAGACATCCTCGGCGTATAAAATATCTGTACTTGTGGAACGCGAAAACAGGGCGGCCTCGTCGATGGGCAATGTCGAGCGAGTGTTGCAAAGATCGATTGGCATCAATCTCACCACACCGCAAACCTGGCGACATGCGCAAGCGTTTCTCGCGCACTCCCGCCCTGGGGATTTCTATCACGCCATGATGGACTCGGCGCCACCGCGTGAGCCCTGATTTCGGGTGTGACAAACCGGCAACCCGCATCGTGCACCAGGTTTCTTTGAACCGTTTGCTGGGCGCTTTTTTGGACTTCGAGGCCGGGGCCATGCGCGTGCCCAATCCAGCCGCCCGTACAATGACAAACATCATAGGGGGGCGACCAGTACAGTACAGGCCTCAGGAATTCGGTGATGTCAAGCTAGGGATTGTCTCGCCGACGGCCTGGCAGGAGCTACGCGGAATGAAGGAAGGGGCACAGCCGGATCGTCTCGGCTGTGCCCCCGTTTCCCGGTCATTGGCCAACTACTTGTATTTCGGTTTGGCGGATTTCGCCGCACTTCTTTTGACCCCGGGTACTCCGGCTAGCGACCCTTGCTGCTCGAGAGGTCCAAGGAATAGAGTGTCTTCATCTTCGTTCAACCAGAACAACTGTCCACCACTAGCCTGATAGATGACCACGTCGAAGAATCCCGACGAGCCAGCGACGGTGACGAGAAGATAATTTGGCGTAAACAGTGTATAGCGCCCAGTGCTGCTCCCGGGTGGGGTCGTGTCCGGAACCGGCGTTCCCGAGAACGTAACCCCCGAATCCGGTAAGCCACTGCCGAAGATGTCGAATACATCGTTGAGGAGTCCGGTTCCGGAGAAAGCACCGGCCGCAAACGATCCCTGCCCGACGAAATCGAATTCGCAACCGTAGCAAACGAAGTAATCCTGCGCTCCAAAGGCATAGGTGCCCGTACTGCCTGTGAAGTGACTAGGCGAGGTATCGGTTTGCGGAATCAGAACTCCGGTGCCGTTGAGAGTATACCCATCCAGGTCGGCAACCAAAGCGCCTCCTAGTCCGCTGGACATGTTATTCGGATCATTCAGATTGAGCTTCGGATCCGTCATATAGATCCCCAGGTTGGTGATATCCTGCAATGGGGTCAGGAAGGTCAAGCTGCCGTATCCGTTATAGGTGGTTCCACCGACCGCGTTCGAAATGGAGTAGCTGCCTCCGATAGTTGTGCCGGTAGCAACAAAGCCGATTTCGTCGTCATCCCCGATACCCGTGAACGTGCCGGCGGCCGGAATCGTAAACGAGCCTGCTGCCGCAAAGGGTCCCAGGTACGAGAACCCAAACGAGTTGGATTGAACGGCAAACACTGAGCTTACGAGCGATGTGTTGGTGAAGGTTTTAGTACCCTGGCCGAACCCCGACCCGAAGGCCGAATCGTTAGCATCCATATCAATGATCCGTATGGCTTCCGGACCAACGATGTAGTAGGCGAGTGTGCCTGCTAAACCGGTGCCGGTGATCGTCCCACGCCCGTAGCCATCGGGCGGTGAGATCGCCGCGCCGCTGAACGTCGTTCCCAGCACCGTAGCTGTCGCTGCTCCAACATCATCGACGTCGTAAACACCTGTCAAGGTGGTGCCGGGGACGTCGGTTGAGAATACGCCTCCATACACAACCGAACAGTAGCAGATGTCGTCCACTCCAGAAAGAGTGAAGGCGTAACTCGCGTTGCCAGGGAGCGGAGTGCTCGGTGCTGTCTGCAAATCCAGACTTCCACTGGATGTCGCCGACTCATCAAACTGAACGATGAGCGCGTGGCTGTTGTTCACAAACTGGACACCCACGGTCTCAATGCCGGATCCGCCCGGGCCCAAAAGTATATCGTTCGTGGTCAAGGTCAGTGTCCCCTGGCCGGTTGCGGGATCCACCTTCAGCGCTGCACTTCCTGGCAAAATTAAATCGGTTGCCGTGATTCCGAAAGCGTCGTTATAGTCTTGTTCGCCGTAAAGGACATTGCCATTCACGTCGATCGCCACCGACCCTGCGACGGCGTAAAAATTCGGCCCATAATTGATAGCTTCCATCCCGCTCAGATAGAACGCATACGTAGGCACCGCTGTGTTCGTCAGACTGAAGCTCGGCCGTGCCTGACACTCCTGGAGCTGTGGCCGTCACCGCATAAGTTCCCGCTATCCCATTCGCGGTGAACACCGCCGAGGTGGCCACGCCGCTCGCGTTGGTTGTTGCCGTGTTCACTCCACCAGCGAACGTGCCGCTCGCTCCCGTCTGCGCCGGAGCCGTGAACGTCACCGTCACACCGCTTACCCCCACTCCGCCCTGCGTGACCGTCGCCTGCAGTTGCATTGCAAAAGGCTGGTTAACTTGCACGGTTTGCGGTGTTCCGCCCGTCGCCGCGATCATGGGGCCCGCTGTGTTCGTCAGACTGAAGTTGGCTGGTGCCAGGGCTCCAACCGTAGCCGTCACCGTATAAGGTCCAGCTGTCCCATTCGCCGTGAACACCGCCGAGGTAGCCATGCCGCTCGCGTTGGTTGTTGCCGTATTCGCTCCACCAGCGAACGTGCCGCTCGCTCCCGTCTGCGGCGGAGCCGTGAACGTCACCAACACACCGCTCACCGGATTCGAGTTACTGTCCACTACCATCGCCTGCAGCGGATTGGTAAACTGCTTGAGAACCGTCGCGCTTTGCGGTGTTCCGCCCGTCGCCTTGATCGCCGCTGGCGCTGCCGCCTTGTTCGTCTCGCTGAAGCTGGCGGTCGACGTCGTCCCTGCAGTCGAGGCCGTCACCGTATAAGTTCCCGCTATCCCATTCGCGGTGAACACCGCCGAGATAGCCACGCCGCTCGCGTTGGTTGTTGCCCTATTCGCTCCACCAGCGAACGTGCCGCTCGCTCCCGTCTGCGGCGGAGCCGTGAACGTCACCGTCACACCGCTCATCCCCGTTCCGTTCGACGTTACCGTCGCCACCAGCGGATTTGCAAAAGCCACGCTAACCACGCCGTTTTGGCCGCCTCCACTGGTCGCCGTGATCGCTATGGTCGGGGCAGTGGCCGAACCCGAACCGCAGCTCGTCAGAAAACTTATGGCTAGGAAAATTGAGGCGAGGATACTTGCATAGGCTTTGCGGTTCACAGGGACTCTCCCGCCTGCGCACGTTGACGTGCCTGCGGCGCCACCGGGACCCCATGCTCGTTCCGGATCGTATAGACCTGCCCCCCCACCTTCACGGTGCGGGTCAAAAGGACCTGCTTGTCCTTAATCGTCTTCATTACCCCGGTCACCTCAACCTGCTGGCCTGCGGCGACGGAGAGCGCGCCCTTGCCTCGCAAACCGAACATCCCCAAACTTGCATCCACCGGACCGGAGATAGTCGCGAGCAAAAGGTGGGAACCCATAATCATCCCCGGAGAGTGTTTCGTGAGTACACTCGACACCGTTCCGCTGAGCGTGACTTCCTTGCTCATGTCGTAGCCTAGCGGGCCCGTCGGTCCTCCCGATGTTTGCGCCTGAGTTGGCGGTGGGCTTGAGACAAAACACAGGAGAGACAATACAAAGAACCCCGCGAATAGCCGCTTCATTCGAAATCTCCTCATTTGCGTGTGAGCCCGGTTCTCGGACACGCGGTGCTTGACTAGGTTATGTGCCAGCTGCTACTCCCCAAAGATCTTTCCGCGGTGGCAGGTTACTCTCGTTACCAAAGGCTGATCCCCCATGAGCCGCCGCGATGCTGACCTCTCGACTGCCGCGGCTTGCTCAGGAACCAGCAGTTGCAGTGAGGTCGAGGACAGGAGGGCCAGCACGCATAGAGCGGCGAACAAATGCTTCTGCCTGTAAGTTGGGTTCTAATCCGGAGTCCCTATCCGGGCTTCTGGCCGTGGATGGTATGCTACTGCTGGCTATTGACCCCAGCAGTTTTCCACCAGAGCAGGTTCCCTACCTTGAGTCCCGAGCCTAATCGGCGGCCCGGTCGGCTACAACTGGCGTGGCTTTCTTTGCTGGCTCCGGGGGCGGGCCATTGAGCCGGTGTTTCCCACTGTCGAAAACATCCGCAAAGCGAAGGCGGTGCTGAACGCGATTCGGCAGGACAGACGAACAATTTTCCAGTGCAGAAGTTGACCATCGTATTGAACCTGGGCAATCTCTCAAGCTGGTATTGCGTATTTGGAGGAAGCGGGTAGTGTGCTGTTGGAACAACGACTGAGCACGACTTCGAAAGCGATGCCCGAAGATGAAGCGTGGCCGAGGCGCGAGCCGCGCAGCCTAAATGGCTAGTGAACTTTGTCAAATGCGGTTACTAGGGAACAGCTAACCGGCGGGAGGCGCGTCACTCGTTACTTTACCAGTTCGCTATGTCGCTCCACGCTTCTTACAGCTGCAGCAAATTACGTTGCAGCTTCGCATACCCCTGTCGCTCCGCCCACAGATCCAGCGGGATCGCCGCCATCTCATCCACAATCGGCTCCGCTCGTCCCATCTTCGTCATGTCCACTGTCTTTATATAGGTGCGGCAACTGTCGCAACTTTCCACCCGCACGTGCTTCAATTCTTCCGCCGTATACACCGGAAGCTTCGCATGATCCTCTTCCCCGCATCCCGGACACACGATCCGCCGAAACTCCCATTCCGCTAGACAAAAGGAGCAAACCAGCGATCGCTGGCCGCCATCTCCCAGCGGACGCAGCACGCCCAGCCCGGGTTTCCGTTTGCAAAATGGACAGAGATAAGGCGTCGACCCGCTCCACCGCATTCCCCACCGCAATCCGACAGCATAAGGTTGAAGATAAGCGCGCGCAAAAAAATCGCGGGGCGACGGTGCCCCGCTCTCCTTCCCATTCCAGAAATCCGTCAGCAGTTGCACGCGAGAATCTTTCCCGCCATCTCGCAATTCGCGCGCAACATCCCGAAGCGCATTCGGACCATGCTCCTCGACAACCGCCAAAAACTCGCCAAACTGCCGGCTCACATTGTGTGGGAGCGGACGAGCAAAAGCCCCGCCATCTGTCGTAACTCCTCCAACCCCACCGTCCGATTTATCGGAGAAATCTCCAATCTCCCCGTAGAAATTTTCCTGGAAGCGCGCAACAGCCACATAGAAGCGCAGAATTTCCAGCGCGAAGCTATATTGCGCGCCTAATTCCTCAGCCCGCGCGATCCTCCGCTGCCATTCATTCTGCGCTGCGGCCCGGTTAGACATGGCGAGTAAACATGATTTGAGTAAAGATGAATTGAGTGAAGGCGGCGCGATTAACCATTGTGATTGAACCCGCTCCGATTATCAGTCCTCGTCTTCCACCGCGCAACGCCAGTACCTTGCTGCCCCGGCCATCAATCGGACACCACCATTACTTTAGTATGGTCGATCACTTGACGCGTCGAGCACGCCGGCAAGCTGAAGCACACCTGAGAAAGCCTACCCAGCACGGCATTCAACCCCCACTGCGCCCCTATGCTCAGAATTCGTGCACGAAAGGCAGTACTTGGGTAACTTGAGTAACGAGTTTCACTAAAGGAGTATGCCCTTTCCGACGAGACGGGAGAAAGTTTTAAAACTTCCGTCGGTCCAGGGGGAATTGTGAAGCGTGCAGCCAGTGCAGGATCGCTCTCAGCGTTCATCGTTTTTGTTTTGCTGGTTCTGTCTGGATGCGGATCTTCAGCAGCTCCGCCCATCGCGGTTGGATTAACACCCAGCAGCACGCAGAGCATCGATCAAGCGCAGACGGTTGCCATCGCCGCTACGGTCAAACAAGATCCGAAAACGGCCGGCGTCACTTGGGCTGTTTCGGGCGGCGGCACTCTCGCCAACACCTCCACGACCTCGGCCACTTACGATGCACCTGCCAGTGTCACCACCGCATTCACCGCAACCATCACCGCAACCTCCGTCTCCGATGCGACGAAGATTGCGACCTTGCAGATCAAGGTCGCCCCCCTGCCCGCCATCACCACAACTTCTTTTACAGCAACCGCAGGCACTGCTTACAACGGCACCCTGAGTGAGTCCGGTGGAACCAGTCCATACACTTTCGCTGTAACCTCCGGGACGCTGCCCACGGGATTGACTCTGACCAGCAGCACCGGAGCCATCACAGGCATTGCGACCGGCCCAGCTGGCAATAGCTCGGTCACATTCCAAATCACCGATGCGGCAAAAATGTCCGCCAGCCAGGCAGTAGCCATCACTGTGAACGCGCCTCCGGCGTTGACCATCACCACTGCCTCTTTGTCCGCGGGTACAACCGGCACTGCCTATAACCAGACGCTGCAAGCCTCAGGCGGGGTGCCATCCTACACATGGGCAGTCACAACTGGAAGCCTGCCGGCTGGATTGACTTTGAACTCTTCGACCGGCGCGATCTCCGGCACGCCCAGCGGCACATTCACCGGCGCCACGAATTTCACCCTCACCGCGACTGACTCACAAACGCCGACGCACGCCACAGCCACCGCTAATCTGAGCATCACGATCAGTGCGCCGCCCTTTAGCGTTACGACGACCTCGCTCGCTGCGGGATCCATCGGCAACGCCTACACCAGTCAAACTCTGCAGGCCACAGGCGGGATCTCGCCCTACAAGTGGGCCGTGACCGCCGGCAGCCTTCCCGCTGGCTTGTCGTTGAACGCAACCACGGGCGTGATCTCCGGAACTCCGACTGGCTCGTATGTCGGCACCGTAAGTTTCACCGTCACCGCAACCGACTCCGAAACGCCGACCGCGAAGACCGCGAACGCCAACCTCAGCATCGCGATCTCAGTCGCTCCGCTAAGCGTGACCACCACATCGAGCTCGCTGCCCCTGGGCGTAGTCAGCTCCATCTATGCTGGCGCCACCTTACAAGCGACAGGAGGCATCACGCCGTACTCGTGGACCATCACAAGCGGAAGCTTGCCCGCTGGTCTGACTCTTAACGGCGCCACCGGAGCCATCTCCGGCACGCCAACCGCCTCCGGCACCGCGAACTTCACCGTCACTGTCACCGATTCGGAAACACCGACGGCCAAAACCGCCACGGCGAACCTGAGCATCGTGGTGAATCCCGCCTTATCCGTGACCACGAATTCCCTGCCAGCCGGCGTCATCGGCACAAAGTACAGCCAGACTCTAGCCGCAGCGGGAGGCATTACTCCCTACACCTGGTCAATCAGTACCGGCAGTCTGCCCACGGGTCTGTCGTTGAACGCCAGCACCGGCGCAATCACCGGCACGCCCAGCGGAACCTTCACTGGCACCGTCAATTTCACAGTCACCGCAACTGACAGTGAATCGCCAACCAAGCAGAACGCGTCGGCAAATCTGAGCATCGTCATCAGCGCCCCGCCGCTGAGCGTTACAACGCAATCGCTGGCCGCGGGATCCATCGGCAACGCCTATAACCAAACCCTACAGGCTACTGGCGGTATCACACCTTATTCGTGGACCGTCACCACTGGCAGCCTTCCGGCCGGACTGTCATTGAATGCCGCGACCGGCGTCATCTCCGGCACTCCCACCGGAACGTTTGTTGGCACCGACAGCTTCACGGTTACAGTGACCGACGCCGAGACGCCCACCGGCTCAAAGGCGAGTGCCAACCTCAGCATCGCAATCTCCGTCGCTCCGCTCAGCGTGACCACCACATCGAGCTCGCTGCCTCTAGGCGTCGTCAGCTCCGTCTATGCGGGCGCTACTTTGCAAGCGACAGGCGGCATCACGCCCTACTCGTGGACCATCACAAGCGGAAGCTTGCCCGCTGGTTTGACGCTTAACGCCGCCACCGGAGCCATCTCCGGCACACCGACCGCCTCTGGCACCGCCAACTTCACCGTAACCGTAACTGACTCAGAAACGCCAACCGCCAAAACCGCTACAGCGAACTTGACCATCGTGGTGAATCCGGCCTTGTCGGTGACCACCACCACGCTGCCAGCAGGAGTGATCGGCACCATCTACCCCGGTGCAACTCTGGCCGCAGCGGGTGGCATCACTCCCTACACGTGGGCGATCACAACAGGTAGCCTGCCCACAGGTCTGTCCTTAAACGCCAGCACCGGCGCGATCTCTGGCACGCCAACTGGAACTTTCACTGGCACCGTCACTTTCACGGTGACCGTAACCGACAGTGAATCGCCAACCAAGCAGACCGCGTCAGCGAATCTAAGCATCGCCATCAGCGCGCCGCCGTTGAAGGTCACGACGACATCGCTCGCTGGCGGTTCCGTCGGCACTGTATACACCAACCAAACCCTGCAGGCCACTGGCGGCATCACGCCTTACAAGTGGACCGTGACCACCGGCAGCCTGCCCGTGGGCTTGTCGTTGAATGCCACGACGGGCGTGATCTCTGGTACTCCGACGGGAACGTTTGTCGGCACCGATAGTTTCACTGTCACCGTGACCGATTCCGAAACGCCCACTGGCCAGACGGCGAACGCCAACCTCAGCATAACCATCTCCGTCGCCCCGCTCAGCGTTACCACCACCTCGAGCTCGCTGCCTGTAGGCGTCGTCAGCTCCGTCTATGCGGGCGCCACGTTACAAGCGACAGGCGGCATCACCCCATACTCGTGGACCATCACAAGCGGAAGCTTGCCCGTTGGTTTGACGCTTAACGCCGCCACCGGAGCCATCTCGGGCACACCGACCGCCTCCGGCACCGCAAACTTCACCGTCAGCGTGACCGACTCCGAAACACCGACCGCAAAGACTGCCACGGCGAACCTGAGCATCGTGGTCAATCCAGCCTTGTCGGTGACGACCAACTCGCTGCCGGCCGGCGTCATCGGCACCACTTACCCCGGCGCAACGCTGGCGGCAGCGGGAGGAATTACTCCTTACACCTGGGCAATAACAACGGGCAGCCTGCCTGCTGGACTCTCATTGAACACCAGCACCGGCGCGATCTCCGGCAAGCCGACTGGAACTCTCACCGGCACAGTTAGCCTCACCGTCACCGTCACCGATAACGAATCGCCAACCAAGCAGAGTGCGTCAGCAAACCTGAGCATCGTAATCAGCGCGCCGCCACTAAGCGTTACGACGACGACGCTCGCTGGCGGATCCGTCGGCACCGTCTACACCAACCAAACTCTTCAGGCGACTGGCGGAATCACGCCTTACACGTGGGCCGTCACCACGGGCAGCCTTCCTGTTGGATTGTCGTTGAACGCCTCGACGGGCGTAATCTCTGGCACTCCGACCGGAACATTTGTTGGGACGGACAGCTTCATTGTTACAGTAACCGATTCCGAGACGCCGACAGGCGCAAAGGCCACCGCCAACCTCAGCATCACTATCTCGGTTGCTCCCCTGAGCGTCACGACAACATCGAGCTCGTTTGTCGTGGGTGTCGTCAACTCGGTGTATCCGAGCACAACGTTGCAGGCCACCGGCGGCATCACTCCGTACTCGTGGGCCGTCACAACCGGCAGCTTGCCAGCCGGTCTAACTCTCAACGCCGCCACCGGAGCCATCTCGGGCACACCGACCGCCTCCGGTACTACGAACTTCACCGTAACCGTAACCGACTCGGAAACACCCACTGCAAAAACTGCCACCGCGAATCTGAGTATCGTCGTAAATCCAGCCCTTTCCGTGTCGACGACCACCTTGCCAGCCGGCGTCATTGGCACCACTTACCCCGGCGCAACGCTGGCGGCAGCAGGAGGAATTACTCCTTACACCTGGGCAATAACAACGGGCAGCCTCCCTGCTGGACTCTCATTGAACACCAGCACGGGCGCGATCTCCGGCAAGCCGAGTGGAACTCTCACCGGCACCGTGAGCTTCACCGTCACCGTCACCGATAACGAATCGCCAACTAAGCAGAGTGCGTCAGCAAACCTGAGCATCGTAATCAGCGCGCCGCCGTTGAGCGTTACGACAACAACGCTCGCTGGCGGATCCATCGGCACCGTCTACACCAACCAAACCCTGCAAGCGACTGGCGGAATCACGCCCTACTCATGGTTGGTCACAACAGGCAGCCTTCCTGCTGGATTGTCGTTGAACGCCTCGACGGGCGTAATCTCCGGCACGCCGACGGGAACATTTGTCGGCACCGATAACTTCACCGTTACGGTGACCGACTCCGAGACGCCGACCGGCAAGACGGCCAGCGCCAACCTCAGCATCACGATAACGGTCGCTCCGCTCAGCGTCACTACCACCTCGAGTTCTCTACCCGTGGGCGTAGTCAGCTCCGTCTACGCGGGCGCGACCTTGCAAGCGACCGGCGGCATCACACCATATTCATGGGCAGTCACCACTGGCAGCTTGCCGGCAGGTCTAGCCCTTAACGGCGCAACTGGAGTCATCTCCGGCACCCCAACTGCCTCCGGCACCACGAACTTCACCGTCACCGTGACCGACTCCGAAACACCCACTGCAAAAACCGCCACCGCCAATCTGAGCATCGTCGTGAATCCAGCTCTATCGGTGACCACCGCCACCTTGCCAGCAGGCGTGATCGGCACGAACTACAGCCAGACACTGGCGGCAGCGGGCGGCATCACTCCCTACACGTGGTCGATAACCACCGGCAGCCTGCCCGCGGGTCTGTCGTTGAACACCAGCACCGGTGTGATCTCCGGCAATCCGGGTGGAAGCTTCACCGGAACTACGAATTTCACCGTCACCGTAACCGACAACGAGTCGCCAACCAAGAAGACCGCGTCGGCGAATCTCAGCATCACCATCAGCGCGCCAACTCTGAAAGTAACCACGACCAGCCTGCCAAACGGTGTGATCAACAATTCCTACAGCGCAACCGTTAACGCCACCGGCGGTGTCCAGCCTTATATCTGGGGTCTCAGTGGAAATCCGGCTTGGCTCTCTATTAACTCCAGCACCGGAGTGCTCTCGGGCACGCCCACCGCGACGGGAACCTTCAGCTTCTCGGTGACCGTGACAGACTCAGAGACGCCAACCGCGCAAACAGCATCGGCGAACCTCAGCATCTCCGTCAACAACAGCGCACCGCTGCAGATCACGACGACCGGTCTGCCTGGCGGCGTGGTGAACACTCCGTATTCGAACGGCGCTTACCTCTCGGCTAGCGGCGGAGTCCAGCCTTACACCTGGAGCTACACCGGCAACCTGCCCCCGGGCATAACGCTCAATACCAGCACGGGCCAGCTCACTGGAACACCGACATCGGTGGGTACGTTCAACTTCACCGCCAAGGTGACGGATTCGAGCAGCCCGACGCAAACGGCGACCGCCAACCTGAGCATCACCATCAACAGCGCGCTCACCATCACTACGACGTCGGTGCCAGACGGCAGTGTCGGCGCCCAATACAATGCCACGGTGAATGCCGCCGGCGGGTTGCAGCCTTATAACTGGAGCATCATCAGCGGCAGTCTGCCACCGGGGCTTAGCCTTAACAATAACAACACCCTGACCATCAACGGACAACCGACCACGACGGGGACTTACAACTTCACGCTGCAAGTCACCGACAATGAAAACACGCCGGTCTCAGTCAGCAACAGCTACACGATTGTCATCGGCACCCAGCCGCCGGGCTACACCGTCTCCGGCAATGTCGGGTACAGCGGCTCCAAGACAGGCTGGACGTATCTGCAGCTGACTGGCAACAATAACAATTGCTGCGGCAACAACCTGGGCACAAGCATCTCCGAAGCCGTACTCACTTCGGGAGGAGCCTTCATCATCCACGGCGTGCAACCCGGCACCTACACCTTGCAGGCCTATATGGACAACCTGGGCTACGGCGCCGAGAATGCTTCCAATCCAACGGGTAGCGTCTCGAACATAACCGTTGTCAACTCTCCCGTCACCGGCGTCTCCATCGTGCTGACCGATCCAGCCCCGGTATCTCTCAGCACGGCTCCATCGTGGAACGCCAACAATGGAAACGGCGCGTTCAACGGCGGCGCGTTTGTCTCGTTCCAGACAATCAAGAACAACAACGGCATCGAGTTGCCTGCCTCCTACACCGTTCAATGGAGCACCAGTTCATCGTTCGGCTCCGTCCTCGGAAGCAAGAGCTTCCCGGCAACCGGCGGCAATAATCCGTGGATCGTCAACGGGCTGACCAACGGACAAACCTTGTACTTCCGCGCCCAAGGCGTGGCGGGAAGCTCGACCAGCAATTGGTCAGGTCCATCGACTGCCATGACCATCGGCGCACCCACCGGCGGCAATACCGTCTCCGGCAAGGTCACCTTTAGCGAAACCGCCACCGGGCCCTTGTATGTGGGCTTCTACAATCAGAGCACCGGCAACGTCTACGTCGATGTAGTGGGAAGCAAGACCAGCCCGCCGACAAGCCCTGCATCATATACGGTCCAGGTTCCGACCGGATCCGATTATTTCTTCGTCGGCATCCTCGACCAGAACAACTCCGGTCTCCTCACTGGGCCGGGACAGGTTTCTAACACCAATAATAACGGGAACAACCAGGCCCCGGTATCCATCACCGGCAACATGACCAACGAAGACCTGACCTTGCCGAGCGGCAGTAGCACCGCCACGGTTCAGACGCAGGCTTGGGAGCAGATCAACTCGAACGGCACCAACACCTATTACAACATTGGCTTCAACGTCAACGGGCTTATCAAATTGCCTGTAGCCGTGGAGCTTGCCACCGGGCCCACACTCGGTGTCGTGATCCCAGCGGACATCGCCAGTGGCGGTTTCAACGGTAACTCCGATCAGTTCAGCTATTGGGCCAACCTCAACGGCGCGACGCCGCAGGTCGGCGATACCTACACCTTGAACGTCACCTACAGCGACGGCAGCTCCGAGATCCTGACGGTCACAGTCAGCGCTGTGCTGAATGCCTTCGCCACCAACCTTGCTCCTCAGGGAAGCGGTGTCAGCATGACGCCGAATTTCAGCTGGACCGATACCGGTGCCAGCAGCTACACCTATCAATTCCAACTGTCGGATCAGAACGGAAACACGATCTGGCAGATACCGAGCAATAACTCCAACTCGAATGGCTTCTCCAGTTCGATCACCTCTATTACCTGGGACGTCGATCCAACAGGCTCCGGCGATCTGCCGAACGTCTCCAGCCTGAACGGCAGCTCGAACTATAACTGGCAGATTACGGCCACCGATGTGAATGGCAACTCCGCCGGAGTACAAGTCACCTTCCAGACGGCAGCAGCGCCTCTGACATTACCTGCGCCCGGCTCCGTGGGAAGCACGGTAGTAGGCCAAAGCTGGGGCGGGGCAATCAATGCCTCAGGCGGCGTCGGACCTAACTACACCTTTACGGTCAATGGAGCCGCGGTCCCCACCGACGGGACGCAGGTGAGTCTCGGTGACAACCTCTACGCCTGGAACACGGGCGGCAACACCTTGTCGCTGGGCGGAACTCCAACCGCGATCCAGTTAGTCTCGTTTACCGTCTCGGTGACAGACAGCGCGAGCGAAACTGCTGGCCCATACACGTACACCATCAACGTTACCGCGGCAAGTCCACTCACGATCCAATCGACGGTGCCCGGCGGCGACAAAGGCTGGCTCTACAACACCTCTTTGCAGGCCAACGGCGGAGTGCAGCCTTATACCTGGAGCATCACCAGCGGTACTCCGCCAGGTGGACTCTCCATCAGCAACAGCAACGGCAACGGAAGCATCTCGGGAACGCCGACCGCGTCGGGAACCTCGACCTTTACGATTATGGTCACCGATTCGGCGTCAGAAACAGCCAGCGCAAGCGTCAGCATCGTGATTGGAGATTGCGCGAACAACGCCAACCTCCACGGGAACTACGCCTTCATGGCTAACGGATGGAAAGGCACAGCGGACGCCAACAGTGCCGTGGGCAGCTTTGTGGCCAATGGAGCGGGGACCATTTCCAGTGGAAGCCTGGATGTGTCCGACTCTACTAGCGGACCCAGTAACGGCACTTTCACCGGAACGTACTGTGTGAGTTCGAACAATCTAGCACTGCTTAGCATCCTCATCGCAGGCAACTCATCACCCACCACGCTTGCAGTCGCTCTGGACGCGAGCGACGGCAACGGCCATATCATCCACTACGACCCCACCAGCAGTTCGGTTATCTCCGGCCTGCTGCGCAAGCAGACGACAACAGCATTCTCCACCAGCGCGATCAAAGGCAACTACGCCTTCGGATTCGTCGGAGCGGATCAGAACTCCAACCGCTTTGGCTTGGCCGGAGAATTCAACTCCAACGGCAGCGGCACCCTGACCGGATCGGCGGATTATGACGACAGCTGTTCGGGCGGTAGTTGCTCAGGCAACGTTGGCACCACAAATCTGACCGCCAGCGATTTCAGCGTCGTGTCTTCTACCACCGGACGTGGCACGGTGACCATAAGTCTCGCAGCCGCGCCCGCTCCCATAAACTTCGTCTTCTATGTCGTCAGCTCTTCCGAACTGCTGCTGATGGCAGCCGACAACACAGAGTCTCCGTCGATGATCATGGCCGGCCAAGTCTTGCAACAAAGCGGCACGTTCGGCGCTGCCTCGCTCAATGGCATTAGCGTGATCGAACTGCAAGGTGTGAGTGGTGGCGGCGGCTCTTCCCAAGCCACAGCCGGCTTCGTCACCACCAACGGTGCCGGTACGTTCTCCATACAGGCCGACCAGAACCAAGGCGGCACGATGGGCACGCTCTGCGGATCGGGAACCTACAGCGTGGCGACGAACGGACGCATGACTTTGACCAGCTTCACCCAGTGCGGAGGTGGAGGTTCAGGTGGAAACACTCCGGTCTTCTACCTCGTCGCCAAGAACCAGGCTTTTGTGGTTGGGACCGACAACTCGGTAACTTCCGGCATCATGACGCCGCAGGTGGGCAGCGGCTTCACCGTCGCGTCGCTGAGCGGTAATTATCTCGGAGGAAGTCAAGAGACGTCCGACTCGAATGAGAAAGCGCAGGTCATCCAGATCCATGCCGATGGAGCCGGCAACCTGACCGGAACTTCGGACCAAAACAATGGTCCGAATGGCTGCGGTGGTAGCTGCCCGGGTACTTACAGCAGCACCATCGTCGCAACCTACGCCCTCTATCCTGACGGAAAATTTGCCATCATCCAGGACGGCGTCACTCAAGTCTATCTCTACATGATCTCCACCACGCAGGCGGTCATCCTGCCGGTGAGTTCATCTCAAAACCAGAACAGCAACCCGTCATTGGCTGATTTCCATCAATGATCGGATAAGGACAGTTCAAATCGCNNGTAGTGGCTCAGTTTCACTCGTTTTGAAAGGGCATTGCTTTACAGCTTGCAGAAAAACTCGATTCACGGCGGGTTTGGGAAGGGCACGAGTTCCACTCGTGCCGCTAAGTCGCTGAGAACGCGTCGGCGCTTTAGCGCCTGAGGCACGCTTCGGGCGCTTGCAATGACTTTTTCCGCAAGCTGTTTAGCCGTGCCACGCCGCATTTTCATTGCGGCTTTAGCCGCTGAGGAATGCATTTTTCAAACTGAGCCATCACCCGATTTGCCATCCGATTGACTCACTCCCATAAATATGGGACCATTCTCTTGTGAAGACTACCTTGGAAATTCCCGACGCTATCTTTCGTCGCGCCAAGACCGTGGCAGCTGCCCGCGGAATTCCTTTTCGGGCGCTGGTCTCCGAGGCTTTGGCCGACAAGCTACGTGCCCAAGGCGATAACGACAAGAAGCCGTGGATGAAGACATTCGGCGGCCTCCGTCACCTGCACAAGGAAACCACCAGAATTAACCGGATTATCGAAGAAGAGTTCGACCAGATCGAGGCTGAGGATAAAGGATAAGAGTTCAAATGATCCTGGACACCAATGCACTCTCAGCAGTCGCAGATGGTGATGCCTCACTAGACCCTATCCTTCGCAAAGCTCCCGAAGTCGCCGTTCCGGCAATCGTCCTCGGCGAGTACAGATATGGAATTCAGCAATCGCGCGATCGCCAGCGCTACGAGCAATGGCTCAGCGCATCAATTCCGAATTACCGCGTACTTGATGTCGATCAAGAGACTGCCGTCTTTTACGCAACGGTCCGATCTGAATTAAAAAGGACCGGCACTTCAATTCCAGCGAACGACGCTTGGATCGCCGCGCTCTGCCGTCAGCACTCCGTCTCTCTCCTAAGTCGAGATCGCCATTTCGATCTTGTTCGCGGAATTGACAGAATCGACTGGTAACGATCGATTGGTAACCCTGAGATGACTGCCAGCGAACAATTCCCCCTCACCGGCGGATCGACTTTCTCCCTGATTGACGCCTCCCCCCAACAGGTTTATAGTTCTCTCCGTTAGCGAGTACAAGCTGGACGCCGTCGTGGGCGTCTGCAAAAGTTCACCTCCGTAACTTTCTGGAAAGTGCAGCACGGGGGCTACACAATGGAGTTCTCTCGCAGGAATTTTCTCAAAGGCACCGTGCTCGGCGGAACCGCATTCTCCGCCCTCGGCTTTGATCTCGCTCCCGTCTACGCTCAGACTTCCTCTCTCAAAATTTCTCGAGCCAGTGAAACTCGCAGCACCTGTCCTTATTGTGCCGTCAGCTGTGGCGTAATCATCTACACAATTGGCGACAAGGCGAAGAACGCGATTCCGCAGGTTCTCCACGTCGAGGGCGATCCCGATCACCCCATCAATCGCGGCACCCTTTGCCCCAAAGGCTCCTCGCTCGAGCAAGACATTCTCAACGACCGCCGCCTGCTCAAACCCCAAGTCCGCCGTCCCGGAGCCACCGACTGGGAAGACATTTCCTGGGATCAGGCCTACGAAGAAATTGCGCAGAAGGTAAAGAAGACGCGCGACGACACCTTCATTGAGCAAGACGCCAACGGCAAAACCGTCAACCGCTGCGAAGGCATGGCCTTCACCGGCGGCTGCACCGATACCAACGAATTCAACTATCTCGCCGTCAAAAGTATGCGCAGCCTGGGGGTCTGCTACCTGGAAAACCAGGCCCGCGTTTGACACGGCCCAACGGTCTCCAGTTTGGGGCCCACCTTCGGACGCGGCGCAATGACCAATGGTTGGATCGACATCAAGAACACCGACATGATGTTGATCATGGGCGGCAATCCCGCCGAGAATCACCCTTGCGGCTTCAAATGGGCAGTCGAAGCCAAAATTCACCGCAACGCAAAGACCATCGTTGTCGACCCGCGCCTCACCCGCACCGCCGCGAACGCCGACATGTACGTACAAATCCGCGCCGGCGCCGACATCGCCTTCCTCGGCGGCGTCATCAAGTACGCCATCGAAAACAACCGGATTGCCAAAGAGTATCTCGTCAACTACACCAACGCCGCATTCATTATCAAGGATGGATTCGCGTTACCCGAGGACGGTCTCTTCTCTGGATTTGATCCGGAGAAACAGGTCTACGACAAGAAGACCTGGAATTACGAAGAAGGAGGAGACGTCGCCGGCAAAGCCGTTGCGGCGACGCCCGCGGAAAAACCAGCTCCTCCGCTCGCACCGGGCGCCGCACCGCCCGCGCCCGCGCTTCCGCCGAACGTGGCGTTCGATCTTTCGCTGCAGCATCCGCGCTGCGTCTATCAACTGCTAAAGAAGCAATACGAGCGCTACACGCCCGAAATGGTGGAGCGCATCACCGGCATTCCGCAGGAGCAGTTCCTTAAGGCCGCCGACCTCTTCACCTCCGTCCGCAAAGATGGCGACATGAAGAAAGTCGCCACCATAATTTACGCAGTCGGATGGACGCAGCACAGCTTCGGCACTCAAATCATCCGCACCGCTGCCATGCTCCAATTGCTGATGGGCAACGTCGGCCGCGCCGGCGGCGGAGTCAATGCACTCCGCGGCCACTCCAACATTCAGGGCGCCACCGATCTGGCGGGAATCTTCGACATCCTCCCCGGCTATTTGAAGATGCCGAATCCAGCCGATGTCGATCTAGCCACATATATCAAGCGCGTCACCCCAACCCAGTCCAAGCCTGATCCGTGGGAGTCATTTAATTACTGGTCGAATACTTCAAAATTCACCGTCTCTCTCCTCAAAGCGTTTTACGGACCGGCGGCCACCAAAGAAAACGACTTTGCCTTCAACTATCTTCCTAAGATCGACCGCAACTATTCCTGGGTCAATATCTGGAACGACATGTACGAAGGCAAGATCAAGGGTATCTTCGCCTTCGGGATGAACGGCGTCATGATCGGCCCCGATTCCAACAAGAATATCGAAGCCCTGAAAAAGGCCGACTGGCTGGTGGTTTGCGAAATCTACGCCGACGAAACCAGCGAATTCTGGCGCGCGCCAGGCATTACCGCCGACGACCAGAAAAAGATCAACACCACCGTCTATCGCTTGCCGGGCGCAGGCTTCGCCGAAAAAGACGGAACCTTCGTCAACTCTGCCCGCTGGCTGCAATGGAAGAATGCAGCCCTGCCGCCCCCGGGTCAGGCCAGGCTCGACCAGGAAATCCTCGCCACCATCTATCTGAAAGTCCGCGACCTTTATAAGAAGGAAGGCGGCAAGTTCCCCGATCCGGTTCTCAACGCGTCGTTCGCCTACACCACGCCCTACAATCCATCGCTTGCCGAGGTCGCAAAAGAACTCAACGGTAAAGCGCTCGCCGACCTCACCGACCCCAAAACCAACACGACCATCAAGGCCGGCCAGCAACTCCCAGGCTTTGCCTGGCTCAAAGACGACGGCACTACCGCCTGCGGAAACTGGATCTACTCCGGATCGTGGACCGAAGCCGGCGCCATGATGCAACGCCGCGGCACCGAAGACCCGTCCGGCCTTGGCATTTATCCCAATTGGGGATGGTCGTGGCCGGCGAATCGCCGCGTCCTCTACAACCGCGCATCCTGCGATCTCGAGGGCAAGCCCTGGGATCCGTCACGCCGTCAGGTTTGGTGGGACGAAGCCAAACAAAGCTGGATGGGTGTCGATGTCCCCGACTTCAAGCCGGATTCTCCACCCAAAGATCACATGGGCCCGTTCATCATGAACCCCGATGGCATCGGACGCTTATTTGTCCCGCTCGCCGGCATGGCCGACGGACCGTTCCCCGAATTCTACGAGCCCATCGAAAGTCCGCTAGCGAATCTCCTGCATCCCAAACAGTCCAATAATCCGGTTGTGAAAAAATATAAGACCGATATGGACAAGTACGCGCCCGTCGGCGGCGACTACAACGTCATCTGCACCACCTATCGCCTGACCGAGCACTATCATTACTGGACAAAAAATAATCCCATGAACGTCCAGCTCGTGCCCGAGCCGTTCGTCGAAGTTCCCGCCGAACTCGCCGACCGCATGGGCATCCACGGCGGCGAAAAAATAAAAGTCTCCAGCATTCGCGCTACCTACATCGCGAAGGCCATGGTCACGCGCCGCATCAAGCCCATGAAGATCGACGGTAAAGAAACATTCCAGATCGGCATCCCCATTCACTGGGGTTTCCGCGGCATAGCAGAAGATGAAGGCAAAACGGCAAAGACGCTAGCCAATCAGCTAACGCCAACCGTAATCGATCCAAACGCATTCACCCCGGAATTCAAAGGCTTCTTAGTAAAGATAGAAAAAGTTTAGATTTTGGGTGGCGCAGCGGTTTACCGCTGCGATAAATGACCGGTTCCCAGACACGGCTTTAGCCGCTGAGGAAGAAGATGGCAGACCGCAAGACTCTACAAGCCGTAATGATCTCGGGCCACACCAATCCCTCGCCCGGCTTCGCCATGCAGCGCGACCTCGAGGTCTGCAAGCTGGTCGACACCACCACCTGCATCGGATGCAAAGCCTGCGAAGTCGCCTGCGTCGAGTGGAACGACCTGCCCTTCACTCCCACCACCTTCGACAACACCTACCAGACAATGCCCGAGACCGGCTACCATTTCTGGAACCTCATCAAGTTCAATGAGCACCAGAATCCCGACGGCACCATCCAGTGGCTCATGCGCAAGGATCAATGCATGCACTGCGCCGATCCCGGCTGCCTCCACGCCTGCCCCGCCGACGGCGCCATCGTCAAATACGCCAACGGCATCGTCGACTTCAATCAGGAAAATTGCATCGGCTGCGGATTCTGCGTCTCCGGATGCCCCTTCAACATCCCGCGCTTCAACCCCTCAACCAAGCGCGTCTACAAATGCACCCTCTGCTCCGACCGCGTAGGCGAAGGCCTTGAGCCCGCCTGCATCAAAGCCTGTCCCACCGGCTGTCTGAAATTCGGCACCAAGGACGACATGAAATTCATCGCCGAAGAGCGCGCCAAACAACTCCGCGACAATTTCGGCTGGCAAAACGCCGGAGTCTACGATCCCCAATCCGTTGGCGGAACCCACGTCATCTACGTTCTCCACGACGCCACCGATCCCGAGCGCTACGGCAATCTGCCAAAAGATCCGCAAATCCCCTGGAGCTACACATGGTGGAAGTGGCTATTCAAGCCCGTTCTAGGCACCTTCGCCCTCTTCGGCCTACTCGGTGTCCTAGCGCATCACGTAACCCACGGCCCGCGCGTCCCTCAACCCGAGCCACCGAAAAAAGATGACAATATTGGGGGGGCATATTAATGTCTAGCCGAGCCATCGAACACTTCGACGATAAAGCCCGCGAGACCTTCGAGCACGCCGGCCGAACCACCGTTTATGGCGGAGAACTCCTCCGCCATCCCGTCTACACCCGCATCCTTCACTGGACCGTCGCTCTCTTTTTCTTTCTCGCGCTCTTCAGCGGCTTCGGCATATATCTTCCCTGGCTCTTCCGCTGGTTCACTCCCATCTTCGGCGGCGGACAACTCAGCCGCATCATGCACCCCTACTTCGGCGTAGCCTTCGTCTTCTTCTTCGCCCTGCAAGCCCTCAACTGGATTCAGCCGATGCTTTGGGCCCCAGGCGACACGCGCTGGTTGCGCAACATAAAAACTATCGCCAGCGGCGAAGAAAAAATGGATCCGCCCGACACCGGCTTCTTCAATGCCGGCCAAAAGGCTATGTTCTGGGAGATCGTCGCCGGCTGCATCGTCTACCTCATCACCGGCATCATCCTCTGGGCGGGCGCAAAAACTTTCGGCAGAATCTCCGTAGCCATCAGCTACGTTCTCCACGACATCTCCGCCCTCATCATGCTCGGCGGCATCTTCATCCACATCTATCTGAGCACCATCGGCGAGCCCGGCACCTTCCACTCCATGATTCGCGGCGCCGTAAGCGAAGCCTGGGCCTGGACCTTCCATCCCGCCTGGTACAAACAAGTCACCGGCCGCGACCCCGTCCAAGCCTGCGAAGAAGCCCGCCGCCAGATGAACGCCGGCAGCAAGTCCTAGCGACTCGTCCTCTCGGAAGGCATGATTCGGGTTCGAGGCAAGGTCCGCCTACGCAATCTGCGGAAACACTCGCCCTGTTGTCCCTTTGGTTTTTGCTTCTGGTTCCTTTGGTGTTCGCTTCTGGTTCCTTTTGTCTTCGCTTTTGGGTGGCGCAGCGCTTCAGCGCTGCGGTAACAGCCACTCTTGATCGCGCCTTCAGGCACTGGGATTGGACTTTCTACATATAAGATCGGCTTCGCGCGTCTGCTCTACCGTTTTACCCGTACCGCCGAAACATCAGTCCGGGTACGGCTAAACGCAAATTGCAACTTCCATTCCCGCGCGCCAACTTCACCCGCTGCCGGAGAAAATTTCCACCGCCGCGCAGCTTCCAACGCCACCCGCGAAAAATACCTACTCGCCCCGGCCGATTCGATTTTCGCATTCGCCACGTTGCCGGCGGCATCCACCTCCACCTTCACGCGAACTTTGATAGTGCCCTGAATTGTGCGCCGTGCGCTCGCTGAAACCTCCGGAACCACCCGCTGCGCAACCCCGTCGTTGCTCGCAGATGGCATCACGCCGCCGCCTGCCGCTGATTCCGGCTGAGACGACGGCGCCAAGGGCTGAGTGGCTGAAGACTGAGAAACCTCCGCAGGCGCTCCATTGGATCCGCTCGGCAATTTCGCCCGCGTCATCAGAAACAAAACCACTACCACAACTACCGCGAGCAACAGCACGTAAGGCCACTTCGCGAATTGCTTGGGCTGATCTAACTTTTCACGTTCCTGCTTCTCCGGCCTCGACACCGCCGCAACGGCCACAGCGGAGGTCTTCGCTACCACCGCCGATTCCCCCGTCCCCAGCCGAGCAGCAATCTCCGCAACTGTCCACCGCTTCCCCGCATCAACCTGCAAGCAGTGCCCGGCAATCTCGCGAAACGGCTCCGGAACCTCGCGCGAAATCTCCGGCGCGCGAACCCGATCCCAATCCGGCAGCCGCTGCGTCAGCACCTCAAACAGCGTCATCCCCAGCCGCCAAACATCGCCCGCCGCTGAATCCGCTCCCGTTGCCGCTTCCGGCGGATCATAAGCGCCAGGCGCCCTTTTTAATTCTCCCGGTGCGCTCAGAGAGTCACTCGACAACTTCACCTGATCGCCAATTGCCAGAATATTCGAAGGTTGAATGCGCCCATGCACAAGCCCGCGCCCATGCACATATTGCAACGCCTTCAGAACCGGCGGCAGCGTCATGCCAACTTCTTCCGCCGTCAGCGCCCGCTCCGGCAAAATCTGTGCGAGATTCTCCTCCGCATATTCCTCCACCACATAAAGCAGCCCCACGCCATCAAGTTCAGCGCTTCCCGCTGCAAAAACACGAATCAGATTCGGATGATTCAATTCCCGCGCCGACCGCCATCGCGCCAGTCGCTTCTCCGCGTCCGCCTCCGCAGCAATCAACTTGATCGCAGCGCTCTCCGACTTGTCCCCGCCGCTCTGCCTATCTGTCAGAAATACAGCGCTGTGATCGGAACCGCCCAAAAAGCGCTGCAGCGGAAATATCCCATCAACGGTGCGCCCCTCCCACCGTTTCCATCCTTCATTCATATTCGAAGTCTCAATAGCCCGCCATTGTATGTCACCGTGAGCCTCGCCCGTCAGAAACAATCGACGCAAAAGTTCATGGCGGCTCCAATCGTGCTGATCAGTCTGCAACCGCCTGCGAAAATCCCTAGTAGCACTTTACAATATCCCCATGGCCCCGATCCCCGCCGCAATCCACGGCCAGCGCTACATCAGCCTCGCAACTTTCCGTAAGACTGGCGTCCCCGTATACACCCCCATCTGGTTTGCCGAAGACGCGGACAAACTCTACGTGATGACCAACAGCAAATTGGGCAAGTGCAAGCGCATCCGCAACAACCCGCAAGTCAAGATCGCCCCCTGCACCATCCGCGGAAAAATCACCGGCCCCGAATTCCCCGCAACCGCCCGCATCCTGCCGCCCGCAGACCTGGCCCGCGTCCGCCAGCTAATCAAACAAAAATACTGGCTAGCCCGCCTTCCCTTCCTCTGGCGCAACACCGACACCAGCATAGAAATCACTCCCGAAGTGGCATAGGGTTTGCTTGGGTGGCGTAGCGCTTCAGCCCTGCGGTAATCCCCTAGCGGTAATCCCCTAAATGAAGGTGCCCCATTCTTGGGCGTTCTCTGCGCAAGAGTGGGAGCCACACCGCCCGCGCAATGGACCCGTGCCTTCGGGTGGCGCAGCGCTTCAGCGCTGCGATAACAGTTTGTTTTCATTGCGCCTTTAAGGCGCTGAGGTCACACTCTCTCGCTCTTTCCCTTGCTCGGTTTCCCGGTGGCTTATCGTAGAAGTTCTCCCTCTGAACCTCTGTGGCCTCTGTGGTTATCGCTCTCGCAAAGAGAACCAGCAACGCCGGATAATTTCGCTAACCGCACCATCGCACCAAAGGACGTGCGCCTCATTTACGCTCCCTCCTCTACCCTGTTACCATCAAATATTGTCCTAGATTCCCGAGCATTTTCTTAGTTAACAACACTTTCTTTCGGAGGCACAATGGCCGTAAAAGTTGGCATTAATGGTTTCGGACGCATCGGACGCAACGTTCTCCGCACCGCCCTCGCCGACAAAAATCTCGACTTCGTAGCCGTCAACGATCTCACCGACCCCAAAACTCTCGCTCACCTGCTCAAATACGACTCCATCCTCGGCAACCTCCCCAACACCATCACCGCCGGACCCGACAGCATCTCCATCGATGGCAAAGTCATCAAGGTTTTCAAAGAAAAAGATCCCGCCGCCCTGCCCTGGGAATCCGTAGGCGCTCAAGTAGTGATCGAATCCACTGGCCACTTCACCGACGCCACCGACGCCAAAAAGCATCTCCGCGGCACCGTAAAAAAAGTCATCATCTCCGCTCCCGCAAAGAATGAAGATCTAACCGTCGTGCTCGGCGTCAACGAAGAAAAATACGATCCCGCCAAGCATCACATCATCTCGAACGCCTCCTGCACCACCAATTGCCTGGCCCCTGTCGCCAAAGTTATCAACGACAATTTCAAAATCATCAGCGGCACCATGACCACCATCCATTCTTATACAAACGATCAGGTCATCCTCGACTTCCCGCACAAAGATTTACGCCGCGCCCGCGCCGCCGCCATCAACATGATCCCAACCTCGACCGGAGCCGCCAAAGCTCTCAAACTCGTCATCCCCGACCTGGCCGGCAAACTCGACGGCTTCGCCATGCGCGTGCCCACCCCCAACGTCTCCGTCGTTGATCTCGTCGTCTGGGTAGAAAAAAAGACGACCAAAGAAGAGGTCAACGCCGCTCTGAAAAAAGCCTCCGAATCCGGCCCGCTAAAAGGCTATCTCGGCTTCGAAGAGAACGAACTAGTCTCCTCCGACTTCAAAGGCGACTCTCGTTCTTCCATAGTCGACGCCCCCATGACCCTGGTAGTCGGCGGCAACTGCGTCAAGGTAATCTCCTGGTACGACAACGAGTGGGGATACTCCTGCCGCGTCCGCGACCTGATCAACCTGATGTCATCAAAAGGCCTGTAGTTAATGTGTGTGGAGCGGACACTCCTGTCCGCTAAGCGGAGCGAAGCTCCGCAAAGTTTAAAACAGCGAACGACGGACAGCGAACAGCGAACGACGAACGACCCAGCGACTATCGACGGAGCTCCCATGTCCAAACTTTCCATCCGCGACCTCCCTCTCAACGATCACCGCATCCTCATGCGCGTCGACTTCAACGTCCCCCTCGACAACGGCCGCGTCATGGATGACACCCGCATCCGCGAAACTCTGCCCAGCATCGAGTACGCTCTCCGTCACGGAGCCCGCCTCATCCTCGCCTCCCACCTAGGCCGTCCCAAAGGCAAGCCCAATCCCCAGCTCAGCCTCAAGCCCGTAGCCGAGCGCCTCCGCATGTTGTTAGACAAAGAACTCTCCCGCGGAGAAAACGTAGGCTTCTGCCCCGACTGCGTAGGCTCCGAAGCCGAAGAGGTCGCCTTCAAACTAGAAAAAGGCCAAGCCCTGCTCTTAGAAAACCTCCGCTTCCACGCCGAAGAAGAAAAAAACGACGAACAGTTTTCCAAGCAGCTAGCCAAGCTAGCCGAATTCTACGTCAACGACGCCTTCGGAGCGGCCCACCGCGCCCACGCCTCCACCGTAGGCGTCACTAAATTCCTGCCAAAATCCGCCGCCGGCCTCCTCATGGAAAAAGAGCTTCAATACCTGGGCCGCGTCCTCCAAGATCCCGAGCGCCCCTTCCTAGCCATCCTCGGCGGCGCCAAAGTCAGCGACAAAATCGGAGTCATCCAAAATCTCCTAACCAAAGTCGACGTCCTAATCATCGGCGGAGGCATGGCCTACACCTTCCTAAAAGCGCAAGGCGAATCCGTCGGCAAGAGCCTGCTCGAAGAAGACAAACTCGACCTCGCCCGCAACCTCCTTGAGCAGGCGAAAACGCACAAAGTAAGATTCCTCCTCCCCACCGATCACGTAATCGCCGATCGCGTCGAGGCCAGCGCCACGACCAAAATCATCGCCCCCGGCGAGCCCATTCCGCCCAACATGATGGCCCTCGACATCGGTCCGCAAACCATCGAAGCCTTCTCCGAAGAAGTAGCCCGCGCCCGCACCATCCTCTGGAATGGCCCCATGGGCGTCTTCGAGCTCCCGCCCTTCGCCAAAGGCACCTTCAAAATCGCCCAAGCCGTAGCCGAAAATGCCGGAGCTATCACCATCGTAGGCGGAGGCGATTCCGTAGCCGCCGTGAAAGCCGCCGGAGTCGCCGATAGAATTACCCACATCTCCACCGGAGGCGGCGCCTCCCTAGAATTTCTAGAAGGAAAAAAGTTGCCAGGAGTAGAAGCCCTAACTGACAAAAAATAAACCGTAGCGCTGGTCGCCAGCAAGCACTCGCTGTTTCCGTTATCTTCGAGAAAGGTCCTTCATAAAATGCGCAAAAAAATCCTAGCCGCCAACTGGAAAATGTACAAAACTCCCGACCAAGCCACCGCCTTCTTCCAGGAATTCCTCCCCCTCGTCCAGGATCACGACCGCGACGAAATCGTAGTCTGCCCCAACTACATCGCGCTCCCAGCCGCCATCCACGCCGCCAAAGGCTCGCGCGTCGCCATCGGTGCGCAAAATCTTCACTGGGAAAAAGAAGGCGCCTACACCGGCGAAATCTGCACCAGCATGTTGGTTGCGATCGGCGTCACCCACGTCATCATCGGACACTCCGAACGCCGCCAATATTTCTGCGAGACCGACGACACCGTCAACCTCAAACTCAAATCCGCCCTGGCCGCCGGACTCACGCCCATCGTCTGCGTAGGCGAAGTCCTAGAAGAACGCGAAGCCAACCTGACCGACGACGTCCTCCGCCGCCAATGTCTCCGCGCCTTCAACAAAGTTTCCGCCAAAAAAGCCGCCAGCCTCGTAGTCGCCTACGAGCCGGTCTGGGCCATCGGCACCGGAAAAACCGCCACCCCCGAACTAGCCGCCGACGCCCACGCCATCATCCGCGCCGAAGCCGCCGACTCCTTCGGCCAGGAATTCGCCGACAATCTCCGCATCCTCTACGGCGGCTCCGTCAAACCAGAAAACGCCCACGCCCTGATGTCCGAAGAAGAAATCGATGGCGCCCTGGTAGGCGGAGCCTCCCTAGATCCCAAATCCTTCGCCGCGATAGTGAAGTATTAGAAGCCGAAGTTGCACTCGTTTTTGGGTGGCGCAGCGCTTCAGCGCTGCGATTACAGCCCCCTTTGAACGCCGGCTTTCAGCCGCTGAGGGAATGCCAATTTTTCCTCTTACAGGCGCGTGACCCACCTTCAGCCCTGTGCGTCATCATCCAAAAATGAGGGTGCCCCATTCTTGCGCGCCCTGTGCGCAAGAGTAGGAGCCCACACCGCCCGCACAACGCCCCTTAGCTTTTGGGTGGCGCAGCGCTTTCAGCGCTGCGGTAAGAACTCAACCCTGAGACCGGCTTTAGCCACTGAGGGAGAGCGCTCGCACAACCACGAACTTCCAAGATTCCAAAACTTTGACCCACCACCGCCAACCTCGCCACGATAAACTATAAGCACAGGAGGCCCCGAATGAAATTTGGCGTCATCATCTTCCCCGGCTCCAACTGCGACCACGACGCTTTCTGGACCGCCGAGCACGTAGCGAAACAGAAAGCAACTTTCCTCTGGCACGAGTCGCACGACCTCGAAAACTGCGACATCATCATCGTCCCCGGAGGCTTCGCCTACGGCGACTACCTCCGCACCGGAGCCATCGCCAAGTTCTCCCCCGTCATGGAATCCGTCCGCAAATTCGCCGCCGCAGGCGGCCTGGTCCTCGGCATCTGCAACGGCTTCCAGATTCTCTGCGAGTCAGGACTACTCCCCGGAGCCCTAATGCGCAACGTAGGCCTGAAATACGTCTGCAAGCCGGTGCACGTGAAAGTAGAAAACAACGAAACCCCCTTCACCGGCGCCTGCCACCAGGGCGAAGTCCTAACCATCCCCATAGGCCACATGGAAGGCAACTATTTCTGCGATGACTCAACCCTGGCCGAACTAAAGCAAGACAATCGCATAGTCTTCCGCTACACCAACGAAAAAGGCGAGATCACACCAGAAGCGAATCCCAACGGATCGCTAGAAAACATAGCCGGAATCTGCAGCCCCGGCCGCAACGTCCTGGGCATGATGCCCCACCCCGAACGCTCCGCCGAACCCGAACTAGGCGGCACCGACGGCCTGAAAATCTTCGAATCGCTGGTAGAGGCACCAGTCAGGTCGTAAGTGACAGTTGACGTTAAGCGTCTGACCAACACACCTGTTCGCGAAGACCTGTCTGCGTTGAGGTGGCTGGATGTTCGGATGACTGTCAGCGCCCGATCGACGGACACGAGTTGACGCTCACGATGCAGGCGTGTTTCCTCGGCCATGTAGGCCACCCGCATACCGCCGCCGAGCTTCTCGACAATGGGGTAGTGGAAAATGGTCTGGCCGATCATTAGAAGACGGGCGGTTTTCGCGTCGCTTCATCCTTCGGAGGCAGCATCCGGCAGTCAACGGATACGGAGGTTGGGGAGTGGAGGTCCGAACACTCGGCCCAGGAATGGGTTCGGAAAGTTGCCCTGCCCACATCGCGAGTTGGAACGAGACGGATTTCCGCCCACAGCAAGGTCCGTCACAATGTCGGGGTAGACTGCTGCGATACTTTTCCGATATTCTGGTGTTCTAAATAGTAGGAAACAGACGCGACGTAAGCGTCCAGATCCAGTGGCCCGCATCGAAAGACCATGTGGCGCTCGGGCAGGGCCAGTAAGGAGAACCACCATGCATAGTCTCAAGTATTTCGCACTGCTTGCAGTCTTTGGATTCATCCTGACGTCGGCACCAACCGCCCGCGCGCAGGTCTCTTTGGGAGTCGACATCGGCGGCGGTTACCCTGACGTTCCGCCCGCATGTCAGTACGGCTACTACGGATACGCGCCCTATGCCTGTGCGCCCTACGGCTACTATGGTCCGCAGTGGTTCAACGGTGGCATCTTCATCGGCGCTGGCCCTTGGTACGGTCACGGCTGGGGAGGGGGTGGCTGGGGCGGAGGCCGTGGCGGCTACCGTGGTGGTTGGGGTGGCGGTCGTGGCTACGTAGGTGGTGGCTTCCACGGTGGCGGCGGTGGTTTCCATGGTGGCGGCGGTGGTTTCCATGGCGGTGGTGGTGGTTTCCACGGCGGCGGTGGCGGCCACGGCGGTGGCGGCCACGGCGGCGGCGGACACGGCGGTGGCGGACATCACTAAGTCCCAAGTTCCCACAACATAGAAACGGCTGCCTTCCCGGCAGCCGTTTTTCTATTTAATCATACTCACGCAACGACAGACACGGTCATCTCGACCGAAGGAGCAAAACGCTGTAGCGGGCAGACCTGTAGTTTTGTTGGACCCCTCCACATCTCCTGGTCCGTCAGCGTCACACCCGATGGGATTGCCAAAGCAGGACGGCCCCGGAAGATTCTCCGGGGCCGTCGTGTTTCTGGGATCCGTTCATCTAATTCCCTTTTACGGCCTTCTTAGCCGGAACAGCGACCGTCGGCTTCGGCTTCCAGAATTCCAGATCGTCCTTCGTCCAGCTCTCCGGCAGCCGGCTCATGCTCGGGGTAAAGACGTACAGGTTCGACTCGGTGCTGTTATAGTCCGCGCTCTCGACCTCCAGCATGTGTTTGTGTACATCCTCACCCAGACCCTTTTGGTACTCCGCCAGCATCGAGTGGTGCTTGTCCACGTCCGCCAGCGATTTCATCGCGATGACTACCAGATACGAGTCGTCCGTTGCGCTACCGAAAGTTTGTCGATAGATCGAATAGTGGAAATCCGGGTCGGCCTTCATCCAACCCTCCTTGATGCGCTTGGTCACATCCGCAAACTCGGCACTATGGCCGAGCTTCACATGAATTTGGATCAGCTCCATGAAGCGCATCTTGGCCAGGTTCACCGTACCCGGATTGCTCAGCTCCGGTCGCAGCCGCCAGATTGCTGTGTCCACTCCCGCCAGCGTGCCACTGTGCTCCTCATCGAGACTGGCCAGCTTTTCGCCCAAGGTCGCTTCGTCGTGGTCATGCACCTCCGACATCTCCTCCAGAGAGGAATAGCCTGAGAGGAACACCGTCTGCGGCGTACCAGTGATCGCTCCCATGCCAAGGAAGTATTGGCTGCCGTTGCCGGCCTCCAGCGCTGCCGCATACGCGGCCTCCATTTTGGCATGGGCGGCCTCCGCGCCCGGCTGCACCAACTCGCTCACCGTCATCAGCACCGGCGCAGGACCGCTCGGCACCGAGTCATGCTCTTGGGCGCACACTGTGGCCGCTGTTATTCCCGCTGCTGCCATCGCCATCCACGCAATATACTTCCGAACTCGGGACTGAATCATGTTCCTCGCATCTCCTATTCCATAGAATCAAATATCTACAACCATTCTAATAGAACTTGCGCAAGAGGCGGTAGATCAGCGCCTTTCAGTTGCAGGGCTGGCTCGTCGTCAGCTTGCATGGCTGGGCTTGGCGGAATTGCTCTGATCAATCGCCGTCAACGACTCCGCCATCGGGCTAGGCGCTAAGCAGCCCTGCCGCGCTGCTCCTAACACTGATCACCTCAGTACGCCCAACGAAGGAGTGTAGCCCCTGAAGTAAACCCAGCCCCCACAGAAGCCAGCAACACCAAACTGCCTTTCCTGAGTCTTCCCTGCTGCCGAGCCGTTTCCATCGCCAGCGGTATCGTCGCCGCCGTAGTATTCCCAAACTCCTCGATATTAATGATCACCGCCTCCGGACGCATATTCAGCCGATCGGCCGTCGCCGTGATAATCCGCTTGTTCGCCTGATGCGGAATGAACGCGTCAATCTCGCTCCCTTTAATATTGTTGCGCTTGAGAATCTCTTCGCAAAGCACTGCCATCTTCCGCACCGCAAACTTAAATACCGCTCCCCCATCCTGATGCACATAATGCATTTTCTTCTCGACCGTCTCATGTGTCGAAGGATTCAAACTCCCCCCGCCCGGCATATACAACGAGCACGCGCCCGACCCATCCACCTCATGCAAAAAATCAATCAACCCTATTGAATCGTTTTCGGCCGGCTCCAGCAGCACCGCCCCCGCTCCATCGCCAAAAATTACGCAAGTCGCGCGGTCCGTATAGTCGATGATCGAAGACATCACATCCGCGCCAATCACCATCACCTTCTTATGCGATCCGGAAGCCACAAACTGCGCCCCCGTCTGCAACGCATAAACAAACGCCGAGCACGCCGCTGAAATATCAAACCCCCAAACATTCTTAGCGCCCAGCTTGTGTTGCACCAGGCAAGCCGTAGAAGGAAAAAACATGTCCGGAGTAACCGTCCCCACAATAATCGCGTCCAGCTCCGAAGCCTCTATGCCGCGCTCGGCCAGCGCCTTCTTGGCCGCCTCGACCGCCAGGTCGCTGGTAGCCACTCCCTTGTCGACAAGATGACGTTCGCGAATCCCCACTCGCTCCATGATCCACTGATCATTAGTATCGACAAGTTTTTCCAGGTCGGCATTAGTGAGAAGGCGAGGCGGAACGTAAGTACCAAGAGCGCTAATCTTAACGCGCTGAAGCTGACTCAATGATTTCTCCTGGGAATGCAAAATGAAAATGAATTGCGAAGCATTATTCTAACAAGCCACAGAACAGGTGACAGGTCGCAGGTGACAGGAAAACCAGGAAAAGCTAAAAGCAGGTCTAAGGAACAAACTAACGCCAAACAAAATCGATTTTGCTCTTCCTGTCACCTGTCACCTATGACCTGCTTTTCCCGCCTTTCCTGCCTCAAGGCAGCCGCGCCGCCCACTCGCCCAACAGCGGCAATTCAAAGCGCTCGCCCAGCCAGGCTTTCAGCGACAGAACTATCCACAGAAAAATCATGGCCAGCACCGAGAGAATTCCACAAAGCAGCAAGGCCATCGGCGCCGCGACATTCGAAATCAGCATCGCGATCCCTGTCAGCACAAGAAACAATCCCCAAAGCAAAATGCTTTGCCAGGCATGGAACCGAACATAAACGCGATTGCGAAACGCCGGCAGCAACAAAATCACCGCCCCCGCCAGCAACGGGACAGGCAAAGGAAAATAGACAAACGCCGCCACGGACCGGTCGTCCGAAGAGAGCAGCACCATCGACCATCCGCAACCCGGACAGAATGCCGCCTTCGCCGGCATCGCCGTCCCGCAGTGCGGACAATTCACAGAAGCTTGTGGTGGCGTTGCAGCGCCCGACGGAATATTCGTTGGACTAGACAATGCGCCGCCCATTAGCTTTCTTTCGGCATTCTTCGCAAACTCCATAAATCTGGAAGGTGTGCCGCGTGGTGACGTAACGGTGCTTGCGTCCAATCTCCTCTTCGATCTCCCCAACCTTCTCCGCGAAGAACTCTACCGACGCGCCGCACTCTGTGCAGACCATGTGGTGATGGCTGCGCCGGTTGTACTGATGCTCGTAGCGGGCGATCCCGTCATGAAAGGCGACCTCGCTAGCCAGTCCGCAGCCCGCCAGCAGCTTCAGCGTTCGGTAGACGGTGGTGAAGCCGATGCGCGGATCGGTCTTCTTGACCAGCCGGTGAAGTTCGTCAATCGAAAGATGCGCGCGGGTTTCTAAGAAGGTCCGGAGGATGGCGTTGCGCTGCCCGGTCTGCTTGAGGCCGACGCGCTTCAGGTGGCGGAGGAAGATGTCCTCGGCCTCGCGGATGTTCTCCTGCGAGATGGTCGGCTGATCGTCGATTCGTTTCTGCAGCATGGAGGCCGGCGCCCTAACTGATACGGCACGCCAGGACTCCAAACATGATACTGGGGGAGCGCGGGTTCCGCCAACCCGCCCTCCCGCCGGCCGGAGGGATTCTTGGAAAATGGTTATATGTTCCACGTGGAACATTTGTGGTGGCGATATTGTATGTACGAATGTTCCACGTGGAACATTTGTGGTAGCAGTACTGTACGTATATAACTGTACTAGTATTGGCTGCAAGCGAAGGCAGCGAGACGGGTTAGGGCGCTTTGGAGGGTTGCGCCTGCGGGGAAAGCAAAGCCGGGATTCGACGAAACTCGGGGACAGAGTCGCTTGAAAAGCGATGAACGGGTGGGATTATGGGCGCTACGGTCGATCCTTTGCGATCCATACGCGGTCGCGATGCGGACTGGTGCGCGGTTGCCCAGTGCTGAGTTCACACTTCTCTCCCGGAGCAGCCCCACAGGTCGGACATCGGACGGCGAGTATCTGTTTTGGGCTGAGTTCTTTTGTCACACAACCTCCACGTACAAAAGGGTCGTCAATTAGACCAGTTCCGGGAACCCATCTGTACGGTCTTATGTCCTCCTGACAACGGACATCGGCCGATTTTGCAGAAAGGCGCTGATAAGTGCGCTATTTATTTGCAAGCCGCCGTTGTACTGGACGAACCCTTTCTTCTTGAACGCACCCATAAATTTGTTTACCCTTGCGCGGGTGGTACCAACCATCTCCGCTAGAGTTCCTTGGCTCACCTTCAGGGGGTTCTCGGGCTTTGATTCCTTTGTTATTTGCCCAAACAACAATAGAACCCGTGCCAGTCGCTTTTCGCTGAAGTTGAAGAATTGATCTGCCAGGTCTTCCTCGACCCGAATAACTCGGGAAAGCAGATATGCATTAAGCAACGCTGCAAACTTCCGGTCGCGCTCGAGCATGCGAAGCGTGCTCTCCTTCTGCAAGCGAGTGATATTGGAGGGCCCAATGGATCTCGCCGTGTACATCCGCAGAGATTGCCCGCCCAGACAGCCTTCGCCAAAAAAACTACCCCGCAGCAGGACGGCGA
>PKXQ01000090.1 GCA_003132405.1 Acidobacteriaceae bacterium | reverse complement strand
ATTTCACTCATTGACCCGGCAAAAAACGAAACAAAGGCGCAAGCTTGTGCTAACGCCTGGTTACATCAACAATCGAAGCAACACGTCTTTAGCGGTGCGGAAGGCAAATCGCGTTCTCGCTGAAAGACAAAAGAAACCCCAGTCAAGGCAGGGTAGTATTTGAGAATGGCAAACAACCAGCGTCGGCGCTCCTTTACCTTCGCGGCGCTGAGACTCCCCGAGGCGGTCAGGGTCGTGATCGACTCCAAGTCGAAGGCCAGATCCCTCGCCGACTGAAACCGCTGCTCCGGAGCTTTTTCCAGACAATGGCGCACAATACGGTCGAGTGCTGGAGGAATCTGACGCTCCGACTCCAGCAGTTCCGGCAGATCATCGTTTAAAATGGCTGCCATCGTGTCAGCCGCTGTATCCCGCTTGAACGCGCGTTTGCCGCTGAGCATCTCGTACAGCACAGCGCCGAAACTGAAAATGTCTTCGGCGAACGAATCACTTGCAGCATCGCTGACCTCCCGCAACAGATTAGCGGTTATATCTTTTGTGTTGCTGCCGCAGTTCCACTGATGCCACTGAAAATTGATTATGTCGCAATCGACAGACAAGATTCTTTGATTGGCTCCCACGTTTCTGGCAAAAAATGGAATGAGCGCCTCTTGCCTACTTTTTCCTGGCGCTGTTCGTTTCGCGTGCCTTTGCGACCACGGCGTCGAATCGTGGGTCAGTGTGAAGAGACTTCAATTCAGGATCAGCTGAAAGTTCTCCCGGCGAGATGAGGCCGTTCTCGATGGCATCGTTCAGGTCAGCGAAGGCTTCATTCGTCCGGCCTCTCGCGGCCTCAGCGCAGGCAAAGTTGTACCAAGCCTCGGCCACTGTAGCCGGCTGATCAGTTTTCCCCGCTGTCTCGATTACATCGCGAAACATTTTCTCGGAATCGGCATAACGTCCCTCGCGGCTGAGGCCCAGCGCTTCCATTTCCATGCTCTGCAACGTGGAGGTGTGGGCTGGGCCGAGCACGCGGGTCTTGATTTCGATAACTTGACTCTGGAGTTTGTCAGCTTCGGAGTAACGCCCCTCCTTCGCCATAGTGAGAGCAAGCATCGTCATAGCCCTAAGAGTTTGGGGATGTTCCGGCCCAAGTATGCGACGCTGAGCGGCAATCACGTCGGAATACATTTTTTCAGCTTCTGGGAAGCGGCCCTCCTCCTCGAGATTCTCGGCTGCGTGTGACGTCGAAAGCAGGGTTGCTGGATGGTCGGGCCCGAGGGTTCGCGTCTGCGCTGCTATCAGTTCGCCATAGATCTGGTCTGCATCTTTGTACCGCCCCTGCGGCGTCAGAATCTCCGCGAGTTCGTTCAAAGTGCTCAGGGTTTGAGGATCGTCGGGGCCAAGTACTTTCCGCTCCGCGTTCAGTGTTTGGCGAAAGAGGTTTTCAGCGTCGGCGTGACGTGCTTCATTGGCATAAACATAACCGAGGCGATCCATAGATGCCAAAGTGTCGGGATCCTTGGGGCCGAGAACCTGGCGCTGGACCTCGATTGTGTTTTGCAGTAACTTTTCCGCCTCTGGCAAATGCCCTTGCGCGCGGAAGAGCTGAGCCAGATAACTTTCACTTGCCAATGTCTCCCGGTTTCGTTCTCCGAACAGCGAGCTTTGAATTGCCCGCGCGTGTTCTACCAATTCTCTCGCGCGGCCATACATGCCCAGCCCTGCATACGTCTGCGCCATGGTTTCCATCAATTGGGCTTGCAGCTCCGGATCCTTGCGCAGGCCGGTGTCGATGTCTTTCGAGGACTTATCCAGAATCTCGCGCGCTGTGACTGCGTTGCCGCGCGCCTCGCTAGGGTTCGATACCTTGAACATGCCGGTCATAAACTTCGTGACGCGGTCGGCGCGGTCGCGCTCCCGCTTAATCCGCCGCAGCTCGATCGCCTGCATCACTCCAAACGAGATCAGCAGAAGGGCCGCAGCAGTGGCGGCAGCGACTCCGAATTTGTGGCGCTGAACGTATTTCTTGGTGCGGTAAGCCAGGCTTGCGGGCCGCGCAATGACAGGTTCGTCGCGCAAATAGCGGCCCACATCGGCCGCCAGTTCCGCAGGCGTGGAATACCTGCGGGCGCGGTCTCTGTCCAGAGCTTTCAAAGTGATCCAGTCCAGATCGCCGCGGAGCATGTTCGCCAGTTGCCGTGCATCCGTGCTGCGTTTTTCTGCGATGGCCGCAGCCGCCGGGTCGTTGCTGAGTCTTGTGCTCGGACTCGTCGGCTCCTCTTCGTGCACCTGCCGCAGAACTTCATGAAAGGGTTTGCTCTCCCACTGCCGCGCATCCAGCGCCACCACACCCGTAAGCAGTTCGTAGAGCACCACGCCGAGCGAATAAACGTCGGTTCGAGTATCTACATCGGCCACAAGTGGATCCATCTGCTCCGGACTCATGTATCCCGGCGTGCCCACCAATCCTCCGGCACGCGTCACGAGCGTTCCGCCCGGCGGTTGCTGAGAGATTGCTTTGGCCAATCCGAAGTCGATAATGCGCGGCACTGGCTTGCCATCCACCTCGACCACCAGGATGTTGGTAGGTTTCAGGTCGCGATGGATGATTGCTTTTTGATGCGCGTGCTGCACGCCTTCACATACTCTTGTAAAAATAAGCAGGCGCTCACTGGCAGAGAGGCGCTTCTCGTCGCAGTATTGCGTGATGGGCAGGCCCGACACATACTCCATGGCGAAGTAGGGCTGACCTTCCGCCGTGGAACCCGCATCGAAAACCTTGGCGATGGCTGGGTGATCCATGATCGCCAGCGCCTGCCGTTCAAGATCGAAGCGCACCAGCGCGGAAGTATCGTAGCGGAGCGCTTTGATGATCTTCAGCGCGACCAGCCGTTTGACGGGAGCGGACTGTTCCGCCAGCCATACATGCCCCATCCCGCCTTCCCCCAATTTCCTGATCAGCCGATAGGGGCCAATCGATCCGAGTTCGGGTGCGGGCGGCTCCGCGGGAAGACCGTCTGGGCCGAAAGCGGGCTTAGCGTCCGGACTGGCGCCTGCACTGTGCGGAGTTGACTTGGGTCTCGGGTCGCTCACGCGTGCTTCTTTGAAAGGAGATGCAAATCGACGGTAAGTTTAGCACCCATGGGAGGGGCGTCCGCCTGTGCCGAGGTTCGATTTCCCTTCGTCTCCGATCACTTCGCGGGTTCCCAGCCTTCTGGCAGCATATCGAATGCCAGCGTGTCACGGTAGGCATACTGATTGCCTTCCATTACCGCCACTGGCGTCAACATATGCCAGATGCGATCGTCGTCGAAGACGTAATACTCACCCGATTCTCGCATCGTGAAGCGATCCATTTCGTGTTTGCCATTGTCGGTTATGATGACTTCGCCACCCTGAGCGCCACAGCGGCCCACTAGATGCGTGGCGATGTACTTTTCCCCGTCTTTATGTAAGCCCGGTGGACTCGTGTCGCACGGCCGCCCAGGCGCAGCCGTGAACCTTATTAGATGAACGTTGACCAAGTACTTCGTGCCCACTGTCGACAGCGGTAGGTAATGAAGATGGTAGGCAATCATCTTGCGAACGCCTAAGGAACCGGCGATCGCCGGGGGTAGCGGAGTGTACTCTCGTGGCTGGCCGCCGATTGTCGTGTTGTATTTTTTCAGCTGCACATAGGGCGTGTTCTCTTCGCTCAACCAAACCTTTACACCGCCCTCAACAATCTCGGCCTGGACACGATTTAAAGAACGATACCTGTCGCCCCCTTCGTAGTACTTATCCTTTGGAATAGACCAGGCGGCATGGGATAACGCTTCCAGCGAGCGAGCTATATCTACATCAACCCTGAGCGACTGACGACTGAACCCGCGCTCGACGAGGTCGCTTCGCGAGGCGGCATTGGTTGCAACCGGAATAAAACTATCTTGACCCATGATTGCTCCTGATAAATGCTTGACGATTGCATGACCAACCAACACCGCAAAGGCCATGCGCGTGCGCAAATTATAGCCGACGCACCATTGCAGAGGATGTCGACGATTCTGGGCGGGTGGTCGGCTAAAGGGAAGCTATCCAGAAACGGGCTTCAGGGAAATCTCCTCGAAGCGGACTTCGGGACAACGTCGTCG
>PKXQ01000043.1 GCA_003132405.1 Acidobacteriaceae bacterium | reverse complement strand
CGGTTTATCCCGGCGCTCTCCGAGTTGCCGACAAACCGGCAGTGATTGCCAGCGCGCCTATGGGATGCCTGGAGCTGGCGTAGAGAGGCCCCTGCCAGTTATGTGAAGTTGAGCGCCTCCAGGCCCCCGCAATGCGCGGCCCGGAAACACATCCTGTACGATCTTGCCTTCGTCGACAACCACGATTCCTCCGACCACCAAGTAGCGGACGCCTGCGCTCGGCTCCATCGGCTTGGCGAAGGTGGCGCGGTCAGTGATGGTCGCGGCGTCGAACACAACAATGTCGGCGTCTGCGCCCTCCTGCAATCTGCCTTTTCGCAACGTCGCCGGGGTTGAGCGCTCGAGCATCTGCGCCGGCATGAGACTCATTTTCCTCAGCGCATCCATCAGAGTTAAAGTCCCTTTTTCGCGCACGTATTGGGCCAGCACACGCGAATAGGTTCCCGCGTTACGGGGATGGTTTGGGAGGCCGTCGCTGGCGATCATCACCAGCGGGTGACGGATCACTTTGTCCAGCACCTCCTGCGTATTGGAGAAGATCAGCACCGTGGTAGGGGTGCTTGAATTGTGGAGTTCGTCGAAACGCTCTTTGGTAAGGTGCTCGCCAGTGCTAGGAAGAACCAGATCGTTGTAGCTGATGCCGCCTTCTTTTTCCTGCCAGCCGGGATTGAAAAGCGCGGAGTTGATAAACGTCATACCTGCGATGTAGGGATAGGCTTCGGTAGTGACATCGAGGCCGCGGGCGCGCGCGCCTTCAACCATGGAGAGGCATTCGGGTGCATCGCGCAGGCAAGAACTGTTGATGTGCACAATGTGCAATGGAGCGCCAGTGATGGCGGACGCTCCGATCACTTCACTCAAGGACTCGATGGAGGAGCCGGGATCGACGCGGCTGGAGCTGCGCACGTGAGTGTAAACCGGAACTCTCCGCTCGGCGGCCAGACGGAAGGTATCAATGATTTCCCAGCGGGTGGCTCCGGGGGTGTACTGGATGCCCATGCCGATAGACAAGCCGCCAGCGTCGAGTTCGGAGCGCAGGCGATCTTCGATCCGCGAGAGTTGTTCTGGTGTCGCGGGCTGGTCGGTCGCGGGTCCGCTCTTGGGAAGAATTTCACCCTCTGGAAGTGGAGCGCCGAATACCAGAGCCCGCGCTGCAGCATGGCTGGCGGAGGTGCCATAGTGAATGAGCGAGTGCCCTTCTTTTGCTTTGAGGAACTGAGCGACATCGGGCGCGCCGATTTCCAGTTCGAGCGCGGTGGTCACGCCGTCGAGCGCTTTCACCCGCTGGCTCTCCATCTCCTGACCGTGCTGATGCAGGTCAATGAATCCGGGAGCGACGACCAGGCCAGCGGCATGGATGACCCGGCGTCCGCTGAGCGCGTCGGACGAGATGCGGACAATCTTGCCGTCGAGGATGCCAACGTTGCGCACGGCATCGAGGCCGGTTTCGGGATCCATGACACGTCCGCCTTCGAGCACGAGGTCGAACTGTTGCGCGGACACGATGGTGGTTGATAAAGCGAGAAAGAAGAGAAAGAGAATCAGCTTGCGCATGGTTGCTCCGACTGACGAGCGATCATAGCAGGATGGCCCCCTTTGCAGGCTTGCCTCCGTTTCGGGCGGATGACGAGCAAACCTTACCTAATCCGGTAAGGTAAGGTTGGCCGACAAACACACCCGGAATCGTCGCCTTCGGCGTGCAACGTGCTGCACACGCTATAATTACGCCCACGGATGGACCTCACCCCTGGCGCGAAACTTGGTCCCTACGAAATCCAGTACCGCTGGGTGCGGGTGGCATGGGCGTGGTCTATAAGGCAGAGGACACTCGCCTCGGCCGGTTTGTCGCCCTCAAATTTCTGCCCGATAGCGTGGCTCACGATTCCGCGGCGCTGGAGCGCTTTCGCCGCGAAGCTCGGGCTGCTTCGGCCCTGAACCATCCCAGTATTTGCACCATTCATGACATCGGCGAACGCGATGGCCGCGCTTTTATGGTCATGGAGTTCCTCGATGGTCTAACGCTGAGCCACTTCATCGCGGGTCGTCCAGTTGAAACGGACAGGCTTCTCCCCATCGCGATTGACATCGCGGACGCTCTCGACGCGGCTCACAGCGAAGGCATCGTGCACCGCGATATCAAAAACCTGGAAATGTTTTCGTAACGCGGCGCGGCCACGCCAAGATACTCGACTTCGGTCTGGCGAAAGTGACCGGCAAGACCGCCGCATCCAGTAGCGATGCTGAAACGATCGCAGATTCGGATGCCCTGCACTTGACCAGCCCCGGAGCGATGTTGGGAACGGTCAGTTACATGTCGCCGGAACAGGTGAAGGCCAAAGACCTGGATGCCCGCACAGACCTGTTCTCCTTCGGCGCCGTGCTCTACGAGATGGCAACTGGCAAGCTGCCGTTCGAGGGATCGAGTCCGGGAGAGATTTGCAGTGCGATTCTGCGCGATGAACCTCCACCACCGTCTCAGGCAAATCCGCAAATCGTTCCGGGGCTGGAAGCAGTCATCCGAAAGGCGCTGGAGAAGGACTGCAAAGCCCTTCGTGAGTGGTTGCGGCAGCGCCCGGATGACGGCTCTGATTATCTCTTTACCAGTCAAAAGGGCGGACGGCTTGATCGTTCCCAATTCTTTCGCCTTTTCCGGGACATTGCTTGTCGAGCCGGATTGCAAGCAGAAAAACAACATCCTCACGCTCTCAAGCATTCGATTGCCAGTCATTTGATATCTGCAAACGTCAATCTCGCCCTAGTGAAACAGCAGTTGGGGCATAAATCGATTGGTTCCACGATGAGATATATTACAACGAGTGACCAGCAAGCCTCGCAAGCCACCGCGAGTGCGCTGATGAAAATCTATTGAAGGTCTCCGGCCTTGCGACCACGGTTAGCCGTTTCGACCCGTTCGAGGTGGACATGTGAAATAACGTTATGACGTGATCACGGTCACACTGCACGCATTTAGAAGGGGCTTAGCATGGAGGGGGTTTCATCTGGTGCAGGTCCCACGCTAAAAGCTGGCCGAAATCAATGAGCCAAGGCCGAGAACGTGTTCAGTGTCCGGAGGAGTTCGTGAGAAATCTGAGGAGAGGCGCGGTGCAACATATGAGAAAGTTCATGATCGGGCTGTTTGCATTGGTTGTCATTTCGAGTGTATCAGCCCAAACAGGCTCAGATACGCACACGCAAACCTCCGCATACGCTTTCAAGGGCAACACGCTCGGGATGTCTCTCGCGGATTTTAAGGTCGCCAATAATCAAGGAACAGTCTATATCAACACCGGAAAACCAAATTGGCGTGGGAAAGCAGACCCAAAACTTACTCAGGCTGTACCTACTCCCCTGTGCACAGATGTGTATGATGGATTGCAATGGCCTGTGACTGCTGAGGAGGGTGAGGTGTTGTGTAATGCCTCTCCCGGCGCGATTAACGCGCAAGGACGCCGAATATCAGGTGTCGACGCTATGTCTGTCACCTACCACTTCTATCATCAGCAACTAGCAAAAATCTCCATAGTCTTCTCAACCGCGAACTATAGCCAGATTCGCTCCGCGTTCGTTGCTAAATATGGCGAGCCATCTAGTTTGTCCACACGTCAGTTTCAGAACGGGTTTGGTGCCCGGTGGGAAGCAGAACTTACAGTTTGGCGAAAGGGCAAACAGGCATCTCTGACAATGT
>PKXQ01000036.1 GCA_003132405.1 Acidobacteriaceae bacterium | reverse complement strand
AGCGGGCCCCTATGCAGGCCAACAGCCGCCAGTGTTCCTGTGAAGCCCTCATTTCCAACTATGCCAGCTTCGGCCGTTTTTCCATCTTTCATTACGACGACAAGAGAAATCAAACCTCGATTCGGGAAATACGCAAATTCCAGCTCTCCACCCGCCTCGTGAAGGACCAGATGGTTTGGCAAGCTGACGTATTCGAGATGAGGACGAAGTGAGCGGTAGTCGCGATCGGAGATCGATAGAAGTATTTTGTTGCCGACTGGCTTCGCTGCGGTATTCGTCCGCTCGCTAGGCTGGGAATGACCTCGTCCTTTATGGGGTGCGAGACAGGAAGTCTGGTCCGGCATCGTGAAACCCCTCTCGAAGACCTATCAACACTATGCTGGATACGACCCTGATACTGAGCAATACTGACCGCTTCAAGACACACCAAACGTGACGAACAGCTAAAGCGATTCCGCACTTCACAAGGAGGCCCAAAATCGGGCGTCCGAACGAACAAAACTCCTCTGTGTAGGTGCGATGCCCAACAGACCAACAAGATTGGCATGTGATATTAGTGCTTAAGGGAAACCAATGTGTCCCCGTGCGGCAGCTAAGAAGAGACGCGATTTCGATCCTCTTGCATTCCTCGCAACCATCGGCGAGAGCAGGAAATTTGTGCTTTTCCCGAAGAAACAAATAATCTTTGCGCAAGGGGATACCGCTGATGCGGTGTTTCATATCCAGACCGGCAAGGTAAGACTCACGGTCGTGTCCAATGACGGCAAGGAAGCAACCATTGGCATATTAGGGGATGGCGAGTTCTTCGGCGAAGGTTCGCTTGCGGGCCAGGCGCTCCGCATGGGCTCTGCAACCGCAATGACGGACTGCGCTGTTCTGCGAATCGACAAGAAAGCCATGATGGAAGCGCTTCATCGGGAACGCGAAGTTTCCGACCTGTTCGTGGCCTATTTGTTGGCGCGGAACATCCGTTACGAAGAAGATCTGGTTGATCAGCTTTTCAATTCGAGCGAAAAGAGGCTGGCCCGAATCCTTTTGCTGCTCGCTCATTTTGGCAAGGAAGGCGAACCCGAGACGGTAGTCCCCAAAATCAGTCAGGAGACGCTGGCGGAAATGGTGGGTACAACCCGCTCGCGGGTCAGCTTCTTCATGAACCGGTTCAGGAAATTGGGATTTGTTCACTACAATGGCGGGGGCTTCCAAGTCCATAGTTCGCTGCTTAGTGTTGTTCTCCACGACTAGCGTGACATGGTTTAGCGAGGCTGGAGATGTTCTATTCCATTTGGTTATTCACAGCAGCTTTAGCTGGTTGGGCCGCGGGCAAGATCGCACAAGACGACGGATTCGGAACATTGGCCGACATCCTCCTCGGAATCACCGGCGCTTTCGTGGTTCGTTGGTCCCTTGAGAACATCGGCATTTCCCTGAAAGATGTGTACCTGCTTCTGTTCTCGATCTGGGGCGCAGCCGCATTGCCAGCTGCTTTGAGGCTTGGGATCAGACGCCACAATCGGTCAAAAGCGCGATCCCGACTCCCAAGCGATTAGCCCATGATGCTCGCGGTTGAAAGACGGACACCATGCCAGATGACTGGGACGAGCACGATGATATTGCGGCAGGGTCGAGTTGTCCGATGCCCAACTGCGGTGAGTTGGCGGTTGCATACAGGTCAACGGACGGCGTGGAACGCGACCATTCCGAGCCATGGGAGTTCACGTGCCCGCGCTGCGGAATCGACTTTACCGTCCCTGAAGATGAACTAATTTTTCAGTCGGTGCCGAGCAAGTGGCTATTGGCGGGGGTTCAAGCCGCGTAGCCCGGTGCAAGGAACCGTCAACAGAGCCCGTCAACCATTACCTGCAAAGGAGTGACATCACAATGAAGCCGACGACCACAATGCCAACTCCGCTAAGGACAATCAACCAAACAACCGAATCTACCAGTGATCTTCAAGAGCAAATCCGTCGTCGTGCTCACGAACTGTACGAGCAACGCGGGAGAGACGACGGGCACGAACTAGACGATTGGCTGCAAGCAGAGTCGGAGGTCACTCAACAGAAAGCGAAGACAGTCGCCGCCTAGAACCAGCTTTCGCGCAGGGCTCACTTCGGTCCTTACTGTAATGTTGCTGATTCCAAAAAGGCTCGGTTCGGACGACATTTTTCCGAAAGACAGCGGGCCCTTTGGCGGGTGAAACACGCACACAAGAGCACGACGAAGGCAATGTAGAGGCCGATGCCGATTTCAACTTCATGAGCGAACTCGTCCGACGACGATTCCTGATGACGCAACTTCTTGGCAAGATCGGCCTGCTCTTCTGTCGCATAGCTGGCGAACTCCGCATCTTTGTCGTAGATGCCATTGGCATGAGCGGCAGCGATCCAGAACTCAGGAGTTGCCGTGGCACACAGAGCCTTCACCGCCGCGTCCTGACTAGCCGTTAACTGCGGGGTGATTGCGTCATACCAGATCGAATCGTTACGCGGCACAAAGTCCGCGTCCGTGCAATGAGCCGATGCCAAGCACATGCCCGTGTACCAGTTGTACTGAGCGTTTGCGGGGTTCAGCTTATTCTCGTCCGTTCGTTCCAAAAACGAAACGAGTGCGACGGGGGCGTTCGGCATATCGGGGAGACGGCTAAAATCACCCTTTGCTTCTTTCAATCGCTCGGTCAGGCTCACCATGTTGCAGGAGGCCGCAATATACGCCGACTGGAACACGTCGCTCTTTTCGGCAAGCCAGTTGTGAACGAAGCCAAAGGGTTCCATTTCTTTGAGGCCCTTGCTATCCCGTGGGCAACCCCGCACCAGATTTTCCGTACTGTCACCATTCATGCCCAGTCTCGCAACGGTAGGGTAGGTGGTTTTGTTCACGATGCTGACCCGATAAATGGACTGTTCATTGATAAAGTTCTTGGTCAGTTCCGCGCGGTCATCGTGGGCGGTGAACATCCAGATGAAGAAACAGAGCACCAAGAACGAAATGAAGAGCGCGGTGTAGACGAACGTCTTGATAAGACCCACAAGCACGTGCAGTGGGTACGTGATCCACGCGGCGTCGTCGATCATTCGCTCTAATTGTGTGTTTGATGTGCTTGAGAGCCCGAGATTGTTAGTGTTCATACCCATAAAAGCTGAACAGCTTTCCACAATCTCCTCCTGAATGAAAAGTCACTGGATCGGTTGCACAAGAGAGAACGGCCTTGGGGCCATCAGGGTCGTCCGTGAGGTACACCTCGAAGTAGCACAGACCATCTCGGACGCCCCGATATACGCAGATGCAGATGGGATCGTCGATCCCGAACTGGGCGAG
>PKXQ01000007.1 GCA_003132405.1 Acidobacteriaceae bacterium | reverse complement strand
TTGTCAGAGACGCGATTTTTCACCAACTACAGGCAGATCCCAGTTTCCGCCGACAATTCGTTCACTGGATCATGAAAAGCCAAAGAGCGTCGAGCGCCAGCTCGATGCTAACCTCAGTTCATGCGGATTGCATCCATGCTGTTGATTGCAGTTAGTTTGGTTCGGGCCAGTGCATATGCCCAGGAGGCCTCGGCCGAATTTAAATTGCTCTATGACGGACATCATTGGTTCCAGCTTCGCGATGAGGTCGCACGGAGGGGTGGATCTAACTTCTATCGGGCCGCAGTCGAGGTTGCATTTGGTCACGATTCAAAGGCGGAGACCGACCTCAAAGCGGTCATATCGTCAGGCAATTCAGATGCGGTAATCTTCGAAGCACGGGAGCTCTTGATTGGCCTCTATTTCCGGCTCGGAAGATACAAGGAGGCATTCGCTCAGGGGAAGCTCATGCTCGCGCAAAAGCCCGATACTGCCGAGATCAAGAATATGCTTCCGACTCTTGAGGTGCTATCGTCTTTCCCCGACCAGAGTATTGTTTCGAGAGAGCCCTCTTCGGTCCCGATAGACATTGAAGATGAGAACCTCGTCTTGCCCGTAAGAATCAACGGAGTCGAGGGTCACTATATTTTCGATAATGGATTCAGCATATCGGGCATGAGTGAACTTGAAGCGAAGCGTCTCAATCTGACCGTCCACGATGTAAAGACAAAGATCAACACGATGAGCGGTGCAGAGGTGAACATACGGATCGCGGTCGCCGTCAACCTTCAAATTGGCAATGTCCACCTGAAGAACATCGCCTTTTACGTTCTACCAACAGCTCAGCCGCCGTTTGACCAACTCGCTGAAGGACGACAAGGGATTCTCGGGCTGCCGGTGGTCATCGCACTCAACCATTTTCAATGGAGCTCCAAAGGCCACACTTTCGTTGCTCTCCCACCCTCGGCAAAGCCACCTAAGTACCCCAGCAATCTTGCGTTCGACGGCACGTCTATCTTGCAGCAGGCTGGGTACGGGGGAGCACCGCTCGATTTCAGTCTGGATATGGGAGCGCAAAATACAGTGCTTTATCCATCGTTCGCTCAGGCACATCCAAACCTCCAAAAGAACGGTTCCTCTGAGGCTCACAAAGTTACCGGTGTAGGCGGTTCAGCAGATATACCATCCGTTCTAGTGCCGTCGTTAACCTTCGTCGTAGGAGGCCGGGATGTGTTGCTCAAGCCGGCCCACATCTTGCTCAAGAGCAACAATTCGACCAGCAGCTGGTTTTCTGGGAACCTCGGAATGGATCTACTGAATCAGGCACGTAGCGTCGAGATTGACTTCAACTCGATGCAGATCTTGCTTCATTAGCGAACCGCGATGAAGATGAAGAGGAGGTCGATCCCCTGTCGAGCGACCATAATGCCCTTCGGGATATTTCCATTTCTTCTTGATTCCTCCCGAATTACGGGCAAAACCGGAAAGTCAATTGTTGTTACCAGGCGTGGCTGTTGAAGAACTCTTTTTCGGGAATTTTGACGGCGAAATCTGTTCGTAAGTTATTGAATGTTCGTTCGCCGCAGTCGATGAAATTCGTTTGCACAAGCTTGCGTTTTTGTTTCGCCTTTTTGAAGGTCAATGAGTGTTAATGCGATGTTTCGCCAACCGTCCGCTGCGAGTGTTTTAGTGTGTTATCCCGTGCTCTACCCCAGACTCCACCGCGCAATGGGCGGACCGGGGACCAAGGCACTGGGACCGCAGAGGTCACCGTCGTCTTCATTGAAACTAACGACACCGCCTACTATGAAACCTTGCCACCCCGCGCTCATCAAAGCGTAAATCTTGTTGCCCGGTTCAATCATCTCGACCGGCTTGCTGGTCTGATCGTCGAGGAACCTCGGATCGTCGACTTCTTCGACCCTAATCCCTTTGAACCATGCCCTTATCTCCATCGCTCGAACATCTCGAAAGAGGACATCCACTCTCGTGTCTGGCGTTTCATTCGACTTCCCGCTCCTGAGCAACAACAGCCCATGGCTCATGCAATACCCGAACACGCTGAAAAGGCGATCTGACTCGTAGACCAGTGTATGTTTCATGAGGAACGTCATTGTCGCACGTAGATGTTGATGATATGCGATGTCACCGGCTGCGGTGCGACCTGCTGAGGGGGGGCGATGAGTGCTAATGGGATATTACAACAGTCATTCAGGAACGTTGCCATCAGTCGCAGAGTTGCCGCCTACCGAGCCTTCTATGAGGATTGCCACGGCAGCGAAGAGCGCGACCATTATGCTGGCCGCCCTGACATATTGAATGAAGGCAGCGAGCGATGCCGACACCAACCCTTGAATGAGACTCAGTAGGAGACTCAGCGCCCAGCCTATGGCAAGAACGCGTTCTTTCCCGTGCAAGGCCCGTGGAAACACGACGCATAGCCACACCAACCACGCGTAGAACACGAGGTTGACCGCCAACGTAGCCCGCGCAGGCAAAATGGTGTCCACAGGCAGAAGCCAGTGAAAATGATGCGGAGATTGCCGGAATGCAGCGCGAAGAGTCAGCGCGGCGACGTAGCCCGTCAGGACCACGCCGACTGCGGCGGTGAATCTACTGCCGATTAGCCGGGGCCACTGTTTTTGTTGGTCCACCTTGAGCAGGATTATATCTTGACGGGTTTTCGCTCTAGGGAGACTCTGATTAAGCTCTCT
>PKXQ01000033.1 GCA_003132405.1 Acidobacteriaceae bacterium | reverse complement strand
TTGTCATGGAATCAATTTCACTCAAAACCCCTTTCTTGGGCTGGCTAGGGTCAATGAGCGTAATCGCCTGTGGCTGTTGAAAAAGTCGCTTTTGGGTCAAAACCGCCGGAATTTGGGGGAGAGAAAATGTCTCAGGCGACCCGAGAAAATCGATTGTAGGGCATCCTGACGCAATTTTATTTTCGCGAATTTTGCGGGAAGGAGTTTTTCAACAGCCACGCCTGACTATGGAAACTGTTCCCTATTGCTCAGTGTCGGTGGGAAATGCACGTGGCCTCATGACATCCCACACGATCAACCTCGCCGACCCAGGCATTCGTGAGAGCCACCTTGAGGGCGTCGTCGCTTTTCCCGAGTGTTTACGATGCTGTTTTGCACTCTCACGGTGAGCAAAACTGCACAGATTCCGCATCACCGCGGGAAGATACTATCTGCGAGATTCCCGCGTCGGTGGCCCGCCGCGATGCGAATTGCCGTCGGCATGCTCCAGCCTGGCGAGGTCTAACAGTCGTTGGCCGGAGGAATCATCGCGGCCCGAGAACTCAAGCGGATAAATCATTTGACTCTCTGAACCGTGGTTGCTCGAAAATGCCCAAACGACGATGCAGTCCACTGCTCGCTTGGTCCTACCCGGAACAACCGCTGATTTTCTGGGGCGTCATGCGTCTGGGATGAGGCTAGTGTGGACGATCAAATGAGGAGCGAAGCACCTTCTTCCAATCACGGCGCGGTCGTTGCGGTGCGCGGCAGTGTCGTCGATGTGCGCTTTGACCGCTGCTTGCCGCCGATTTTTTCCGTGCTCCGCGCCGGAGCGGACCGGGAGATTGTCGTCGAAGTGATGACGCAGCTTGATGCATCTCGCGTGCGGGGCATAGCTTTAACGCCCACGCAAGGGTTGGCCCGAGGAATGCCTGTCGAGGACACGGGCTCCCCCCTCCAGGCGCCGGTGGGCAAGAAGATTATTTCGCGGATGTTCGACGTGTTCGGCCGCGCCATAGACCGACAGCCGGAGCCCGCGGATGTGCAGTGGAGAACCGTCCATCGAGCACCGCCACCGTTGTCCGAGCGTTCCACCAAGTCCGAGATTTTCGAGACAGGCATCAAGGCCATCGATGTGCTCGTGCCGTTGGAGCGCGGAGGCAAGGCGGGCTTATTCGGCGGCGCGGGTGTTGGCAAGACGGTGCTGCTCACGGAGATGATCCACAACATGATCCGGCATCAGAAAGGAATGAGCATTTTCTGCGGGATCGGAGAACGCTGCCGCGAAGGCGAAGAGCTCTACAGCGCCATGAAAGCAGCTGGCGTTCTTCAGAATATGGTGATGGTCTACGGCCAGATGAATGAGCCGCCGGGCAGCCGGTTTCGGGTGGGGGATGTAGCGCTGACGATGGCCGAGTACTTCCGCGACGACGAGCATCGCGATGTTCTCTTGCTGATCGATAATGTTTTCCGTTTCGTTCAAGCCGGGATGGAAGTTTCGGGTTTGATGGGGCAAATGCCATCGCGCCTCGGATATCAACCTACGATGAGTACGGAATTGTCGGGGATGGAGGAGCGCATCGCCAACACCCATGCCGGAGCCATCACATCCATCCAGGCGGTGTATGTACCGGCGGACGATCTGACCGATCCGGCGGCGGTGCATGTGTTTTCGCATCTCTCGGCGTCGATTGTGCTCTCGCGCAAACGGGCGAGCGAGGGGCTTTATCCGGCGATTGACCTGCTCCAATCCAGCTCGAAAATGGCGACGCCCGGCATCGTCGGCGACCGGCATTACAAACTTGCGCAGGAAATCCGGAAGACTCTGGCGCAGTACGAGGCGCTCAAGGATATCGTCGCAATGCTCGGCTTAGAACAGCTCTCGCCGGAAGATCGCAACGCGGTCGCTCGCGCCCGGCGGCTGGAACGATTTCTCACGCAGCCGTTCTTCACCACCGAGCAGTTTAGCGGGATCAAGGGGAAGCTTGTCAGCCTCAAAGACTCGCTCGATGGCTGCGAACGCATTCTAAAAGACGAGTTCAAAGATTACCCGGAGAGCACACTCTACATGATCGGAGCGATTGGCGAAGCGAAAAAACCGGAGCCGAAAACGAAACCTAAAAGCGAGACGAAAACAGAGCCGAAAATCGAGCCGAAAGCAGAAGAGAAATCCTCGCCGAAAACAGAAGCGAAAACAGAAACGAAAATCGAGCCAGCGAAGGCCCATGAATCTTAAAATCCTGCTCCCGTTCGAGATTTTTGCGGAGAAGACGAATGTGTCGCGCATGGTGGCTGAGACTCGCGAGGGATCGTTCGGAATCCTGCCGCACCGCCTTGACTGCGTTGCGGCTCTTGCGCCCGGGATCTTGACTTACGAGACGGAAGAGGATGGAACGGTTTACCTCGCCGTCGATGAAGGCGTGCTGGTCAAGGCCGGCGCGGACGTGATGGTCTCAGTGCGCCACGCCATTGGCGGAACGGATCTTGGCCAACTGCATGAGGCGGTGAAACGCGAGTTTCTGACACTCGACGAAAGCGAGCGCAACGTTCGCGCCGCGGTTGCCAAAATGGAAAGCGGCCTTATCGTCCGTTTTGCGGAGTTTGAACATGAGCGGTAAGCTGACAAATCAGCCCTCGAAAGAGGAGCCGGAATTCGTCAGGCAGGTGGCCGCGAAGGCTGCCCGCAAGCTCAGGGTGCAGCGGGAAGGGAAGCAAGGCGTCTGGTTTGGTCTCGGCATGTCTGGGCTGATCGGTTGGTCGGTTGCGGTGCCCACGCTTCTCGGGGCGATGCTCGGCCTTTGGTTGGACCGACGCCATCCGGGAGCGCGTTCCTGGACGCTAATGCTGCTGGTCGCTGGATTGTGCATCGGCTGCGCTAATGCCTGGCATTGGGTGGCGCAGCAGGACAAGGCCATGCACGATGAACCAGAGGATAAAAAGGCGGAGGATAAGAAAGATGAATGAAATATTAGCTCTCATCCTTGCACTGATATTGTCGCTGCTCGCGGGCGTTTTGCTCGGGGCGATCTTCTTCGGCGGCCTCTGGTGGACCATTCGCAAAGGCATTTCTTCGAAACAGCCGGCGGCGTTGTTCTTCTTCAGCCTTCTGCTGCGCACGAGTATTGCACTGACTGGTTTCTATGTTGTCGCGCGTGGCGATTGGCGCAGAGTGCTGGCTTGCCTGGTTGGATTTTTCCTGGCGCGCATCCTGGTGACTTGGCTTACCCGCACACCGATTGCAAAGACAGAGTCAAAGAGGATGCAGATTGTCGGTGAAGTATGCCGGTGAATCTAACTTCCGACCAGCAGATTTTGTGGCAGCACGGCTTTGTGAAACTCAATGGAACGATCGTCACCACCTGGGCCACGATGATCTTAATGTCGCTGGGCGCAAAGCTGATCACCCGCAAGCTTAAGACGGAAGGCAATATCTCACGATGGCAAGGCTCGCTTGAAATCGTCGTCTCTGCGATGGAGGAGCAGATCAAGGAAGTCGGCCTGAGCCAGCCAACAAAGTATCTTTCCTTCCTGGGAACGCTCTTTCTGTTCGTCGCGACGGCCAGCCTCTGTACGATGATCCCCGGCTATAAGCCGCCGACGGGTTCACTCTCGACCACGGCGGCGCTGGCGCTGTGTGTGTTTGTTGCCGTACCTCTGTTTGGCATCAGGGA